>CADAPC010000001.1 GCA_902789725.1 uncultured Bacteroidales bacterium
CATCGATGACCGCCTTAATCTTCTTCAGGTCATTTGCCTTTATCTTCTCCTTTACAAGCAATGTGAACTCACTTCCGTTCCATACGAACTTAGCCATGCTACCGTTCCCTTCAACGTGAACAGGCTCATGCTCCTTACTGTAAAAGAAGAAGGAGAATCCAAAGAATCTAAATACTTCTGGCATATCTCTATCTCATTTTATAGTGACTGTGCAATGATAGGAATTATTTTCGATACCAACAACTTTTTTTGCCAAAAATATGTTGCATCTGGTAATTTTTAGCTATCTTTGTACCGCATACGTGCAGAACAGATGATGATACTCTTCTGAGTGAAGAGCGAGTCCAGTGAAGACCTGCCGATGGGCTAAAGGGGCGAGAACCTCGCGAAATTCCATTTCCCAAAGTTCATTTGTACGGTTTAAATCATAAATCGCAGTCAGTCAGCACCGTATGATTTCTGCGTGGGAAACTATCCGAATAGCAAGTAACTTAGATTTTTCACTTTTCACTCTTCGCTCTTCACTTTTTTCGCCTCCTCCCACCATGCGTCCATTTGTTCCAAGGACAAGTCTTTCAAGGCCAAACCTTTTTCTTTAGCCTTCGCCTCCACATAGTTGAAGCGGAAGATAAACTTCTGGTTTGTGTACTCCAGCGCATTGTCCGGGTTAATCTTATAAAGCCGGGCAGCATTGATGAGCGAGAACATCACATCGCCAAACTCCTCGGTGGCTTGCTGCTTGGCGGCAGCTTTCTCCGCTTGGGATGCCGTTTCATCCGCATGGAGAGCATCGTCAAGCGCTTGGGCTTGTTCAAACTCCGAAATTTCCTCCTTCACCTTCTTCCACACATCGCGCCGTTCCTTCCAGTCGAAGCCTACGTTGCGAGCCTTGTCCTGGATGCGGTAAGCCTTAATGAGCGAGGGTAGGGCATCGGGTACGCCCGAGAGCACCGTCTTGTTCCCCCCCTTCTCCTTCGTCTTTATCTGCTCCCACGTCTGCACCACCTCGCCAGCCGTGTTCGCCACCACGTCGCCATACACATGCGGATGGCGGAAGATGAGCTTATCGCAAAGTTTGTGGCACACGTCTGCCACATCAAAAGCTCCCTTCTCCTCGCCAATCTTCGAATAGAACACAATGTGCAGCAGCACGTCGCCTAATTCTTTGCAGATGTTCAGCTCATCGTTTTTCAGGAGCGCATCGCACAATTCGTAAGTCTCCTCAATGGTATTGGGACGGAGCGACTCATTTGTCTGTTTTCTGTCCCACGGACACTTCTCGCGCAGGTCGTCCATCACGTCGAGCAAACGCCCAAACGCTTCCATCTTCTCTTGTCTTGTATGCATAGTTCTTCTATCTTTTATTGTGCAAAATTACACAAAAAACACTACATGGCATCCTTGTATCGTGAAAATACGCCGTTTTTTCATCCGTTTCTTGTCGTTTTCATATTTTTTTAACGAACTTTGTCGAAATTTTTATGGGCTATATATGATATATGTAAAAACTATAAGTAAGTGAACAAAAATAGTTTCACTTAAAGATGGCGGTACGCCATTGATGGTAGAAAAACTAAGCGGCAAGCCTACGCAGCGTGGCATATATATCAATGATGGCAAGAAGGTTATAATTAAGTAGCAGCGAAGCGTTGCAATTGCGTAGCATCCGAATGGGAGTTTTGCAAGACATCGTGCGTCATGACAGAATGTTTCGTTCAGCATTGAGGATGGGGTGGAATGAAATCACAAAGTAGGTTGAGGCATGCTAAACTCGCATCCGCAGTATTGCTGGTTGTAGAAGTGGTATTCGTGGAGGAGCTGGTTGCGACGTTCCTGTAGTCCGTCCTTGCGCCAATTTTGCGGCCAGAAGGAAGTGCCCTGCACGGCTTTCTGGGCTGCAAGTCCGGCCTGGTTGATTTGCTCCAGATTCTTCCAACGAGAGGAGGCGAGGGTGGTGGCGAAATGGGTGATACCCAGCTGCCGCGCCTGGAGGGCGGTGGCTGTGAGACGGATGCGGAAACATTGCAGGCAGCGAGATCCCCGCTCAGGCTCCTGTTCAAGCCCCCTGATTTGGGCGAGCCAAGCTGCGTGGTCGTAGTCGCCATCTATCCAACGGATGCCAAGTGTTTCAGCATGTCGTTTGCTTTCGTTCTTGCGGATGTCGTATTCTTCAAGCGGAAAGATGTTGGGGTTGAAATAGAAGATGGTGGGACGAATGTCGTGCTGGAGCATCCACTCAACAATGGCGGAGGAGCAAGGCGCACAGCAAGCGTGAAGGAGCACTTCGTGGAGGCCTGTGGGAACGAGAATGTGACTTTTTTGTTTCATGCTCTTTTGTTTCTTTAGGCAAAGTTACGACTTTTTCAGGAATAATGCGTAATTTTGCAAGATTTTTGACGTTTTGGAACTCTTAACTCTTAATTCTTAATTCTCTCCATGCGTGTCATTGCTTTTTTGAAAAATTGGATGTTGCCAATCTCTATGGCTGTGGGTGTGTTGGCTTATTTTGTTTATGTCAACATCCCCATGTTAGACGGAACGCATGCTTTGGTCAACAGGGTTGTCAGCTATGTTCAGCCAGCTTTGCTCTTTTGCATGTTGTTTGTGAGTTTTTGTCGGGTGCGGATGCGGGAACTGAAGCCCAGGGCTTGGATGCTGAAAATGCTGGCCATTCAAGCGTTGAGTTATGTGCTGATGGGGGCGGCGATTATTTTGCTTCCTGAGTTGCCAGGCAGGGTGGTGGTGGAGAGTGCCATGATTTGCATGATTTGCCCTACGGCTACGGCGGCTGCTGTGGTGACCACCCGATTGCACGGCAATGCCAGTGCTGTGGTCAGCTACACGTGCCTCATCAATCTGGCAGTTTCGCTATTGGTGCCAGCTGTGGTATCGTTTCTGCACGAAAGCCCCTTGCCGGGCATGGATTTTGAAACGTCCTTTCTCCTCATTCTTGGTAAGGTGTTTCCCTTGCTCATTATGCCGTTGGTGTCCGCTTGGTTGGTGCGCCATCTGTTTCCCAGCTTTCATGCGTTCATTTTGAGACAGCCCAATTTGGCTTTCAACCTGTGGGCTGTGTCGCTCTCGTTAGCCATTGCTGTGACAGTGAAGGTGATTGTGCATAGTCATGAGGGGGTAGGCACAATAATAGGCATTGCCGTCGCTTCGCTTGTGTGCTGTCTGCTGCAGTTTGTTTTCGGCAGGTTGATTGGACGTAAACATGGGGAGGCTGTGGCTGGCACACAAAGCTTGGGGCAGAAAAACACGGTGTTTGCTATCTGGATGGGCTACACATTTATGAATCCTGTGACAGCATTGGCAGGTGGTTTCTATTCCGTTTGGCACAACTTGGTGAACTCCTGGCAGTTGTGGAGAGAACGGAAACTCTCAACAATGAACTCTCAACAATAAACTCTCAACTATCTTTTCCCTCCAAACAATTTGTTGATGAGGTCGGCTCGCTGCATCTTTCGCAGTTCGCGGATGATGTTTTGGCGCTCGCTCTGTTTGTACCAGAAGAAGAATTGTCGCTGGGCAAGTTTTTCGTGTGGAGTCTTGGCTGAGAAAATGGGTTCTAAGGTGTAAGGGTGAATGCCTGTGTACCATGTCTCAGTAGAAACCGTCATGGGGGTAGGTGTGAAATCTTGCACCTGCTCAAGCTGGAAGTTCAGGTCTTTGGTCAGGACAGCCAGTTCAGCCATGTCTTCAGCGGTGCAGCCAGGGTGGGAACTGATGAAGTAGGGAATGATTTGCTGTCGCAGGTTCTTGCGTTGGTTGATGTTGTCGAAGATGCGCTTGAAATCGTAGAAGAGTTGGAACGAGGGTTTGCGCATAAGGTTGAGCACGCGGTCGGAGGTGTGTTCAGGAGCTACCTTCAAGCGACCGCTGACGTGTTTGACGATGAGTTCCTCTGTATATTTTTGGTTGGTGCGATTGATGCGTTGATCGCCTGTGTCGTGAAGCAGCAAATCGTAGCGCACACCCGAACCGATGAAACTCTTCTTGATGAGGGGTAGGGCATCGACTGCATGGTAGATGTCGAGAAGTTGGGAGTGGTCGGTGTTGAGGTTCTTGCAGATGTTGGGATGGATGCAAGACGGTCGCTTGCATTTGTGGCAAAGGTCGAGATCCTTCCCATGCATGGCATACATGTTGGCCGATGGCCCCCCGAGGTCGCTTAGGTAGCCCTTGAAATCAGGCAGCTGGGCAATGGCTTGCACTTCCTTCAGGATGCTCTCCTTGCTGCGCGAAGTGATGAATTTCCCTTGATGGGCTGAAATGGTGCAGAATGCGCAACCGCCAAAACAGCCACGGTGGAGGCAGACGGAGAACTTAATCATGTCGTAGGCGGGAATCCGTTTGCCTTTGTATTTAGGATGGGGAAGGCGGGTGTAGGGAAGGTCGAAGGAGTGGTCCAGCTCGTCCTGTGTGAGGGGTTGGTAGGGCGGATTGACCACAGCATAGTGTCCGTCCACCTCTTGAATGATGCGCTGGGCGGCATATTTGTTGGACTCTTCCTCTATGTGACGGAAGTTTTCGGCTTGTGCTTTTTTGTTTCGAAGGCACTCTTCGTGGCTGTGCAGGAGAATGTCATCGGGACGTATGCCTCCTGGAATTTCTTTTTTTTTCAGCAGGGAAACAGTCTGTTTTTGGGGAAACCTTGCCATGAGGTTTCTGAACAGTTTCACATCGATTTCGCAGTCTTGCTCCACCAAGAGTTGGGCCAGCGAGACCATAGGCTTCTCGCCCATGCCATAGATAAGGAGGTCGGCACCTGAGGGGATGAGAATGGTGGGCAAGAGGCGGTCTTGCCAGTAGTCGTAATGTGTGAGTCGGCGTAGGCTGGCCTCGATGCCTCCCAGCACGACGGGCACATCGGGATAGAGTTCCTTGAGAATGCGTGAATAGACGATGGTAGGGTACTCTGGACGGAGATCGTGACGTCCATCGGGCGAGTAGGCATCTTCAGAGCGCAGACGTTTGTTGGCGGTGTATTTATTCACCATCGAATCCATTGCCCCAGGGGAAATGCCGAAGAAGAGACGTGGACGCCCCAACTTCTTGAAGTCGCGGTAGTCGCCGTGCCAGTCGGGTTGTGGAACGATGGCTACATGAAGTCCCTCTGCCTCGAGTATGCGACCGATGACGGCCATTCCGAAAGAGGGGTGATCGACGTAGGCATCGGCTGCAAAGATGATGACATCGAGATAATCCCAGCCGAGGCGTTCGACTTCTTTCTTAGTAGTTGGGAGCCAAGTCATGGAAGATGAAGAATTAAAAGTTTAAAGAGTTGCTGATTGAGGTTCCTTTTGGTTGTCTTGCCATCCAATGTAGAGCATGATGAGTTCTTTGAGGGCAAAGACTTTCATGTTGTTGTGGTAAAGGACATTGAAGCAGAGGTCGCAGAGGTCTCTGTTGTCGTCGATGGCATTGTTGAGAATGATGGACTTGACATTGTGCTTGAGGGTTTCGAGCGTGGTTTCGGTGACAATGCCATTGGAGGGAACTAACCCTGTAAACAGGGCGTATTTGTGGATGGTTTGGAGGTGGGTTTCAGATACGTCGATGAAGCGAGTGCCTGAGTGGTTGGCTTGGATTTGATACATAGTTTTTGTTGTTTGGGGTGGCGATGCCACTGGTTGTGGGTGGTTGATGTGGCTTTTATTCGAGGAACGTGAGGAATGCACGTGTGAGTGCATTGAGTTTATGCCGATCGGTAATGCTTTCGAGTGGGAATCCTAAGCGGACGAACCGCTGGGGTTGTGCTATGGCTGCGTAGGTGCCGTCGGCGTAGGTGAGGATGGCGAAAGCGTTGCCTGAAGGTGAGAGAATGGAAGGTGAGGGCACGCAATAGCTGTCAGGGTTCATCTCGCGATAGATGTCGAAGGTGAGGCCGCAGCCGTTTAGCGTTTTCAAGGATTTTGAGAATACATTTCCTGTCACGCTTCCACCAATGGCCGGGCAGCCAGCATTGGCGGCACTCAGCAGCACTTTCCCTCCTTGGTTGAAATATTGCTCCACCATACTGTTGGTGCGGCTGTTGAACCGTGTTTGCACGCCATAGATGAAATCGGCAATGGGATAGTCGGAGAGTTGGAGTTTGCCGTTCAGCAGAGCTCCTTCGCTGCAGGAGGTGAAGGAGTGGGTGCCGCTGAGCATGATGGCTCGGCCGTGAATGGCGGTATAATCGAAGGTGTTGCCCATCACGATTTGTCCTTCCAGCTCGTCTCCGCTCATGCCTAATCCATCGCTGGCTTCGCTGCCAGCCTTTGCGCGGTCGAAGTATCGTTGTCTTCCGCAGAAACCAGCGTAGGCTCCGTAAGGTACACCAGGGTCAGCATCGAGGTCGAAGCCTGCCTGCGTTGCCGTGTCAATGACTTTAGGCCCTTCCAGGCGGGTGAAGGCGTTGACAATGAGCACGGTGCCCTTGTTTCGGGAGGAAATGCCACAGGAGAGCACTTCGGAGGGGAAACTCTCTCCACCTTCGTTCAGTGCCGCTATTTTGAAAGAATAGACTTCGTCGGGGTTCAGCTCAAGTGTGTGGCTTGTGCTTTTGACTACGATGCCGTTGTCGAAGCCTTGGTGTCCACGACGGGTGTAGATGATGTATTCTTTGGGTTTGGCCGTAGGCTCAAGCGGGTCGTTGACGGGTGTCCATGTAAGGGTGGCGGTGTGCTTTTTCTCGTTCAACGTAATGGCGAAGTTCTCGACGGGGAGTGGTTGGATGACATAGTCGCGCTGATAAAGTGTGGCAATGTACTTCACGATGGTTTTGTAAATGGAGCGTGAGAGGTCGAACTTGAAGTGGGGGTCGTAGGCCATGCGCATGTCGGCAAAGTTCTGGTGAGAGAGCATTTCGAGGATGCAGGCGGGCACTAAGGGTGCGCGTGCTTCGCCGTAGTTGCGGTTCCAGAGTTGGCGCACTTGCCAATGGTATTTGCGCAGGTCGGTGTAGAGATTGGTCAGGAACATGCTGGAGAGGTCGCGCGAGACGTAGCGGTCCAGTCCTGCTCCTGTCTCTCCATTGTTGTGGTCGGTCATGTAGATGCTGAGCGACCCCACGAAAGCATCGTCGGTTTTCACTCCAGCATCGGTGTGGAAGGCTACGGAGAGGTCGAGCGGCACTCCCAAGCCTGTGGTGCGCGTGCTATTGGTGGCTGAACCTCCAGAGAGGTGGTTTACCGCTGCGGAACGAGCGTTGATGTCGTTGTTGTAGTCGTTCTCGCCAAAGGGTTCGGTGTGGAGGCGATAGGGGAATCCGTACCACTGCACACTGTATTTTGCAGCCTCTGCCCAACGTGGAAGGCCTGAAGGATGTACGCTGCCGTGATGTCCTTCGGGCACGATGTTACCCATGCCTCCTCCAAAGCGGACGGCATCGGCGGTGATGATGCCTTTGTGGTGGCTGTAGTTGGAAAGTGCCACCATACCGAAGTCGTGTTCTCCTTTCTCGAACTCGTAGGTGCCAAGATACACCCATGTGCCGCCTCCGATTTGCTGATTCACTTTCAGCTCGGTCATGCCTCCCTTGTGGTAAACGGTATAGGTGGCATCGGGCACAGAATTGGGGTATGATTGGTAGGCCACATACACGGCATAGTGTCCGTCGGCTGGAATGTTGGGCATCCATTTGGCCAGTCCTTCGTCCTTGAGCGACGAGACGGTGGGTACATAGCGTGCGCTACCATCGGTGAAGGGTGAATCGCACGATTCGTAGATTTGCTTGTAGTGTGCGAACCCTGGTCGTTCTGTGGTTTGCCATTTCAGACTTTTCTGTTTGCGACGGAAAGATTCGAGGTAGGTGCCGTTGCGATGTGGCATGTCGTTATCGACAATCACTTCGTGGAACTGATAGTCGCGCTCGCGGGGGGTGAACACCACTGCGCCCGCATGTTCCAACATGGGGATGATGAAGGGCACGACGAAGGTTTGGGAGAAGAGGTCTTCGGTGGTGCAGAACAGGCGTGGACGTTGCCAGTACCAGCCGTCCTTGTCTGCCTTGTAGTAGCGTCCATGACTCTGCCAAAGGGCGATGTGGTGTCCTTCCAACCCCTCTTTGGCTGTGTAAGGACGTGAGATGTTTTTCACCCATGGTTCTGTCTTCTCCATGTTGCCCAACAGGCGCATGCGGTCTTTCTTGTCTTTGCGGAAGAAATTGGGCACCAGCTCTTCGATGGGACGTCCGTCGGCCTCAATGCTGAGGTCGTAGTTGCGTTGAGAGGCGGGAACGAACTGCCGCACGTCGTGATAGATTTTGTCCACAACCTCTGGAGTGAAGTGCTGTTCGGGGAATCCGCCTCCCAGGACGATGCGGATGCTTTGGTTCTCGCTGTCGATGTCGCACGACACCACCGTGGAGGGTTTGATGTTGGCATCGCTGCGGCTATAGTTGGCTACCCAATCGGTGAGTCGGCTTTGCAGGCTTTGCGAGTTGCCGTAGCAGGGTAGTGCGAAGAGTAAGATGAAAAGCAATTGTTTCATTCTGGATAGTTATATTTTTGAAAGCCAATTAACTTATCGTACCTTGTTCCGAAGGGACGATGATATACATACACTTCATACTCGTTCTCCGTCTGATGGAAATCTCCTTCGCAGGGTTCGGTCACCCCGATGGTCTCTCCCTCTCTCTGGAACAGGTACATGTAGTTGTATGAACCTTGTTTCAGAGGGGTGATGAGTTCGTACTGGTGGTCAATCAAGTTGTACTCCATTTTGTATGCTTCGTCCACTCGGTTGTTGGTCAGGTCGCCAAACAGATACACTTCTCCTCCTGGCACTTTGGGCATTTGGAGGGTGAAGTGTGTGAGGAAATAGTCGCTCTCTGTGTCGTTGTCCTCGTTGTCGGCATTGCGCACATAGAAGCGTCCATTCTGGTCCTTGTCGAAAAGGTACATGGTACGCTGCTCGTCAGTCATGATGGTGGCATGATAGTATTCATCCACATATTCCATACTTTCTACATGCATGGTGGGCACATACTCATCCAGAATTTCCATGCGTCGATATTCGTTGCCAGCTGGGAAAATAAGTGAACGGTTGTGGTTGAAGATGAGCTTATTCACTTGCATTTGTGTGGGGCTGAGATTCTCTACATGGGTGTCCCAACGGCGATTTTGCTTGACGATGTACTTGAAGTCGCTCACAGGGTTGCTCACTTTGTAGCCGCTGTAGTTGACCGAGAAGCTTACTTGCTGGTGGCGGTCGTAGGTGTCGATGTCGGTATTGGTGGTCACTTCCATATTCACTCCTACACGCGGCTCGATGATGGAGAAGCAAGCCTGGGCAATGGGTTCTTCTTCGTTGTCTTTGAAGATGTTGATGCGGTAGTTGCCCGACACTAAAAGCTGGGTGTCTTCATTAGGCAGCAACAACTTGTAGTGCTGGTAGTGCATCTCTGTGCCGATGGCAGGTTCGTAATCGTCTATCCGCTGCCGGCTGAAGCCTGTCATGTATTCGTTCACCAACAGGTCGCTTTGGCTCCAGTCGGCATTGCAATGGGTGATGGTGTAGGTGTAGCGTTGATAGCTGGCCTGCAAATCGTCAAAACTGATTTCCACGTAATGTCCAGCACTGAGCAGCATGACGGAGGGTGTGCCCCATTCGCCATTCACTTTCACTTGCATGGTTTTGATGCGTGGGGAGAAACAGATGTTCTCTTGTGCGAAGCCTGTGAATGAAAGACAGAGGAAGAGGGTCAATATGGAAAGTGTTTTGTTCATCAATTTTCAATGGTGAGATTGGCTTTGCCACGTATGTCGTTCACATTGGCTCCCACATGGAAGGTGTAGGCACCAGTGGCGAGTTGCCATGTGTGGGTGGATTCGTTGTAGTATTTAAGCTCGTCCCGAGGGATGACGATGTTGAGCGTTTCGCTCTCTCCGGGTTGGAGCAGCCGGGTCTTTGCAAACCCTTTGAGTTCTTTGTCGGGACGTGGAAGATGGCTCTGAGGAGCTGTACTATAAATCTGCACCACTTCTTTCCCAGCCACTTTGCCTGTGTTGGTGACAGAAAGGTTAATCATCACCTCCTTGCCGTTGGATGAGATGGAGGGCTTGCCATAGGCGAAAGTGGTGTAGCTGAGACCAAAGCCGAAGGGGAAGAGCGGTTTTACGTGGTTTGTGGAGAAATGGCGGTAGCCCACAAAAATGTCCTCCTTGTAATAGACCTGTTTGTTCACGCCTGGATAGGCTTCGGCTCCAAATTTCACGTATGGATAATCTTCATATTTGGCTGCGAAAGTGACTGGCAGCTTTCCGCTGGGGTTCACCTTTCCGCTGAGCACGTTCACAAGTGCTGTGCCTGCTTCGCTGCCCAAATACCAGCAATGTGCAAGTGCTTGCACTTGACTGAGCCAAGGCATGGAGTAGGGGTTGCCACCAAACATCACCACGATGGTGTTTTTCTGCACTTTAGTCAGTTCGGCAATCAGCTCGTTTTGTCCAAAGGAGAGGTCGTAACTTTCACGGTCGCCGTTTTCGCAATCCTGCCGGCGGTTTTTGTTCAATCCGCCCACAAAAATGATGAGGTCGGCTGTTTTGGCCTTTTCCAGTGCTTCGGCTTTCAGGCTCGCCTGCTTTGCAGGGTCAATCGTGTCCACCTGGTCGTAGATGGCACGCCCGGAGTAGTAGCCTTGGGCATAGACAATCTTGTCACCGTATGCGGCTTGGAGTGCTTCGAGTGGCGACGTGTCTCTGAGTGCCTTCAGTTCGGAAGATCCACCACCTTTAGTGAGTGAGCGAGTGGCATTTTCTCCCACCACGAGGATGCGCCCATATTTGTTGGCATCGAGGGGGAGAATGTTCTTCTCATTCTTCAAGAGCACAATGCCTTCTTCGCCAATCTGTCGGCACACGTCGTAGTGAGCTTCGGAACATTGTGAACCTATGACTTTATTCGGATTCATAGCTGTGCGGAAGATGACACGCAACACACGGCTGGCTTTCTCGTCCAGCACCGACATAGGAATCACACCTTCTTCAATCAGCTTTTCGAAGGGTTTGGCCAAATAGTAGTCATCGTAGCCGAATTCACTTTCCTTCAGTTTTCCATCGGTATAGGTGCCCATTTCAATGTCCAATCCTCCATTGGCTGCTTCCATCGTGTTGGTGGTGCCACCCCAGTCGCTGATGAGGGCTCCGTCCCACTTCCAGCCGCGTTTCAGAATGCCGTTGAGCAGTTCGTCGTTATGGCAGCAATGGACTCCTTTCCACATATTGTAGGACCCCATGATGGTATAGACGTGTGCCTGTTCCACGGCTTTCTTGAAAGGGGCAAGATAAATCTCGTGCATGGCTCGCTCCGACACGTTGACATTGACGGCAAAACGGTCGGTCTCTTGGTCGTTCAACACAAAGTGTTTCAGGCAGCAAGCCACCCCATTCGCTTGTGCGGCTTTGATGTAGGGCACCACCATTTCTCCGGCTAAGAAGGGGTCTTCACCCATGTACTCAAAGGCACGTCCGTTCAGAGGTGTGCGCTGGATGTTGACGCCAGGCCCAAGCATGATGTCTTTGCCACGAAAGGCAAACTCTTCGCTAACTGCATCGCCATAGGCAGTGGAGAGGGTGCGGTTCCATGTGGAAGCAAGACAGGTGAGGGAAGGGAAGGCAACGATGTAGTCGTTTGTCCATCGGGCAGGACTCCACGTGTTCCACTCCAGTTCCTCGCGCACTCCGTGGGGACCATCATCCATGTTGAGCTGGCGGATGCCCAAACGGGGCACCCCTGCGCTGGTGAACTTGCTTTGAGCGTGGAGCAACTGAATCTTTTCGTGGGTTGTCATTCGACTAATGGCATCCTTGATTCTCTCCTCGATGGGAGCTTGTGGATCGAGATAGACTTGTGCTGTTGCTGTTGTTGCTGTGAGGGCGAGCAGCAATGTCATGCAGAGGTTTTTTTTCAGATTCATGTGTTGATGGTTTTGGTTTTTGGTCACAAAGTTAATGCATTTCTTGGAATAAAGGGTGCCACTTTTGTTGTTTTTTGAGGATAGAGTTGTTTCAAAGGAAGTAAAACGGCCATTTTGACCCTATTTATTGCTGTTCTCTCCATATTTTCTCGTAACTTTGCAAAATGAAAAGGGATTATTATTATGCAAAAAATTATTGAAATAAAAGGTGGAGTGGTGCGCCATCCTCTCTACAAAATGAATGCTCCCATTGACTTTGAGCTTCTCGCTGGCGAGCAATTGGCCATTGTGGGTGACAATGGGAGTGGAAAGAGCCGTCTTGTGGATGTCTTGACGGGCAAGTGCGCCTTAATGCCTATGCATGAGGTGAGGTACGACTTCTCTCCCAGTAAGGCACGCATGGTGAGCGACAACCTGAAATACCTCACCTTCCGCGACTCGTACGGCACTACTGAGGGTGTGTATTACTATCAGCAGCGGTGGAACCAGAACGATATAGAGGAAACTCCCTTGGTGAAAGACCTTTTGGCTGAGTCGTTCCGTATTGCGGAGGAGGGACTTACTCGTCAAACCTGTTATGACAAGTTTCGTGTTCGTGAGGAGACACCAGAGCAAGAGCAAGCTCGATTGGCACAAGAAGCTGCTGACAAAGCCGCTATGCATGCAGAATTGGAGAAAGTGAGAAAGCATCTGTTTGAAATCTTTCATCTGGAGCAGCTTCTGGACAAGCACATCATCTTACTGAGCAGTGGCGAATTAAGAAAATTTCAACTCACCAAAGCTCTCATGACTAATCCGCGGGTGCTCATCATGGATAATCCTTTCATTGGTCTCGACGTTAACGCACGCCAGCAATTGAACGAGTTTCTTACCTTATTGGCTAAAGAAACCAATGTGGCTGTGGTGCTCGTGCTCTCAAAGACAGACGATATTCCAGATTTCATCACTCATGTGGTGCCTGTGAAAGACTTGAAGGTGGGGAAGAAGATGACGCTGCAGGAATGGAAAGCGACCCAAGTGCCAGTACCCTCGCGCATGCTTTCCGAAGCGAAAGAAAAAGCTATCCTTGACTTGCCATATACGGCCGATGTCAACACAAGTGTTGCTCCAGGAACAGAACAAGTCATTGATTTCCGAAAGGTGAACATCCGTTATGGCGAACGCACCATTCTGAAGGATTTGAGCTTCACCGTGATGAATGGTGAACATTGGGCATTGAGTGGTGAGAACGGGGCAGGAAAATCTACGCTCCTGAGCATTGTGTGTGCCGACAATCCGCAGAGTTATGCTAACGACATTGTCCTTTTTGGCCATCAACGGGGCAAGGGCGAAAGCATCTGGGACATCAAAAAACATATTGGCTACATCTCGCCAGAAATGCACAGAGCATACATGAGGGACGTTCCTGCCATAGAGATTGTGGCCAGCGGACTGAACAGTACGTCAGGATTGTACAAGAAAGCCACACCTGAACAGCGGGCGGTTTGTGAGTTCTGGATGGATGTGTTTGGCATTCGGCAATATGCCGACACGACTTTTCTGAAACTGAGCAGCGGAGAGCAACGACTTGTTTTGCTGGCACGTGCATTTGTCAAAGACCCTTCGCTCCTCATCCTCGACGAACCTCTGCATGGGCTTGACCTGAAGAACCGTCGGTTGGTGAAAGATGTAATCGAAGTCTTCTGTAAGCGAAAGAACAAGACCATGATTATGGTGACTCATTACAAAGAGGAACTTCCACGAAATATTGACCACGAAATATATCTGAAGAAGAATTAATTCGCTCATTTCCTGCGGATTACTCTCTGTTTTTCAAACTCTCAAACAACAGTCGAAAAAATAATACTACGATGAAGATTATTTATTTCCACGGATTTGGTTCCTCTCATGCAAGTGGAACCGTGCAGATACTACAAAGAGAATTGTCGGCCGATCAGGTCATTGCACCCGACATACCCATCGACCCAGTGGAGGCACTCCCTTACCTGACAGAACTTTGCCAAACAGAACAGCCCGACCTCATCATTGGCACCAGCATGGGCGGAATGTATGCTCAGCAGATGCGCGACTATCGGCGCATTTTGGTGAACCCTGCTTTCACCATGTCCACGATGTCCAAAGTGCTGAAGACGGGTGAGCACCCCTTCTTCAATGGTCGTTATGACGGAGCCAAAACCTTCCGAATTACAAAAGAAATCATTCAGCACCATAACCAGATGGAGCGTCAGCAGTTCAAGAACATCACTCCTGCACAGAAAGAGACTTGCTGGTGTCTCGTAGGATTGCACGACACATCGGTCACCAATGCTGAGTCGCTATTCAAGAAGAATTACCTTGCCGACCACCTCACTCGCTTTGATGGTGAACACCAACTGAACGATAAGGTCATCAAGAAAGTTCTGATTCCCCTTATTGAACAAATTCGTGCTTCGCTTGTGTAGAACGCTCCATGAGTAGGAAACAACTGTCTAAGCCGCCAGCACTTCAAGAGCTGAAGCAAGGTTTACTGACTTGAGTTGTGTTTCTAAAAATCCCTTGTTCCTAACGCAATTGCAAAGGTTAGTTGGTAATTCCTTAGTGGAAACTTGTGTAGATGATTTCCAGTTGGATGGGATTGCCTGTGCCGCCCACAAGACGGGCACTGCTCATGCTAAAGTCGTGGTTGAGCTTCACAATGTTGCCATTGGTGTCTTTAGTGCATTCCACAGGAATGAAGAGTATTTTGTTCCAGTTGGGGGAGAGGTTCCCTTGGCTCTTCTCTTTCCTCATGCGAGTGAGCAGACGGGCTATGTTGTTGAAAACGTAGCAGTTTTTACTGCTGTCGAAAGTGGCAAGGTAGGACTCCTTGCTGTCGTTGACCTTGTAGTTCTCAAAGAAACCATTCAGATAGTCATCCAGACGAACCAACAGAATAGTTTCAGGAATGTTGAGCTTGAAGGAGTTCTGCACCTGGTCGTTATAGCGTGTCAGCGTAAGCTTGGCGGAGTTAATCGTATCATTCTCGTCAATCTGATTGGCTGGGATGGTGGCTAAGGTGAAAATGCCAGCAGGACTTTTCAAGTAAGTGCTGTGAGTGTCATCGAGCAATTTCTGAAGATTGGAGTTCTCAAAGTGTGTGGCTTCCACCACTGCATCGGTGGCAGCAAGGGAACTGACTCCGATGGTGTCTTTAGCGTAATCCTCATCGTAATAGCGGAAAAGGAAGTTCAGCTGAATGAGGTTGATATAGGCCATTGCTCCATCTCCGTGTTCCAGTTTGAAATACAATCCTTTGCTGCAAGGATTGCCGCTGTGCAGCCAGGTGGAGGTATTCAGGAAATGTTCGGGGTGCTGGCGGTAGTCTTGAATAATGCGTGTGCCTAAGCTTGGGGGCAGGCTGACACGAATGTTGTTGTTGTAGTTTTTAGACCATCGGGTTGTGTCGCTGATGGTGCGGTCGCTGATGGTGAACCATTTTGTGGCAATTGGCTCAGCACTGGGGTCGTAATACTTCTCTGGGTCGATGTTGGTGTAGTAGTCGGAATTAGGATCGAGTTGTTCGTTCAACTCATAGACACTCAGTTTGAAGGAAGTGAGGGAGTCGCCCACGAAGTTTTCGATGAAGAGGCGCAGGTCGAACTGAATGCAGGAATCCCCTTCGATGGAGTCGGGCAGGGAATAGCCTTCATCGCAGTGGAACTGTGCAAGAAAGTCGCTCTTGATGGTGGTGCCAGTTTCGGGATCGGTGAAACGTCCAAAATAGGACCGGCTGGTACGGGCCAGAACCGAGTCGCCAACGGCGTAAGATTCAGTCGCCACGTCATATTGCTTGTAAGTCTTGACAAGAAGGTCGGCGGTGGGCATCATGTTGACACCCAGTGTAGCTGTATCATCATCGCATGATGCGAGCGCTACGAGTGCTACGACCAATGCTAATAGATGTTTTAGCTTCATGATTTTTCGGGGAATAGGGTATCGTAGAATTGGCTGTAGGCCTCCTTGAACGAGTCTCCTTCAATGGGACCGAGTATTGGGCGACCTAAAGATTGGGCATATTGGATGATGGAGGGATCTACGTCCTTGCTTTCAAGGATGACTCCATCGGCAAATTTCACACCAAGCTTTTCAAGTTCGGTGTGTCCGTATTTCTTTTCACAAATATCCAGGAGGTCGGTGTAGTGGGCATCTTTATATTCTGCTAACTTGATGTTTTCAGGTCCGAGGTCGCGCTCAAACTCTTTGGGCGAAACTTCCATCACCACTTTCGAGTTGCGGAAGGAGGGTTCGTCGTAGTAGGCTTGCTTGATGTAGAAAGGTGCCAAGGCTGCTGCCCACCCATAGCAGTGGATGACATCGGGGGTCCAGCCAAGTTTCTTCACGGTTTCGAGCACGCCGCGTGCGTAGAAAATGGCGCGCTCGTTGTTGTCGGTGTATTCTTCGCCATCTTTGTCGAGCAAGATTCCACGCTTCATGAAGTAGTCATCATTGTCGATGAAATAGATTTGCATTTTTGCGGAGGACAGGGAAGCCACCTTGATGATGAGGGGATGGTCGGTTTCGTCGATAATCAGGTTCATGCCCGAAAGACGAATCACCTCATGCAGTTGATTGCGGCGTTCGTTGATGCTGCCCCATTTGGGAGAGAATGTTCTAATTTCGTGCCCGAGTTCCTGAATGGACTGCGGCAGAATGCGCCCCTTCAGTGAGTGTGGGTTTTCTGTCACAAAGGGCTCAATTTCTGTTGTGATAAATAGTACTTTCTTTGCTTTCATGTTTTGCGATTTTGATGTGGCTTGGCCTAACCTGTGGGGTTGCCTTACCCCTCGCTACTTCAAAAGGTCGAATTACGCCTTCCCGATCGTGTAGGAGAATTTATGCAAAGTTACGAATTTTTTCTTGAAAATCCGTCATCAAATTTGTTTTTATTAAGAAATGAAGGCTCAGAGGAGGGTGTTAATCTTCCATTTTGTCACTTTCTTGCAGCAAGAATGGGCCTGTTGGAATCTTGCGCCGCAGCACATCGAGTGTGAAATCAACCCCTGCCACAATGCCGTAGCTGCGAAGGACGGTCTCGAAAGTTTTCCTTGCCAATTCGGGGTGGTTGTTTTCTTCGCTCAGGTGGCAGAGCCATACGTTTCTGAGTCCTTCGCAGAAGTTCTCTGCCAGCGCTATGGCCGACTTTTTGTTTGAGAGGTGACCGTGTCCGCTGCTGATTCTTTCTTTCAGCATTTGGGGGTAGCGGCCATGCCAGAGCATCTCTTCGTCGTAGTTCGCTTCGAGAATGAGGTGAGTGCTTTTGCTGATGTAAGTCTTCACCTCTTCGGTCACCTCTCCCACATCGGTCATGATGGAGAGGCGGTAGTTGCCCACTTCGATGTAGTAGCCCACATTTTCTGTAGCGTCATGAGGAATGGGGAATGCCGTGATGCGGAAACTGCCAACCTGGAAAGGTTCGTTCAAGCCGACGTTGTGGCGATTTTCCACAGGAATCTTCACCGATGCTTGCCAGTTTTTGTCCATGCCTTCGTGCACTTGGTGGGTGGCATAGACGGGCAGGGAGTACTCATTGCTGATTTTCCCTGCTGCCTTGATGTGGTCGGCGTGGTCGTGGGTGATGAGAACTGCTTTCACTTTGCCTGTCTTCATTCCGTATTCAAGCATGTATTTCTTGAAACGGCGCAGACTGACGCCACAATCGATGATGATGGCGTCAGACTCTGTCGCAAGGTAATAGCAGTTTCCGCAACTTCCGCTGCCGAGACTGAAAAATGTTAATGGCATAATGTCAACGAAAAAATCAACTCTGCTGTTCTGTGGTTGGCAAATTGATGGAGATGAAATCTTCGTCGAGTTGTTTCTGATCCACAAACGAGGGTGCGTCGAGCATCACGTCGCGTCCGCTATTGTTCTTGGGGAAGGCGATGCAGTCGCGGATGGAGTCGAGACCGGCAAATATGCTCACCCAGCGGTCGAGTCCGTAGGCAAGACCTCCGTGGGGGGGGGCTCCATACTTGAAGGCGTTCATCAGGAAGCCAAACTGCTCCTGTGCTTTTTCTGGTGTGAAGCCCAAAATCTCAAACATCTTGGCTTGCAGCTTGGGGTCGTGAATACGGATGGAACCGCCGCCCACTTCGATGCCGTTGCACACCATATCGTAAGCATCGGCACGCACGGCTGCGGGGTCTGTGTCGAGCAAGTGGATGTCTTCGTCCATAGGGTGGGTGAAAGGGTGGTGCATGGCCATGAGGCGCTGCTCTTCATCGCTCCACTCGAACATGGGAAATTCTGTCACCCACAGCAGGGCGAACTTGTTCTTGTCTCTCAGTCCAAGACGCTCGCCCATCTCCAAACGCAACTCGCAGAGTTGCTTGCGGGTCTTCATGGCGTCGTCGCCGCTCAGGATGAGGATGAGGTCGCCTGGATTGGCCTGCATCTTTTCTTTGAGGACCAGCAAATCGTCTTGCGTGTAGAATTTATCTACCGACGATTTCACGCTGCCGTCTTCCTGCACGCGGGCATATACCATGCCTTTGGCTCCAATTTGTGGGCGCTTCACCCATTCGGTGAGTTTATCAATATCTTTCCTTGTGTAAGATGCACAGCCAGGAGCGCAAATGCCGCCTATGTAGGCCGCTTGGTCGAACACGGCAAAGGTGCCTTTCTTCAGCACGTCGTCCAGTTCCACAAATTCCATACCGAAGCGCATGTCGGGCTTGTCGCTGCCGAAACGCTTCATGCATTCTATCCAGGGCAGACGGAGGAAAGGACCGTTCAGATCCACACCTCGCAGCTCCTTGAAGAGGTGCTTGGCCATTCCCTCAAAAGTCTGAATAATGTCCTCCTGAGTGACAAACGACATTTCGCAGTCAATCTGAGTGAACTCTGGCTGGCGGTCGGCACGCAGGTCTTCATCGCGGAAGCACTTTACAATTTGGAAGTAGCGGTCGAAGCCTGCCACCATGAGCAGTTGCTTTAGGGTTTGAGGCGACTGTGGCAAAGCGTAGAATTGACCTGGGTTCATGCGCGATGGCACGATGAAGTCGCGTGCTCCTTCGGGTGTGGAGCCTATGAGCATGGGGGTCTCCACCTCCAAGAATCCAAGGTTAGAGAGGTAGTTCCTGACAGCAATGCAGAACTTGTGGCGAAGTTCCAGGTTTTTCCTTACGGCATTGCGGCGCAAGTCCAAATAGCGGTATTTCATGCGCAGGTCATCACCGCCGTCCGACTGGTCCTCGATGGTGAATGGAGGGGTTACAGACTCGTTCAGTACCTTCAGTTCGCTCACTTCAATTTCAATGTCGCCCGTTGGAAGGTTCTTGTTCTTACTGTAGCGTTCTGCCACCGTACCTGTTGCCTGAATAACAAATTCTCTTCCTAACTTGTTCGCCCGCTCGCACAACTCTGCATTAGTTTCTTCGTTAAACACCAACTGTGTGATGCCGTATCGGTCGCGCAAATCAACAAACGTCAGCGCCCCCATCTTTCTTGTGCGCTGCACCCATCCGGCAAGCGTCACCTGCTTGCCTTCATCGGAGAGTCTCAATTCTCCATTTGTATGTGTCCTGTACATAATAAAAGTATGTGTTACATGATTTCTTTTGCAAAGTTAGCACATTTTTTTTGATTAGTTGCAAAAGAAACTGGAAAACTTCTGTGTAGGCTTTGTTTTTGAGAGGAAGCCTCTGGTTAGAAAGGCAAACCTACGGCGAAATGGAAGGCGAAATCGCGGTCGAAACTGTGGTGGGTGATGGGGTAGTGGTCGCGTCCTGTGTAGGCGGGGTCGATGGCTTTCATGCCAGCGTCGAAACGGACGATGAAAAAGTTGGCATCCATGCGCAGGCCTATGCCGTAAGCTACGGCAATTTGCTTGAAGAATTTGTTGAAACGAAATTCGCCCCCAGGCTGGTCTTTGTATTTGCGGATGGTCCATATGTTTCCGGCATCGACAAAGGCGGCTGCGCTGAACTTCCAGAAGAGTTGGGTGCGGTATTCGAGGCTGAGGTCGAGTTTGATGTCGCCCGACTGATTGAGGAAGTTGATGCCTTTATCCTTGCCGTTGTAGGCTCCAGGACCTAATGAGCGCACCGACCATCCCCTCACACTATTGGCACCTCCGGCGAAGTATCGCTTTTCGAAGGGTAGTTGGTTGGAGTTACCGTAGGGGTAGGCGATGCCCACTGTGCCGTGGAAGGCTACAGAGTTGTTCTTGTCGATGCGGATGCTCTTTGAATAGTCAAAGTCGCCTCGAATATATTGTGCGAAGGCGATGTTGCAGAAAGTATATTGCCCCTCGCTGTTCTTTTCGCCATTGGTGAAGCGGGTGAAGGCATTGAGCACATTGCCTGAGGTTTCGATGTTGAATCGGATGGTGTAAGCATTCTTCCCATAAGTTTGTTCGCGAGCACCTAAAGAGTTGTAGGAGTAGGTGTAGCCCATCTTGGTGATGAGCAGGTTCTCGTAGTTATATTTCAGGATGGCATTTGTCTTGCCCAAGGAGTCGAGGTACTGTTCCCTGAAAGTGCGGGAAATCCAGGGCATATAGACGTAGTTCACCTCGAGCAGGTCGTAGCGGTGCTGCACATGCTGGTTGAGGCTGCTCCAGCGGTAGCGCCATGCGGCAGTGAGTACGCGGCGTTGGAACTCTGGGCGGTTCTGCATGTTGTATTGGAGGGAAATTTCTGACGATGCGTTGTGCTGGGTGCCCCACTCGCGCTTGACGTAGGGTAGCAGGAAGGCTGGAAAGCCCAACGTGGTTTCGGCTCCTAACTCCACATAGTTGTTGCCGTCGTAGCCTTCCAGTCCGGTGATGGCTTCGTAGGCGCCGCGTATTTTGAACATGAAGGACTCTGAACCCCGGAAAAGGTTCTTGTTCTGATAGGAGGTGGAGAGGGCTGCACCCAAGTCGCCGGCCGAGTTGGTGGCTTCGACATCGAACCCGAACGAGTGGGGCTTGGCGTGGTTGACAATGATGTTGCAGTCGAGTGTGTCGGTTCCAGGGCGTTCAACCAGATTGATGTTGGAAAAGGATATGGCCGAGAGGCGGGTGTAGTTGGTGTAGGTGCGACGAAAATAGATGTCGTTGAACAGTTCACCGGGCCTGACCATTGAGTGGCTGATAAGCAGCCGTTTACGGAAGTGTGGCTTGTCTTGCGATAGAAAACTGTAGCCTTTGTAATGGACGCTGTCTGTTGTCTGGTTGCCGTTCTTCACATCCATCAGGAATTTAACCTTTCCGATGGAGTATTGCTTGTGTTCTGTGGCTTCTGTCCGTCCATCTTCTTGGTGAAGTTTCACGCTCATCACCACGTCCACCTCTGTCGAATTGCGCGCTGTGTCGGCACTGAACCGCACATCTTCCTTGGTGAACTTGTAGTATCCGTTGTTTCTCAAGTTGGAGGCTATTCGGTTACGCTCCCCATTCAGAGCAGTCACTTCGAAGGGGTAACCTTTCTTCAGCAGGGAGTTGGCCGTGTCTTCCACTGTGAGCAGATGGCGCAGTCCATTGTCTTCCACCAGGCGGTAGATGTTACGGATGGTGTATCGCTCCTTAGGGTGCACGCGGTAGAGGAGTTTTAGTTTCTTCCCTTTTTCCAGCCTGAACTCTTCCACCTCTGCTTTCATGTAGCCAGCGTTGTTCAGCACCTTCTCGATGTCGCTCATGGTGCGTTCCGATTTCACGCTGTCGTACAGCACAGGTGCCTCGCCCAGTTTTCGCCAGAATCGGCATGAGCGCTTGGTGGTGTCTGTGCCAGAGAGCATGTATATTTTCAGCGGCACTCTGGCTCCGAACCACTTCGAATTGGTCTGCTGGGTCACATAGTCTCCCAGCATGTAGGTCTTCATCACTTCTTCGTCATCGCAGGTCACTGCCACTCCTGTCAGCATGTGTTTACCATCGGGAATGTAGCGGTCCACAGAGCATGATGCCACTCCTATGCAGAGAGTGATGAAGAGTAGAAGGATGATATGTGTGGGGCTGAACTTCATCAGAAAGTGTACAATTTGGCTGCAAAGGTACGAAAAAATCTCCATTTCTTGTGTCCCATACTTCTTTTCTTTGTAACTTTGCCTCGAAATTAGCCAATTATGATTAGCAAGAATAAGATAAAGTATGTGCGTTCCTTGGAGATGAAGAAATTTCGCAGGGCAGAAGGTGTCTTTGTGGCAGAGGGGCATAAACTGGTGGGCGACTTGATGGGTGTGTTTGAATGCACCTATCTGGCGGCTACTGCTGAATGGCTCTCGGCTCATGCATCATGGCTTGGGGTGAAGAGGCAAAGTGTGGAGGTGGACCAGGTGACGGAGGATGAACTGCGGCGAGTAAGTTTTCAGGATAATCCGCAGCAGGTGCTGGCGGTGTTCAAGCAGCCGGTGTATGAGGTGGATGTGAATGAGGTGGCCGAACGGCAATTGTGTTTGGCTTTGGACGATGTGCAGAATCCGGGCAATTTGGGCACGATTGTTCGTTTGGCGGATTGGTTTGGCATTGAGCATGTTTTTTGTTCCAAAAGCTGTGCCGACATCTACAATCCCAAAACGGTGCAGGCCACCATGGGGGGAATTGCGCACGTGCAGGTTCACTATGTGGATTTGCCCCAACTTTTGCATGGGTTGCAACAAAGCACTCCTGTGTATGGCACTTTCTTGGACGGGGAAAACATCTATGAGAAGGATTTGGAGAATCGGGGGGTGATTGTGATGGGGAATGAGGGAAAAGGTGTGTCGAAAGATGTGGAGGCTTTTGTGACTGAAAGGCTCTACATTCCCAACTATCCTCAAGGTCGCCAAACGTCAGAGTCGCTCAATGTAGCCATAGCCACAGCCATCGTCTGTGCTGAGTTCCGCAGACGATAAGACTTTGCGGCTGTGAAAAGCTTCTTGCTCGTGCACAATAATGGTGCCACCCAGCCACTCTGTCATGGGCTGCTCACCTTCTAACGGATAGTGGTTGGTCACTTGATGATTCAAGAGTTCTACGACATGATTGTGGAACTCTTTTTCATTGATGTAAACGATGGATGCTGCTACTCGCCTCATGAATAACCTTTTCACTATTTTCTTTTTCTCCTTCGCGGCCCAATGCTGTTAGGGGTGCGAACAGAAGGAGCTGCCTGAATCTGAATTTGTTGGCCTGATTTGTTCATTTGGCGAAGTTCCTCAGGCGTCAGGCGTTTCTCAACAGGCACAGGGAGCGTGTCTGTCTTGATGGAGTCTGTGTCCACGCTGTCTTTTTTCTCCACCACTTCAGGTTCTTTCTCGTGCATTCTCACCAGGGAAATATCGTCGATGATGCAGATGTTGTGTGTGGTCTTTTTTCCATGATAGTAGAAAAAGCCTCTGATGCTCTTGATGTCCTCGTCGTCTTCAGCCTTGAGCGTGAATTGTTGAATGCCGTTTGTGTTGACGACACGATGAATGCCTATTTGCTTGCCGTTGGCATAGGTGATGCTCAAGCCAATGTTGAGGCTGATGTCGAAGTTGTCATGCGACTCTCGCATGAAGAGCGGCGTGAGGGTCAAGATGAACAGGTCGTGATGTCGGAAGGAGGTGTCGGCATGAATGGTGAAGCTTTCGGTGTTGAGCAAGCCCTTGTTGCGCAACACTAATAATTTGGCAGAATTCCATAAGTTAGTCGTGTCGCCGCCCGTTGAGAATACAGCCAACATATCGTTATTGCCGTTTATCAACTGCAGCTCTTCGTTCATTGCTGTGTAGCGGCTTTTGAGGTTCTCATACATTTTGTGCAAATCTTTGGCATGACGGTTGTAATACACAACAGATGAGTCGAATTCTGCTTGGGTGATGCCGTGTTTCTCAAACACAGCATTGATGTAGTCCTCCCCCTTTTCTATGCGCTCATCGCTTGGCAACTGGTCAATCATGCCCTGCACGAGGTGATAGTCATACAGGACATCTTCCATCTTGCCACTCGACATCACCCCTTGGGGGCGTTTCTCGCAAGCTACGATGGATAATATGAGTAAAATGATGAGGGGTGAGAATCTCTTCATGAACAATGTTCCGACTTTTTGTGATTTCTTTTTACGACCGTTCACTGCTTACGTTTTCGGCCTCTTTGCTTTGGCCTCCATCGTTTCCGCTGTCTTCTTTTTGAGTTGCCGTTTTTGCACCCACGCTCTTCAGCTGATATTGGTTGATGATTTTACGATAGAATAGCAGTAGCGCAATAATGCCGCACGAAATGGCTGCATCGGCAAAGTTGAAGATGGGGGAGAAGAAGATGCAATGTTCTCCCGGGTAGAAAGGCATCCAGGTGGGCATGTCCCACTCAATCAAGGGGAAGTAGAACATGTCAACCACTCTTCCATACAGGAACTCGCCATAACCCGCCCCCCAGGGCTGTAGTTCGGCCACTTGTGGGTAGGGGGGATTGTTGAAGATGAGTCCGTAGAACAGGCAGTCGATAATGTTGCCAGCCGCACCTGCTGCAATGAGTGTTAGGCAAACGATGTAACCTGTTGGCCTCCTTTTATTTATCTCGCTGTAGATAAACCATCCGATGAAGCCTACGGCTATCAAGCGGAAGAGGGTGAGCAGGAGCTTTCCCCCCCACAGTTCCCAGCCGAAGGCCATGCCGTTGTTTTCAACAAACACAAGGCTGAACCATGAGGTGATTTCGATGCGTTCGCCAAGATACATGCCCGTCTTGACATTGACCTTGATGATTTGGTCAATGACAAGAACGGTCATGAAAAGGATGATGGAAAGGATGTATTTGTTTTTTCTGGACATCATGCGTCAGTCTTTCTCTACGGTGATGACAGCTTTGAAGGTGTCGAAATCAATCGCTGTGCCTTCAGGGTTGCCCAATTCGATGGAGTTGGCCAGCACCTGAGCGGCAATGTTGTCTTTGAAGGAATCAAACACCGCTTGGGTTTCGGGCGTCTTGGTGATGACCACACGGATGCGGTCGGTAATCTCAAAGCCTTGCGACTTGCGGAGACCCTGGATCTGCTTGATGATTTTGCGGCTGTTGCCCTCGTTCGTCAAAGCAGGGGTGATGGTGATGTCGAGAGCCACCGTGGTGGTGCCTTCGTTTGCTACGCTCCATCCGGGGATGTCCTGCGACATGATGTCCACATCTGCCAGTTCTATCACGGCATCCTGTCCATCGGCTTGCAGTGTCACCTGCCCGTTAGCTTCGAGCTCGGCAATCTGAGCTTGCGTCATTTCGGCCACAGCACCACTCACGGCCTTCATCATCTTGCCAAACTTCTTGCCCATCACGCGGAAGTTGCACTTCACGTTCTTCACCAGCATTTTGCCGTCCATCAGCTGCAGCTCCTTCACATTCACCTCTTTCATGATGATGTCCTTCATGCGCTCAATGTGTGCGCTGAACTGGGCGTCGGTGTCGGGAATGGCGATGGCTTGCAGAGCCTGAATCACAGGAATCTTCACTTTCTTGCGGATAGAAAGCCCCATGGAAGTCACTTTCATGGCATCCTCCATAGCGGCTTCCAGTTCGGAGTCGATGAATGCTTCGTTGCAGGTGGGGAACTGGGCGAGGTGTACGCTCGCATTCTTGTCCTTGCCCGTCACTGCATTCAGGTCGCGGAAGAGCTGGTCGGCATAGAATGGTGCCACGGGAGCAATCAGGCGGCTCAACGTGTCGAGGCAGGTGTAGAGTGTCTGATAAGCTGAGAGTTTGTCGGCTGTCATTTTGCCGCCCCAGAAGCGTGGCTTGTTCAGACGAATGTACCAGTTGGAGAGGTTGTCGATGACGAACGACTGGATGAGTCGGCCTGCGGGGGTGGGGTCGTAGTCATCAAGGTATGTCTTCACGTTCTTCACCAGCGTGTTCAGTTCAGAGAGCAGCCAGCGGTCAAAGTCAGGACGTTCGTCGTAAGCCAGGTCAGCTTCCTTGTAGTCGAAGCCATCTACGTTGGCATACATGGTGAAGAACGAGTAGGCTTGCTGCAGTTTGATGAAGAATTGGCTGGTCACTTCCTTCACGCCTTCGGGGTCGAAGGCAAGGTTGTCCCAAGGCGATGAGTTTGTAATCATGTACCAACGCACAGCGTCTGCTCCGTATGTGCCGATGCAGTCGAAGGGGTTGATGACATTTCCCAAACGTTTCGACATCTTGATGCCGTTCTTGTCGAGCACAAGGCCGTTGGAAATCACAGCCTTGTAAGCCACCGAGTCGAACACCATGGTGGCGATGGCATGCAGGGTGAAGAACCAGCCGCGTGTTTGGTCCACACCTTCAGCAATGAAGTCGGCGGGGTAGGCTATGCCCTTGTCAATCAAGTCTTTGTTCTCGAAGGGGTAGTGCACCTGAGCGTAAGGCATGGCTCCGGAGTCGAACCACACGTCGATGAGGTCGAGTTCGCGGGTGAGCACATTGCCTTGGGCCGACACCAACTTGATGTCGTCCACGTAGGGGCGGTGCAAATCAATCTTGTCGTAGTTCTCCTGACTCATGTCGCCAGGCACAAAGCCTTTGTCCTTCAGTGGGTTGGATGTCATCACACCTGCGGCAACAGCCTTCTCTATCTCGTTGTAGAGTTCTTCCACGCTGCCTAAGCACACCTCTTCGCGTGTGTCGCGATTGCGCCAGATGGGTAGCGGAGTGCCCCAGTAGCGTGAGCGCGAAAGGTTCCAGTCGTTCAAGTTCTCCAGCCATTTGCCGAAACGTCCCGTCCCGGTGCTTTCTGGTTTCCACTGAATGGTTTTGTTCAGTTCAAACATGCGGTCTTTCTTCGCTGTTGATTTGATGAACCACGAGTCGAGAGGGTAGTAGAGGACAGGTTTGTCCGTGCGCCAGCAATGGGGGTAGTTGTGTACGTGCTTCTCAATTTTGAATGCCGTTCCCGCCTCCTTCATCTCCACACACAGCACCACATTCAAGTCCATGTCCTTGTTGGCGGCTTTCTCGTCGTACTTGCCTCCCTGATTGTATTTGGGGTCGTAAGCGTTCTTTACATAGTCGCCACTGTGTTTCCAGTAACTATCATTTACACAAATGTTTACGAACTCGTCGTTCATGTCATCCTTTAAGAAGTATTTGCCGGTGAAGTCCACCATCGGACGGGTGTCGCCCGCCTTGTCGATGACAAAGAGTGAAGGGATGCCTGCGTCCTTTGCCACTTTGGCATCGTCGGCACCAAAGGTGGGTGCAATGTGTACGATGCCCGTACCGTCCTCGGTGGTTACATAGTCGCCGGGGATGACGCGGAAAGCCTCGTCTGCCTTCACCACAATCTGGTCGTTCTCTACAGCGCAAGGTTTCACCCAAGGCATCAGCTGCTCGTAGTGCAAGCCTACGAGGTCAGTGCCCTTGCCTCGCCAGATGATTTCGGGCGTTTTCTCCTTGCCGTCCTCTTCCTTCTCAGCAGGGAAATAGGCTGGCACACGCGCCTCGGCCATGATGTAGATGGCTTCTTCGCCGCTGTAGGGGTTTTTGCCTTTCAGCGCCACGTAGTCAATCTTGGGGCCCACGCAGAGGGCTGTGTTGGATGGGAGTGTCCAGGGAGTGGTTGTCCATGCAAGGATATAGACAGGGGTGGATGCGGGGAAGCCGAACTTTGCATATTCGGCTGGCGTGTTCACACGGAACTGAGCCGTAACCGTTGTGTCCTTCACATCGCGGTAGCAACCTGGCTGGTTCAGTTCGTGCGACGAAAGGCCTGTGCCGGCTGCGGGCGAGTAGGGCTGAATGGTGTAGCCCTTGTAGAGCAATCCCTTCTGGTAGAGCTGCTTCAGCAGGTACCAGAGCGATTCTATATACTTGTTGTCGTAGGTGATGTAGGGGTGTTCCAAATCTACCCAATAACCCATTTTGTCGGTCAGTTCCGTCCACTCGTTGGTGTACATCATCACGTTCTTGCGACATGCGTTGTTGTAGTCATCCACGCTGATTTTCTTGCCGATGTCCTCCTTCGTGATGCCGAGCGATTTCTCCACCGAAAGCTCCACGGGCAGTCCGTGCGTGTCCCAGCCAGCCTTGCGCTTCACCTGGAAGCCCTGCATGGTTTTGTATCGGAGGAAAATGT
The DNA here is from genome assembly GCA_902789725.1 of uncultured Bacteroidales bacterium. GTDB lineage: Bacteria > Bacteroidota > Bacteroidia > Bacteroidales > Bacteroidaceae > Minthosoma. The sequence continues at coordinate 27,904 of CADAPC010000001.1, forward strand.
CCTTGATGGTGCGTCCCATCACATGGTGTATGCCAGGATGCCCATTGGCTGATGGGGGTCCTTCAAAAAAGATGAATTGAGGACAGCCTTCGCGCTCCTCAATGCTTTTGTGGAACAAATCTTCTGCTTTCCACTCTTCCAGAACCTCCTTGTTCACGTCGGCGAGGTTCAGCTTTGCTCGTTCTGTAAATTTCATTTTAGTTTGATGTCTTTCAGTTTCTGTTCCTTTCCGCAGTAGCGGCATTTCAGTGTCTCCATGTCTTTGCGATAGAAGACGGTCTTCATGGGCTCGTTATTGGTAATGCACACAGGGTTGGCGCACTTGACAATGTTGGTCAGTTCTTCGGGCAGAGTCACTTCGCGTTTCTCCGCCACTTCATAATTGCGAATGACGGTCAGGCGGATGTTGGGGCAGAGGACGGCCAGCTTGCTGATTTCTGCTTCCGTGAAGAACTTGCCGGCAATTTTGATGATGCCCTTTTTGCCCATCACCTGGCTCTCCAGATTGTTGCCAATGAGCACAGGCTCGGTGCAGAGTTCCAGTTGCAAAAGTTGAGCCACGGCGAAAAGTTTGTCTGTGGGTATGTGGTCGATCACTGAGCCGTTTTCAAGTGCAGCGACCAGTTTTTGTTGCTTTTCCATGTTCAGTCAATCATTGTTTTGTCGTTCTTGATGTCCTCAAGTGTAATGCCCAGCACGTCGCAGATGAGTGCTTGGCGAGCGTATAAGCCGTTTTGAGCCTGTTCGAAATAGTAGGCGTGTTTCGATTCGTCCACGTCATATTCTATCTCGTTCACTCTTGGCAGCGGGTGAAGTATCTTCATGTTCTCCTTGCACTTTCCCAGCATGTTGGCCTTCAGTATGTAGGCATCCTTCACACGCTCATACTCCATCAGGTCGGTGAACCGTTCGCGCTGCACGCGGGTCATGTACAGGATGTCGGCATCGGCAATGGTGTCTTCGGTAAAGTCCTGCTGCTCAATGTACCTGATGGCGTTTTGCTGGCAGTAGAGCTTGTACTCCTCGGGCATTTCCAATTCTTTGGGGGCGATGAAATGGAAGGTGGGGTTGTATTTGCGCATCGACATGAGCAGAGAGTGCACGGTGCGCCCATACTTCAAGTCGCCCACCATGTAGATGCTCAGGTTCTCCAGCGTGCCTTGGGTTTTGTAGATGGAGTAGAGGTCGAGCATGGTCTGCGAAGGGTGTAGGTTAGAGCCGTCGCCGGCATTGATGATGGGCACGTTGGTCACCTCGCTGGCATAGAGCGCCGCTCCTTCCAGCTTGTGGCGCATCACAATCACGTCGGCATAGTTGCTCACCATTTTTATGGTGTCTTTCAGCGTCTCGCCTTTCGACGAGCTGGTCACCTTGGGGTCGGTGAAGCCAATCACACGTGCCCCCAGACGGTTGGCGGCTGTTTCAAAAGACAGTCTTGTCCTTGTGCTGGGCTCGAAAAAGAGGGTGGCGACCACCTTCCCCTTGAGCAACTGACGGTTGGGATGCGCCTCAAATTCAGCGGCCATGTTTAGCAGATACTGAATTTTCTCCCTCCCATAATCCGCAATCGATACAATACTCCTATTTTCCATATTGTCTATTTGTTGTTTGTCAAAAAAATCATGCAAAGGTACGAAAAATTCGGCTAAGTGAGAGAAAAGAACGCTTGTTTTCTTTTCCGAATGTGAGATTTTATGCAATTTCGGGGGGATTCGGCTCTTAACATGAAAGTAAATGCAGAGTTAATACGTATTTGCGGATTGTTTTTCTTGCGAATTTTTTTTCGACCACGAATCTCACGAATCTCACGAATCTCTCGAATCTCTTCATGCTATTTTTTCGACCACGAACCTTTAGCTCGACGTAGTCAATCTCACGAATCTCACGAACCTTCAGCTCGACGTAGTCAATCTCACGAACCTTTGAGCTCGACGTAGTCAATCTAACAAAACAGATGGTGGAGAAAGTCGATGCTTTCCCCACCATCCTGTGTTCGCCCTCCGCTTTTAAGGCTCAGAGGGCTCGTTGCCGCCCGTTGGCAATCCGCCGCCGCTGTTGCCGCCCGTGCCAGAGCTGCTCTGAGTGTCAGAGCCGCCCGACGTGCTGCCTCCCTTGGCTGCTGCAATTTCGGCCTTGGTCTTGTCCGTCCAGCTCAGCTTCACGTCCTTCTTCAGCTCTTCGCGCGTGAAGTCGCCCGTGCTCTGAGCCAGGAGCTTGATCACCTTCACCGCAGGGCCAGTCTTCTCGCCAGCCTTCAGCGTGCCGATGGAGGCAGTGGCCGTCTTGTCGGTAGCGGCATCGTAGAGCGTCTCCAAGCCGTTGGCTTCGACCGTCGCCTTGAAGATGGCGAGGTTGTCCAGCTTGACGGTGTTGCCCCTGAGCACCATTTCGCGCACGCACTTCACGAAGTCGGTGATGACGCCCAAAATGCTGCCCTCGGAAAAGATGGTGTTGTGCTCGGCCATGTGGTGCGCCATGTCCTGGATGTTCATAGCCTGTTTGTAACTCACTCGGGCATAGAGTTTGCCCGCCTGTTCGGTGTCCGAAGTTTCGTTCACCTTGGAAAGATAAAGTTCAATCATACCTGTCAAGAATGTGTTTTTCATGGTATCAGATTGTGGGGTCAACTGCATCGGGTGACTCCGTTCCCGCTTGTTCTTATTTACAGTACAAATGTACGACTTTTTTCTGAAACTACCAAATGTTTTTCAAATTATTTTTCAGAAATTTGAACTTATTTTGTTAAAGTGATGATTAAATAGTTTTCAGCTGATAAAAGAGAAGGCGAGAGAGCCATCGATTGACTGCTCCCTCCCCTCTCTATCTTTTCTATGATGAAGTGTTTATGCGAAAAAAACAAATGCAATGCAATAATGCAATATTACATCAACTTGCGGTACTTGCCTTTGTCTTCGCCCCTGTTTATTTTCTGCACGAGACCTTGGTCTTGCAAACGTTTCAAGCGGCTGCAGATGCTGCCAATTTTTCCCTCGTAACCAAAGCAACGATCCACGTCGTCGGAGGTGAAGGGGTTGGGCAGACGGTGATACCCCAGCCATGTCTTCTTCTGATGGCGCACATTTGAAGACTGCTCAGCTGCTTGGTTGTCGTAGTGCTTTTCAAGGATGGCCTTGCAGAAATGCTCCTGGAATGCGAGTTGAGCATTGGCAATGAGAATGGCAAGACGCACGTCCTTATGGTCCACCTTAAAGTCGGGGCCGCACTTCCACCTGCCGTCCGTGTCCTGCACCATTTTATCCCAATGGCGAGTCAAAACGAAGGGTAAAGCATTATTCGCAGAAACCCAGCAGGGACGCTTTATTAAATCCTCCTGGGCCAGATCGTGGTCCTCGCGGGCATCGTCCATGTGGTGCTTGGTCCATAGCTGCAATGCCTTGGAGATGAGTTGGCAGGGTATCTCTCCCTTGCAGTCGTTCAGCTTGTAGCACCATTCGCGCAGTTCTGCGTCACGCTTGCGGGCAGCTTCGTCGTAAGGCAGGGGTTCCAGCATTTCGAAATTGGAGTCCGCGTTGGGCACTATCGAAAAGCGCGACATAAGTCCGTTGACTATTGTCTTCTCCGAGATGATGGCTTTGGCTGCGTCCTCCGTGCCTGTATAGCAGGCATTGAAGTGCACGGGTGTCTCGCCTACTGGCGCATTTGATGTCTTGAGGTACGCTCCATGCTTCTCAGAGTGAAAAGATTTGAGCCAATAAGTCTGGAGAGCATCGAAATAGCTTTTTTTAAGCTGCGACAAGGTGTTCTGCAACTCGCTGTCGAAGATGCTGACATGGAGGTAGTACTCCTCGCCGTCAATGGTTTCGTGGGCATTGGCTTCGGCCTCGCGTAGGGCTGCTGTACTGGTCTCTGGCGGGAGTGCCCGATAGATGCCCGTCGGCCGGGGGTTCTTGCTCTTCGCACCGCCATTGTTCTGCTCGCGCTCGGCATTGCTGGCGTTCAGGGCAGCTATTTGAGGAGCATCGGACTTGTGGATGGGTTCCATCATGATTTCCTCCAGATCGACCGCCATCGACTTCATTCCACCCATGCGACCGATGAGCATCACCAAGCTGTTGAGCCTGTTCTTCTTGCCGGGTTTGGGCCAAAATTGGTAGTAGCAGCGGGTCATCAAAGTCATGGCGAAGGAGCCGCCGACGAAGAATGCGGCAGGGAAGTACTTTGGCTTGATACGGAAGCAGAGCAGCTTCAGCAGGGGGAAGTAGGGGATGAGTTTGCCGAACTCAGCCCCGATGTTCTCCAGTGTCCGCAGAATTTCCGTTTGGGCATCCGCAGCCTGTGCGAAATCGATGCCGTTTTGCTGGCGCTTCAGGGCAGAATAGTCCCGTCCCGTCACCTCCTTGATGGCTTTCCGCATGGCCTTCGAGGGCTGTGGGGCGTTAAAATTTTCACTCTCACGTTTCTGGAAAAGTTTGCGGCCACCCTCTACGAGTCGCTCAATCTCGCTCATCCCACGCTCTGCAATGAGGTCTTTCACCCACTGGATGGTCAGCAGCTTGTTGCGCGCAAGGTCCCAGTTGCCGTCGTACAGAACGATGAGGTTGTTGAACACGTCGCGGGCAGCGTCGTGGCGGCAGTTGGGGCCGTTAGGATACATGACATTCACAAAGTCTGTGGTGTCGTAGCCACAAAACAGATACTTCTCATTGTCCTCATCCTTCGTCGGCAACAGCGCTGCCGAGTTTGGGGCAATGTCGCCGTTGGCAGCGGCTTCAGGGGTTGATGGCAGACCACCCTCTAACGAGGCCGGGGCATTGCTGGGCAGTTGGTGGTCGGAGTTGGTGGCGTGACTATCGCCTTCACGGTACGAATCGCCGAACAGACGGTCGAATACGTTCTCTGAATTTGCTTGTATAGGCATTTTGCTGAAAATATTTAAACGTTAAACAATTTGTCTTCGTCGATGAAGAGAATGTCATCCAGCTGAGGGCAGAAGGAGAACTTGTCGCAGTTGATGCATGAATTGTCGGTCACATGCTTGCCCGTGGTGCCCATCACATTGAGCATTCCGAGTTCCTGAGCCTGCAGGTACTGCTGGTCGGCGATGTTGCCGCCAATTTCAGGATTCCATTCACTCACCAACCGCAGTCCCTCGCCCGACGAGGTGATGTGAGCCAGCCTGGTCTTCCAAGGGTAGTTGGGGAGTTGAGTCTTTGAGAAGAGTTCCTTAGGGTCGAAGGGCAGATGGTCGTAGTCGCTCATGAACAGACCGCTCAGATGCTTCATGTTCTGCTGAAGGCGGCGGCGATACATGATTGGATTGCCCTGTTCGTCGAGGCGAGGGTTGCCGTCTTTGTCCATCCGAGGCACCAGTCCAAATTCATTTACTCCGAAGATGAACCCCGGCAGGGAGGCCTTCAGCTCATCGGCCCACTGCAACAGCCTCAGTGCCGTGGGTTTCGCCTCAAAATCCTTGCCAGCGCGTGGCTTGGCCAACTGCTTGGTGCACCATCGCTGATAGTCGTCGCGGCGTGTCCACTCGTCGAGGGGCAACCCTTCGCGCACAGCCTTCCTGATGGCACGTCTTGTGTTGATTTTCCAATGCACATGGGCGCTGCGCACTAAGGGGTGGAAAACGTCAGCTGTGCATGGCTCGCAGGATGCCCAGTAGAGGTTCTCCTGCCAAACAAATCTCCAATTCTTTCCCATAACGTATTATTATTAGAACATACCTTTAACTTGATGGTTACTATTAATAATTGTTTCTCGGTTTTTGCCTATGCACACGCTCATCAGGCTCTGTGCCTGCAGAAGTTGACGCTCAATGCTGCTGTTGCAGTCCAGTTCGGTCAGGATGCTCACCTTGCCTCGCTCGCTGTCAAGCCAAATTTTCACATTTTGGCCATTGTCCAGCAGCATGCGCCCATCACTGCCTTCGGGTAGTTTCGGCATTTGCTTGCGCTGCGCCTCCGTCAGGTGGAGAAACTGAGCGAGGAGCTCAGCCACGGGGTCTTCTGTCTTGCCGTCGCAGTTGAGGTGTACGCTCCAACTCGACTGCTTCTCCCCCTCGGTACGATAGAAGGATGAGTCGCCGAGTTGTCTGAGCATGGTGCGGTTACTGGGCTTTGTGCCCACGGGAATGAACTCGCGGTATCCGTTGGACCATTCGTTGAGTTTTCCCTTTGTCGTCATGTCCGGCTTTGTCTTCGGTCGGGTGACGTAAGTGATTGTGTCTGTTGTCATATTTAAATACAGTAATAAATAATAAAAAAAAGGTGGAAATCATTTCTGAAATCCACCGCAAAGGTACAGGTAATATTTGATATTATGATAAGATTTTTGTTTCTCACAACTTCTCACAGGGTTGTGAGAAATTTCTCACAGGGTTTCTCACAACCTAAAGCCTCATTTTCATTCCTAAAGTCTCCAATTTAGTATTCAATTCTTTGATATCTGTTTTGTGCGATTCGCGGTTCAGGTCAAGTTGGCTGCAATAATTTTCGCATACCTTATGTGTGATGCCCGTAATGGCTTGCAGCACTTCTGCTGCCCTGGCCTTATTGCCTCTTTTCTCCAGGTCGGCGCCGTTTATCGTCATCATTTTGAGCACAAATGCCATGCGCACCTTGTTGCTGTAACCGCTCGCCCCCTTCTCCATGCCTTCCAGCTTCTCGTCCAGGGCGGCGCTGAGATGGGCGATTTCTTGCTCTTTCTCCTCGATGGTGAGCTGCAGCTGCTGGATTTCCTCCTTCTGCTGCTCGATGGTGGGCTGTGCCTGCTGCAAGTCCTCGTGATGGTCCTTGTGGGCTTGGAGTTGGCGGATTTCACTCATCAGTTTCTTGTTCAACTGCTCCAGCTCTTTGATGCGCTGTTCAGCAGCTGTACTGGTGCTGGCTTCCTCTTCTTTTGTATCTTTTTCTTCTGAAATCCGCTCTAAATATTCAACACCCTGCTGTAGAACGTCTGCATAGGAATTATAGGTGGTTCCTCCATTCGTTAATCTATGTATGATGGGTTTCACTCTTTCTATTAACAGGAGTTCTTTTCCTTCTATTTTCGACCGGCTAATTAGATACCCTAACCCTCCTGCTATGGTTGAATCTGCGATGGCATCGTTGCAGATGTCAGACAACTCGCGGGGTTTGAAGTCAATGGCACAAAAGTTGGAAATTTGCGGTGAGGGTATGATTATCAGTCCGTAAAAATCCCTTTTCCCCCCAGCTAATCCTTTTTTATCCCAATCTGCAAATTTGTCATAAATTTTTTTCTTCAATATGGCTGATTCAGGGTTAGCAGAAAGAGCATCAATATGATTCAACCAATTATACACAAGTGCCATCGTGGCCGGGAACATGTGGTAGCTCCAGAGGGGGCTCCCAAAGTTGTGCGATGTAATTTCGTAATACGGTCTCAAATATTGGACAGGATGTTCCGCCAGGCAAATGAGCGTGACGATATAGGCTGCGTTATTAAATATGTGCGGAATTAGGGAGTCCGCGTAGAGGTTTTCGACATTTTCATATAAAAATGGTCGGGCAACCAAGCGTGTGTAAAACTCATGTTCCAGTGTGCCTTGATTAGAGATGCCGAAGTCATTAATGTCATTTTTTCTCTTGTAGATCAGTACTTCTGATATTTTTGTATAATCCATCATTTTGTTTTTTTTATAATTCATTGGCAAAATTACAACTTTTTTTTTATCAGCACAAACCTTTATATTGCAATATTGCATTGCATTTCATTTTTTTAGTTTTGAAGGAAAAATTAAAGTGTTAAAAAAGTATAAAATATTTATATAATATATTAAAATATAATTACTTATAATAATTATACCTACATTTCTTCCAATCCACCAGTTCCAGAAAAAAAAAGAAAATGCAATAATGCAATATAGAGTAGCGCAACATCTCTGTAGGTCGAAGGGAAAAAGGTGGGGGCAGACCCCCTCCCCGCAATAACCGGGCCTTATTCCGCAATAAGCGAACCTTATTCCATAATAAGCGAGTTCAAGTTTCGCAAGCTCATCATACCATTGGTTTCCAGGTCGCTGCGCTCAAAATTATACAAAAATTTATTCAAAAAATTAGATGAACTGCCCGGATGGCGTAGCCTTTTGATAATTTTCTTATTCAATTTTCTTATCATTTTGAGGCCGCAGGCCGACCCATGTAGAACAACCGAAACTTGTGTAAGCGAGCCTTTTTCCATGATAAGGAGGGCCTTATTAGAAAGAATCAACATCGTCTTGCTGGAGAATACTGCTCATGAATGAATCATTCATATTCTATTTTTTTGCCTACTTAAATGAATGATGTTTACATTTTTTTGTCCTGACTGACTTAAAAATACAAGATTTTTATCTACCTTTGCAGCCGAAAAAGTAAAAGAGAAGAATATTATGGCTGCAAGACTCAGATTCAAGGTTGTGGACGAGGCGTTTAAGCGTGCCCCTGTGTATGTGGAACAACCGAAGGAACGCCCCAGTGAATATTTTGGCAAATATGTTTTCAACAAGCAGAAGATGTACAAATATCTGCCTGCTAAAGTATATAATAAGATGTGTGATGTCATCGACAATGGTGCACCTTTCGATCGTGCCATTGCTGATGCTGTGGCGCAAGGTATAAAAACCTGGGCCATAGAGAATGGCGTGACCCATTACACCCATTGGTTCCAGCCACTCACCGAGGGCACGGCTCAGAAGCATGACGGATTTGTGGAGCACGATTGGAAAGGCGGCATGGTGGAGGAGTTTGAAGGAAAGCTTCTGGTGCAGCAAGAACCCGACGCCAGCTCGTTCCCCTCGGGAGGCATCCGTTCCACGTTTGAAGCGCGTGGCTATTCAGCTTGGGACCCCACATCGCCCGTCTTCATCATTGGCGACACGCTCATGATTCCCACCATTTTCATCTCCTACACAGGTGAAGCGCTCGACTACAAGGTGCCTCTGAAAAAATCGCTCCATGCAGTTGATAAGGCGGCTACGGCTGTGGCACAGTATTTCTACCCCGATGTGAAGAAAGTCATTTCCAATCTTGGTTGGGAACAGGAGTATTTCCTGGTGGACGAGTCGCTCTTTGCTGCGCGGCCTGACCTCGTGATGACTGGCCGCACATTGATGGGGCACGACTCTGCCAAGAATCAGCAGATGGACGACCACTACTTCGGTTCCATCCCGGCACGTGTGGAAGAGTTCATGAAGGACATTGAGATACAAGCGCTCATGCTGGGCATTCCGTGTAAAACTCGCCACAACGAAGTGGCACCCAATCAGTTTGAATTGGCTCCCATTTTTGAAGAGACCAATCTGGCCGTTGACCACAACATGCTGATGATGGCCATTATGAAGCGGGTGGCGCGCAAGCATGGGTTCCGTTGCCTCTTGCACGAGAAGCCCTTCAAGGGTGTGAACGGTTCGGGCAAACACAACAACTGGTCGCTCTCCACCGACACGGGCATTTTGCTGCATGCACCAGGAAAAACCACGATGGACAACCTTCGCTTTGTCACGTTCACTGTCGAAACGCTCAAAGCCGTGTATGACCACAACGGGTTGCTGAAGGCTTCCATCATGAGTGCCACCAATGCCCATCGCCTGGGAGCTAACGAGGCACCACCAGCCATCATCTCTTCCTTCTTGGGAAAGACCGTCACCGACTTGCTCGAGCATGTGGAGCAGGCTGATGACAACAACCTCTCAATGGCCGACAAGAAGGCTTTCAAGTTGGACCTGCCCTCCATTCCTGAACTGCTCATCGACAACACTGACCGCAACCGCACTTCGCCCTTCGCCTTCACGGGCAACCGCTTCGAGTTCCGTGCTGTGGGCAGCGAAGCCAATTGCGCTTCTGCTATGCTCTTGCTGAATGCAGCCGTTGCCGAAGCACTCATGGATTTCAAAGTACGAGTGGATGAACTTATCGAGGAAGGCGAAACCAAAGAGACGGCCATTCTGAAGGTGCTGCGCAAAGACATCAAGCACATTAAACCCATCATCTTCAATGGCAATGGCTACAGCGATGAATGGAAAGCAGAAGCTGCCCGCCGGGGACTTGACTGCGAAACGTCTGCTCCGATTGTCTTTGACAACTATCTGAAAGATAGCTCAGTGAAGATGTTTGAGAAAACCCACGTGATGACCCGTGTGGAATTGGAAGCTCGCAACGAAATAAAGTGGGAAACCTACACGAAGAAGATTCAGATAGAGTCGCGCATTTTTGGCGACCTCTGTCTCAACCACATCATTCCTGTGGTTACAAAATATCAGTCCATGCTCATCGACAATGTTCACAAGGTGCAGGATATTTTCCCCGCAGACAAAGCGCAGAAGATTTCGCGCGAAAATCTGCACTTGATAGAAAAGATTTCGGACCACGAAAGTTTCATCATAGAGAATGTGGAGAAAATGGTGGAGGCTCGTAAGGTGGCCAACCGCATCGAATCTGAGCGTGAGAAAGCCATTGCCTATCACGACACGGTGGCTCCGCTGTTGGAGGAAATCCGTTACCATGTTGACAAGCTCGAAACCATTGTTGATGACGAAGCTTGGCCGCTGCCCAAGTATCGGGAGCTTCTTTTCATCCGATAGTTTCACGTTTTTTGAACAAAACAGGCAAAGTGCTTGCAAACTTTTTCAGAATGCCGTAACTTTGCATGATAAATTAGTAAACACAAGTTTCGGTTGTTCTACATGGGTCGGCCTGCGGCCTCAAAATGATAAGAAAATTGAATAAGAAAATTATCAAAAGGCTACGCCATCCCGGCATTTTTGATAATTTTGAGCGAAGCGACCTAGAAGCCAATGGTATGATGAGCTTGCGATACTTGAATTTGTAAACGATATTAAAAGAAAAAAATAAAAATGGAAATCAACAGTTGGTTTGAATGTAAAGTGAAAATGGACGTCATGAAGGACGATGGCACAACGAAAGCAGAACCGTTCACCTATCTGGTGGATGCGCTGAACTTTACGGAGGCTGAGTCGAGAATCATTGAAGAGGTGAAGGCCTACACAAGTGGAAACTTGGACGTGACGGACATCAAACGAGTGAAGTTCGCAGAAATTTTCCCATCCGACAGCGACACGGCCGACAAATGGTACAAAGTGCGCTGTTTGTTTATTACCATTGATGAGAAAACACAAACCGAGAAAGAAATTGCCAATAACATGCTGGTGCAGGCAGGCTCTTTCCACGAGGCGGTGGAGAACTTTGACAAGGGCATGAAAGGCTCGCTGATGGATTATCGCATTGCTTCGCTGGCAGAAACGAAAATCATGGATGTAATCCGCTATGCTGTTCACACAAAAAAGGAGGGTGAGGCTGAGAAGCCTGAATACGAAGTATGATGATAGCTGAGAATCTGAAAAAGGTGAAGGCAACCCTGAACCCAGGCGTGAAACTGGTTGCCGTGTCGAAATTCCATCCCATCGCCGCCCTTAGGCAAGCTTACGATGAAGGTCAGCGCATGTTTGGCGAAAGTCATGTGCAGGAAGTGTTGATAAAGCAGCAAGCGCTGCCCGAGGATGTGGAGTGGCATTTCATTGGGCACTTGCAAACAAATAAGGTGAAGCAGCTGGTGCCTTTCGTGAGCTTGATTCACTCTGTCGATTCCATGAAGTTGCTACGTGAAATAGACAAACAGGCTCAGAAGTGTGGAAGGGTGGTGGATGTGCTTCTGCAAATTCATGTGGCAGCAGAAGAGACAAAATTTGGTTTCGCTCCCGAAGAAGCCATGCAATTGTTGCAACAGGACGAATGGCGCGAACTGAAGCACGTGCACATTACAGGCCTGATGGCGATGGCTACCAACACAGAGGACGAAAGGCAGGTGGAGTGCGAGTTTGAACAGGTGCATCAGCTGTTTGAAACGATGAAGAACCGTTTCTTTGCCAACGATGCAACATTTAATCAACTCTCCATGGGCATGAGTGGTGACTACCTCTTGGCTCAAAAGCATGGAAGCACAATGGTGAGGGTGGGAAGCCTGATTTTTGGAGAACGGAACTATGGGTCTGAACGATAAGAAGAAAGACTTGGCAAGGGAAATATGCCGAAGCTACGGGACGTCACTCAGTGTGGAGGTCCTGCGTGCTTTTTCCGACATTCTTGTGCCCTACAAAGTGCTGCGAGGGCACAAACTGGTGGACGAAGGCGAAGTGTGCAACCACATGTACTATATAGAGAAAGGGATGGTGTTGCAACACTACACGAAAAATGGGGTGAATGTGACAGAGCACATCAGTCATGAGGGCGATATGGTCATTTGCATTGAGAGTTTCTTCCTGCACGAGCCATCTAAAATCATCGCTTCGATGATTGAGCCTGGAGTGGTGTGGGGTATTCCGTATGACGAAATGCATCAGTTGGCCAGCCACTCCTTCGAAATATGTCAACTCATTTTCAAGATTTATCAGCGTTCGCTCATCATTTCGCAAAAAAAAGCGGATGTGCTCCGCTTTGAAACAGCCAAAGAGCGTTACATCCGCACAATGAAGGAGAATCCCGAGATTATTCGTCGTGCCCCCTTGCACAATGTGGCCTCGTTCCTTCAGATGACTCCCGAAACACTGAGTCGGGTGAGGGCACAGGTGTCGGAGGAAAACAATTAATTTCCCAATTTTTTAATCTTTTCTCTTTTATTTTCAATCTTTTACTCTTTTAACCTTTTAGTTCTCTCAAAGGTTTACCTGATTGATAGGGTCGCCTTCCAAATAGGCTCTGACATTTTCGGTGCAGATGTTGATGAGGCGCAGCCTTGCTTCGCGAGTGGCCCACGCGATGTGGGGGGTGAGGAAGGAGTTCTTGGCAGTGAGCAGTGGATTGTCGGCCGGAGCAGGTTCTGTGGTGAGCACGTCGGCTCCGAATGCTGCCAGCTGGTCGTTGTTGAGTGCCTCTGCCACAGCGTTGTCATCCACCAGAGGACCTCTGCCGGTGTTGATGAGGATGGCTGAAGATTTCATCATGTCGAGTCGCTCAGCGTTGACGAGGTGGTAAGTGTCTTCGTTCAGGGGGCAGTGGAGTGAGACAATGTCGCATTGCTGGAAGATGGTGTCGAGATCGGCCTTCATGATGTCGTAGGGCAAGTTTTCTTCATCTTTCGATGTGTAGGCAAGCACTTGCATTCCGAATCCGGAAGCAATTCGGGCTGTAGCCATGCCCGTGTTGCCCAGCCCTACGATGCCCATCTTCTTTCCGTAAAGCTCGAACAGGTTGTGGTCGAGATAGCAGAAATCGGCCGAGGCGGTCCATTTCCCTTTGCGGTTGGCACGGGCATAGTGGTCGGTGCGCCCAACGATGTTGAGCAGGTGGCAGAACACCATTTGCGCCACACTTTCGGTGGAATAGGCGGGAATGTTGGTCACCACGATGTTTTGGCGGCTGGCCACTTCAAGATCGACCACGTTGTAGCCAGTGGCGAGCACGCCGATGTATTGCAGGCGTGGCAGCATGTTGAGCACTTCGGCATTGAGCACCACCTTGTTGGTCAACACAATTTCTGCCCCCTTGCATCGGTTCACAACCTCTTCAGGGGTTGTTCGTTCGTAGGCTTCGACTGAGCCTAATCCGTTCAATCCTTCCCAAGACAATTCGCCCTGATCAACGGTATATGCGTCAAGTATTACAATTTTCATTCTATGTTTCCCTTTGTGGCTTTGTGAAATGCAAAATTACAGAATTTGCTGGAAATAATCGTTCATTTGAGTGGAAAAAATACCGAAAGGTGGTATTTTAATCTTTTAATCCTTTCATCTTTCTCAGTCTTCGGTACCATTTCATGCTGGTTTTTGCTGCCCAAAGGACGACGCGTGGGCGAGGACTGAAACAGAGTTTGCGGAAAAGGCGATGGTGGAAGGACGTGCATGCAGCTTCGCTGAGGTAAGGCTGGCAAAGTGTACCAAATTGGGTGGCAAATAGCTCGGCCTCCTCCTTGTCCTGCTGATAAAGAAGCAACGATTCAATGCACCAGTTGAAGTAGCATTGGCGGAACTTTTTTCTGAGCAAGTGGTTTCTGGTCAGCAGATAAGCATCTTGGATGAGCTTCAAACTGGTTCGCAGGGCATTCTCCTCGTTGTAGATTTTGGACGAGGCGGGAGTGTAATAGAGGTAGCCAGCCGCAGCGGTGGTGTAGGCCGATTGGCAGTGTGTCAGATAGCGCAACACAAAATCCACGTCTTCGCACACAGCAATTCTTTCATCAAAACGCAGTTGGTGCTGTTGGATGAGGTTGTGGCGGAATCGGCTGGTGCAAGCGGAGATGGGGATGTCTTTACGGTTGATGTCTAATATCATCTGTGCCATGCGGTCAGCCCCCTCATGCGCTTCCTCATTCAGTTCTATTTTCTCTGGTGAGGAACCTCCGTCTGTCTGCCAAATGCTTTGGATGAAGAGGTCGTAGCCTGCCTCGCCCTGTGCAAAAGTCTCCAAAAAGTGTGGATAGACTTCATCGTCAGCATCGGTGAAGGTGAGGTAGTATCCTTGCGCCACAGCCATCCCGGCGTTTCGGGCAGAGCTTACCCCTCCGTTTGACTTGTTCACTACGTGGATGAAGGGGTGCTGCTCGGCATATTCCATGCAGATGCTGAGCGAGCCGTCTGTGCTGCCATCGTTCACCAAGATGAGTTCGAAGTCCTTAAACGTCTGGTGAAGAAAGCTTTCGATGCAGCGCCGGATGGTTTGCTCGGCATTATATATAGGAATGATGATGGATATCTTCATAGTCGTTGTCAAGGTGTTTGTTCAAAAGGGGTGTGCCTGAGTTTTCTGACTATGTACAGTGCCCATTCCTGCCACTTAAACAGGTTCCAAAACGGGTGGAGGGGCATGTAGCCAGGTTTCAGTTTTATCTTTGCGGGCAAACAGGTGGATGTGTCAATGCTTTCCCATGCCCGACGGAGGCTTTGCAGGGAAAAACTTCTTTGCTCTGCCGTGAATGCCGCGCGATTGCGGTAGTAGAACCAGAAGCAGTCGATGAGCACATACCATCGATTCTCCTCATAAAGGTCAATCACCTCGTGCGGCATGTTCCATTCCACCAGCTGGCGGTGCATGCTCTCGTTGGCCCGCAGCCAGTCGAAGCGGCGAGTTGTGGCTTGGTGGGTGCTGGAGGAGGCGCGCTGCACGAAGTAGTATTTGCCGGCACAACAACGCACCTCTCGGGCATGCAAGTAATGCGCCATCGTTGTGTTGTCGTCGCTATAGCTGTGGCAGGTGTCGTCGTAAGGAAATTGCTGGTACAGGCTTGTGCGTGCCACATACCATCCGTGCACGTCCCATTTCAGGGCTTTCAGAAAAGCATCGTAACCTTTCATGCATTGGAAGGGTGGGGTTCGGTATCCATGCTCTCTACCATCAGGATAGAGGTAACGCACGTCGAAGAGCACGCAGTCGGTAGCAGGATGCGACTGGAAGGTCAGCAGCACTTGCTCCAAAGCGTCGGGTGCCAAATAATCGTCGCTGTCGAGAAAAGCCGTGAGGGGGGCTTTCACAAGGGGGATGCCTTGGTTGCGTGCATATCCTTGTCCATGATTGTCTGGTAGCGCGACAATGTCTATGAGGTCTGGGTGCTCCCGCTGGTAGCGCTGTAGCAGCTGCAGTGACGTGTCGGTTGAAGCGTCGTCAATGCAGATGATTTGCAGCTCCTTCATGGTTTGATGCAGCAGCGAATCAAGGCATTGCGGCAAGGTGTCCACCGCATTATAGACAGAGACAAGAACACTAATTTGGGGCATGGAATTTCTGTTGGATAAGGTTGCGGATACCGATGCGTTTGTCCATTTCGCAATAGGCATAGCACACAGCGAATATAGTGGTGAGAACCATTAGCGAATAGGCCAGGAGGGGGGATTGGATGAACGAGAAAGCGTAGCAGCAAAGGAGGGCTGTGGTGAGGATGGCTCCCTGTTGATAAAAACTGGTTGAATATGTGATTTTGTAACGCCACCAGTTGAAGAAAATGCTGACAGCGATTTCAATGGCCGCCCCTACTAAAAGTGCGATACCAATGCCGTCAAGACCTCCCTTCGTGTACCCAATGACAATGAGTACCACCGTTTTCACGTTGGCCCAGATTCCTTCCATCAGGAGGAAATAGGTGTTGTCGCCTTTGGCAATGCAGATGTAATCCAAGGGGAAGCAGACAGCACGTGCAATCAGACACACACTCATGGAGCGGAGCAAGAAAATGGTGCTATCAAACTCGCTGGTAAGCAAGATGCGGATGATGAGCGGCGCGGTGGTGATGAGAAGGAGGGCGATGGGGACAATGAGCAGCATGACGATTTCTCCTTCCTGACAGACCAAATTTTGCGCTTGTCTCCGTTGGTGAACCAAGGAGGAAAGGTGGGGGAAGAAGTCGGTGCCCATAGCGGCAAACACCATTCCTGTGCTTTGCAGCGTGATGTTGTAGGCTGCTTGGTAAAGGCCGATGTCGCTTTCTGAGCCGTGATTGCCGATGTAGGTGTTGATGAGGTAGGTGGAGAGTGATCCCAAAACGCTGCTTGTCATGATGGATGCCCCCAAGGTGAGCATTCCCCTGCTTTGCTGCCAGGTGTTTTTCCAAGAGAGTTGCACAGAAGGGATGGGAATACCTTGAGTGAAGTAACGGGCCACGCACCAGGCTACGAGCCCCACTGCGGCAATGCTGGGAGCAATGCCCTCATAAGTCCAAAACCAATAACAAGGTACTGTTACAAACAATCCTGCCAAAGGGGAAACGAGGTTGCAAAAAGCTAATTCGCGCAACTTTCTGTAACTTTGCAAGATGGTGGTTTCGGCCGATGCTAAAATCAGGAAGAAGATGGCCACAGCCAGCAGAACAAACCAATCCCAATGTACGGGGGTGTGAAAGGTGAGCTGACTCAACCACCAAGAGCTTGCCATTGTGCTAATCATTGCCATGAGTGCCAGCACCAGCATGAGGCGGCGGAAACTCTTCACATAATGGCTGCGTTCCACTTCGTCGGTAATGGACGAAAGGGTTTGTACGGCCGACGTGTTCAGCCCAAAAGTGAAGAAGCCCTGTATGGGCATCAAGGTGGACATGAGGTGGGAAGAGATGCCCATGCCGTAAGCCCCAATGATGTGAGCCGACAACTTTCCTTTGGCCAGATTGCTCAACATGGACACAATCTGTGTGCCTCCAAAGATGGCGGTTCCTTTGGCTATGCTGCGGTAGGATGTTTCTGTGTTCTTCTCTGACATATCGTGTATCGGACGTTTTTATAAGGTGAAGGCGATGGCATGAAAAGGTTTGCCCCCGACAAGCGATGCTGCGTAGGGAAATCCAGAAGGGCGCATCCAGGGGCCTTCCAATCGGTAGATGCATTCAGCATGGGCGATGAGGAAGAAGTCGAGCAAAGTCTTCTCGTAAGTCTGGTACAAAGTCTCTTCTGATGTTTCGACTCCTGTCGCAGAAGTGTCTAAATGACAAATAGTGCCAGGAACGGTGTGGACGTAAGGTTGCTGGCTCGCCACAGACAGGAAAGTGGTGCTGTCGGAATTGACCAGTACTTTCTTTGTGGGGTGGGTCTTATGAATCTTTCTGATTTGTTCCATGCATGCGTTCAGGAGTTGCTCCTTCTGCTTGGGCGGCAAGGCACTCACCACAACGGTGTCCGCAAAGTCGCCTAACACGCCCATGAAACGGGTTGAAACACTTACGTAGTTTGTGCTTAAAATTTCGGATTGTTCATTGATAGCTGTCTGCAGGCGTACCGTAGGTCGGAACAACGCATGGAAAGCTTCTCTAAACAGTTCGTGATAAGCAAAGAGGGCATTGGTGTAAATGTGGATTTGTTCGCCTTGCGCTTGCTCAATGGCTTTGTGCAAGTATTCCTTTTGTTTCTTCACCTGCCACACACTTTCGCTGCCAATCTCCAAACAGACAGGCGTGGCTTGTGGCTGAGTGTAGTATAAGTCATCGGGGTCAATGCGCCAATCGTAGGTGTTAGGCTCTAAAAAGAGGGTGAGAGGAAAGGGGTGAGTGAAATGGATGCGGAAGTCATAACCCATTTCCTTGCTGAGAAGATAGGCCGACACGATGCCTCTCAAACGGTCGGCCCAACCTCCGCTTTCTGTCCAACCGTTGTGCATCGCCACCACGGTCTTCTTGTCCGAAGGAGCGTTCTTCCTGAAAAATGAAGAGGAAGTAGTAGGGTAGTGGGGCTCAATCTTTTCTCTCAACGTATCAGTCAACCGCCGGCTAAACACATACCAATTATAGTATCTGTTTGCCAACAGGGCTTTGGTCACTTCTTGAGTGCCTCTCTTCCAAACTTTTTCCAGCAGCATCGCCATGAATCGTTATTTTAACTTTATATAACGTTTCTCTCCCCTCTTTATTGTGCTGCTGTGGCAATATGATTCTTCACCTCACATTTCCCAGTTCATTCCACAATCGTGACAATAGCACACTCGTTTGCGGCTGCCAATCCATCCTAACAGCAAACCTAAAATGTTGAGGAATAGGAAACCTAAGCAACCTAAGCCCCAGTTGAACCCTTTCCTGTGGCTGCTGCAATTGGTGCCGCCACACTTTGGACAATGAATTTTTCGTGCCATACTTTTTTGGTTTATTAGAATGACTATTTACTTTTCTTTTTGCAAACTTACGAAAAAAATATGAGATTCGTTCCTTTTCTCAGGGGAAAAACGAAAAAATATTACAATTTGTCTGTTTTGTACAACGTTGCTATGGGTGAAGTTGTTAACTTTGCAAAAGTTTGCTATTTTCTTTAATTATCTAACAAAACCTATTTTATCTTTATGAAGAAAATTTTTATTTCGGCCATTGCCGCACTTTCAACTTTGGGCAGTATGGCGCAAACACAACCCATCACGATTGATTTGGGTAAGAAGGGGGCAGACGTGTCGCCCAATCTGTTTGGTATCTTTTTCGAGGAAATCAGTCATGCTGGCGATGGTGGTCTTTATGCTGAGCTTGTGGAAAACCGAGGCTTTGAGGAGCATGTGTTGCCATCGAGCATGACTTATGTGAACGGACGTGCTGTGGCTGTGGATAGTCCTAATTATGAACACCGCAACAACCGCAAATGGAGCATTCCGTGGAATTTAGAGCAGAAGAAGTTCCAGGGATGGAAGGTGGAGAACACGAACTGCGATGTGACTCGCGACGTGGTGGAACTTCAAGCACCCCTGCATAAAAACAGCCCCAATGCTATGCAGATGGTCATTTCTAAGATGCAGAAGGGGGGCAAGGCTGCGCTCATCAACACGGGCTATTGGGGCATGGGACTCAAGGCTGGTGAAAAGTATGATTTACGGTTCTACGTGAAGAGCAGCGACTACAAGGGCCGTATTACAGCTCGCATCAGCGACAGCCAGAGTGGGGCAAGCTTTGGTAGCATCTCATTCCAAGCCAAGAACCTGAAGGACTGGACAGAATATACAGGTGTGCTCACTTCGACAGGAACATCCGGTAAAGGACAGCTTTCGCTTGAGTTTGAAACAAATGGAACTGTGCAGGTGGATTATGTTTCGCTCTTTCCACAGAAGACATTCAAAGGACGCAAGAATGGGCAACGGGATGATGTGGCTCAGATGCTGGTCAATATGCATCCGAAGTTCATGCGTTGGCCTGGTGGCTGTATTGTGGAAGGTGCAACGTATGAAAATCGCGTGAAATGGAAAGAAACGCTTGGCGACCCAATGACGCGTCGTGGTGAATGGGATTTGTGGGGTTATCGTGCCACTTGGGGTATGGGCTATCATGAGTTCCTTCAGTTCTGCGAAGATCTGGGTATGGACGGTATGTTTGTTAACAATGCAGGTATGTCCTGCTCTGTGCGCAATGGCGATTATGTGGATTCGGATGCTGATCTTGATGCTGTGATTCAGGACTTCCGCGATGCTATCGATTATGCACTTGCCGATCCTGCCACCAACCCTTGGGCGAAACGGCGTGCTGAAGCTGGGCACCCGGCACCTTTCCCCTTGAAATATGTGGAAATTGGCAATGAGAACGTAGGGTCTGAGTATGTGAAGCATTTCAACTACATCTTCAAGAAATTGAAGGCTGAGTACCCCAACATCATCTTCATCAACACCCTTGGGCATACCGACCCCCTGTTGGCTCAGATTCCAGGCGAATACATGGTGGACCCTCACTGGTATCGTGATCCCAACTTCTTCTTCAACAACAACCATCTTTTTGACGAAGCGCCTCGCACACATGATATTTACGTAGGTGAGTATGCCTGCAATGCTGGTGTTGGTGCAGGTAACCTTTTGGCTGCCATCAGCGAAGCGGCTTTCATCATGGGTATGGAACGCAACAGCGATGTGGTGAAAATGACCTCATACGCTCCTCTTTTTGAAAATGAGAATCGTCGGGATTGGCCTACCAACCTCATCCACATTAACAGTAGCCAGGTATATGGACGCGCTTCATACTATGTGCAGCAGATGTCGGCTGAGAATCGTCCTACTTACAATGTGTTTGTCAGCGAAACTTCCACGCCTGGCAAGAGCACTCCATTTGCTGCGGGAACTATAGGTTTGGGCAGTTATGCCACACAGTGTCAGTATAAGAACATCAAGGTGACGTCAGATGGTAAGACAACATCCTACATGCCTTCACAATTCCAGTCTCAGCGTGGAGAATGGAAGGTGGAAGGTGATGCCTTGTCACAAACGTCCAATCAGCAGCTTACCTTGTCTCTGCTTCCTGCCTTCAGCAGTAATAACTACACGCTCGAACTGCAGGCTAAGAAAACAAGTGGGGCGGAAGGCTTCTTTATTTATTATGGCATGGACGAACGCGGACGTAGTGGGTATGCTGTGAACATTGGTGGATGGAACAATCGCACTACTGCTATCCAACCCATTCAGCGCGGCAGAACTGCTGATGTGTTGGGTCGTCAGGTTCCACAAACTCTCGATACGGACAAGTGGTACGACATCAAGATTGTGGTGACGCCTGAACTTGCCACTCTCTTTGTTGATGGCAAAGAAATTCTCTCTGCTAAACCTGCTTCCCAAACTCGCCATTTTTGTCAGACAGGCTATGACGAAACGACGGGTGAACTGATTATTAAAGTGGTGAATGGTACAGAGCAGCCTTATGCTCGCAATTTCAGCATTGCTGGTGCTCAGGCAGTAGCTCAGCAAGGCAAGGTGATTACTCTCTCGGGTGACCCACAAGATGAGAACACTTTTGAGCAGCCTACAAAACTCTCACCTAAGACAACGGATTATCATCAGTTTGGCAAGACGTTCTCCTACAATTTTGCTCCTATGTCTTACACCATCATGCGTGTAAAAGTAACCAAATAGACGGTGTGGATTGATAATAACTAAAAAAGATGTGCAACTGCTTTTAACTAGTAGCACATCTTTTTTTTGATGTATAGGTATGTTCTAATAATTACTAAATCTGAGATGATTATCTTCCATTGTTTTTGTTGCTTTTGGGCATCTTTTGGCTTAATCTCTTGGGCCATAGCTCGCTATGCCCCTGCGGTCTTGCACCCAAATCTACTCCAAAATCAACTAAAAACAATTGAAAGCTAATTTTTAGAACATACCTATAAATGAGCACACCTGCTGCAACGGCTGAACCAATGACACCTGATACATTAGAAGACATGCAGTAGTTGAGCACGTGATTCTTGGGGTCGTACTTGGTGGAAATCTCGTTGCAAACACGACTGGCCATTGGAACGGCTGAAAGACCTGTTGCGCCAATGAGCGGGTTAATCTTCTTTTTAGAGAAAAGATTGGTGATTTTCACCATGATGATGCCGGAAGCGATGGAGAGACCGAAGGCGAAGAAGCCGCCAACGACGATGCCGATAGTTGTCCAGTTGAGGAAAGCCTGAACGGTCATTGTCGCACCTACACAAAGCCCCAAGAACACGGTGGCTGTGTTCATGATGGAATTGGAGATGGTGTCGAACAAACGGCTGGTGTCTGAACCAATTTCCTTGAGCAGGTTACCAAACATGAGCATGCCAATGAGGCTGACTGCCGACGGAACGAGCAAAGCAACAATAGTGGTTACTGCGATGGGGAAGATGATTTTGATGATCTTTTCGTTTTTCATCTTCTGTCCTGATGGATAGAGCTTGTCTTGTTCCTTCATGTTAATCTTCAGCTCCTTTTCAGAGCAGAGCATCTTCACTACCAGAGGGATGATGACTGGCACGAGTGCCATGTAGCTATAGGCTGCAATGGCGATAGGAGCCAAGAGGTGAGGGGCTAACTTGATGGTTGTGAAGATGGCGGTAGGTCCATCAGCTCCACCAATGATGCCCAGTGATGCTGCTTCCTTGATATTGAACTGTCCTGAAGCCACAGCGATGATGAGTACAGCGAAAATGCCCATCTGTGCAGCTGCACCAAAGATGGAGAGGCGCAGGTTGCGAAGCATGGGACCAAAATCGGTAAGTGCACCTACGCCCATGAAAATTACAGGTGGGAGGAATCCTGTCTTGATGAGCATGTAGTAGAGGAAGTTCATCAGTCCGAGGTCGTGAGCAATCTGGGGGAGCGACATTTCCCAGATGTTCTCTGCCAGCACTTTGCCTGAAGCATCGACAATTCGGCCTGCCTCGTCTGCCTGATACACTCCCATGTCGCCACCGGGGAAGTTGGCGATGAGTACGCCAAAGGCGATGGGAATGAGCAGCAGAGGCTCGAAGTGCTTGACAATGCCGAGGTATAGCAGTACGAAGGCCAGCAAGTACATGATAAGATAGGTACCATTTGACGCGATAATGTCGCTGAACGCAGTCATTTGGTAAACGTTATTAAGTATTTCTTCCATAATTGTTGAGTGAAAAATGAAAAATGAAATGCGAAGTTGGCTTAAGCCATTTTCATGATTGGATCATCTTCTTCCACAGAGTCGCCAGAGTTGACAAGAATAGCTGTGATTGTGCCAGCTTTGTCAGCACGGATGGCGTTGAAGGTCTTCATGGCCTCAATATAGCCCAGCGTGTCGCCTGCTTGAACGGCATCGCCCACCTTCTTGGGTGTCTCTGAATTGTCTTTCACAAGGTAGAATTTACCTTCCAGTGGAGCGAGGATGTCTTCACCTTCACCAACTGGAGCGGCAGCAGGTGCTGCATTACCAGCGGCTTGAGTGGCTGCGGGCACAGCATCGCCATAAGCAATTTCTACCTTGTAGTTCACGCCATTCACCTGTACGGTTACGCTCTTGGGAGCTTCAGCACCGGCTGCAGGGGCGTTCTTGGCTGCTTTACGCTTGGCGAGGTCTGCTTCGAAATCAGCCTTTGCCTTTCCGCTCTTGTAAGCGCGATACTGCTCGGGGTGCATGGCAAGTTCGAAGAGTTCTTCATCATCTTCGCCCAGTTCCCAACCGTTCTGCTTCATCTCTTCGCGGAACTCGTCAAGTTTGTCGGGGAAGTAAGATTGTGGGTCTTGAGTTTCAAACTCACGTCCTTGTTCTTTAGCCATCTGAACGAGTTCTGGTGCAACAGGGCCAGGCAGCTGGCCTGCTTTGCCCAAAATCATGTCCCAAATGGTGTCGGCAATCATGCTCCAGCGCTGTTTGCCTTTCTCCATCTGCATTACGTTCATCAAGGCGAGGTTCTTTACATACTGCGAGAATGGAGTCACCAAGCAGGGATAACCTACCTTTGGCCACACGTATGCCACTTCGTCAAAGAGTTTGATGAGCAAATCATCGGTGGTCAGTTCTGGCTGACCGTTCTTTACCTTCCACTTGTTCAACGACTTGAGATTGTCCTCCAAGTCGGTCATCAGCGAACCCATCATGCCGCCTGGAAGTCCTGGCTTCACAAGCAGAGAGTTGTTGATGTGATTGAGGTCTGGGATATAGTAGCCAAGGAAGTCATCGCACATCTCCTGAATTTGGGTGCGAACCTCCATGTAGGCTGCCATATTGATTTCTTTCACCTTGAAGCCAGCGTCTTTCAACATTTCCTGCACGGCAATGATGTCGGCATGCCCCGTTCCCCATGAGAGTGGCGACATACCTGTGTCAACATAATCGCAGCCAGCTTTGCAAACTTCAAGGATAGAAGCCATGTTGAAACCTGGGCCAGCGTGAGAGTGATATTGGATGATGATGTCTTTCTTGATGTTTTTGATGCCCTCCACAATTTTTCCGAGCGATACAGGACGTCCAATGCCGGCCATATCTTTCAGGCAGATTTCATCGGCACCTGCCTCAATGAACTGCTTGGCAAGATTAACGTAGTATTCTACTGTATGAATGGGGGAATAAGTGATGCAGAGAGATGCTTGAGCTATCATTCCTGCCTCCTTGGCGTATTGAATGGATGGAATTACGTTGCGTGGGTCGTTCAATCCACAAAAAATGCGGGTGATGTCTGTGCCTTGTGCTTTTTTTACTTTATAGAAAAGCTTGCGCACATCTTTGGGCACTGGGCTCATGCGGAGACCGTTCAGAGCACGATCCAACATGTGTGTCTGAATGCCAGCCTCATGGAAGGGTTTAGTCCAAGCGCGGACAGATTTGTTGGGGTTTTCTCCGTAGAGAAGGTTTACCTGTTCAAAACCACCACCATTGGTCTCTACGCGGTCGAAACATCCCATTTTAATGATGGCGGGAGCCACCTTGACAAGCTGATCCACACGAGGCTGATATTTACCAGCACTCTGCCACATGTCGCGGAAGACCAGCGAAAACTTTACTTCTTTTGTCATATCTTTTTATCCTTAAATTACTTCTACTCTTTCAGTTTACAATTTGGTGATTTTACTTGCGCGGCCTTTTCCGCCTGTGAGTTGGCTGATGGCTGCGTCAATGATAGCCTTTGTGTTTGCGTCAATCGACTCAATGGCTTTTGCTACAGGAACCGACTTCTTTGCTACGGTTTCTTCATGTGCCCACTTGTTGACTGCCCAGATGAGCAACTTGCCGAGATAAATCACAATGAGCAGAACCAGGAACACTGTGACCATACCAACAATAAGGAGCTGCAAAGCTCCAAAAATGTCATTTGTAATCATATTAAGAAAATTTTAAATCTTTCTACGTTAAAAAACGATGCAAAGATACGTTTTTTTCTTTACATATTTAATATTATAGGAGCCCTTTTTTACGAAAAGAAAGAAAAAGAACCTTTTTCCTATGAAAAAGTTCATGTTTGTTTGTAGTCTATGCCCTTTGTTTGAGAAAAAATCTGTAACTTTGCCATAAAATCCAACTAACTAACATTTATGGAACAGGTATTTGCTTACATTATTGGCCTTGGGGCCGCTGTGATGATGCCAATCATCTTCACCATTTTGGGTGTGTGCATAGGCATCAAGTTTTCTAAAGCGTTGAAAAGTGGACTCTATGTGGGAGTCGGCTTTGTAGGACTTGGCGTGATTACGGGGCTGCTGACCTCCAGCTTGGGTCCGGCGCTGAGTAAGGTCGTAGAAATTTACGGTCTTGAACTTAACGTGTTCGATATGGGATGGCCTGCTGCTGCATCGGTAGCTTACAACACCACCGTTGGTGCATTTATCATTCCTGTCTGTTTGGCTGTTAACCTTGTGCTGCTGATTATTGGTTGCACTCGAACTGTCAACATCGACTTATGGAACTACTGGCACTTTGCTTTTATTGGTGCTGTCATCTATTTCCTGACGGATAGCATAGCGTGGGGGTTCTTTGCCGCCATCATCTGCTACATCATTACGTTGGTGCTCGCCGACATGACCGCCAAGAAATTCCAGTCGTTCTACCCTGGGATGGAGGGCATTTCTATTCCTCAGCCCTTCTGTCAGGGCTTCACCCCATTTGCCATCGTCATTGGTAAGACTCTCGACCTTATACCAGGTTTTGACAAGCTGAATATAGATGCTGAGGGCATGAAGAAAAAGTTTGGTTTGTTTGGCGAACCTCTGTTCTTGGGTGTTATCATTGGCATTGTCATTGGCGGTTTTGCATGCGAAAGTTGGGATGCTCTTGTTGACGGCATCCCAGGTATTTTGGGCTTAGGCATTAAGATGGGTGCAGTGATGGAGCTGATTCCTCGCATCACCAGTCTCTTCATCGAAGGTTTGAAACCTATTAGTGAAGCTACTCGCGAACTGATTGCCAAAAAATTTGGCGAGAAGAAAGAATTTTATATTGGCATGTCGCCAGCGCTTGTTATTGGACATCCTACTACGTTGATAGTCAGCTTGCTCCTCATTCCTGTCACCTTGATTCTTGCTGTAATGCTACCAGGCAACCAGTTCCTTCCGCTGGCATCGTTGGCTGGCATGTTCTACGTGTTTGTGATGGTGTTGCCTTACACGAAAGGCAATGTGGTCAAGTCCTTTATTGTGGGGCTTGTTGTAATGGCCATAGGACTGTATTTTGTCACCCTCATGAGTGAGAATTTCACCTCTGCCGCAGCTATGGTGAGTGCTGCTCATCCAGACGATGCTGCCGTCAAAGTGCCAGAAGGCTTCAGTGCTGGAGCACTCGACTTTGCTTCGTCGCCCATCGCTTTTGCCATCTATGCCTGCATGAAGTACCTCTTCTCTTGGCTGGGGGCTGGCATCCTCACAGTCCTCACTGTGGGATTAGTGGTGTGGAACAGAATCCGCATTAACAAAAAAGATTGAAAAGTTGAATTTAATATTAACTAACTTATAACTAACATGAAGAAATTTCTTTTTCTTGCAGCTTTGGCTGCATCGCTGACTGTGTCTGCTCAACAGCACGTCAGTTTTCAGGTGGCTTGTCACCCAGACGATGTGAAGCATTATGACACTAAAACCCTTCGCGACCGTTTTGTGATGGAGAAGGTGATGGCTGCCGACGAGATTAATCTCACTTACTCTATGTATGACCGCTTCATCTTTGGTGGGGCAATGCCTGTCAACAAAGAACTCAAGCTGGAGGCTTTCCCAGAACTTCGTGCTCCATACTTCCTCCACAACCGCGAATTGGGCATCATTAACTGCGGCCAGGGCGATGGTGTTGTGAGTGTTGATGGTACAGAGTATAAGCTTGGTCCTAAGGAGGCTCTCTACGTGGGTCGTGGTAACTTGGGAAAAGACAAGAACGGGAAAGGTATTGAATCGAACCAAAATGTTACTTTCCGTTCACTTGATCCGGCCAAGCCGGCTAAGTTTTACATCAATTCCGCTACAGCTCACCAGCACTACAAAACTCAATGGATAACTCTTGATGGGCGCAAGAACGGCAAACTCCAGTCGCTCAAAGCCACAGTTCTTGGTCCTCTTGGCACCTTGGCTGAATCAAACCAGCGCACCATCTATCAGCTCATCGTCAATACGTCTCTGGAAGAAGGCCCTTGCCAACTCCAGATGGGTTTGACTCAGTTGCAAGAGGGTAGTGTATGGAACACGATGCCTCCCCATACACACGGTCGCCGCATTGAGGCTTATTACTATTTCAATCTGCCAGAAGGACAGACCATTAGTCATGTGATGGGCGAACCCCAAGAGAGCCGTATTGTTTGGCTTCATAACGAGCAGGCCATCATGTCGCCCGAATGGTCTATTCACGCTGCTTCTGCCACCTACTATTACACATTCATTTGGGGAATGGCTGGTGAGAACCTCGACTACAACGACAAGGATGTTATCAAAGTAAGTGACCTCCAGTAAAGATTCTGCACATGTTTTTATAGGGAAAGGGTCTGTACCACAAGGTGTATGACCCTTTCTTTTTGTTTTCCCCTTTTTCAGCCTATTAGATCTCAGCGATGAGTATTTTCTCTGGAAAATGATTTCATACAGGATTCTTCTTGAGAAATGCTGAAAGATTTGTAGTAAGAAATGTGGCATAAAAGAAAAAATGCTATTGTAAGCTTTGCCGAAGGTGCTCACGTTCGATAATAAAAATGAAAAAGTTGATTTTTCATTTTGTATTCTGCTCACTTATTCGTACCTTTGTCCCATTAACTAAAATTAAAAAGCGTATGATAGTATATCCAAATGCGAAAATTAATATTGGTTTGAATGTTGTGGAAAAGCGTCCGGATGGTTACCACAATTTGGAAACAGTATTTTATCCTATAGGGCTGCAAGACATTCTGGAGATTCAAGAGATTGAGACGGATGTGCCTGCTTGTGGTTATCGGCTGAAAGTGACAGGCACAGTGTTGGATGGTTCGCCTGAGGACAATCTTGTTGTGCGTGCTGTGAAATTACTGAAAAGGGATTTTGACCTGCCGCCAGTTAGCATCCGTTTGTATAAGCATATTCCTACAGGCGCTGGACTTGGAGGTGGATCAGCTGATGCCGCTTTTACTGTGAAGACGCTGAATGAACGTTTCAAACTAGGACTCTCTGCCGAAGCAATGGAGAGTTATTGTGCACAGTTAGGAGCTGATTGCCCGTTCTTCATCCAGAATAGGCCTGTGTTTGCAACAGGTATCGGCAATGTATTTCATCCTATCGAAATAGACTTGAAATATAAGCAGATAGTGCTGGTGAAACCTGATATTTTTGTTTCGACCAAGGATGCCTACTCCAAAGTGAAAGTGCAACATCCAACCCAGCAACTGCCAGAGTTGTTGGCTCAGCCCATTGAAATGTGGAAAGACACCATTGTGAATGATTTCGAAGCGAGCGTTTTTGCTAAATATCCAGAAATAGCTGCTATCAAGGACAAGATGTACGATTTGGGTGCCCTCTATGCCAGTATGTCAGGTAGCGGGTCGAGTGTCTTCGGCATTTTTGATGATCCTGTCGAAAATGTGGATGAGGAGTTTAGCGGAATGTTCTGTCGTCAAAGGGAAATGGTTTAGTCATAGAAGTTCCAACTGAGACCAAAGCGGATGCTAGCTGGGTTCATGGGATAACCTGGCCCCCAGAAATAGTGCCCATCAGACTGGTTGGCGTGGTGGTACATCACATAAAAACGAGTCCGTTTCAGGTCGAAATTTGCATAGACAGAAAACATGGGGTAGTTGCCAATCTTCACCTTCTTGAGTGAATTTTGGTTCATGAACATGCCAATCACAGGAGAATAGTCTGGGGCATAGTATCGTGTGAAATATTTCATGTCAGCTCCAAATTCTGTCTTGAGCACCTTGGCTATTTTGAATTGCAAATAGAGATTGGTGTAGAGAGATACCGTCGGGAGAGGAAGCACGTCTGTGTGGCTGCAAGTTTGGTAGGTGACATCGTTCTCCCAATGCAGAATGCCCAGTTTGAAGTTTTGGCGCAGGTTGGCACTTACGATTTGGATGTTGTCGCCACATTGCATGGATGAAACGTTGTTGCTGACAATGGGGTTACTTGTGTTGGCATTGAGCGTAATACCCGTGTTTTGGAAATAACTGAAATTCTTGATGTTTTCCACACCCACAGTGATGGTTGTTTGAGTGTGAGGAATGTCAATCACTCCTTCAATGCGTTGCCTCAGTTCGTTGTCGAAACCATTGTCCCACCAAGCGTGCTTTCCGTGGTAGTGATCAAAGTAAAAGCTGGGACCAATATTTTTGACGTAAGCATTCAGTGCCACTTGAGCTGTGTCGCGTAAAATAGGAATGTTCACTTCGGCATGGCCATCAATTTCGAATTGTCCAATATCTGTACCAGCCACAGTAAATTCAGCGTCAAGATTGTAGTGGACTGTGTTTCCTTGGCTGCGGATGATTTGTCCACCCACCACCACATTGTGTTCGGTGAAATATTGTTTGCCTATTTTGCCCGTGGTGTTGGTGTAGTAACCACCGTATTGAGTGGAATCTGGCAGCATGATACGGTTGTAATCAAATCCTACGTATGCATTCACCCCAAAGACAGCCCATTTGTTGAATCCCTCGCAAAGGGAAAGTCCGACCAAATTGCGAATGTAAAATTGCTTCAGGCGGTCTTCTGTTGAGTCACCAGGCAGATATGTGTAGGAATGGTAGTTTGGTGTTTCTTGGTGGGCACGGTTGTTGCGCATCATGTTTTGCAGCTTCAACGTGTGGAATATCTTGCTTACAGGCACAAAAACTTCTTTGGTAGTAGTTGAGTCCAACTCCTCCTCGCGGTAAAATCCTATGTTGTAGTGGTGATTGAAGAAGACAATGTCATGCTCTTGGCGGTTCCATGTTTTTGTCAGATTGGTGGGAATATCGTTCGATGTAAATTCCCTTGACATGTTTTCTGGATTGGTGATGTAGCCTTCGTCTTCGATGCCGCCATTTTCTGCGGTTTTCATGAAGTTGTGCTGGTAGTAGAAATGGAAATCGTACTTGTCAGCAATAAAGGAAGCCCAAGCTGAGGCATTCATGTAGGATGTTGACTGGCTGTCATAGTAGCCTTGTCCATATATGTAGTCAAAGATGCCTCCAAAGTTGAATTTCTTTCCTGCGTTGTTGGTGAAAGTTGCCTTTACGTGATCAGAGCCAGTGTTTTTGGAACCGTTCCAGTTGTAGGTCACGTTCATGAAGGGCGACTTAGTGTTGTAGAATCGGAAATTATCTGTGTCAATAAAAAACATGTCGAAAGGTTCCACAAACATGAAATCGGGCGTGATGGAACGCTCCATAAAGATTCGCGACAAACGAGGAGACCCCACATTTCCTAATGAATTGTAGTGTCCCCTAATGCCTTCAGGCAAATCTGTGTTCATGAACATGTGGTGCAATGTATCTACATAAGTGTCAGATATGTTGCCATAAGTCTCATCTACCGTCCAAGCCCTGATGTCTGTAGGCACGAATTTCTTTTTCTTAGTGGAAGTGGAGTCAGGACGTGAGTCCATCGAAAGGTCTGAGTTGGTCTCCAACTCAGTAACCAGCCGTTGTGCCTGACTACTTGTAGCGAAAAAAGTAAAGAGGATGAGTAGAACTAAAAATTTGTTTTCCAATGCCTTGTATTTCTACATATTGTGATTTAGAACATGAATCTCAGATAGAACTCAACCAATTTGAGTGCTACAGCTCCAAACCCTACGCTGAAAAACAGCACACGCTGTTCGGGCAGAGCAAAATAGATAATGACGGCTGCGATGAATCCCACCATAAATGTCCAGTTGAGCATCTTGCGTGCAGTTTCGATATGGTGTGAGGAGGATTTGCTTTTATGCCATTTCTTCTTGCT
Source organism: uncultured Bacteroidales bacterium (assembly GCA_902789725.1). Lineage (GTDB taxonomy): Bacteria > Bacteroidota > Bacteroidia > Bacteroidales > Bacteroidaceae > Minthosoma. The sequence continues at coordinate 58,881 of CADAPC010000001.1, forward strand.
TTCCTTCTTGTTTTCCGCTATAGCTTCCGCAATGATTTTGTCAACGTCTTCCTGATTCATTATTTATTGATAGTTTCTGTAATCTCTTTTTTAAGTTCTGCCACCAAGTCTATTGTCTTCACCCGATAGTTGCGTGGAATACGCATCATCTTGCCTTTCTTGTTGAGGCATTCTTTGTCTGTAATCCAGTTTTCAGCAAGAACACGGGTGAAGTTGTTTTCCCCCATATCGATATTGTAGGAAATGTCGTGTAGATTGAATTCTATTTTTCCATCGCTCACTTTTAGGTCGAGAATATAGAATGCTTGTGTGAAATTTTTGGCTAAGGGTTTTGATGAGAAAACCATTTCCTCAGCCCCTTGGCAACGAATGCTTCCGCTTGCTTTGTCGGCTGTCTTTACGATGGAGTATTCCAGGTTCTTAAAGAAATTAGGATCAGTATAAAGACCCATTGTGCTGTTGGGTTCAAAGCGGAAACTGGCCCACTGTGCAACTTTTGCGAAAATATCTTCTTTTGTTTTGCCTGGAGCGGAAATGACATCCTTGAAAACAACTTTTCCGTCCACTTCGGGAATAGCTCCTTTGGCTGCATAAGCAGAAAGGTCTGCTTTTGCTCCTTGGAGTGGTTTGCGACTAAAAAGTCCTTCACTCTGTGCGTGTATCATCATAGGAAATGCCACTGCTACGAGGGCAATCATGATTTTCTTCATATTTTATTCGTTTGTTTAGGTTTATTATTACGTTGTTTGCATGTGGGCAATGCTTTGCCCTAATTGCTTGCAAAGTTACGGCTTTTACTTCTTATGGTCAAATTATTCATTTTAAATATTCTAAAAAAAGTGGAAACACGCAAAAAGGAGACACCCGTTTTGTGGTATCTCCCTTCTTTTCCATCTTTTTTTATGGAGCACTCGGTTCACTTTGTTTCATTCTTATCTGTTAACATTGTTTTGCGATCCGTTCCATCTGTTCCATCCATTCCATCTGGGCGCATTGTTGAAGTTTTTGTTGTTACCCCTTCCTGGCTGGAAATGATTTAGGGCTTCCATTTGGAAACGAGACAGTGCCATTCTGACTGCAAAGACCTTTTTCCAAGGTAACACGGTGTGGAATTTTTTGTAGTAAGTTTGCTCCACTTTTTTGCTCTCCACTTCAATGCTTGCCAACTTGGTGACGATGTTCTCATATTCAGCTTCACTGAGATTGGCATTTTTCCAAGTTTTCATCATAAGGTCTCTTTGTTCTCCTCTGAGCTTATACTGCTTATCAAACATTTCGTTGAGCAGAGGAATGAACTTGTTGGCCTCGGATTCAGTCAGTCTTGCTTCGCGAGTCACAAAATCATGCAGGGTCTTCATGTACAGCTCTGGGCTAAATTCTTTTCGTCCATTTGTGTTCCTCCCTCTATTGTCTTGGTTCTGTGCCTGAAGGCAAAGGCAAGTGAGTGTAATGAATATGAATGTGATGATTCTCTTCATAAGCTTTTAATATTTTTTGGAGGAAGTGATGCTTATTCGCTCATGCTGCTGGTGGACAAGTAGTAGTACACGTCCATGTTATCGACCATAGCGTACTGCATCAGGTCCTCATTGTAGTTTTCAGTAGTGTATTCAGCCTTCATGTCTTCTGCCTGTTCAGGCGACGTATTAGGCTTAGGAGTGAATTTTAGTGCGAAGGTCGCAATGAGAATGAGCGATGCAGCAACAGAAATGGTGCTGATCCACAGGTTGCGTCGGCGGTTACGGTGAATGTCGATAAGCTTTGTGTTCTTTTCCGAAACTTCTTCCTCAGGTGTGTCCTCTGGAATTTGTTCCATGATACGAGCAGTCAGATTGTCGAAATATTCGTCAGTTGCCCTGAAGGGGTATCTGCCGCCGTTGGGATTAAATATTCGGTTATCTTTTGTACTCATATTATTATTTGTTTTTTGTTACTTATTTGACTTCCTTATTGTGATAAGGTTTAAAACACTATTTGTTTTTTATTCTTTTGATTTGAAAAAGTTAGTAATTTTCTCTACTGCGATGTGATATGATGCTTTGAGTGCTCCGACGCTGGTACCTACGATGTCTGAAATTTCTTCGTACTTCTTGTCCTCAAAGTATTTCATGCAGAATACTCTTCTCTGTTTTGGTGGCAGGGTGGAAACTGCTTGCATCAGCAACTCTTGTGTTTCATCTCCATCAAAATATTCATCTGCCACAAAGTTGGGTGCCATCTGCTCAGTAAAGTCTTCATCGTCTATTGAAGCCATCTGCCTGCGTTGTTTCAGGAAGGTGAGTGATTCGTTGTAGGCTATCCTGTACAACCAGGTGAAGAGTGCTGAATCGCCCTTGAAGTTTTCTATTCCCTTCCATGCTTTAATGAAAGTATTTTGCAGCACATCATCGGTGTCTTCGTGATTCTGCACCAGATAGTGTATCTGCCAATAGAGCTGACGCGAATAGACATTGACTATCTGTTCGAAAGCTTGGCGTCTTGTGCGAGGCTCTTGAATCCTCTTCAGTATGTCTTGCTCATCAATCTTAGCCATTGAGTTGTCTATCACTCCATTTGATGCGGTAGTGCAGAAATGGTTTAATGGGTGTTCACAATAAAAGTGAAAGTCGTTTTGGTCCGTAGTGGAGAAAGACGCACTTTCACTTTCAAAAATTTATCTCGAGCAACTTGGGGGTGGAAGTTGGTCTTTGTTGTTTGATTAGCGCAGGTAAATTTTGCGAGTGAACTTGCCAATCTTGACAATATAGTAACCTCGTTGTAACTGACCCAAATCTACTGATTTGGAAGTTCCCTCAATCCGTGAAGTATAGACTTTCTCGCCTGTCAGACTGAACACTTCAACCACCAGTCCATCTGCATTCTTTATACGCAAGTTCGAACCACTTACTGATATGCTGATTTGGTTCTGCTCCATCTCGATTTGGCTTTGCTGAACGTCCTGTGCCATCATAACAATGGGCATAGACATGCTCACCATCAAAAGAAGGACTTTTAGTGTGTTATGTAAAGATTTTGCCATATACAATACATTTTGTTGTGCAAAAATAGTGATTTTAGGAATATGTTCCAAGTATTTTTTCAAAAAATTGCAGTTTTTTGAAAAATAATCATTAAATAGAGGTGGTTTGTGAACAACAAACCACCTCTATTATATAAATAATGTGTATATACCTGTTGTAATTTTAGAAGAACTTATAGCGGCGATCCTGTACGTTCGCCTTTAAGTAGAGTGTGTTGATGATAGAGTTATATGCATTACGGAAATTGCTCATGGCCAGTGAAGACTGCTCTGTCTTGGCATCAAACTTTTCAGCTGTCTTAGTTTTGTTGAGCACCTGGAAGAGATACACACCGTTGTTGCCCTTTACTGCACCGGAAAAAACACCTTTAGCTGTTTTGGCTGCAGCCGCGCTGATGATAGGTTCAGATGCACCTGTTGCTGCAATGAATGTAGGAGCGGAGAAAGATACGTGTTTCACGGTGTCCACCACAACATTCTTCAATTTCTGCGCCTCGGCCATACTCTTCACGCTCTTGGCTGTTTCGAAGAGTTTCTCAATCTTTTTCTCTGTCTTAATCTCATTGGTCAAGTCCTCTTTCAGTTTCTCCACCGAACGATAACCTTCCTTGTTGATGCCTGTCAGGGCTACTAACAAAAGGTGGTCGTTGCTGCCACATTCGTAGAGTTGAGAGATGTTGCCCACCTTTGCTTCGTCAAACACCCATTTCAGAGCTTCGCGAGTGGCGCGGATGTTAGCGATACCGTGAGCGGAAGCAGTCACGTCGTTGATGGGACGAACCGTATAGCCTTCCTTGGCTGCATTTGCCTCAATTTGCTCCAAAGTTGTGTTGGCTGCCACAAACGAAGAGAACTTATTGTATTCCTTATTGTAGGTTTCATCAGAGAATTTCAGTTCTTTCACCACCGAAGCCACATTGTACTTTGTTACGGGGTTGGCAGTCTTCATCACTTGCAGGATGACAGTAGCCCCATTCTCTAATGTCAACTTCTTCGATTCGTTGACTGACATGCCATAAAGTGTGTTGATGAAGTTAGCGTTGTCTGCATCAATCTGCGCATTTTCAAATTGCGAAGTGGAAATCCAAGTTGAGTCGCCTGTTTGGTTATATTTCTTTGCGATGTCCTTGAACTTAGCTCCAGCACTCAGTGCTGTCATAATGCTGTCAGCCTTCTTGGCCACATCAGCCTCGTCCTTGCCAATCACACCAATTTGGCGGAAGAGTACAGAGTCAGGCATAGTGGTCTTGCCCAGCAGCTTATAAGTATAATATGTATTGGTCATGGGGTCGAAAGCTGCGGGCTTTACACTACCAACGACCATAGAGTCGAGCGTGGAAGAAATCATATTGGGGAACGCATTCTTTGTCTTATAAACATCAGAATAGGGGAGTACAGAAAGCATTTGGCGAACCACGTTCCCTGCGGCAGTGTTTGTGGCTGCAGCATTTAATTTTGTTGTGGCATCGGCCATTTCCGTAGCCGCAGCTGTTTTGTCAGCCTCGCTGGCAACCACCTGCACATCCACAATCTTGATGTCGCGGGTTTCAATCACTTGCTTATACTTTTCAATGTCCTCTTTGTACTTAGCTTGGATGTCCTCGTCACTTACTTTTACGTCCTCGTCCTTTATTGATGAAGCTGGAAGAGCGGCCAAGAGAAGGTCTGATTCGTCCGCACGGCTGTCGAAAGCCAATTTTGCCTCCACGGGGTTGGAGAGGAAACTTTGTGAGAGAAGCGTTTGATACTTCTGAGTGAGCAACTGGTCGCGAATTTGGCGCTGAGCGAACAAGTAGTACTTGTAAATCTTTTCGTACGTGTCAGGAATCTGAGTGCCAGCATCTTTCATCTTCTTGTACTCAGTCAAGAATCCGTTCAATGTGGCATAATCGTAACGACCTGTTTGCTGGTTCATGAAGATGGGCACCTGCAACATCGGGCTGAAACCACTTTTCACCATGTCCGACACCTCCTCATCGCTTACGGCAAGTCCCAATTCTTCGCACTCTTGACGGATGAGCTGCTGCTGCACGTAGGTCTGCCAAGCTTCATCCTTAATGCGGTTTAGTTCGTCTTCGCTGAAGGAACTCTTCTGCTGAACAATCTCGTAATAAGTCTGCAGATCGTCTATCATCTTCTGATAGTCTTGGATTGAGACGGGCTTACCGTTCACTTCGCCAATCTGCTGACTTGATTGCTGAAAGAGGCTCTCAATGCCTCTGAATAAGTCGCCGGCAACGAAAAGGAACAATGCCACGGCGATGATAGTCACAAGGAGCACTCCCTTGCTTCTGATTTTTTGTAATGCTGCCATTTTTTATTGATTTTTTATTGATTAAATACTTTTCCTTCGTGTGTCATCACGAGGTCAAACACTCATGTCCACACTATTTTCGTTCCGTGAAACAAACATACGCCTGTCCACGAAATCGCAAAATCATGCAAAAGTACGAAAAAAAAATGATACGAGCATGCACTTCCCCAAGAAAAATTTGTTTTCCACTCGTTTTTCCCCATCTTTTTCCCTCTGTTCGTCCTCCCGCTTTAGTTGTCCAGCATGAAATGATTTTTGTCTTCCTGCCAATGGAAAGTGTTGGTGAACACTTGTTGCGGCAGGAGACGGTCGCTACCGTCGGTGTTGAGACGGAACATGTTGCGGCTGATGACAGTGAGTCGGTTTGAGTCAGGATGAAGGATGACTTGCCTGAAGTTGTCCGTTGGAGGCAGCGAGAAATAAGTGAGGGTAGGAAGGGGCTTCCACGCTGTGTCGTAGAATTTGATGGATGAGTCAGCAATGCTGTCGGCGGTGACGGTACTGATAACCATGATGATGGGGGTACCATTGCTCAGGGGGAGAAGTTTCATCTGCTTCTCAGACTGCTTGGAGAGAATGAGGTGGGCATAATCGTCCGTCAGTTGCTCCATCCGGCTGACGGTACGCAACTGATTGCGGGTCTCCATGGGCTTGCCATTTTTCTGATTATCTACAATTTCTAACCGATTATATTCAGAAAGTAAGGGACAGAGTTCTTGAGGCATTTTGAGAAAGAGTTCCTTGAGCGACTGGGCTTGCGTGGTGGTGCACATCAGGCTCAGAAAACTAAGCAGGAGGATTGTTCTTGTTCTATTCATATCAGATTCAATTTCTACTATCAACTATTAACCAATAACCAATCAACTCTATTCATGCCGTATAGCTTCAATGGGATCCATGTTGGCGGCTTTGCGTGCAGGGATGTAGCCAAAGATGACTCCAATGAATGTGCAGACAGCGAAGGACACGTAGATGGACCAGGCGGGGATGGTGGATGGCATGCCCATGATGGGAATGACAAATTCGCTGACAAGGCTGCCCAGCAGCACTCCGAGTAGGCCGCCTGTGAGCGAAATGAGGATGGCCTCGATGAGGAATTGGAGGGAGATGACCATCCCTGTTGCTCCCACAGCCATGCGCAGACCAATTTCTTTCGTTCGCTCTGTCACCGACACAAGCATGATGTTCATGATGCCGATGCCCGCTACAAGCAGAGAGAAGGCTGCTGCCACCACAAGAATGATGGTGACGGTGTCCATGGTGGAGGACATGGTGTCCATCATTTCTGCTTGCGAGCGGATGGTGAAGTCATCTACCGCATCGTCTTTCAGTTTGTGGTTGCTGCGCAGCATCTGGGTCAGTTCCTCGATGGCAGCTTCTGAAAGTTCTTCAGTGAGTGCCGAGCAGAGAATAGAGTTGAAATAGGTTTGGGCTGCGATGCGCTTCATCACGCAGGTGTAGGGGGCAATGATGACATTGTCCTGGTCCATGCCCCAGGAGTTGTAGCCTTTGCCCTTCAGCACGCCCACGATGCGGAGCGGAATGGATTTGAAGCGGATGTTTTTGCCAATGGCTTCTGCTTCCTTGCCTTCGCCAAACAGTTCGGTGACGATGGTCTTGCCCACCACACACACCTTGCTGGCCTTGCGGATATCCTCTTCTGTGAAACAAGTGCCTTCTTCAATGTCCCATTGCTTGATGTCAAAATATTCTGCCGACTCGCCATATACGGTGCTGGAGGTGTTGTTGTTACCATAAATGACCTGACCGCCAGAAGTGACTTCGGGCGAGACGTTGCTGACAAACTTTTTCTCGTTGAGGATACGCTGATAGTCGGCCATTTTGAGTGTCTGCATGGCAGAGGGGTCTTGGCGTACGCCGCCACGCATGTCAGCTCCTGGTCGGATGGTGAGCAGGTTCGTGCCCATAGTGGAGAGTTCTTTGCGGATGCTCTCTTTGGAACCTTGTCCTATCGACATCATGATGATGACGGCTGCCACTCCAATGATGATGCCAAGCATGGAGAGGAAGGAGCGCATCTTATTGCTGGATATGGCCATGATGCTGACCTTGAAAAGATTGAGTATGTTCATCTTGCTTTAATCGTCTTGAGGTTTAGGTAGAGCCGCTAATGCTTCGGCAGCTGACTTGATGTTCGTATTGATGGTGTCTTCACGAATTTTTCCGTCGCGCAGATTGATGTTGCGTGATGCATATTCTGCTATCTCTGGATTGTGGGTCACAAAGATAATGGTATGTCCCTCTTGATGCAGCTTCTGGAAAAGTACCAACATTTCGAAAGAGGTGCGTGTGTCGAGATTGCCAGTTGCTTCATCGGCAAGAAGCACTGCCGGGTTGTTTACCAAAGCACGAGCAATGGCTACTCGTTGCATCTGTCCACCCGACATCTGGTTGCTCTTGTGGTCCAGGCGGTCGCCCAATCCTACCGATTGTAAAGCTTTGATGGCAGCTTCGCGCCGTTGTTTGGCATTGTATTTGTTGTTATACATCAGCGGGAGCTCCACATTCTCTACAGCAGTGGTTTTAGCCAATAGGTTGTAGTTCTGAAAAACAAAGCCTATTTTGCGGTTGCGGAGTTTTGCACGTTGGTTCTTTGTCATTTTACGCACAGGGGTTCCGTCCAGATAGTACTCTCCCGATGTGGGAGTGTCCAAACATCCTAACTGATTCAGTAAGGTGGATTTTCCTGAACCCGATGTACCCTGAATGGTCACAAACTCGCCTTCATAGATTTTGAAACTTAAGCCACGCAGGGCTTTTACAGTTTCAGAACCTACCTGAAAATATCGTTTTACGTTGTCGAGTTCGATGACAACTTTACGTTTGTCTTTTTGCTCATCCATGTCTGTTGCCTATTTTGTGTTACCGTTCCTGTTACCGCCATTGGCGTTTCTGTTACCGCCATTGGCGTTATTCCCATTGCGGTTGTTACGTGGGCGCGGCATGAAGGGGTTGGATGTGGCAGGTTCCTCGCTTTCTGTCTCACCACCTATGATTTCAAAGTCGGTGAGCACTTCTGTACCGGCGGACACTCCTGACAGAATTTCAGTAACCATACCGTTGGTCGTACCTGTTTCCACCTTGTGTGCCTTGAAGGTGTTTCCTTCCTTTGTCCACACCTTTGCGGAGCCTTCTACGTCCTCCACAGCTTCACCTTCTTGCAGCAAAGCCTCGTTGGGAGAGAAGCGAAGTGCGCGTGATGGAACTGCCAGCACATCGTTCTTTTCCAGCGTGTAGATGGTGACGTTGGCAGTGAGTCCAGGCTTTAGCTTCAGGTGGTCGTTGGGGGCAGAGATAACCACTTCATATGTGACCACATTGCTCTCAGTTGTGGCTTGCTGGCGCACTTGCGTTACTGCTCCCTCAAAAGTGTCTTCGGGGAAAGCATCAACGGTAAATGAAACGCGTTGTCCTTCTTTCACGCCGCCTATGTCAGCCTCATCAATATTAGCAATGACTCGCATGTCGGTGAGGTCTTGTGCAATGATGAAGAGGGTGGGGGTGGTCATGGCCGATGCCACCGTTTGTCCTTCTTCCACTTCTTTCGAAAGTACCACACCATCTATAGGAGAGGTAATGGTGGCATAGCCAAGGTTGGTTTGTGCTTTCTGCACGTTCTGCTGTTGCACCTTCACCTGCTGCACGGCCTGTTCATAGGAGAGTTTGGCATTCTCATAGTCATTGGCCGATACGAGTCCCTTTTCATAGAGGGTCTTGTAGCGATTGTAGTTGGCACTTTGATAATTGAGCGATGATTGGGCATTGGAGAGGTTGCTCTGGGCGGAAGCTAATTCTGAAAGCAGATTGGTTTTGTCGAGTTCGGCAATCACTTGTCCACGGTGCACTTCTGAATTGTAATCGACGTAAATTTTGTCGATGATGCCCGACACTTGGGTGCCCACTTCCACTTCTGTGACAGGCTCGATTGTTCCTGTGGCAGTGATGCTGGTGCTAATGTTCTGCTTTTCTACTGGGGCAGTGGAATAGTTCACTTTGGTGCTTTTGCTGCAGGCTGTGAAAGTGACAGCGATGACAAGTGCAGCGAATATGGAGTTTGTCTTCATTTTTTCTGATAATATATAATAATGTGTAAAAAAAAAGGATGCTATATATGAGTATGGCGGCTTAGAATTTTAAGTCCTCTCCTGCATAGAAGTTGAGCAAGGTGCAGTTGAGTAATGCCGTGTATTTTGTTTGAAGCAATTGCTGTTCTGCTTGCAACAGGTTGTTCTTGCCTGTTGTCAGTTCCACAATATTCTTCAGGCCAAGATTGAACTGCTCGCTCACTAAGTCATAACTCTCTTGCATGCTCTTTACGTTTGCCTTTGCGTAGATGTATTGTTGGTGTGAAGTGGTGGCATTCAGCCAATAATTCTCGATGGTGGAGTAGAGTTGCTTTTGCTGCTCTTGCAGGTTCAATTCGTTGGTTTGTAAGGTATATTTGGCTTTGCGAATGTTGGTACGCGCCTGATGGTTGTCGAAAAGTGGCACAGAGACACTCAAACCGATTGAATTGCTGAGGTTGGTCTTCACTTGTTTGAAAAAATCTGTATCTTGACCGGACGAGTTGTTAGTGCCGATACTGGCATTCACCGAAACGGTAGGCATGTAGCCTGCCCGGGCTGAGGCAATGGCTATTTCAGACAGTTTGATGTTGAGTTTGCTCGACTGAATTTCTGGTCTATTTTCTAGGGCTGCATTATAGATAGACTGCTCGTCAGGGATGGCGGAGAGAATCTGCTGTTCATCCACATTGGGAATGGCCACATCAAAAGGTTCGCTGTCATGAATCTCTAAGAGCTGTTTCAGTTGCAATTTATAGTTTGCCAGCTGTGACTGCGCCTGAATCAGTGCATATTGGTCTTGGCTCACTTGTGCATCCAACTGCACGAAATCTACTCGAGCTAAACTCCCCACATCCACCATAACTTTGGCGCGGTCGCGTTGCATTTCGCTGGCCTTGATAATTTCCTGGCACACATGAACGGCTTCTGTTTCATAGAGAATCTGCACATACAGTTGGGCAATCTGCTCCTGAATGGTGTTGGCTTGCTGTTCCACTGCCAGCTCCGCCATCTGTTCGTTCACTTTGTTCTGCTTAATGATGTTTGTGTTACGATTCCCGTTCCAAACGGTCCAGTTCGCATTGATTCCATACGAACCGTTGTAGGATACCGTGTTTCGGTTGGTGGTCATCGAGCCATTGGTTAGGTTGATGGTCGTCTCAGCAAAAGGTCTCCACGATGCATTTTGGTTGGTGCTGAAGGATACTGATGGAAACAATGCTGATTGACTCTGCAATACATCCTCGTGGCTGGATGCTGCCGCTATCTTCTTTTGTTGCAGCTGGAGGTTGTTTGCAAGGGCATAGTCCAGACACTCTTGCAGTGTCCAAGCCTTTTGTCCCCACATCACATTGCTTGTCAACAACATAGCCAACGTGGTCAAAAAATGTTTTTTATTCATTGTAGAATTATTAAATATCGAGATGTTAGACGAGTCCTCATATCAAAAGTTTAGTCAGCAGAATGCATGTTTTTGACATTCTTCATGATAGTCAAAAAAAATGAAAGCAGCCAGGTTGTAAGCCGGGTTCTGTCGCAACTTTGAATGATAGAAACAATATATTATCTATTTTGCCAGAGTTGCGTGTCTGTCATTTATCTACTCCATGAGTCGCCTCATGGCTCAAGCGTTCCACCCTCCACCGATAAACTCGAAGTTACTTCGGGCGGGCTACCCTCAAACGGTGGTTTACATGAACTTGCAGCTCCCAAGGTGCACAGCCGACATGTCACCATGCCGCTGGTGGGCTCTTGCCCCACCTTCTCACCATTTCAGCCACAGCCATGTGCTCATTCCCGAAGAACGATGGCAAAGACCATGTCTGTTGTTGTTTTCTTCTGCACTTCTCAACCCTCGCGGATTGCTTCTACATTAGGAAGTGGGATGCCCTGCGCTGCCCGGACTTTCCTCTTTCAATTCTGATGAACTGCCAGCGACAGACCGCCTGACTGCTTTCAAGTGGCAAAGGTAGGAAAAATGCAACAAATAAAGGCAAACCACTGAAAAATGATTTGCCTTTTTAAGATTTTTTTTGTGAAAACGTGCGGTTTTGTCTTGTGTCAAATATTAAACGTCATTCCGTAGCACTCTCTTCCCAATGCAACACGGCGCCGTTTCGTCGGGCAGGATCGGGACCCACATAGTCCATCGAGTAGGGGCTGCCAGTAGTAGGGCTCTTGCCGATGTAGCGATGATTTTTCAGTGAGAAGAGCATGAAGTCATGCTCCAGATAGTCTTGCCAAAGGAAAACCTCAGCTTCTTTCTCGTTGGTGGTGAAGCGTACGTCGCCCGCCAAGCCTTCGCCATACACTTTAATGTAGCGGCCATCCGCACATTGTAGAGCTACTTGTCCGTTGCCTTTGTCAATGAGACGGAACTGCGTGCGTTGACTCTTGTCGCCTGTGTGAGTGTCGTAAAGGATTCCGTGTGGGTCGCATACGGCAGGGCGACCTGTGGCCTTGTTGATGATGCGGAAGGTCTTGCCGAAGGGGATGTTCTTCGAACGGTCTGCTTGGGGCTCTTCTACCGTAAAGTTGTCAAATTCAGCATAGCCGCCGTTCTGGGTGCCAATGTTGAATGCGAACAATGCGTGACGAGAGCCTTGGAAAGAGATAAGCTGATAAGACAGAGGCATCATGCGCCCAAGTGTTTGGAACGTCTGGCCATCGGTGGAGTAAGCATACTGCGCTTGGTCGTTGTCGTAGTCGCCGATTGAACGCAGCCATATTTTGCCGTTGGGCAAACTGATGGGTGCATCGGTGGTGTCGTTGGCGAGTTGCTCAAAACAGCGGAGGGTGAGCGCGCCACCTTTCTTCACCACACCAATCCAGGAGCAAGGCACATTGATGTTGCCCAATCCTGCCACATCACCGTCTTTCAGTCCCTTCACGTTCAGTTCTACAGTTGTGATGCTCTGCGGACCAATCACACGCTGGGTCAGCGTGTTGCGCGCCCACATCAGCTGCTCGGCTGGCATAGATTTCAAGCGCAGTTTGCCACCCTTCAAGCTCCACATCTTCTCCTCCGGATTGTGGTTCCACTGCCACACACGGCCAAGCTGCTTTCCGTCAAAGTTGTCGCTGCGCACGTAGGGGGCATGTGGCTCAACTGGAGCATCGCCAATTCCATAAAACCCCATTGCAGTGCCTGGTTTGAACCAAGTGCGTGGAGCCCTGCCAAGATTGTTCTTCAGTCCCACCATGGGCCAACCGTCTTTCCATGTCATCGGCATGAGGCACACGGTGCGCCCTATGGAGTGGAAGTCCATCATGAAGAGTGCCCACCATGAACCGTCCTTGTACTGCACGATACCCCCCTGGTGAGCATTGGTGCAAGCCGTCGCATCCTTGTCGAGTGGACCAAGACCAAACTTCGTACCGTCCTCGCCAATGCGGTATTTCGTGCCTCGTGGCACTTGTGTGAGCGATGCTGCATGGTAGCCATACGTCTCGTCGGCTGTGATGACGCGCGTCTCGTAAGGCCCCCAGATGCTTCTGGAGCGCGAGCAGAGGGTGCGCCCGTTGGGGCGATAGTCGGTGCTGATGAGATAGTACATGCCATCGATTTTGTACATGTGGTGACCTTCTCCCACGCCATTTCCTTCAGGGATGATGACACGTTCCGTCCCCTCGATAGGCCCGCTCATGTCGGGCTTCAACTCCGTGCATTTCACCGTTCCATATCCGTGGATGGCATACACCTTCCCGTCATCGTCAAAGAGCACGCCCAAATCGTAAATGTTTCCCTTCATGTTGTGATGCGTCCAAGGCCCCTTAATGTCCTTTGCCGTGTAGCATTGTAGCCCCTTGCCATTCACATTCGAGAACACATAGAATTGGCCATTGGCATAACGGATGCATGGCGCCCAGATGCCCTGACCGTAAATTTCTTTGTGGTTCTTCAGCGAGAAAGCCTCATCGTCGAAGTCGAAACGATCAAAACAGTAAGAGATGTTCTCCCAGTTCACTAAGTCCTTGGAATGCAGAATCACCAGTCCTGGCACTGCGTGCATTGTGGTTCCTGCCAAATAATAGTCATCGCCCACTCGCAGAATGTCGGGGTCGCTGAATTCATCGTAAAATAGTGGGTTCGTAAATGTCCCATTGCCGTTGTCGGCGGTCCAAGATGTGGTTTGTGCTCGACCACAGAGGCATGCGGCGAGAGTCAGTAATAAAAGTGTTAGTCTCATGTTGTTAAAAGAATTAGTTGTTGTTGTATAGGACAAAGCACGTTGTTTTCCTTTGGAGCCGTGAACTGACCAAAAGTACTGTTCATGACTCGACAAAGGTACGCATTTTATTTCAATTCTCCATCACAAATTCCTCTTCAAATTCCGTTCATTAATGAAAATCATCCAATTCATTAATGATTTCGATGATTTTCATTAATGAATTGGATTTTATGGGTTAATTAGCAATCAGAGTGGAGATGTTTCCGGCCCATCCAGCGAGGGAAGTAAATTGTTACTTTCGTCTGAGGGTTCACACCCTTCATCTTGATCAAACTAATCATAAGCCTAATACTTTTTAAGACGTTAATAATTATGTTATTTATCGCTCTCGCGCATAGCCTTTTCGAATTCATCCCATGTGTCTACTTGCGCATCACCATAGCCTGAGCGCATGGACTGTACACCGCTGCCTGAGAGCAGTTGCTGCTGTTGTTTCAACTTGACCACGTTCATCGTTGGTCTTTCATAAACTTTCTTCATGATTGTTTTATTTGTTGTTAGTAAAAATGTTTGTGAATAAAACTAAGATAATAGAGTAGGTTGATGAAACCTCACGACAGAAAGGCGCGTCCGCATTCCCCGTGGTGAGGGAATGCAGACGCACCGTGTAGCCGCCTCGACGAAGAGTGCGTCGAAGTGGTTAATTATTAGATGTTTACAGTTGCAAGTGGAGGGTAAAATCTTCCCCGCTCCTGCCGCCCAAGGCGGCAAGAGCCGTCCTGCCTCGGAGTGCAGGGCAGTGCGCAGCGTCGCGGTTGTATGTCAGGATGATGCGTGTTATTGCGTTGGGGAATATAAAATAGTATTAACGCATACGTGTTGGGGTGAACGAAAAGAACCTCAAACGTGGGTTTAAGGTTCCTTTTTGCGGTGCGTACGAGACTCGAACTCGTGACCCCATGCGTGACAGGCATGTATTCTAACCTACTGAACTAACGCACCTCGTGTCTTCCTCTTGTTTATAGACCTTAGAAAACTGTTGGTCTTTTGCGGTGCGTACGAGACTCGAACTCGTGACCCCATGCGTGACAGGCATGTATTCTAACCTACTGAACTAACGCACCCCGTGTCTATGTCTGCTCCCTTCGGAAGGGGCTCTTCCTCTGTTTGCGAGTGCAAAGGTACGACATTTTGTGAAACTGACAAAAGATTTCCCACTTTTTTTTCAATGAAAACACAAAAAAGTCTGGCATACATCGTCAGGACATGGAAGTGTGGATGGTTTTTGTGAGGAAGAGTAGTATTTTAGGCTCATCCTCATAGGCGGCACCATCAAAACGAGAAACCGCTTAGCTCGTTCGTCGCGAACATGCTAAGCGGTCTTTTTGTCTCTAACATTTTATGGTTTACGTAATCTAAGAATTTTTTAGTGAGTTCGTATCTCATACGAGAAGAGAAAAACGATGTGCTCACAAAAAAAATTGGGGTTGCTGTGTCTCACGACATGGGCATTGCTTATATTATTATGAGTAAAGATTTCTTCTTTCGTGGTGCAAAGTTACGGACTATTTCTTATCCCCACAATACCTAAAATATGTGATTTTTTGATTGCCGACAATGATAAAAATAGTATCAGATAACGAATTTTGTTATCTGATACCTTTATATATCAACGATATACCTAATTTGGAACGTTCAAAACAAGTGCTTCTTCAGCCTTTTTTATACTTGCCACATGTTTCCCTGCTCTTGATTGAGAAGTTCTTTTACTTTTTGAAGTAAGCTCGGAAATGACTGAAAATTTTGTCTTTGATGCTTGTAGAGGGTTTGATATTATCGCCTCCAGCCAATACGTCAATGGCACGTCGTTCTTCTTTTGTAAGGGTTTCAGGCATATAGACCGAAATGTTGATGATTTCGTCACCACGCTGGTGCCCGTAGCCATTGATGTCGGGGATGCCTTTGTTCTTCAAACGGAACACTGTGCCAGGTTGGGTTCCTGCGGGAATGGTGATTTTGGCCTTGCCATCGTGTGTGGGCACTTCGAGTGAGGTTCCCAGTACGGCCTGCGGAATGGTGAGCAAGAGATTATAAACAAGGTCAACTCCGTCGCGCATCAATTCTGGATGCGGCTTTTCATGCACAAGGATTTGCAAATCGCCGTTAATACCGTTGCGACGCCCTGCTCCTCCTTTCCCCTGGAAATTATAAGCATAACCCTCGACTAATCCTGCTGGCAGTTCTACTTCCACTTGCTTCTCACCCTTCACAATGCCTTCGCCGTTGCAATGCTTGCACTTATTCTTGATGACCGTTCCTTCACCGCCACAGGTTTCGCACACCGTTTGGGTCTGCATGATGCCCAGCATCGTTTGGCGGGTTTTATAAACTACGCCTTGTCCTTTGCAGGTGTCGCAAGTGGTTTCTTGACCATCTTCCGACCCCGTTCCTTTGCAGTGTGGACAAGTGATGTCGGTGCGGAGATTGAATTTTTTCGTCACGCCATTGACGATGTCGTTCAGGTCGAGTTCGATACGCATGCGCAAGTCTTGTCCTTTATATACAGGCTTGCGGTGCTGTCCTCTGCCTCCGCCAAAGCCTCCGAAGCTGCTGAAACCGCCACCTCCGAAGCCTCCGCCAAAGATGTCGCCAAACATGCTGAAGATGTCATCCATCGACATGCCTTGCCCACCACCAAAACCTCCAGTGCCTGGGCCAAATGCGTCTGGTCCGAACTGGTCATATCGTTGGCGTTTCTGTGGGTCGCGCAACACATCGTAGGCCTCTGCCGCCTCCTTGAATTTTTCTTCTGCTTGTTTGTCACCTGGATTGCGGTCAGGGTGGTACTTGATGGCCATCTTCTTGTAGGCCCGCTTAATCTCATCGTCGGAAGCGGTCTTTTCCACCCCCAGCACTTCGTAGTAGTCTCTTTTCGCCACGGTCGTTGTGAATGTAAAATGTTAAGTAGAATAATGTAGAGGGAAATGTGCCCAAAGGTTGGGCGAATCATTCTGCTACTGCCACTTTGGCATAGCGAATCACTTTGTCGTTTAAGGTGTATCCTGCCATCATGCAATCCATCACCTTGCCTTTCTGTTCATCGGGCTGTCCGGGTACCATAGCAATGGCTTCGTGCAAGTCGGCATCGAACGGTTGTCCCACTACGTCCATCTTCTTCAATCCTTCCTGTGCCATCAGTTTGAAAAACTTTTCGATAATAAGATTCAAACCTTCCTTCACAGCTGCTACATCCTCATATTTGTCCATGTTTTGCTGAGCACGCTCCAAGTCGTCAATGATGGGCAGTAGGGTGGTGATGACCTTCGTCCCGCCGTTCTTGATGAGGTCGGCCTTCTCTTGCATAACACGCTTGCGGAAGTTGTCAAATTCTGCCACCTTGTAAAGCTGCTGCCTTTTCAGTTCTTCCACTTGCTTCTCCAGTTCAGCGATTTTCTCCTCTGGAGTTTGTTCCTGTTGCTCTGTTTCTTTAGGAGATTCCTCAGCAACCGTTGCTTGCTCTTCGCCCGAAGGCTGTTGCTCATCCTTGTTTTCATTGACGATGTGTTCGTCAACTTCCTCGTTCTTTATATTCTTTTCCATTGTTCTGTAATTTATTACGCTTTGATGTAATCGACAAAAAACATGCCAGTGCAAGAAACTCTGGCATTGCGTGTGACATTGTGTCACTTCTTCCTATTCGAAATCGGTGCAAAGTTAGTGCTTTTTCTTCACATAGCCAACCTTTTTTTGAAGAAACAGAGTGGTTGTTGTTTGTTGGAATACTTTTTTTCCTTACCTTTGCATTTTGAAGGGAAAATTTGGTGGTGCTGACTTGTTGCGACTTATGTATTATTCACCTAATTATATATGAAATACCTTTATACTCTCTGTTTTGCATGCGTGCTGTCGGGGACTGTACAGGCCCAGCAGTTGGCATTTCCTGGTGCTGAAGGCTATGGTGCTTATGCTTCAGGCGGACGTGGTTGCCAAGTGGTACATGTGACAAATCTTAATGCCTCTGGGCCAGGTTCTTTGGCCGAAGCCGTAGGACAATCAAACCGTTTTGTCGTTTTCGATGTTGGTGGAGTGATAGACATTACGGGCACAAACCTCACCATAGCCAGCAACATCACTATTGCGGGCCAGACAGCTCCTGGTGAGGGCATCACCATCTATGGAGGGCGTGTCATTGCGTCAAAGTCGAAAAATATCATCATGCGCTACATCCGTATGCGTGGTGGAAAGAGTGTGAATCAGAGCAAATGTACACTCACGCTCGATGAATGTCAGAACTTCATCATGGATCATTGCTCCGTTTCGTGGGGACCATGGGATAATGTACACATCAAGGATGCCAACAACATCACTTGGCAGTATTGCATCAACTCGGAGGGCATTGAACCACAACGGTTCGGTTCCATCACCGATGGTACACGCAACTGGACCATTCACCATTGCTTGTGGGCCGACAACAAGAGCCGAAATCCCAAGATGAAGTGCTACTTACAATATTATAATAATGTGGTGTACAATTTTGCGATGGGCATCATTGGTGGTCACTCAGCAGCTGACAACTATCAGGACGTGGTGAACAATTATTTCATTGCTGGTCCAAATGGTTCGGCCAAGTATTTTGATGATTGGACTGCAACCGACCATCTTTACAGTTCGGGCAACTACTTTGACGGAAACTGTGACGGAGTGCTGAATGGTACACTCATCACCGACCATCACAATGCCACAGCCATGTCGCGACCCAACTTCAACACGACGCATCCTATGAATGTGGAAACTGCGGCAGAGGCTTATCAGAATATTGTGGATCAAGTGGGTGCATCGAGAGTGAGAGACCCTCACGACCTGCGCATCATTGAGCAATTGACTTCACTGGGCAAGAAAGGAAGTTTTATCGCTAACGAAGACGAGTTGGGGGGTATCGGTTTTCTGGCAAACGGACTTCGCCCAACTGATAGTGACAATGACGGTATGGCTGACGAGTGGGAAACGGCGAATGGTTTGAACCCCACTGTGAACGATGCCAATGGCACTACGTTGGGTGGGGGCTATACAAATATTGAACACTATGTGAACAGTTTGGCACAAAAGAGTGACGAACAGAGCACTATCGACCCCAGAGCCCGCAGTTTGGAAGCAACTCTTTCGAGTGCGTTGAATCTGGTGAACGGTGCACAGGTTGACGTAACCCTTGGTTTTCCTTCTCAATCTATCGACCAACTGAAAGTGCTCATTGCTGATGCTCAGAATTTCCTTCAAAACCTCACGGAGCAAACCTCTCAGAAAGAGATAGATGCACAAGAAACGATTCTCAACAATGGGGTGAAAGCCCTCAATAATGCACGCATTTATACGTTGGAAGGTTTTTCAACCGAAAAAGCTTACAATATTTATAGTTACGGCACTCATTCCGGAGCCAAAGATGCTGATGCCAAGCCCTCCATCCAGAGGCGTTATCTTTATGCTTTGGAAGGACAGAACGGAAAAGCAGGGCAATTGGTCTATCGTATTGGCCTGTCTGACAATGACATCAATGCAGGAAAGAAGGATGCCATCGCAGCTATGCCCGCAGCCTTGTGGGGGCTTGAGGCTGCAGGCAATGGCTATGTGAATGTGCGCAATCTATTGACGGGCAACTACATGCAAATGGAAACGTCACTTTCTGCCAATCCCATTGCCATTCATCCTACCTATGCTAAGCAGGACAACGGAAAGATGGCCTTCTATATGGATGCTACAGAAGAGGGGAAACGTCTCTTTAATGTGGGTGCTCCTGATGCTGACGGCAAGGGAGGTCCCGTGGATTTTTTTGCCATGCATGCCGACCGTACCCGCCTGCGCTGGGTGTTTGAACAAACAGAAGCGGACGTTGTGTACCCAACAGCCATCCAATTCCTTTCCGATGGTGTTCTACGTTCTGTCAGGTTTTTTACTCTGCAAGGTGTTGAAATGGAAAATCGACCATCAGCGGGCATCTATTTGGAATGCACGACAAAATCAGATGGAACCACCCAAGTCAGAAAGATAATGGCACAATAGCATTTATGGCCACAGAGCACCAATGTTTAGCGGATCTTCCGTTTGTTTTGAAATTGGAAATGCACTGATTCCTATGAATGAATCCCCGGAATCGTTTGAGTACTCAAGCAATTCCGGGGATTAAAGTTGCAGGTAACGAATGTGGTACTTTAGCACTTAGGTTTTATGCCACCTTGTTCAGCTTCTTGATGATGGAGAAGATGAACAGGGCTGCAATGAGGCAAATGCCAGCGAGTGTGCCCCAGACGATGGTCAAATCCTTGCCCCACAAGTAGCCGGGAATCTGCACGAGGAAGTTTCCGATGGCTGTGGAAACGAACCATCCACCCATCATCATGCCCTTGTACTTGGGAGGAGCCACTTTGGTCACGAACGAAATGCCGATGGGGGAGAGGAGCAACTCGGCGAAGGTGAGCACAAGATAAGTGGAGACGAGCAAGTTGGGGGTGGTGTCGGCCATGTGGAGGTTGGTGCCTTCTGCATCGTAGGCAGGCAGGGGAAGACCGATGCTGGCCACGGTCAGCATGATGTAAGCACCTGCTGCTACCAGCATGCCCAAGCCAATCTTCACAGGTGCTTTAGGCTCTTTGTTCTTCTTGGCCAACCAACCGAACAGGGCGATGCTGACGGGAGTGAGACCTACCACAAACGCAGGGTTGAACTGCTGGAAGATGGGGGCATCCACTGCTACAATGGCATTGGTCTGTTGATAGTAGGTGTAACCTAAGATGGCGGCAGGAATGGCCACCAATGCTGCGCCAATTCCTTTCCCTTTAGCTGTTGTGCTTTGAAACAGACCGAAAAGGCCGTAGATGATGAGAATGCACCACACAAGGTTCATCACGTCAAACTCCATAGCCGTAATACCTGTGGCCGACGTTGCCGTGTAGTCGCGGGCGAAGAAGGTCAAGGTGAGACCATTCTGGTGGAAAGCCATCCAGAAGAAGAGAACCACCGTAAAGACAAGGCAGAGACAGATGATGCGCTCTGTGGTTTCGCTTTTCGTGAGTTCTTCCACTTGGTCATTTGTATTACTTTTGTTGTCCTTCTTGCTGACTGTGATGACTTGAGCGAATGTCTTTTTGCCCAAGTAGTAGATAGCGATGCTGGCAATGAGTGATGCGCATGCCACAGCGAATGCAAAGTGGTAAGAGTCAGCTTCGGTCATGCCGAGATTCGTTTGCGCCCAGCCCATCATTTTGATGGCAGCGGTGGGAGCGAAAAGGGCACCCACGTTGATGGCCATGTAAAAGAGCTGGAAACCAGAGTCGCGCTTGCTGGCAAACTGAGGGTCGTTGTAGAGGTCGCCCACCATCACCTGCAAGTTGCCCTTGAACAGTCCCGTGCCGAGGCTGACCAACAGGAGTGCGCCTCCCATTGCTACGATGGCAAAAGAATCTTTGCCTAAAGGCAATGAGAGGAGTACGTAACCGATGAACATGATAAAGATGCCGATGGTTACCATCTTGCTATAGCCGAACTTGTCGGCAAGCATGCCTCCGAAGAGTGGCAGGAAATAAACCAGCATGAGGAAGCTGGAGAAAATGGTGGACGTCACTTTCTCGTCAAACCCGAAGTTTGCCTGCAGAAAGAGTGTAAAGACGGCAAGCATGGTGTAGTAGCCAAATCGCTCGCCTGTGTTGGCTAATGCTAAGGTCCATAGACCTCGCGGTTGTCCTTCAAACATGGTAGTTAAGAGTTAATTAAGAAATAAGAGTTAAGAAAAAATCCAGCAAGAATTTATTAAGAATTTGCTATCTTTCGGATTATCCGTTTCATTCGTGAAATCTGTTGTTGATACAAATAATGTCTGTTTTTAGTTTTTCTTTATGTTCGACTGTTGTAGGCCGTACCCCTTCTTCTTGTCCTCAGCCAAGAGGAGGAAAGAAATGATGATGGCTATGGCTCCGAAGACGGCAAAGAGTGTCATCGACATTGTATAGTCGATGTTGCCATCCTCGCCGATGTTGGCTTGGTTCACCTTGCCGATGAGGATGGGCACCATGCCCAAACCGATGTTTTGAATGTAGAAAATTAATGCGTAGGCAGTACCCAGCAGTTGCATGGGGATAATCTTTGGTACAGAGGGCCACATGGCTGAGGGCACAAGGCCGAAGGCGATACCAAGAATCACCATCGCAGCGATGGCTACTATCCACGAGTTAATGGGCAAGGCAAAGATGGCATGGACAACTGTCAGCAAGATGCTGCCGAGAATCATCAGTGTGGCCCCCATTCCCTTCTTGTCATAGACAGAACCGAACAACGGGGTGAGGAAGATGGTGCCGAAGGGGAGCATGGCGGGAATGAGTCCAGCCACATCGGGGTCAACATCATATTTGGTGACCATTAGCTGGGTGGCAAATTTCAGGAAGGGGAACACGCCTGCATAGAACATGAGGCAGAGTAGGGTAATGTACCAGAATCCCTTGTTGGTAAACAGCAATTTGAGGTCGGCAAATTTGAATCCCTCCTCTGGTTCCGTCTCCACCGTTGCGGCTGCCTGATCTTCCTTCTTGTCCATCACGCTGTAAACAATAAAGGCAATCATGCCGATGCAGAGCATGGCAGCTCCCAACCCCACGCTGGCGTGAGCACCACCCATCGATTTTGCAAATGGAAGGGCAAAAGCCAATGCCCCTGCGGTGCCGATACGGGCAAGAGCCACCTGAAGTCCCATAGCAAGTGCCAATTCGTGACCCGTAAACCATTTCACAATTACCTTGCTCACGGTGATGCCCGCTATTTCACATCCCACTCCATAGATGGCGAATCCAAGACAAGCCACAATCACCTGCATGGGATAGCCGAAAAATTCGCCCTCGAACTCGTTTGCTACGCCATACCACTTGATGAGCGCACCGCCAAACATGAGTACCGTTGACATGATGCCTGTGAAGCGGATGCCAAATTTGTCGAGGATGATGCCGCCAAAGAAGAGCAGCAACAGGAACACATTGAAGAAGCTGTAAGAGCCTGAGAAGAAGCCGTATTCGTCGGCCGTCCACCCTAAGCCACCGTCCGCCTTAGCTGCTGTAAGCATCGGCTCCAGAGGGGACATTACATCGGTGAAGAAATAGGCAAACATCATCGTCACCGACACGATAATGAGGGTCGTCCAGCGCATGGCGGCTGAATCGCTTAACCTTTTCTGAATAGCTTGTGTCATATCTGCATGAACTTAATTCTACCGTTTCTTTTGAGCTTCCTGCTGTTGTTTCAGAATTTCGAGCTGCTTCTCCTGCATGGCTTGCAGACGTTCCATGATGCTTGATGTCTTCTTCTTGTCGCCCATGTTCAACTTGCGCTCCTCATGACGCTTCTCCAGTTTCTCCAGTAACACGTGGTCATCCGTCGTTTTGCGCAGAAACCACATCATCAGAATGCTGATGAGACCCGATACAAAGTAGTACCAGTTCAGACCTGAGCTGTAGCTGTTGAACGAGAAGAAGAAGATGATAGGCATCAGGTAGGTCATCCACTTCATCATGTTCATCTGTTGCTGTTGCTCAGGAGTCATGGCATACTGCTGCTGACGTTGCGTGATGATAGAGTTGGCTACAGTTGATACGCACCAAAGGATGCAGAAGAGTGACAAGTGGTCGCCAATGCCCCAGATGTTGAATCCCCAGTTGATGATGTCATCGTAGGTGGAGAGATCATCGGCCCAAAGGAATGACTCGCCGCGCATTTCGATGTAATTGGGGATGAAATTGAAGAGAGCAATCCAGATGGGCATCTGTATTAGCATTGGCAAACATCCACCCATTGGGCTTACGCCATATTCGCTATAGAGCTTCATCACCTCCTGCTGTTTCAGCATGGCATCCTCTGGCTTGGGGTACTTGGCATTGATTTCGTCCATCTTCGGACGGAGCACGCGCATGTTGGCTGAGGCGATGTACGACTTCTTCATGAGCGGGAACACAATCACCTTCACAATGATGGTGAGCAACAAGAGCACAATGCCCATGTTCAGTCCCAGTCCTGTGAGGAAGTCGAAAGCGTAGAGAAAGAAAAAGCGGTTAATCCACTTGATGACAGGCCAACCCATATACACCAACGACTGCAAATCGAGGTCATCGCTCGACTCCAGCATCTTCTCGTTCTCCTTCAGCGTGGAGAATTTGTTCGGTCCTAAATAGAGATGGAAAGAGGTGGGCTTAGCACCCTTCGTGTCGAAATCAGCTGTAAACGAGGTCTTGTACGTCTTTAGGTAGCCCGATCCTTCTTCCAAATATTCCGATGTCATTCGGCTCACCGTGAGTGGTTGGTCAGCAATAAGAATTTGACTGAAAAACTGAGTTTTATACGTAATCCACTTTATCTTTTCTTCAAATTCGTTCTCATCTTCGTTGCTTCCGCTTACCGACAGTTCATGGGTGTCGCCATCCACGTCGCGATAAGTCACTGTTGAGTAGCGGTTCTCAAAGTCGTACCCCTTCTCCTGCTGCTTCATGTCCTCCTTCCAGTCAATCTGCATCGAACGGGTCGTAGAAGAGAAGAAATCCTCCAGCCCAGTAGCTTTCACATCCATGTCCAGCAGGTAGGTATTGGGCTTCAGCGAATAAGTGATGTCTAAAGAGCCGCTGCCCACGGGCAAGTGCATCGTCACTCCGTCCTGCTTCACGCCGGTAGGCTGAAAATACAGTTCGTCCGTCACAATGTTGGCCGTCTTTCCGTCCAGCATCATGCACATGTTTTGATCCTTTCCGTCGAAGAGCACCACGTTTCCACCCTCGCGGCTTTTGTAAGTGCTGTCCTTCAGCTCCACCTTTTGCAATTGTCCACCCTTGTTGGAGAGGGTCACCTTCAGCAATTCGTTTTCAATCACCGTTGTAGTCACCTGTCCATGACGCGCTTCAAAAAGCGGGTTCAACGTGTCGGCCAACTCTTCAGCCTTCTTCTCCAGCTCTTTCTGCCGAACCTTGGCTTCCTTCTCCATTTCCACACGGGCAATGGAGTCAAGTACCTGCTGCTCTGCTTGACGTGTGCGCTGGGCATAGTTCTCGTAAGCCATAAAGCCAAACATCACCAAGGCCATCAACGCAAACGCAGTCAATGTATTCTTATTCATATCTTATTGATTGTTTTTTTAGTTTCCGAATCTTAATTTATACAAAAAATCGTGCAAAATTACGAAAAAAATATGAAATCTCATGCATGAATGTTCGTTTTAATCGGATTTTGTTGTACTTTTGCATAAGATTAACATAAAAACATCAACCAGATGAAAACAAAAATCTTTGTGTTCCTTGCCATTTTTACGATGGCACTTGGCATGCAAGCCAAGAAGTTCCCCGAAATCAAGTTCGAGAAAACCACAATCGACTTAGGCACTTTCTCTATGGACGACCCCATTCAGAAGTGCACTTTCAAGTTCACTAACGTAGGCGATGCCAAGCTTGTCATCACATCGGCTCATGCTTCCTGCGGATGCACCGTCGCTGACTATCCCAAGGACTTCATAGCCCCAGGTGCAAGTGCTGAAATCACCGTCACCTACGATGCCTCACACAAGATGCCAGGCCGTTTCAAGAAGAGCATCCAAGTTTTCACCAATTGCAAGGAAGAGATGACCCGCATTTTTATTCAGGGTGACATGACCGATGTGCCTGTCAGCAAAAAGGAGAACGCTACGGCTAAGGATAAGAAATAACTACGCTTTTCGTTTCTTCCTTTCATCAAAGCAAAAGTGACTGAGTTCGTGCGATTCAGTCACTTTTGCTTTGTATGGTTTTGATTTAATGTCCAAGCGATGTACCCTCTGCGAGAGGTTTCCTTGCATTATTGTTGTTTGAGCGTTTTGCGAGCCTCCTTCAGACGAGCGAGTGCCTTGCCGATGAGGTCATGTGTGCCTGAGCCGTCGTTGACGTACTGCACCACCATGTCGGCATAGTCGATGGCTTCGCGCAGTTCGGTTGTCTTGTTGCGTATGCTCTTCGTTTCGGTGAGAAGCGGAAGGAGTTCGCTCAGGTCTTCGGGTTCAGCTAAATTGCCCGGGCGCATGGTGTTGATGGCCACATTGAGTGCCGACACTGCCGCGTTGACAGCCTCTTGGGTGAGTTCCTTGTTAGGCTTTTCCATGACTTGCTGAGCCGATTTCATCTGAGTGAGAAGACGTGCATAGCCATTGGGTGCCCAGGGCGAGAAAGCCGGTACTTTGACAGCGAGTGCGTTCCATGCATTCTGTGCATCGATGCGCTCCTTGGCCACTTGCAGCACTTGCTCAAGGCTGGTCTTGTCGATGCCCTTCTTCGCCTTTTGCTTGCCGCCTGTAGCTACATGAAGGCGCAAGTAGTGTGTGGAGTTGCCCGTCTGGTAATAGTCGGGTTGGAACTGTTTGCCACCCAGAGAAAGGGTAAAGAGATTGTCATGATATTTGGAGTCGATGCTGGCACCATTGAGCTGGATGTCGCTCAGGTTTGACTGTAGGGTGAAGTCGGCATCTTTCCATTCCTTCACGTCGGGAGTGGCCATGACCAGAGGACCATACATCAGCGCGCCCACCCATTCGGGGTTGAAGGGCGTGCGGGTCTCGTTCTTGCCTGTGGCAGCAAGATCCATCTTGTCTGGTCCCCAGTTGATGTGCTTGGTGAAGGGCATGGTCACCTCAATCTTGTCTCCTTGGTTCCATTGGCGGGTGGGAATTTCCACGTAGGAGCATGGCTGATAGGTCTTGGCGATAGACTTTCCGTTCAGCTTCACGTCAAAATCTTCTGTGGCCCAATAAGGTACGCGGAGTTTCAGGGCGAAGGTGGCGTCTTTCGTCTCGTCCGTGCGAGTGAGCACCAGCGTAGAGCTTTCGGCAGGCCACTTGCAGCTTTGCTCAAACACCACTCCTTTGTCCTCCCACCAAGCCAGGGTGGGCAGGTAGAGTGCCACCCACATGGTGTGGTCGTTGACGAAATAGGCAGCCTCCTGATATTTTACGTGGTTCTCCACGCCTGTACCGCCGCAGCAAGTAGCTTGTGGAGTTTCATTGCCGTAGGGCTTGCGTGCATTCATGCCCACAGCATACTGGTAGGTCACACCCCAATGGTCGGGATGCAGCGAGCCGATAATCTGGTTGTAAAGCACACGCTCGTAATAATCCATATAGGCAGCATTGTCGGGGTCGAAGCAGTTGAGATCCTTGGTCAGTTTGGCAAGGTTGTAGGCGCAGCACGTCTCGTTGATGTCGGGGTTGGGGTACATATTGCGCTGGAAGTCGCTCTGCACGCTGGTGTTCATTGAGAGAATTTGTGAGTAAGGCTGACGGAACATTTCTCCATTTCCCACACCTCCCATGGCGTAGGCATAGCGTCCCTGCACCAGATTCCAGAAATTGTAGGCAAGGTTGTAGTAGTAGGGGTTGCCATTGGTAATGTAGGAGCGTAGTGCACCCACAATCATGGGGATGTGCTGGTTGGCGTGGCGGGTGCGTATGTCATCGATGTTCTTGGCTACAGGGTCGAAGAAGGCGGGCGAGTCGAAACAGTTGGCAGCCTCGATCAGGTGGGCTTTCTCGGTGGGGTCGCTCACCATTTCGGCCAAACGAGCCAGCGATTCGGCCATGCCGCCCACTTCGCCAGCGATGTACATGTTCCACATTTCGTAGCGGTTGCCTGGCTTGGCCTGACGTTCGGCTCGTGTGCCGTCGGTCTTGACGTAGGTGCGGTAGTGCATGCGGTTCCACACCCACAGCCCCATGTCTTTGGCAATGAGGAGTGCCTTGTCGGCTATTTGCTTCTCATCGATGTTGTTTACAATGTCGATGAGGCCAGCCAATTGTTTGTGGATGGTGTAGTAGGGCGCCCACACCCATTCTTCATTATTGTACGCGCGAAAGCATTCGATGAGGGCAGGGTGAGCGGCAGGAATGGCGTTGAGGTAGCCATAGCCATAGTGACGGTAGTCTTTCTTGTATTCGTCAAACGCTTTCCAGTTGCCCTTCATCTCCTTCAGTTCAGTTTCTGGGGCATAGTCACGTGCCTCCCAATAGCGGTTGAGGGTGCTGTCCCACACAAAGGTGCGCTCCTGGCATTCGCGCAGTTCGTTCACCATGCGGCGGATGCGGTTGCGCAGTTCGTTCTTCACTTGGTCGCGATTGTTGCCACGTTCGGAACAGGAAGCAAAGGCGAAGGCGAGTGCGCTCATGTAGTGACCCGACCCGTGTCCCTTCAGCTTGGTGGTGGGAGAGTCCCAGCCGTCGGCCATCGTGTAGCCCTCGGTGGGGAGGCCGTAGGTGTCGCGGTAGTTGTAGAGCTGCTGGCTGATGTCGAGGTCGAGCAGGGTTTTGATGTCTAGTTCTTGATTGTGTCGCAACCTGTTGCCTTCTTCAATATAGACATCGCCCAGCGGCAGGGGATGTGCTGCAGGTTTGGGGGCTGGAACAGCCCATGGCTTGTCGGTGACGGTGACATTGGCCGTGATGGGGTAGCCGTTGTCGGTGGTGTTGTCACCGATGATGAATCCGCTGACGGTGTAGGTTTTGCCCACGGGATTGATTTGTGGATTGGCTTCTTGCTGTTCTGCCGATAGCAGCGAGTTGTTCCATTTCGTTTGTCTCCATTCGTGGCTTCCGTCGCTGTAAGTCACCCACACCTGCCAGGGTAGGCGAGGGGCAGTGCCGACGGGAGTTTCTACGTTGATGGTTTCCACTTTCACGATGGTGCGCTGCTTTGCTTTGGCTGCGCTGAGGGGAGTGCTGCCAAGTGGAGCAGCCACCACTGGTGCAGGCATGGCGAGACAGGTGCCGATGATGCCGCAAAGAATCAAATTCAGGTTTTTCGTCATAATAGTAGTGAATCTAACATTGTGAATTTTCGGTAAAATTACTGATTTCTTCTGATATAATGGAGTGCGCGAGGGCAAAAAAGTGCGATTTTAGTCTTTTGTCTTATCTTTTTGGATTATTTTGTCTAACTTTGCACTCGCAAATTTGGAGTTTAGGGAATTTCCTCTCCTTAGTAGGGATTTTTATATTTACAAGTACAAGGATTATTCTTACTTTTGCAATGTAAAAAAACTATACTTATTCATGTTGAACAAAATTGCACGGATATGAAGAGATTACTCACATTGATTTTGGTGATTGTTCCGCTGCTCGGAATGGCACAGGACGACCTCTACTTCACCTCCTCCAAGAAGGCGAAAGAAGAGACTCAAAAACGCAACGAGGAAAGGCGAGAGGCATTGAGGGCAACCACCACTTCAGTAGCCACCGCTCCTGCCGTGGTGGATTATAACAGCAATACACGCAGCGAGGACGAATACAACCGCCGCTATGTGTATGGTGGACAGTATCAGAATGCTGGAGGTGCGGCCATGGACGACTCGCTGGCAGCACGGGTTGACTCGGTGGAGGAAAGCTATGCTGAATCGGAATACGACATGGACGACCCCGAACTGGATTATCGTTTCTCGCGCCGTTTGGTGCGTTTCCACAATCCTCGGCTCTATGCCTTGGCAAGCCCCTATTACTGGGATCTCTACTATGGCTACGGAGCATGGGACTATCTCTACGACCCCTATGACCCCTGGTACTGGCACTACGGATGGAGCTACGGATGGACTTGGGGACCATGGGACTGCTGGTATGGTGGCATTTGGGGGTGGCATCGTCCATACGCCTGGACCTATTGGGGATGGGGACCCAGCTGGAGCCGTCCCGTGTATTATGTGACTTACCATCGCAACGTGGTGCCTCGCGAGTTCAACTCTTCGCGCGGACACATGTCGGCTAACAACCGCATCCGCACTAATGCCTTGGGAAGCCGTACCAACGCTTTGGGAGGTGCTCGCACCAACGCTTTAGGGGGAGGGGCACGCACCAATGCCCTGGGAGGTGCTCGCACTAACGCTCTGGGAGGTGCTCGCACCAACGCAGTGGCCACTCGCACCGGCGCACAAGATGGAGTGGAAACAGGCCGACGCAGCTCCAATTCGTCCTACACCGACTACACCAACGTACGCACAGGACGTACGTCAGCTGCCGCTGAGGGAGCACGTTCGCAGACATATAACCGCACTCGCGAGGGAGCCAACCAGCGCAGCACCATCACCCGTGGCAAGGGGGCAACACGCTCCTACAGCAACCAAAACAGCAGCAGCCGCACCAACTCTGTGCGCTCCTACGACAACAGCAACACGCGCACTCAAACGCAAACGCGCACCCAGACACCCACCTACAGCACGCCTTCGCGCAGCACAATGAGTAGCGGCAGCTTTGGCGGTGGTGGCAGCGTGAGTCGAAGCGGTGGCAGCTTTGGCGGTGGCGGTGGTGGCAGCCGTGGTGGTGGAGCTGGTGGCGGTGGACGTCGTTGACCGAGTGAAAAAGGCTGAAACAGACAAGGAGTGATCACTCTCTCAGAAAAAAGGACTATACACATTATTTATATATATCAGTTGAACATGAAATCAGTAGTAAAATACGTTTTGTTAGGTGCGCTCATGGGCACTTCGGGATGGGCATACGCTCAGGACAGTTACGATGCGCACACCATGACGAATAGCGACTTGAACGGTACGGCACGGTTTGTGTCGATGGGCGGAGCCTTGGGTGCGTTAGGTGGCGACATCAGCGTGATGAGCACCAACCCTGCAGGCACAGGTGTTTATAGAAAGAGCGATGCTGCCATCAGCTTCAGTGGAGTGTTTGCTGGCGATGGAGCAATGGGGCACGACGGTTCGCGCATGTCGCTCGACCAGGGAGGCGTGCTGATAGCTTTCGATATGGACAACCCATCGGGCAAGGGCTTGCAGTTTGTCAACTTTGGCGTGAATTTTCAGAAGAAGCGCAACTTCCTCTTCAACCAGCACACCGACGTGCAGCATCTGGACGGTCTCTTTAGCCAGACATTCCAAATTGCCAACCTCTGCAATTATGCATACGAAAACGACTATTGGGGCACGATGGCCGACATGAGTGCATCGAAAAAGGGTGTGCATGGCGGCATACTCGACGAGACGGGCGAGTACGGCTATGCGGGCATCGCTTCCGACCAAGCCTATTACGAGCGTGCCACCTTCGGCGCGACCATTCAGGCCGACATCAACTTCTCCTTCAACTTGAGCGACCAGTTCTTCTTGGGAGCATCGGTGGGTGTCTACGACATTGACTTTGAGCGAGAATCCTTCTATCAGGAACATGGGGTGGACGATATGGTGTTTGACCTCACCAACTGGTATAAAACCACAGGCGACGGCTTCGATGTGAAGCTGGGCATCATCTGCCGTCCTATCGAGGATAGCCCCTTCCGCATTGGTGCTTATGTCCACACGCCCACGTGGTACCGCATGACCGATGCCAATGGCTCCACACTCTATCAGAACGACGAGTATGTGTCGGAAGGCTACAATTCTGAGTATGACTACAAGTTCCGCACCCCTTGGAAGTTTGGGGTGAGCCTCGGGCATACGGTGGGACAGAACTTCGCCATCGGTGCCGAATATGAATTGCAGGATTTCGGCTCGGCTCATTACAGCGAGGTAGATGGTTACAACTCTGCTTACTTCCGCAACCAGAACGCCATCACTAAGCAGGTGCTCCGCGCTCAGCACACCCTGAAGGTGGGAGCTGAATTTAAGCCTATTGAAGCCCTTTCGTTGCGTGTGGGTTACAACTTTGTTTCCTCACCCTTCAAGAGCGATGCCTACCGAACCATTGGCTATGACGGCGCATACACGGAGACGGATTTCACCAACTGGAAGGCCATCAACCGCTTCACGGCTGGCATTGGCTATCGCTACAAGGGCGGCTATGTGGATGTAACCTATCAGTACCAGGCGCAGAAGGGCGACTTCTATGCTTTCGACGAGGTGAACCTCATCCCCACGAAGATTAACAGCAACCGCTCGCAGCTGATGGCCACACTTGGCTTCCGCTTTTGAATGTTGGATTTTAATTATGAACAACGGATTTGACGGATTGTTTTTGATTTCGAATTATTTTTTGCGACCACGAATCTCACGAATTTCATGAATACGAAGTGATAGAGCCTTATTGCATTCGTGGGATTTGTGAGATTCGTGTTCGTTAAAATAATTTTGCAGTAGAGTTTTAGCAACGCTAAAAGTTGTGCTCATTCCAACTTTTTTGACACACGCAAGGTTTTAAGTAATTGTTTTACATGGAAATGTAAAAAAATAGATAACGTACATCTTGCGGAGAAACACCGTTTCCGGTAAGGAGAAACGGCATATCTGATGGGGAGAAACGGCATTTCGTTTGGGACAATTATGGCATATCTTCTTGTTGCTGAAATCAGAAAGGGGAAAAAGGGAGTTTTTTGTTTTTTCTACAACAAAGCTACACAATATTTTGGGTGCTCACCATCTTTTTCCACTTTTTCCCAAAAATGCTTTGTAGTTCCCACTTTTCTTCATAGTTTTGCCATCAATCACCAGCAAAAGTCTCTATAGAGGTGTTGGCGTGACATTTTGGATGTATTTAATAACGCTTTAGCTGTTATTCGGTGATTCTAAAAATGTTGTGTTCCTACAATTAAGTTGAATAAATAAATTTATCAGATGTAGTTCGTGAATGTTGGTAGCTGTGATAAGTTTGATACATCAAGCAATGAGAGTCGTTCTTTACTTCATAATTGGCGGATGACTCGGCAGGGATTGCCTACGGCCATTGAGTCGGAAGGTATATCCTTCGTCACCACGCTGCCTGCACCGATGATACAACGGTCGCCGATGGTTACTCCCGGACACACAGTCTCTCCACCTCCCAACCAGCAGTCTTGACCGATGGCGATTGGAGAGCACCGTTCTACAGGCTTGCGCCGTTCAACATAGTTGAAGGGATGATTCGGAGTCAGGAACTGGCAGTTCGGTCCAATCTGGGTGTTGGAGCCGATGGTGATTATGCCTCCGTCGAGCATTGTGCCGTTATAGTTGATGAACACGTTCTCGCCCAATTTAATTCCATGCCCATGGTCGCAATGAAAGGGTGGTGCTACGGTGGAAGATTTGGGAATGTCGGGAATCAACTCTTCTATCGTCTTCCGATAGTCGGCATCCTCTGTCGTCATGGTTTGCAGTTTTGCGCAAATATGCTTGGCTCTGTAGTAGCTTGCCAAACATTCCTCGTTGGTGAAGTGGTAGAATGTTTCACTACGCATCTTTTCAAATTCAGTCATTATTGTTACATTTTTTGTGGTTATTTTTCTTGAGGCAGCCCGAAAAGCCTTTCGGCATTCTTGTGCAGAATCATCTCTTTGAGGGGGGTGAGGTCTGCCTCCGTGCTGAGATACTGCTTCATGTGCTGTAGGCTCAGGGTGAGTACCTGCGGGGCAACGTATGGAAAATCTGAGCCATAGAGCAGGTGGTGGGGTGTGGCGATGGTGAGCAGCATGCGGATGACTTCTGGAGAGTGGGCTCCTGCAAGGTCGTAGTAAAGAGTGGCAAGATTGGCCTCATAATCAATCTCGCCAACCATCTTGTTTGTCTGCATCACAGGAGTTAGCGACTTCATGCGTGGTATGGCCAATGGCAGGTAAGCGCCACAATGGGGCACCACCACCTTCAGATTGGGATGACGAGCCAGCACGTTGCGGCTTATCATGTTCGTGACGGTGCGGGTGGTCTCTGAGAGATATTCTTGCATGGCCAGCGGTGTCTGTTGCATCACTTGGCTGTTCACAGGTTCAGGGCGGTGGGGATGCAGGATGATAACCGCTTTTCGCTCGTCCAGCACGGCGAAGAGAGGGTCAAGTTCTGGTGCACCAAGATACTGACCCTGTATGTTCGTAGCTAACTTGATTCCATCGGCCTTAAGTGTGTCGATGGCATAGATAGCTTCGCGGATGGCGGAATTGACATCAGGAAGTGGAAGGGCTGCACAGAAGAGAAAGCGGCCTGGATGCTGTTGTTTCAGTTGGGCGGCCGATTCGTTAGTTCTTCGTACTGCTTCAGCAGATGTCGGCTGTGGAGCAGCCAATGTGAGCACTGATGTGTGAATGCCCGCCTTGTCCATCCATTTCAGATGTTCCTCGGCATCATAGTGGGGAATGGGGAACCCCTCGTCCATCAGTCGTCCCTCTGTCTCGAGGGCTGAAATAAACTCAGGAGTGATGATGTGGCTGTGCACATCTATCACGCCCTGAGCAAATGTATTTGTTGCAAGCATAAGAGCAAGCACGAATGATTTATCCTCATCCTACAGTGTATTATTCTTTAATCTTTTAATTCTTTTCCAGGCTTTTCACTTTCTGTCATTCCATGGAGTGTTCCCAACCGCCTCGGGTGTCGATGTTAGTGGCATCGGCCAGTTGTTCCAGCCGGGTCACTTCTTCGGTTGTCAGCTTTATCTTTTCGGCTTCGGCAGCTTCGATAACGTGCCGCTTCTTCGTGGCACCGATAATTGGTATCGTGCCTTTAACAATGGCCCAGGCAATACCAATCTGTGAACACGAGGCACCATATTTCTGCCCGATATTGGTCATTTCGTTGGTCAGCGCCTTAAGCTGTGGCAATACAGGGTTGTACTTTTTGCCGCGATCGCTCTCTGCTGGCAAGGGGTTCTCCTTGTTATACTTGCCTGAGAGGGCGCCTTGCTCCAATACCATATAGGCCCAGAACTCGATGCCCTGCTTGTGGCAGTAGTCGAGCACACCACCTTTTTCTGATGAACGATAAAGCAGCGAAAAATGATTCTGAACGGCTGAAACCTTGAAGCCAGCCTCGCCCAAAATCTCGTTGGAACGCTGAATTTCCTTGATATTGTGGTTTGACACACCCACGCGCTTCACCTTGCCACTTTGCAGCAGGGGTATGAGTCTGGGTGTCCAACGCTCCACATCCATTGGATTGTGAATCCAGTATATGTCGATGTAATCGCAACCCATGCGTTCGATAGAGGCATTGGCCATCTTCTCCATGTTGTTGTCGTAGAATTCAGCTATCTGCGGGGTGAACTTCGTGGAGATTTGCACGTCCTCACGTTTATACTCTTTAGCTAAAGAACCAAGAATCTTTTCAGAATCGCCCATGCCGTATGCAGTGGCTGTGTCCCAAAGAGAGAGACCTGCCTTTATAGCTGTAGTGAATACAGGTTTCAGGTTCTCCACGTCAGTCTTACTCCCAAACACGGTGTCTCCTCCGAATGCTCCTGCGCCCCAAGCCCAGGTGCCCAATGCTATTTTAGCCATAACGTCAATATTGTTTTTTAAGTTTAATTGTGCAAAGGTATGGCGATTCCAGTACATAATGTCTATGTAATTTACTGATTAATCAACCTCGATTACAGATTCTTAATTTTTTATTGCTATATTTGCACGCAAATTGTTTGATATGGAAAAGATACTACGAGTAAGAAGTGTGAACGACTACGCTCGTTACATCGGTGCACCCGTGCTGCATCCGCTTGTCTCTGTCGTTCACTATGACGAGTTGGAGCATTGTCGCCACTCGCTCAACAACTACGATGTTTATGCTCTGTTCATCGGCGATGAAGAGCTGGAAGACTTGTCGTATGGGCAACTGCAATACGACTTACATCGGCATGCCCTAATGTGTGTGGCTCCGGGACAGATTGGGGGTAAGGCCGATACGGGAGAAGAAATACAAACCAAGGGGTGGGCGTTGCTTTTCGATACTGAACTGCTGCGTGGCACAGAGTTGGGACGCCGTATGCCTGATTATACTTATTTCACTTATAGTGTTAGTGAGGCATTGTTGATGACCGACGAGCAGCGGTTGAGCATCGTCAACTTGCTGGAGCAGATTCGTCAGGAATTGTTCAAAGAAGAAGATGCCCACACACTGCGCATCGTCTCCTCGCAGATTGCTCATATGCTGGAACTTATTGCCCGATACTATGCCGTCCAGCTTTCCACATCGGTTCGGTCCACCAACTCCGACCTTTTGTCTCGTTTCGAGAATTTGCTCCATGATTATTATGTTGATAGCCTTCAGCATCAGCACGGGTTGCCCACTGTGAAATACTGTGCACAGCAGCTCTTCCTTTCGCCCAATTACTTTGGCGACCTCATCCTCACGTTGACTGGCGATACAGCAACGTCTCATATCCGCCGCTTCCTGATGCAGCGTGCTCAGCAAATACTCCTCAGCGGGGCCACTGTCAGTGAGACGGCCGAAAGCCTTGGCTTCGAGTATCCGCAGCATTTCACTCGCTTATTTAAGAAGCACTTCGGGGTGACACCCTCTGAGTTTATTTTACGCTGAATCAGGTTAGAAAGTAATGTCAACAGGATTCAGCGTGAGTCAGTTCTTATTTGGCGCATACAGTAATAAACGAAAAATCCCGAAAGTTCGTGAAGAACTTTCGGGACGTGTGTAATTGACAGGAACCGCTAAAGCTTATTTAGCCTTGTAGTATTTCTTATACTTGGCAGCCTGAGCTGTCTGCTGGGTGTTGTTGTAGAGAATGTAGAGTGATTCGCCCCACAACTCAGGGTCTTCAGGGTTCTCTTTTTCCAGCTGCAGGAAGAGGTTGATGGCCTCGTTCATGTCTTCCTTCTTTGAGCCATTGTTTTGTGCTTTCATCCATGCGGAACGTGCTGCCATGAGGAGGCACTTGTCATCGTCGGGAAAAGCTTCTTTGGCTTCAAGGAAGATAGTCTTGGCTTCATCAAATTTTTTGTTTTCGAATGCGAGTTGTCCTTCCATTAGGTAAGCGTTGACTGCTCCATCGGTGGTCTTGAACTCATTTTTCACTACTTGAGCAATTTTCTTGAAACCTTCTATGTCTCCGCTTTGGAAAAGATTCTGCATGAGGATGAGGGCAAAGTTGGCGCGTATATCGTGCATATCAGCATTGTCCTTGAGGGCTTCAAGACCTTCCTGCAGGTACTGGTTCTGCTTGGCTTTGTTGCTCTCGCGGTAGTAGTTGGAGAGGGCTTGGTAGGCAGTGGCTTTGAACTGAGTGTCCATGAGTGCTTGGTAAACTTCCACAATAGTAGCTTCTGGTGTGCCAGGGATGTTGAAGTAAGATTGGGCACGGAAGGCTTTTGCGTAGGTGATCCAGTCCTTGAGGTTCTCATGCTTGAAATCGCTCATCAGGTGAGACTTCTCCATTGTGTTGAGGAAAAGTTCGGCATACTTCACACCTTCCTTGAGTTCCTCTGGCTTGTCGCTGTTGGAGAGGTTCTGTGCTGCTTGCAACAATTGTGTGGCAGCATTGACGCCCATGATTTGGAATTTGGTGTGATTTGCCTTAACCACCTCAGGCTTAGCCTTGGGGTCGAGCTGGATGAGTGAGTCGTACTTGCAGGTGCTGTCGAGAAGTTTGATGGAGAGTGCCAGAAAGTCGGTCTTAATTTTCTCATTGTCAGGGTCGGCCTTTACCTCATTCTCTTGCTTTTTGTAGTATTCGTAAAGAATGTTGGTGGCTATTTCCCAGGTGTCAGCATCGTCTTTTGTGTACTGGTTCTGCATGGCGGACTCAATGAGTTCGCGAGCCGAAGCCAGTTTTTCGAAGTCTGTCTCTTTACGACCATACTGCTCGTTGGGGATAGACATCTCGTAGGTGTTCCTTGCTTTTTTCAGTGTCGATGCAGCCTCTTTTCTGGCTGCCTTCTCTGCCTTGAGGGCTTCCTTGTCCTGTGCTATTGACGTGTTGCAGACGAGGAAAAGGCATACCATTATCAAAACAAATTTCTTCATAATTGAAACGGTTTTAATAGATTTATAAATCAGGTTAATTGTTATTCTTGTGAGTTAGTTGATTCAGAAGGATCGGTTGTGACTTCCGTCTCGTCAATTTGTTCCTCAGGCTCTTCTGAATGTTCCACCACGCATACGGAGCTGATAACGTCGTTCCGCTTCTGAATGTCGATGAGTTTGACACCCTGTGTGTTGCGTGAGGATTTCTTGATGTCCTGGACGGCGAGGCGGATGGTAACACCGCTCTTGTTGATAATCATGATGTCTTCATCCTCCAACACTTTCTTGATGGCAACAAGCTTGCCTGTCTTTTCTGTAATGTTGATGGTTTTGACACCTTTGCCATTACGGTTCGTAATGCGGTATTCGCCAATGGTGGAACGTTTGCCAACTCCCTTTTCGGATAGAACGAGAATAGTGGGCATGTCAGGGTAGAGAGTTTCTTCTGTCCCTTCTTCTGTGTTCTCTTCCACGTTTTCATCGTATCCTTCAGGCTTGGTGAGTGCAATCATGCCAACGATATGGTCTTCTGGGTCATTTTCGTCGAGTCGCATGGCTTTCACACCGGTTGCGCCACGTCCCATATTGCGGACGGTGCTTTCGTTGAAGCGGATAGCGCGGCCATTGCGGTTGGCAATGAGGATTTCGTCCTTGCCGCTTGTGAGGAGCACATCTACGACCTCGTCGCCCTCGTTGAGATTGATGGCAATGATGCCATTGTTGCGTGGGCGTGAATAGTTGACGAAGGCTGTCTTCTTAATGATGCCTTGGCGGGTGCAGAAGATGAGGTTGTGGGTGTTCACCCATTCCTCGTCGTTGATGTTTTCGATGCAGATGAAAGCCGTCACCTTGTCGTCGCTGTCGATATTGAGCAAATTCTGGATGGCACGTCCCTTATCGGTACGAGAACCTTCAGGGATGTTATACACCTTCATCCAGAAGCAACGGCCCTTTTGTGTGAAGAACATCATTGTGTTATGGGTGTTGGCAGGATAGATGAACTCGATGAAGTCCTTGTCTCGTGCAGTACCTCCCTTCACGCCGATGCCACCACGGGCTTGCGTACGGAACTCTGTGAGGGTGGTGCGCTTGATGTACCCAAGATGGCTGACAGTTACCACCACTTCTTCTTTGGCATAGAACTGCTCAGGGTCGAAGTTCTCGCTGGCGGTAAGGTCTATTTCTGTCTTGCGCTCGTCGCCCCACTTTTCCTTTACCTCAAGGAGTTCGTCCTTCATCACCTTGCGGCAAAGTGCATCGTCGGTGAGGATTTGCTCCAAGTAGGCAATGAGTTTCTGTAGTTCGTCATATTCGGCATGAAGTTTGTCTTGTTCCAGTCCTGTGAGGGCACGCAGGCGCATATTGACGATTTCGCGGGCTTGGATTTCGTCGAGGTTGAAACGAACCATCAGGTTGTCCATCGCCTCTTGTGGACTTTTTGCTGCACGGATGATGTGTACTACCTCGTCGATGTTGTCGCTGGCAATAATGAGGCCTTCCAGAATGTGTGAGCGTTCTTCGGCCTTGCGCTTGTCATATTGTGTGCGTCGAATCACCACGTCATGCCGGTGGTTGACGAAGTAACGGATGCAGTCCTTAAGAGAGAGTTGCTTCGGACGACGGTCGGCTATGGCAATGCAGTTCACGGCAAAAGTGCTCTGCAGGTCGGTGAGTTTGAAAAGTTTATTGCGCACCACGTTGGCATTGGCCTCGCGCTTGATGTCGATGACGATGCGCATGCCCTCTCGGTCCGATTCATCGTTCACATTGCTGATGCCGTCAATCTTCTTTTCGTTGACCAGTGCTGCAATCTTCTTGATGAGTTCTGACTTGTTGACGTTGTAGGGAATCTCGCTTACAATAATCTTGTCGTGAGTCCCTTCAGTCTCAATTTCTGTTTTCGAACGAATTACGATGCGACCACGTCCTGTTTCGTATGCTTCCCTGATGCCATCCACACCGCAGATGATGCCGCCTGTTGGGAAGTCGGGGCCTTTGATGTATTGCATCAGGTCAGTGCTGGTCAGTTCGGGGTTGTCGATGTAGGCAACGCATCCGTCGATCACTTCGGACAGGTTGTGGGTGGGAATGTTGGTAGCCATACCAACGGCGATACCTGTAGCACCGTTGACAAGCAGGTTGGGAATACGAGTGGGGAGTACGGTAGGTTCCTTTTCTGAGTTGTCGAAGTTATCTACCATATCTACCGTTTCCTTGTCGATGTCTTGCAGCATGGCCTCGCCCAGGCGGCTAAGGCGTGCCTCTGTGTAACGCATGGCGGCTGCACCATCGCCATCGACGGAGCCAAAGTTGCCCTGTCCGTCCACGAGGGTGTAGCGCATGGCCCACGGCTGAGCCAGGCGTACGAGGGCACCATATACCGATGAGTCACCGTGTGGGTGCAAGTGACCAAGCACATCGCCCACGATACGTGCACATTTTACAGTTGGTTTGTCTGAGGTGTTGCCATGCTTATCCATTGAATAGAGGATGCGGCGGTGTACAGGTTTGAAACCATCACGAACTTCAGGAAGGGCACGAGCTACAATAACTGACATTGAATAGTCAATGTAGCTCTTCTTCATGGTTTCGTTGATTTCAACTTTAATGATTCTGTCTTGATCTTCCATTAATCAGTTTCTCTTATATATTAAATATGTGTACAAAGGTACTACTTAATTCTGACATGGAGAAGGGGAAAGGACTTTTTTAACCCGTCTTTGTATGAAAAAACTTTAAATTTGGCTCAAAAAAGGGGCGTTTTGTGCTTTTAAGTTCATTATCGGGGGTGTGCCGATGATGAACTTAAAAGAGCACAGGGGGCATGGGAGAGCCTGTTTTAGCGTATTGGATGGAATCCCCTCCTGTTGAAGGGTGGTGGAGTGTTTGCAAACTTTTTTGTTTACTTTTTCAGTTGATTTTGTAAGAACTGTTCTGCCTTCTGCAGGTCTTTGGGTGTGTCTATTCCGATGGTTTCGATATGGCTGATGCCTACCTTAATCTTGTAGCCATTCTCCAACCAGCGCAGTTGTTCTAATGATTCTGCCAACTCGAGGCTCGACTGAGGGAGTGAGGTGATGGCTTTTAGCACCTTTGCCCGATAGGCATAGAGGCCAATGTGCTTGTAGTAGGTGTGACCTTTCAACCATTCTTCCTTGTCCTTGCTGCGCGTGAATGGGATGATGCTCCGAGAGAAATAGAGTGCCTCCATCTTTTTGTTGACCACCACCTTGGGTGAATTGGCATTCTCTAAAGCTGCAAATCCATCTTCGGGTACAAACGGTTTCACCAGAGTGGCAATGTCAACACTTTCGTCATCAAAGCAGGTGCGGATGGCTTCCAGTTGTTGGGCTTGAATGAAGGGTTCGTCGCCTTGAATGTTGACTACCACGTCGAAGCCTGCACCTACTTTGGTAAAGGCTTCCTGTACACGGTCCGTTCCGCTTTTGTGATTTACGCTTGTCATGACGGCTTTTCCTCCAAAGACATGTACGGCATTCAGAATGCGTTCATCGTCGGTGGCTACACACACATCGTCCAGCACACCTTCCACTTGCTTGTACACTCTTTCAATCACAGTCTTGCCACCTAGCATAGCCAAGGGCTTGGCTGGAAATCGGGTGGAAGCATATCTGGCAGGAATAATTCCAATAAATTTCATCGTTGTTTATATGGGTTATTAATTATCTGTTCGATTGGTTTTCATTTGCCTGTAAGGGTGGGATTAGAAGAACTCCTCGTCATATTCTACGGGGTCTTCTTCCACTGGGTGCAATATGGATTCCGCACTGGGTAATTCCATAAGCTCGTTGTCGCAAGGCTGATAATCTTCAGGAATGTTGAATTTGTCCTTCTCTCCTATGCCAAAAAGCTTGCTGTCATAAATTTTGCGCATCAGTTTGCCAAAAATAGGCAGAGCGGCACGGGCACCTTGTCCGAAGGCCATGCTGCCGAAGTGTATGTCACGGTCTTCACCGCCCACCCAGCTGGCAACAACCAGTTTGGGGCAGAAGCCGATGAACCAGCCGTCGGCATTGCTGTTGGTCGTACCTGTCTTTCCGCCCAATTCACCACTGATGTGGTAGGCACCTCCACGCAGAGCGCGACCCGTACCTTCGTTGATGACCGCCTTGAGCATGTAAATCATCTGGTAAGCTTTTTCTTTCGACAGCACCTCGTTCATGCGCGGCGTGAAGTTGGCAATGATGTTGCCTTCTGGGTCTTCAATGCGAGTGACGAGCAGGGGAGAGTAGTGGATGCCCATACTTGGGAAGATGGTGTAGGCACTTGCCATTTCACCAATGCTCACGTCGCCCGAACCTAATGCGATGGTCAGGTTGGGTTGGAAGGTGTAGGTGGAGATTTTCAGTTGCTTGTCAAGGTAGTCGATAAAGTTCTGCGGGCGGATGAGGTTCAGTAAATAGACCGAAGCGTGGTTGTTGGAGTGGGCCAATGCTGTCTTTAGCGGCACCATGCCCAGAGCGCCTCCCTTGGGTGTCCATCCACCATAGTTTTTCGGACTTGCATCCACTACATCGCAAGGTGTGAATCCTTGGCTGGAAAGTGCCAACGAATAGAGCAGCGGTTTGATGGTGGAACCCACTTGGCGATGTCCTCCGCCCAGAACGTTGTCGTACATGAAGTGGTCAAAGTCCAATCCTGGCACATATGCTTTCACTTGTCCGTTCATGGGATCGATGGCACAAACCGATGCACGGAGGAATT
The DNA here is from genome assembly GCA_902789725.1 of uncultured Bacteroidales bacterium. GTDB lineage: Bacteria > Bacteroidota > Bacteroidia > Bacteroidales > Bacteroidaceae > Minthosoma. The sequence continues at coordinate 100,866 of CADAPC010000001.1, forward strand.
TCTTATAATAAATAATGGAGTCGCGTGGACTCATGTTCACCTCCACCATATCGGGGTTGTCGTACGAACTGCCGTATTTGAACAACCGCATGTCTGTGGGGACGGTAAAAGCCTTCATGATGTCTTCATCGCTCATTCCGTCAGCTTTCATCACACGGTAGCGTTCGCTCTGGCGCACATAGCGGTCGATGATTTTGTTCATCTTCTCTATCGTCATCGACTTGTAAGGGCCTGTCTTAGAGTACTTGATTTCGCGTTCGAACGCTGGTTGCAGATATTGTGCCACATGTTCAAAGAGAGCTTCCTCTGCCATCTTCTGCATGCGGGTGTCAATGCTGGTGAAGATTTTCAGACCGTCGGTGTAGATGTTGTAGTGCGATCCGTCCTTCTTGGTGTTCTTGTTGCACCACCCGTACAGAGGGTCTGTCTCCCACGCTACAGAATCGTCGTGGTACTGCTGTCCTTGCCAAGAAGCATACTGGCTGCGTTCTGGGCGTTTGGCCATCATAATGCGCCGTAGGTGTTCGCGGAAATAAGGGGCTGCACCTTCCTTATGCGACATGATTTTAGGTTTAGAAAGGATGGAGAGTGGCTGATTCTTAACTTGATTCATTTCAGCCTTGGTAATATATCCAGCTTTTTCCATCTGCGAAAGTACCACGTTGCGGCGTTCCAGACATCGTTCGCTGGGAGTGTACTGCCCATTCTGTTTGCGGTAGGGATTGTAGAGCGAAGGGTTTTTGCACATGCCCACAATCATAGCGCATTCGTTCAGATTGAGGTCGATGGGGTTTTTGTCGAAATAAGTGCGACAGGCATTCTTAATGCCAACTCCAGTGTAGAGAAAGTCGAAGTAGTTGAGGTACATGGTGATGATTTCCTCCTTGGTGTAGTAGCGCTCCAGCTGCACAGCGATGAACCATTCGATGGGTTTCTGCATCATGCGTTTACCGTCGGTCTTTGCCACGTCCGAGTATAGCTGCTTGGCCAACTGCTGCGTGATGGTGGAGCCACCACCGGCACTGCGTTGTCCCATCATTAGTCGTTTCACCACTGCACGTCCGATGGCTTTCACGTCAATGCCCGAATGTTCGTAGAAGCGGGCGTCTTCAGTTGCCACTAATGCTTTGATGAGATTGTCTGGCAGCGAGTCGTAAGTAACCATCACACGGTTTTCGCTTGCGTAGCTCCATGTGCCGATGAGTTTGTTGTCGGATGAATATATGCGTGAAGCATATTTATTGATAGGATTCTGTAGGTCGCTCACAGGGGGCAGTTTGCCCAACCACCCTTGCGAGATGGCAAACACTCCGAAAAACATCAGAAAGATGATGATACCAGTTGCTATCCACCATTTGCGAATGGCTTTGTTCATACTTGCCATTTCGTCGTTTTTCTTGATGATACCCATTTTTTCTTTGTATAGTTACGGTATGATTTTTGTTGTTACATGTTATGTGGTGCAAAGATACAGCAAATTCTTGAAACGTGAAAAGGAAAAGGCGAAAAGGTGTTCGTTTAGCACCGAAATGAGGGCGGAAATGATTTTGAACCACAAAAAAAAGTAAAAAAAGCACAAAAAAATTCGTTCTGATAGAAAAAAGCCTTATATTTGCAAAATCAATCTAACAATTATCAGTATCAACCATGAAGGAAGTAATGATTAGTGAATATGCGCGCCAGCAGATACGTAAGCTGTTTTCGCAGCGCAATTCGGTCAACACATTGAAGCGTGACCCTGAATTAACTCGCATTTTTGACAACTTCGCTTTCGACGAGGCTTTGAAGCTGACGGAGGAGCCCGTGCTGGAAAAAACTCGTTGTATGTGCATTTTGGCAAGCACCATTGGTTGTAATGCCATGCGTCAATTTAAAGTATATGTGGATGTATGCCTCAATGTGGGTGTGAAACCGCGTGAGATTCGCGAGGTCATCTACCAGACGGTGCCTTACGTGGGATTCTCGAAGATGATAGATTTCCTCTTAGAGATGAACGAAGTGTTTGATGACAACGACATTAAGTTGCCGCTAAAAGATCAGAGTACTACTACGGCTGAAAACCGTAGAGAGAAAGGTCGTGAGTACATTGACGGCATTTTCGGTCCAGGCACTGCCGACAGGATGGAAAAAGAAGTGCCCAAGGGGCAGGAGCACATTGTGGAGTTTTTGGAGAGCTACTGCTTTGGTGACTTCTACACCCGCAATGGCATCGACATGCAGCATCGCGAACTGGTCACTTTCTGCCTGTTGGCCTCAATGGGTGTGGCTCAGCCTCAACTAGAGAGTCATGGCTTTGGATGTAAAAACATGAAGATTAGCAAGAAGGAGATGGTGGCTGTGCTGACAGGCATGTTGCCTTACATTGGTTTCCCTAAAACACTTAACGCCATGACTGCCATCAATAAGGCTTACCCTGAAGACGAGTAGTAAAAGACAAAAGTGTGGGGGGCGTCTCCACACTTAAAGTACGAATTTTTCTATTGCAATAGCTATGCCGTCGGCTTCATTACTCTCTGTGACGAAGTCGGCGGCTTCTTTCACCACCTGCTGTGCATTGTCCATCGCCACGCCAAGACCTGCAAAGCGAATCATTCCCACATCGTTAAAACCGTCGCCAAATGCCATCAGCTCTTCGCGTTGCAACCTCAGATGGTTGAGTAGCACGGCCAGCCCTTTGGCTTTCTCGATGCCTTGGGGCACAACCTCAAGGAAGAAGGGCTCGCTGCGGAAGGCTTCGGCCTTTCCGTTCAGCATGGGCACCATTTCCAATTCGAGCTGGTGCAAAGGTTCTGGGTCACCAACAATCATGCATTTGGAAATAGGGTAAGTGATTTCTGCCTGAAAATCTTTCACTTCCTGCACAGGCATCTTGTTTCGCATCGAAGTGAACTGCACGTAGGCATTTTCAACTGTTTTTTTACCTTCAGCCACGATGTGGTCGCCCACATAAGTCAGGATGCTGAAACCATGCTTGCGTGTGCAATCGCACAGATAGGGTAGCACTGCCTCATCTAACTGTTTGGCATAAATCTCCTCCTTCGTGTCCCATTGGCAGATGTCGCCTCCGTTGTAACTCACCACGAATCCTCCGAACTTTCCCAATTGCAGGGTCTCCGCATGGGGGGCAATACCATAGGCGGGTCGGCCAGAGCAGATGCACACCTTCACTCCGCGCTCTTGCACCCTCATGAGCGCATCCAATGTGCGTGGCGAAATGTGTTGGTCGCTCCTCACTAATGTGCCATCAATGTCAATGGCTATGAGCTTGTATTGATTTCTCATTCTTCTTTTGCTGTTGCGTTTGTTTTTGCTGCAAAGGTACGATATTTTCTTGAACAAACCATCTGATGGAGGAAAGAATTTACGGAGGGGGTACCTCGCTATTACCTCGCTATTACCTCGCATCGGAATTATAGAGAGAAAAAGCGAGACAATATAGGGGGGAAAAGTGTGTATGGGAGGCACCAACCCTGTTGAAAATGCTTTTTTCTGTTCAATATCTAAAGAACTTGGTGGTTTTCTTGTTTTTGTGCTTGTTTAGTCGTACCTTTGCCCCGTAAATTGAAAGGCAGTATGTTTATGCGAAAAGTAATTTTATCAGCCATGCTGGCCGCAGTAGCCATGGTCGCTTCGGCTCAGGAACAGTTCCAAGGCATGTTTGAGTGCGAGGCACTGAAGGCGACGATGGTGATTAACCTGACAGAGAAGAACATCACGCTCAAGGACTTTGAGGGTGAGGACACTTACGGTTATGTGAAGGGCAACCTGAATGGTACGTGGGTGATTCTGAAAGTGAAAAAGGTGGAGGAGAAGAAGGCTTTGGTGCGCATGGTGAGCGACATTGGTTATGATGCTCAGGATGTAGAACTTCGTTTGACAGATGAAGGACACATTGAGCTGAAACTCTCGGGCGACCAGGTGATGAAGACCACCGAGAAAGGTAAGTATGTGAAGATGCCGAAAGTGGCCGTCTTCAAGAAAAAATGAAATGGGCGAAAGCGCATGAAACAGACATATTGAAGTTTTGGGAAATTACTTAGATACATTTAACCCACCCCAGCGAGCTGCGGTGGAGTATTGCGATGGACCTTCGTTGGTCATCGCTGGAGCAGGGTCGGGAAAGACCCGTGTACTCACATATAAGATTGCTTACCTGATGGAGCATGGCTACCAACCGTGGTCCATTTTGGCTTTGACTTTTACCAACAAAGCCGCAGGAGAAATGAAGGAGCGCATTGCGAAAATTGTGGGGAAGGACTATGCCAAGATGCTTTGGATGGGCACCTTCCACAGTATTTTTCTTCGCATTCTGCGCAAGGAGCATGAGTTGATTGGCTTTCCCCCTAATTTTACCATTTATGATGCGGCTGACAGCAAGAGTTTGGTGAAGGCTATCATCAAAGAACTCGACCTCAGCGATAAAAATTACAAGCCAGGCACAGTGCTTGGTGTCATCAGTAATGCGAAAAACCAGTTGGTGACGGCCGAACAATATGCAGCCAATCCATCCAACCGACAGAGCGATGCGAGGCAGAACATGCCCGCCATCTCGCAAATTTTTGTCCGTTACAGCAACCGTTGCAAGCAGAGCGGGGCGATGGACTTCGATGACATTCTGCTCTACACCTTTCTGCTTTTCGAACAGCACCCCGACGTGTTGGCGAAATGGGAGCAGCGATTCCGCTATGTGTTGGTGGACGAATATCAAGACACCAACTTTGCACAACATCGCATTGTGTGGCAACTGACGCATCTGCATCAGCATGTGTGTGTGGTGGGCGATGATGCACAAAGCATCTATAGCTTTCGTGGAGCAAATATTGATAATATTCTTACTTTCAAGAAGATATATAACAATGTGCAAATGTTTAAGCTGGAGCAGAACTATCGCTCCACACAGAACATTGTTGAGGCTGCCAACAGCCTGATTAAAAAGAACCAATGGCAAATCCAGAAAGAGGTATTTTCTGAAAATGACAGGGGAGAGAAGTTGCATTTGCTCGACACACATTCTGATATAGAAGAAGCTAAGGTGGTGGTGAATAATATTCGTGCCATCAAGCGCAAGGAGGGGTGCGATTATTCCGACTTTGCCATTCTTTACCGCACCAATGCACAGAGCCGTGTGTTTGAAGACACGCTACGCAAAGAGGCCTTACCCTATCGCATCTATGGAGGATTATCTTTCTATCAGCGCAAGGAAATAAAAGATGTCATCGCCTATTTCCGTTTGGCCGTCAATCCTAATGATGAAGAGGCTTTCAAGCGAATCATCAATTATCCTGCACGAGGAATAGGAGCTACTACCATCAATAAGATAGTGGCGGCTGCCAACCAGCATGGGGTTAGTCTTTGGACCGTAATAGGACAGGCTGACGCATACGGATTGGGAGTCAATAAAGGCACGCTGGCGAAAATCGAAAGTTTCCGCCAACTCATCATGCAGTTTATGGAGAATGCACAGACCCTTCCGGCCAATCAAGTGGGCACCATGATTGTAAAGCAGAGCGGCATTATGGCTGACATCTATCAAGATGCCACACCAGAAAATCTGTCTCGCCAAGAGAATGTGGAGGAACTGATCAACGGCATGGAGGACTTTTGCGAAATGCGTGTGGAAGAGGGCAATGAAAATATTTCTCTGAGCGATTACCTTTCTGAAGTTTCTCTGTTGAGTGATGTCGATACCGACAAAGGAGGCGATGAACATAAAATCACCCTGATGACAATTCACTCGTCCAAAGGGCTGGAGTTTGGCACCGTCTTTGTGGTGGGCATGGAAGAAGGGCTCTTCCCAAGCGAAATGGTGTCAGGTAGCCCAAGAGCGATGGAGGAAGAGCGTCGTCTGTGCTACGTTGCTATCACGCGAGCCAAAACCCACTGCTTTCTTTCTTATGCACAATGCCGTTTCCGCTTCGGACAGATGGAGTTTTCGGCTCCCAGCCGTTTCCTGAGCGACATCGCCTCGCAGTATCTCGACCGCAATCGCACTCTTCTCATGTCGAGCCGTAGCTTGGAAGACGATGTGGAACTCCCTTGGCAGAGAAAAAGCCGCATTGCATCTCCCAACACCTCCAACTTTTTCAAAGGTTATGAAGAGAAAGAAAAGGCTCGTCCTTTCCGTCCTTCCTCTGTAACCCCTTCTCACCCTTCAATCCCTTCCTCTGTAGCTCCTTCTCGTCCTTCAACACCTTCCACTTCCGTTCACTCCTCCACCTCATCTTCCACTCTTACAGTTGGCACCCACATTGTTCACAACCGCTTCGGGCGTGGTGAAGTGCTCCGATTGGACGGTACAGGCGACAACACCAAGGCCACTGTACAATTTGAAAATGTAGGCACTAAGCAATTACTGCTGAAATTCGCCAAGTTCGAGGTGATAGACTAACATGATACAGCGAAAATGACACTACTTGAAAAGAATATTGATAAGATACCCTCTCCCTGCTATGTGATGGAAGAGGCTTTGCTGAGGAGGAACTTAGAGCTGATTCGCAGCGTGGCACAGCGTGCCGATGTGGAAATCATCCTTGCCTTCAAAGCCTTTGCCTTGTGGAAGAGTTTTCCCATTTTCCGTGAATACATCACCCACACAACGGCTTCGTCGCTCTTCGAGGCTCGCTTGGCAAAGGAAGAGTTTGGCAGCAAGGCTCACACGTATTCTCCTGCTTACACAGAAGAAGAGTTTGAAGAGATTCTGAATTGCTCAAGCCACATCACCTTCAACTCCCTTACGCAATACGAGCGTTTTGCGTCCAGAGTGCAGGAGAGAGCATCGGTTGGGTTGCGAGTCAATCCGGAATATAGTGAAATAGAAACGGAGTTGTATAATCCATGTGCGCCAGGTTCGCGTTTCGGCATTTTGAATAGAGACTTGCCGTCTGCTTTGCCTACCGACATTGAAGGGTTTCACATTCATTGCCATTGCGAGTCGGGAAGTGATGTCTTCGCGCGTACATTACTGCATATTGAGGAAAAGTTTTCAGCGTGGTTTGATCAGCTGAAGTGGATTAACTTTGGTGGAGGACATCTGATGACACGCAAGGATTATGACGTGGAGCTGCTTGTCAACACGTTGCAGGATTTCCATCACCGCTATCCGCATCTGAAAGTTATTCTTGAGCCAGGCAGTGCTTTCGCTTGGCAGACAGGGCCGTTAGTGGCCAAGGTGGTTGATATTGTGGAGAACTATGGGGTGAAGACGGCTATCGTCAATGCCAGTTTCACATGCCACATGCCCGACTGTTTGGAGATGCCATATAAACCAGCCATCCGACATGCTGAAACGCTGGAAGAAGATGATATTCAAACGGCGAAAACCGTTCCGAACACTTATCGCATTGGTGGAAATTCTTGTCTCTCGGGCGACTTCTTGGGTCTTTGGCAGTTTGACCGCGAACTACAGATTGGGGAGACCCTCATCTTTGAGGACATGATCCACTACACTACTGTCAAAACGACGATGTTCAACGGCATCGCTCATCCCTCCATCGGCATGCTGCACGAGGATGGTACCTTCGAACTGTTCCGTCGTTTCAATTATGAGGACTATCGTGACCGTATGTGTTAAACAACTGCGATAGTTCAATCTTTTATTCAGCAAAGAACATATAAAAGCCCTCGGCACGCAATTGGTGGCGAGGGCTTTATGTATGCTGACGTTTTGTTGTTATCGACCACCGCCACCGCCGCCGAAGCCTCCGCCTCCACCGAATCCACCACGGCCACCTCCACCGTTGCCTCCACGGCCTCCACGTCCACCTTCGCCTCCACGACCTCCACGGCCTCCTTCGCCACCTTCAGGCACTTCGTTCATGAAGTTGCGCATTTCTCGCAGATCGCGTCGTGCCTGACGGTTGCCCCACAGGTTGAAGCGCCAAATGAAGTGTGCCATCACATAACTGTAGATGCTGTTGGTTTCCCGGTCGGAACGAGAGTAGGCCGTAATGTTGCGGCTGATGTTGCTGCGCTGGTGCAGAATGTCGTAAGCTTGCAGCGAAATGGTTGCTTGCTTCTTGTATAGGAATCGGTAGCTGATTTGTGCGTTCCAGATGAGTTCGTTGGTGTTCATGTTGGCTGAAGAATAACCGCGGCGTGAACTCATGTTGATGTCGGTGGAGAAACCGAAGCCGTTCTCAAAGTTGCCGGTAGAAGAGAGGCCGTAGTTGAAGTTGTAGGTGCTTTGGTTGCTGGCCTCCACCAATTGGCTGTGTGTTTTCGACCAGTTGATTCGGCCGTTGGCACGCACATCGATGTTGTTCAGACGGAGAGTAATGCTCATGGTTTCGCCCAGGCTTGTCTGCTTCACGTTGTTTTTGAGCGTTTCACGGTTCTGGTAGATGTAGCTCACGCGGTTGTTGAAGCTTGCTGTGGTATTGGTGTTGAGGGTGAGTTTCTCCCAACCCAGCGGCGTGTTGAACCCCACGTTGCCACTCATGCTCCAGTTGCCGTTGATGTTCTCCGGACGAGTACGCTGCCCACCTGTCTCGCTGTTATATTCTGTGCGGTTGGCAATGCTGTTTTGAGTGGTGTTGTAGGAAAATCGTCCGAAGATGGAGCGGCGAGTGGCCTCGAAGTAGTTGTTGTAGTCAAGGCTCATGTTGTGTGTGAACGATGGTTTCAGGTCGGGGTTACCCTCGCGGATGTTGAGCGGGTTGCTGTTATCAGTCAGGTTGAAGAGGTCGGTCATGTCTGGCTGGCTGCTATTGCCACGATAGGTGAGTCGCAGCGTGTGCTGCCTGGTGAATCGAAGTCGAGCATTCAGTGTAGGCGACACACGTGCAATGTTTCGGCTGGCAATGGTGTCAAGACCCTGATACTGATACACCATCTTCTGGTTTTGCGCTTCTACACGTATACCTGCGCTGATGTTGAGCAGCTGGGTGACGTAGCGAAGCGAGAAGTCGATGTTGTGTGTCTTGTTGATGTTGTCGGTATAGCGAGAGAGGGAGTCACTGAGGAACTCAAAATAATTGGGTGCCAGCATGCCGTATTGCCCGTAGTCTTCCCAAAGAATCTGCCCGATGGAATCCACTTTTGCAAAGTCGTAGGTTTGTCCATCACTGTGGCGTTTGGAGTAGTTGTAGTTGTAGTTCAGCTGGGCAAAGAGGTTGCGCATAATGGGTTCGGAGTAAGAAAAACCAACGCTGTAGTTCTTGTTGTCCGACGGGTTGTTGCGGTGGCGGTAAGTTAAGTCGGTGGAGTCGTTGCGCTGATGATAGATGACGTTCGACCAGTTGTAGCTCTTGTTTTTGTTGTCGCTGATGCTACCGTTCATGCGAAGGCTAATGTTGCGCCCGTTGCTGCCAGTCACTGCACTGGGGCCGAACCATGGACCTCCACCCAATCGGCGGTTAAGCATCAGGCTTCCGCTCACATTGTAGTTGTCGCCATCGCTCCAGTTGCTGGAGGCATTTTCGTTAATCTTAATGCTGTTGCTAATTTGGTCCATCTGATCAAGAGGGTCGGTTATACGATTGGTGTAGGGATCGTCGTTGAAAGTGGCTGAGGAATTGCCCGATGAACTTTTGGAGCTACCAGTGGAGAAGCGAGGCTGGAAGAGCAGGGTGGTGAGCGAGTCGAGTTTCCATTCAATCTTGAAGTCACCGTTCCAGCTGTTGTTACGATTTCGGTTTGAGTTGCGGCTATTGCTGTAGGATGCGTTGGTGCTGATGAAGTTCTGGCTGCTGCTCCATGAGTGAGAGTCACTTTTGTTGTAGTTCACGCGGATGTTTCCTCCAAATTCAAAGTTCTTGACGGCAAAGACCAATCGGCCACCTACCTGCCTGTTGGTGGAGTTGCCGTTGTTGCCAGTTTTGTTTTGATTACCAATCACGTTTCCTTGTATTTTTTCAGAGAAGCGGTTAATCATCAATCTGCCCGAATAGAGATTCTCGGTACCATAGCCAGCATCGATGTTTCCAAACCAGCCCTGTTGGAAGTTTTTCTTGATGGTCAGGTCAATGACGGTTTCTTCCTCGCCATCGTCAATGCCAGTAATGCGGCTGAAGTCCGACTGTTTGTCATAGGTTTTCACCTTGTCAACAATTTCGGCAGGCAGGTTCTTCATGGACATGTTGCGGTCATTGCCAAAAAACTCTTTTCCTCCCACTAGAATTTTGTTGACCGTCTTTCCGTTCACCTTCACCACGCCATCCTCTACGGTCACACCAGGGAGTTTCTTGATGAGCTCCTCCAGCACACTACCTTCCGGCACTTTGAAGGCATCGGCATTGAAAATGAGCGTATCTTCCTTCACCTCCACTTCCTTCATGGTGCCTGTCACAACGGCCTGATTCAACAGTATAGTATTGGGAATGAGCAAAATGGTGCCAATGGCCTGATTGCCTTTGTTTGCTTTTTTGTTGACGGTGATGGGGCGGAAAAAGTTGTGGTAGCCCACGTATGAAATCTTCATGATGTAGTTGCCGTCCTTCACGTTTTTGATGCTGAAGGTACCGTCTTTTGATGTCGATGTTCCTGTAATCATGCGAGCCGTGTCGGGGCTCATCACCATCACGGTGGTTGCAATCAGTTCTTCACCATTCTCGCTGTCAATCACTTTCCCCTTTAGTGTGGTTTGCGCATGCGTGGCGACCGATGTAAGCACTAATGTTGCAAATAGGATAACCTTTTTTAATAAATTCATGTTAGCTAATTGTTGAGTTTCGGTTGGTAAGACCTTTTGTTGTTCAAAAGGTTTAATTGTTTAGCCAGAATTTAATGAAAAGTTTCCCTATTCACCCTTGTGTGTCAAGCATCGGCAAAGATTTTGCCATCGTCTAGTGTGACCTTCAGCATGGTGTATTGGCTGTGAAAATCGGTTTGCAGACGGTGCAGATAGCGGCGGCATTCCCAATGACACATGGGTAGGTCGTGTAGCAGGTAGTTTCCGCACGTTTCAGGTGTGGTTGCTGGCACTTCGTGTTGGGTGAGAATCCACTCTAAGCACTGGATGGTGAGGGTGCGCATGTCCTCAGGTGTATAGGAGCCTTTCATGACGATGTACATGCCTGTGAGACAACCCATTGGGCCGACATACACGACATCGCCCTTTACGTTGGAGTTGCGGAACCAAGTGGCCATGAGGTGCTCCATGCTATGCATGGCAGCAGGGGCAACGGCGGGCTCCTGATTGGGTTCTGTAATGCGAAGGTCGAAGGTGGTGAAGCCTTTGTCTTGGCGAGACACATAGATGCCTGGCTTCAGGTGGGTGTGGTCGATTGTGAAACTTTGTATGACTTCCATTTTTGATAAGTGCTTTTAGTTTTTCTCCTTGAAGAGTTTTTTCTTTTTATTCTTGCAAAGTATTTTTTTCTGATTACTTTTTCATGTCGTGGCCGAGGTAGAAACTCTGCTCAGGCGGTTGGTTGTAACCCACATTTTCGGTAGCCACGCTGAGTCGGTAGGGAATGTCGAACATGAGGCTTGGGAAGCGATGAGGCGTGGGGAGCGTGGTGGAGTAGATGCGGAGGGTGGATTCCTTTCGGTTGCAGACAATGACCTCCTCTCGCCAGTCGCCCAAGATGTCGGTCGAGAGGCAGGGGTTTTGCTTGGTGCCGTTGTTGAACGTGCAACCTTCGGCGCGAAAATCCTTGAGGGTGTCGATTCGTTTTTCCTTCCAGTTCCATTTCAGCACAGCGTGGCGGTCAAGGAGTTCGCGCAGTAGGTCGCCATCCCAATAGACGGCACTATTCTGAGGAAAAGCGATGTCGGGGTGGTGTAGTTGTCCTTTCACGTCGAAGTAGCCCCGCTGCGACGACGACCACATTTCCAGCCCGTAGTTGGTGGGGTCGATGTCGGCAGCCATCCCTCTTCCCACATCTTCGTTGCTGGGAATCTGAAAGATGATTCGTCCAGTTTTTGCATCGCGGAAGTCGGAGCCGTCGCGTTTGTTTTCGTGCACGTCCCAAATTTGTAGCTGTGTGCTGTCGGGGTAGAATGCGAACTGGTGTATGGCATCGCCGTGCCCCATTCGGGTGGTGTAAAGCCCTGTGCCGTCGTTGTTCACCGCCATTGAGCCGTAGGTGATTTCGTCGCATCCGTCGCCATCCACATCGCCCACGCGGAGGTTGTGATTGCCTTGGCCCGAATAGCCAGAATGCTGCTGCGAGTCGAAGAGCCAGCGGAGCGTGAGGTCGGTGCCGTTCCAATCGTAGGCAGCCAGAAAGGTCTTGGTGTAGTAGCCTCGGCACATCACTGCCGAAGGGTGCTTGCCGTCGAGATAGGCGACAGCAGCGAGGAAGCGGTCGCAACGGTTGCCGTAATTGTCGCCCCAAGAAGACACGTTGCCGCGAGGTGGCTGGTAGTCAACCGTTTTGAGGGCGCGCCCTGTGAGTCCTTCGAAGACGGTGAGGTATTCAGGCCCGTCGAGGATGCGTCCCACAATGTTGCGCTGCTGGTGTTCTACCTTGCCGGGTATGGTGTTCTCAATTAAGCCCGTTTTCACCCAGTTAGCCTTGGGGTCACCGATTACGTTGCCATGCCCGTCTATGGTTCCGTCGGCTGTCTTGACGATAAGCTCTGAGCGTCCGTCACCATCAAAATCATAAACGAGAAACTGCGTGTAGTGGGCACCGGCACGGATGTTGGGACCAAGATCGATGCGCCAAAGCTTGTTGCCTGCCAGTGTGTAGCAGTCGATGAGCACGTTGCCCGTATAGCCTTCGTGACTGTTATCGTGACTGTTGGAGGGATCCCATTTCAGGATGATTTCGTATTCGCCATCGCCATCTACATCGCCCACGCTGGCATCGTTGGCCGAGTAGGAGTAGGCTCGTCCATCGGGGGTGGTGCCTCGTGGTGGCGTGTCGAGCTGAATGTCAATATAGTCTTTGATGTCGGGCTTGTATTGAATCTGCCCGCTTGTGTTTTTGTTGGTCTTTGAGGTGGGGGCGACGCTGATGGTAGCGGGAATGGATGGTGCTAATGTCTTGAAGAAGGTAGAATTGTTTATTTTACTATGGTTCAGTTTTTTACCGTTGATGAAAACATCAAACGATTCAGCTTCTTCGCCCTCAAGCAGTCGCCAAGAGATGGCGAGGCTGTCACCCTCTCTGAGGCACACCAATCCGCGTCCCAGCTTTTCCTTCTGGATGTCGGGGGGGTATGCTGGTTGAGTCATAGCGAGGCTTGCAAGATGGAGTCCGATGGCTGTGAGGAGTGTTCGTGTCGAAATCATGTTAGTTAGTCTTTTTTTGTTGATGCTGATGCCCCAAGTATGCGCTTATTTCACCTCAATTTTGCTGTTGAACATTTGTCCCTTGTAAGTGTAGTTCCACAGTGAAATGTGCACCGTGAAGGGGTCGAGGTCGATGCTGTCGGGGTTGCTGATGCCCAAGCTGTCGAAGAGTTGCAGATTGGCTGCATAAAGTTCTTGCTTCACAAGGCTGAGGCTGAGCGATGTGGGCGATTTGCTCAGGAAGGTCTGTAAGGCCAGTCGGTCGCATTCTTCAATGGCATACTCCATGAGTCCTTGATTGGTCTTGGCCGATTCCTTGTAGGTGTAGGCCACGTACTGCGAGGCCACTAAGTAATTGCCCAGGATGGTATCGTATTTCACATCAAGTGTGTCGGTGTATGAGATGCTGTCGCCCGACACATAGTAGGTGCAGGTGGCTTCGTGCTTGGTGTCGGAGCAGGCAGAGATGCCGAAGGCGAAAGTAGCTGTGGCTGCGAGGATGAAAATGATTTTTTTCATGTTGTGAGTGTGTAAGTTAGAACTTTTTTTTGATTAAATTATGGTTGTTTGTATCAATTCATTGTGATGAATTTGTGAATAAAGTGTAAAGCAGGGGGGCTGTAAGCCTAACCCATATTGAGTATGTGGTTGATGCCTCGCTGCACAATGTCCGTGAATTTCTCATCGTCTTCTTCTTGCTGTTCAATTTTTCCTTTTCTGAATTCGAGCGGACTCAACTTGGTAAGGTTTTTGAACCACTTGCCGAAGTAGCTCTGATTGGGAAAGCACAGCGTGTCGGACACCTCCTTGATGGTCATGTTTGAATTTTTGAGCAGGTTGCGTGCATCGACCAGTAGCGCTGTGGCAATCCACTGGCTGGGCGACTTGCCCGAGCGTTCCTTCACGATGGTGCTGAAATATCGGGTCGTGAGGAACTGCTGTTCGGCATAGTAGCCCACTTCGTGCTGTGCGCGGTAGTTTCGGTAGAGCTGCGAGACGAATTTCTGCAGCACTTCGTCCTTGCGTGTGAGTGCCTCCTTGTCGGCTGTGATGTGTGTGTAGCATTGCAGCACTTCGAGCATGAGCGCATAGCTGAGCAGTTCGGTCTGTTTGTTGATGATTTCGATGATGGGTCGTTTTGTTTCATTTTTCAATTTTCCCCTTTCGTCGCGTTCTTTCTTGAAGACGAATTTTAGCAGGTTGATGTATTGCTGGAAAGAGGTGTACTGTTCGTCCGTTATAACCTGGTGGGGGTCTTGTTTTATGGCGAACAGGGCATTGAAATTGGATATGTTGTAGAGCATGGGCTGAATCATTTCCAGATTGGCCCCGATGAGTATGCCGCGCAGGTTGTCGGAATGGTGAAGTATGTGGAGCGCGCTGTAGGAGAAATAGACGATGAGGGAGTTTTTCTGCAGATGGTACTCCGCTTCGTCGATGGTGAGGTCCACGTTGCCATCCGTGCAGATAAATAATCCCGTTTTTGTAAGTTTGACGGCTTCCTTTTCTGCGTTGAGAATATTTACTTCTCCCCCCGTCAATTCTTTGATTGTAACCTTTTCTTCTTTCATAAACTTTGAATTTGACCACAAAATAACTACAAATTCGCCACATATCCAACTAAAAAACGAACTATTTCATGTTTTTATCAACAAATGGGACAAAAATATAGCCAATTACACTAAATGAGTTCAATAAAAAAGCCGTAAATTTGCATCCGATTTTAGATTAGTAATGCAGAAAGAACATGAAAACTATCCATTTATTTTTTATGAGTTGCCTGTTAGCGGCAGGGTTCACTTCATGCCATCATGAGCCGTCGGCACAACAGAAAGACAAGATTGTCGATGTGGCGGTGGTGAAGAGCGTGAACGAGATGGATGCCACCACGTTTACGGGGCGCACCAAGTCGGCGTCGGAAGTGAACTTGGCTTTTCGGGTAGCGGGCCAGATTGCCCGTGTGCTTGTGGAGGAGGGCGACTATGTGAAACAGGGCCAGGTGGTGGCGGTGATGGACAGCCGCGACTACGAGGTGCAGTTGGCTGCCACTCAGGCAGAGTATGAGCAGGTGAAGGCCGATGCCGAGCGTGTGATGGCTCTGTATGCCGAGGGCAACACCACGGCGAGCAACAACGACAAGGCGCGCTATGGCTTGCAGCAAATGGAGCAGAAACTGGCCAACCACAAGAATCAGCTGGCCGACACGCAGTTGCGCAGCACGGTGAATGGGTATGTGCAGACGAAATTTCATGAGAGCGGCGAAACGGTGGGAGCCGGTATGCCCGTGCTGTGTGTGGTGGGCAACCGCGACACGGAGGTGGAAATCAACATCAGCGCATCGGACTTTGCCAACATTGAGCGTTTCACCGGTTTCAGCTGCAAGTTCGACGTAACGGGCGAAGAAGCCTTCCCCCTGCAGATTGTGCGTGTGAGCCAGGAAGCCAATTCATCCCAGCTCTACAAGGTGAGGCTGAAGTTCCTGAGCATGCCCAGCCACAAGATGATTACCCCTGGCATGACTACGATGGTGTATGCCGAGCGTTCGCACACCGAGTGGGACGGCATGGTGAAGGTGCCCTCGTCGGCCGTGTTGAATGCCGACGGGCGCACGCAGGTATTTGTCTATAACGAGCAGAGCGGCACGGTGAAGAGCCGCCCTGTGGTGGTGACCTCTGTGAATCGCGACGGCACCATGCTGGTGAGCCAGGGGCTGCAGAGGGGCGAAAAGATTGTGGCATCGGGCGTTCACCACTTGGGCGACGGCGAAAAGGTGCGTGTGCTGCAAAAGCCTGCGGCGTCGAATGTGGGAGGGCTTTTGTGAGCCGACATTGTAAGACGAGGCATCTTTTTTTTGTGAAACTTAAAAACCGACAGCCAAATGAATTTCAGTAAATGGGCATTAGATAACAGCAAACTCATCAATTTCTTTGTGGTGATTCTGGTGGTGGGCGGCATTCTCTCCTACGGGTCGATGTCGAAATTGGAGGACCCCGCCATCAAGGTGAAGCAAGCCATGGTGGTGACCACCTATCCAGGCGCGTCAGCCCACCAGGTGGAGCTGGAGGTGACCGACCCGTTGGAGAAGAGCATCGGCGAGATGACCACCCTCAACAACATCCAATCCAGCAGTTTTTCCGACCTGAGCCTCATTACCGTGGAGTTGCAAACCACTGTGCCTGACAAGCAGGTGGAGCAGCAGTGGGACATACTGCGGCGCAAGGTGGCCAACGCACAGAGCAGTCTGCCGCAGGGTGCCTCAGCCTCGCAGGTGCGCGATGATTTTGGCGAGGTGTTTGGCATGTTCTATGCGCTGAAGGGCGATGGACAGAGCGACAAGGACCTGAACGACTATGCCGAACTCATCAAGCGCGCCGTGAGCGACATTGACGGAGTGAGCCGTGTGGAGATTTATGGCAAGCGCAACCAATGCATCAACATCGAGCTGCGCGAGGACAAGATGGCCAACCTGGGCGTGATGCCTACGGAGGTGATACAGACGCTCAACAACCAGAACAAGACGAGCTATGCTGGCTATTACGACAATGGCAATAGGCGCATTCGCGTGACGGTGGACGACAAGTTCGACAATGTGGACGACATTGCCAACATGCTCATTCAGGGTCACGACGACGACCAGCTGCGCATCAAGGACATCGCCACGGTGGTGAAGACCTACGAGGCCACCACGCGCAACAAGATGATGTGCGACGGCGTGCAAGCCTTGGGCATCAGCATAGCCTGTTCGTCCGATTTCGACATTCTGCAGGTGGGCGCAAAGGTGGAGGATGCCGTTGAGCGCATACAGCAGAGGTTTCCCGCTGGCATCGAATGCCAGAAGGTGTTTTTCCAGCCCGAGCGAGTGAGCAACGCCCTCAACACCTTCCTCATCAACCTGCTGGAGTCGGTGGCCATTGTGGTGCTGCTGCTGGTCTTTTTCATGGGGTGGCGCAGTGGCTACATCATTGGCTGCAGCTTGGTGGTGATTGTGTTTGGCTCGTTCTTGGTGCTGAAAGGCTTCAACGGCACGCTGCAACGTGTGTCGCTCGCCTCCTTCATTCTGGCTATGGGCATGCTGGTCGATAACGCCATCGTGATTGTCGATGGCATCTTGGTCGATATCAAGCAGGGCAAGTCGCGCCAGGAAGCCCTCACCTCCATTGGGCAGAAGACGGCCATGCCCCTGCTGGGTGCCACGCTGATAGCCATTCTGGCCTTCCTGCCCATCTTCATGAGCCCCGACACGGCTGGCGTGTATGTGCGCGACCTCTTCATCGTCATCGCCGTCAGCCTGTTGCTGAGCTGGATTTTGGCCCTGGTGCATGTGCCCGTGATGAGCAACCGCATGTTCAAGCACCTTGCCACCTCCAGCCAAGAGGATGGGGGAGAGGAGCAGCTCTACAAGGGCAAAGCCTACGATGTGCTGGAGGGGGTGCTGAAATTTGGACTGAAACATCGCAAGACAACCATCGCCTTGGCTGTGGTGCTGCTGGCCTTCAGCGCATTCTGCTACCAGTTCCTCAACCAGGCCTTCTTCCCCGATATGGAATACGACCAGCTGTACATGGAGTACAAGCTGCCGGAAGGATATAATTCCACCGAGACGGAACGCGATTTGGAGCAGATACGCGAGCGGCTCATGCAGAAGGACTACATCGCCCACATCACTACCTCGGTGGGTGGCACTCCCTCGCGCTACAACCTGGTGCGCTCCATTGCCATGCCCTCTTTGGCTTACGGAGAGCTGATTATCGACTTCACTTCGCCGCAGGCCTTGGTGGAGCACATCGACTCGCTGCAGCAGGAGATTTCCGACTTGTACCCCGATGCTTACGTCAAGTTCAAGCGCTACAATCTCATGTTCAAGAAATATCCCATCGAGGCTTGTTTTCACGGGCCCGACCCTGCCGTGCTGCACCAGTTGGCCGATTCGGCTCGCGCCATTGTGGAAGCGTCGGACAAGGTGTATCTTGCCACCTCCGACTGGGAGCCGCAGGTGCCCGTGCTGAACATCGACTACGACCAGGCTTCGGCTCGCAACAGCGGGCTTACGCGCAGCGACGTGGCCCTTTCGATGATGGCCTACACGGGCGGAGTACCCATCGGCACATTCTACGATGGCATCAACCCCGAAAACATCTACGTGAAGTGCACCGACGAGAACGGGGCGAATGTGGAGAACCTGGAGAACGCCCGCGTGTTTGGTGTGCTGCCCAATGTGGGTCAATTCCTCAATCGCTCCACCATGCAGAAGCTGATGGCGGGCACGGTGACGCGCGAGCAAGTGATAGAGAACCTCATACAAACCACCCCCCTGAAGCAGGTGTCGCACGGGCTTGACATCAAGTGGGAGGAACCCGTGGTGATGCGCTACAACGGACAGCGCACCCAGCGTCTGCAGTGCTCTCCCCGTCCGGGTGTGGGCACCGAGGCTGCACGCCGAGCCATTGCCGAGCAGATAGAGAAAATCACGTTGCCCGAGGGCTACTCGCTTTCGTGGGAGGGCGAGAAGAAAGCCAGCGACCAGTCGATGAAGTACCTCTTCAATGGCTTCCCCATCTGCATCGTGGCCATGATTCTCATCCTGGTCATGCTCTTCAAGGACTACAAAAAGCCAGCCATCATCTTCTGCTGCATCCCCCTGGTGATTATAGGCGTCATCCCCGTGGTAATGCTCACCGGCAAGCCCTTCGGCTTCGTGGCCATAGTGGGTGTGCTGGGCTTGATAGGCATGATGATCAAGAACGGCATTGTGCTGATGGACGAAATCAACCTGGAAATCTCCCAAGGAGCCGATCCCCACACGGCGCTCATACAAAGCTCCAAGTCCCGTTTGCGCCCCGTCATGATGGCCAGCCTCACCACCATCCTGGGCATGATTCCGCTGGTCCCCGACGCCATGTTTGGCTCGCTGGCCGTCACCATCATGGGAGGGCTGTTCATGGGCACGCTCATCACGCTCATCTTCATCCCGGTGCTTTATGCCATGTTCTTTAAGGTAAAATAAATCAGCTTCGTTTACGCTTCGTGTGGGAAGAAAATTTGGCGAACATGAATCGCACGAACCTTTAGCTTGACGTAGTCAATCTCAACGAATTCAACGAGAAAGGAGGACTCCGCGGGCTGATGAAGAAAGAATAATGTGTAAAAAAGAAATATGAACAAAATAACTTACAAAAGCGATTGCTTTTTTCTGACATGAAGACATATCTCATACTCATCGGGGCGTTTCTCCTGAGCCTGAACAGGGTGTACGCTCAGCCGCAAACACTCACCCTGCAGGAATGTCTGCACCGGGCGTTGGAGGAGAACAAGTCGCTCTCGTCGGCCAAGAAAACGCTGGAAAAGACGCAGTTCGACATGAAGACCTACAAGGCCAATTTCTTCCCCCAGCTCAATGTGGTGGCACTCGACCTATACAGCACGGTGAACGGACAGTTCACCCTCGACGGTGGACATCTGCCCATTTACAATTTCGATGCCGCCACCGGCAAGTACGTGCCCAACGTGACGAAGCAGGCCGACGGCACAGTGCAGCTCAACCAGTATGCCGACTTCCCCTCGCAGTCGATGAAGCTGAAGCTGAGCAATTTTTTTGCGGGAGGCTTGTCGGTGATGGAGCCGCTCTATTCGGGCGGGAAAATCTCCACGGCCTACAAGATGTCGAAATTGGGGGTGAACCTGGCCACCGAGAAGCTGAGGCTGACGGAGTCGGAAGTGATTCAGCGCACACACGAAGCCTACTACCTGACTCTCAAGGCCAAGGAACTGGCTGGTGTGGCACGCTCTTACAAAGCCTTGCTCGACGAGCTGAAGAAGAACGTGGAGGGTGCTTTCCGTCATGGGATGAGCACGCGCAACGACCTCATGAAGGTGCAGGTGAAGCTGAACGAAGCCGAGTTCTCCATTCAGAAGGCCGACAACGCCCACCGGCTGGCCCGAATGAACCTTTGCCACATTGTCGGATTCCCACTCGACAAAGAGATTGAGGTGGTGGAGCCAGCTGCCGACCACGCCCAGCCCAGCCTTCTTGCCAAAGGAGCGGAGCAGGGCATAGAGTCGCGGCCTGAATATGCTATGCTGAACAGCAAGACCGAGCTGGCCCGCCAACAGGTGAAGCTGACGCGGAGCGACTATTTGCCTAATGTGATGGCGGGTGCGGCTGTGGCCTACGCCAACGGAGCGGAGCTGGGCGGAAAGCACCTGCTGGACAACACCTCCGTGTCGGTGGGGGTGGTGGTGAAAATACCCATCGACCTTTTCGGAGGGGCCACCAACAAGATTCGCTCTGCCAAAACTGCCTACCAGATTGCGCAGCTGGAGCAGCAGGACCTGAACGACCAGATGCGGCTGGAACTGGCTCAATGCCAGAATCTCTGCGAGGAAGCGCAAACCGAACTGCAGCTGTGTGAAGTGGCTCTCAGCCAGGCCGCCGAAAACATGCGCCTGTCCAAGCAGCAATACGAGGTGGGCCTGGAGCCGCTGGCCGACTACTTGGAGACACAGGCCCTTTGGCAGCAATGTAGCGCCAATTTGGTGAACGCGCGTTGCCAATTGCAGCTGGCGCATGTGAAACTGCTGAAGGCTTCGGGACAGCTGCGCGGAGAATGACCTCCCCTCAACACGGCATTATAAGCAACTGAACAAATTAAATTTATGATAATTCGTGATTAATTCGTGATTAATTCGTGATAATTATATGTTTTATATAAACACGAATTGCCATGAATTAATCATGAATATTTTATGTAAGCTATTTTTGTTTACCTACTTACAAAAAAAAGAGACATGCAGCCTCATTCCGCCAAATCATCCCATTTCGCCCTCCTGCTCATCATCCTCCTGCTGGCAGGCTGTGTGCTGCTCTACGTGCTTTTCGACCCCGTGCAGCATGCGTGGATGCCGTGGTGTCCCCTCCATAAGCTCACCGGGTGGAACTGTCCTGCTTGTGGCATGCAGAGGGCGCTCCACGCTTTGTTCGGCGGTCGGCTGGCCGAGGCTTTGGCCTACAATTACTTCTTCATCCTCAGCCTCCCCTACGTGCTCGCCCTGCTGGTGGCTGAGGTGCTGAAGCTGATGCAGCGGGGCGGCCGCTTCGTCTCAGTGGTGCGGAATGCCCGCTTCGCCCACATCTTCATGGCGCTGTGTGTGCTGTGGGGCATTGTCCGAAACCTGCTGCACATCTGATAGGGGAACGCGGTGTGCCCGAAAAATCATAAAGGCTGACAACTCACTGGTGGTGTGCGTTGTCAGCCTTTGTGCTGAGAGAGAGTGTGTGTTGTGTGTGTCAGAAGTTGTGTGTGCTCCTCGGTGTCAGAAGTTGGTTTGGGGGCGTTTCCTGCTCATCAGAAGGGACCGCGGCCCAAGCAGCTGGTGGTGCCCATGGCGGTGAGAGCCGCAGTGAGGATGCTGATGACAATCTGGATGATGCTTTTCCAAAGTTCCTTGTTACGCATAACTCTTCATTTTTACAGGTTAGGGTTCTTCCGATTCGTTGCCGCCCGTTGGCAGACCCTCAGGGTTGGTGTTGAAGCTGGTGTTACCGCTCTCGTTGTCGCTCTCGTTGCCGCCCGATGGCAGACCGCCGCCGTTTTTGCTGCCCTCAAGGTCTTCCACCGTGCCATCGTCGGCCGAGGTCACGCGGCGCACAATTTCGCCGTTGCGGTCGTAGCAGGTGATTTGGATGGCGGTCTCGCGGAGTTCGCGCTTCAGGTCCATGTTGGGGTGAAGACGATGCGGCGAGTGCGGATGATGTCGCTCTTCACCTTGTTCACGTCGGCCACCGACTGTGCGGAGAGTCCGAAGCGCATGGTGCCCAGACCTGGCAGTGCTACGGAGTGGCCTTCGGTGGCCCAGGCCTTGATCACCTCGCCGGCTGCGTCCCAGCAGGTCTGCATCACCCCCTGCGAAACGCCCGAACGGAGAGCTGCCTCGCGAATCACTTTCTCCTGCCCCAGTGCGGAGTACATTTCGGGCAGCATGACGTAGCGGTACTCACCCTCGTCCGTCTTGCTGAATTTGAGCTTGCGCTCCACTGTTTTGATTTTAATTGCCATAGTTGTGTTTGTGTTTTTTTATTTGTGTTGTGGTTATTCCTCTTGCCGCCATCTGCACTGGGTGGCTGCGTCACGCTGGTTTTGTCTCCGGAAATCGACCCTTTTTGCAGCGAAGCCGTGCGTTTTTTGTTGGGCGCGCTTCCAGCAATTGCTGCGAAGCTTTGGTACAAAAGTTCTTTTCTTTTGACATTGCAAATGTTACGGCTTTTTTCCCGTTCCACCAAATTTTCGGGGTGCGTAAGGGCCGATTTTCAGCAGAGACCGTTTTGAGGCTTTTCGGGAGGGTGAAAAGCGCCCCTTTTGGGGGTGTTTGCTCTGACAGATGGCAGATGAAAGTTATTCGAAAGTGAAATACCGCAAACCATCATCATGATCTTTTTACTCTTTTTACTCTTTAATCTTTCAACTTTATGGAACTAATTCTTAAACGTATTGCAAAAAGGGACAAAATACGCCTGATTTTAGCCTCACAGACAGGTTTTCGCTATGAAAAACACTGGAGTTTTGATGTTATTCAAATTATAATGAGTATATTTGCAATGATTTTTCTGGTAAACAAATGTCAATTTGCTGATAGAAGACATGAAGGTAGCTTACATTCTCAGTGCCACAGTGCCCAATGGTGGAGCCACCAAGGCGTTTGCGAACTTGCTGGAGGAGCTGGAGGCTCGCAACGTGCACCCGTTTGTGGTGGTGCCCGATGGCGGCGGAATAGCCCAGGATTTGGCGAAACGGAATGTGCCGCTGTTGGTGTGCACGTACCGTCCGTCGAGTTATCCGCATGCACGCACGCTGAAGGAGAAACTGCTCTTTCTGCCAAGGCTGTTGGTGCGGCTTCTCGTCAATGCCAAGGCGAGCAGGCAGGTGGAGGCTTTCCTGCAGAGGCATGAGATTGAGCTGGTGCACACCAATTCGGGCACCATACGTATTGGCTTTGATGCAGCGCAGCGAGTGGGCCTGCCACATGTTTACCACATACGCGAGTATGGCGCACTGGATTTCGGCATCCGCTATTTCCCCACGAAGAAGGTCTTCCTGAGGCAGCTGGAGGCGAAGGAGAGTTACAGCATCTGCATTACGAAGGATGTGCAGCGGTACTTTCATCAGCAGAAGAACAGCTCGTCGAAAGTGATCTACGACGGTGTGTTTCCAGCCATGCCCACGATGCCCTCGGCCGAAAGGAAAAACTATTTTCTCTATGCAGGTCGCATTCAGCCAGCCAAGGGATTGGACCAGTTGCTGAAAGCTTACGAGCTGTATGTGCAGCGCGCTGAACAGCCTTTGCTGCTGAAGGTGGCTGGCAGCCGCACTAACTCCCCTTACTGCCAGGAGCAGTTCGACTTTGTTGCTGCCCACCACTTGGAGGACAGGGTGGAGTTTTTGGGCGAATGTGATGACATAGCAGGGATAATGCGCCAGGCGCGTGCGCTCATTATCCCTTCGCCCAATGAGGGCTTTGGCTTCTGCATGCCTGAGGCGATGCAGCAGGGGTGCTTGTGCATTGGCCGAAACACAGGAGGCACGAAGGAACAGCTGGACAATGCCGTGGAGCTGACGGGCAAGGAGATAGGCTTGCGCTATGAGACTGTGGAGGAGCTGGCCGAGCTGCTCTGCAAAGTGGGAAGCGGCCAAGTGAGTGGGGAAGATGCCTGCAGGCAGCGGGCTTTCAGCGTGGTGAATCAGCTCTATTCGCGCCATGTGCATGCAAAGAAAGTATATGAATTTTATGAAGAAATACTCAGTAAGAAGCGTTGTTGAAGCACTCATAGACCTTGTCTATACGTTGCCCTACAGGGGCTGCTTTGCCCACATAGGCAAAAGGAGTCGGCTGGGCTTTAGGGCAATGTCGCTGATTGGGCTGAAACACATATCCATTGGCGAGAGAACCTTTATTGGTGCAGGAGTGCAGTTGTCGGCCTGGGAATGCTATCACGGCAAGCATTATTCGCCCTCGGTGCAGATAGGGAACCGGTGTCGCATTCGCGAGAACTGTCACATCACAGCCGTGAACAGCATCACGATTGGGAATGGGGTGCTGACAGGCACGAACGTGCTCATCACCGACAATTCGCATGGCGAGAGCACGCGCGAGCAGATGGCTCTCTCGCCTGTGGACCGTCCGCTTTTCAGCAAGGGGCCAGTGCGGGTGGGCAACAATGTGTGGCTGGGCAACAACGTGTGCGTGATGCCAGGGGTGACCATTGGCGACGGTGTGGTGGTGGGGGCAAACAGTGTGGTGACGCACGACCTTCCGGCCTACTGTGTTGCGGCGGGCATTCCTGCCAGGGTGATTAAGCAGTTGTAGATGAGCAGGTGTTGCAGTGTATTAGATTCTCAATTTAGTAAAGAAGATGAAAGCAAGAGTGATAGCATATTATTTGCCTCAGTTCCACCCCATTCCTGAGAATGATGCGGTGTGGGGAAAGGGCTTTACGGAGTGGACAAATGTGGCTGGGGCAAAGCCTCTCTTCAAGGGGCATTATCAGCCACGAATCCCTGCCGATTTAGGTTTTTACGATTTGCGCTTGCCCGAAGTGCGTGAGCAACAGGCTGAGCTGGCTCGCGAGGCTGGGGTGGAGGGCTTCTGCTATTGGCACTACTGGTTGGGCAATGGGCGCATGTTGCTTCAGCGCCCTTTTGAGGAGGTGCTGAAGAGCGGCAAACCCGACTTCCCCTTCTGTCTGGCTTGGGCTAACCATGACTGGACCACGAAAACGTGGAACCAGGGGAAGGGGGTGGTGAGAACGGCTGACACCACTTACATAGCCAAACAGGAGTATCCGGGCAAGGAGGACTACGTGCGCCACTTCAACTATGTGCTCCCTGCCTTCCGCGACCATCGATACATCAGGGTGGATGGGAAGCCGCTGTTTCTGATTTATGATGCCTACCACTTTGTGGAGGTGACGAAGTTTATCGATTTGTGGCGCGAACTGGCTGAGCAGAATGGCTTGCCGGGCATTCATTTTGTGGCCATCACCAACACCACCTCGACGGTGAGGAGAGAACTGGATGGTACTATTAAGCGGGTGATGCCCAATCTGGAGAGTAGCGCCGAGGTGTATAACTCGCTGCTGGCCTTGGGCTTTGACGGCATCAATTCGTTTGGTCGCCCCAGGGCTGAGATGATGGACATGGGCAAGTATCGCCGTTTGGTCAGGCGCGCGCTGAACACGGCTTTCCCCTTCCTACCATCGGCAAAGTTTGACTACCCAAGGGTGATGAAGCATTTCTTTGCTCCAGAGGATGGGTGGGAGAATGTGTATCCGTCCATCATGCCTCAGTGGGACAGGAGTCCGCGCGCCAGCACGCTGGATGGTGTGTATGTGAATGCCACGCCCAAGCATTTTCAAGAGCACTTGAAGCATGCTTTGAGCATCATTGAGGGGAAGCAGGTGCAGCACAAAATTCTATTTCTGCGTGCTTGGAACGAATGGGGGGAGGGAAATTATGTGGAGCCTGATCTGAAATATGGCCATGGCTTTTTGGATGCCATCCGTAGTGAAGTTTTCTGAATGGGAGGATGTAAGTGATATGGACGTTTCTGTAATCATACCTACCTACAAGCCGCAGGAGTATATTTGGCAGTGCTTGGACACGCTGTATCAGCAGACTCTGGAGCACCGGCGCTATGAACTGATTGTGGTGGTGAATGGATGTAAAGAACCTTATTACAGCCAGATTCTTGCGCATGTGGCAAAGTGGGATAAAGACCTGAAAGTAACTGTTTTGCAAACGGATGTGCCAGGTGTGTCGCATGCTCGTAACATGGGGATAGAAAGGGCTGAGGGAAAGTATGTCTGCTTTGTGGACGACGATGATTGGGTGTCGGCTACTTACTTGGAGGGATTGTTGAGTGTAGCTAAAGGCGATGAGACGATGGTGATTGGGAAAGTGATGAATTTTGATGAGGGGAAGAATGTGTTTGTGGATGACTGGTTGACAGCATCGTATCGGCGTAACAGTCAATTGCCCGAGAAGGCTTCGTTAATGTCTTGCCGCAGTTTCATGTCGGTGGCGTGCTGTAAACTGACAGCAAGAAAAGCGATTGGTGACTACCGTTTTGATACAAGCTTCAAACAGGGGGAGGACTCTTTGTTCAATGCCACGATGAGCCATCGGCTCAGAGATTTTGGTGTGGCTCCTCCAGACGTGATTTACTACAGGAGGCTTCGTCAAAGTTCAGCCTCTCGCACCCGATCGTATGCTGATGTATTTAAGGATAATTTCCGCTTGGCAGTAGCCTTTGCTAAAATTTATTGCAAGGGGATGGACAAGTATGACTTTCTGTTTTTTGCAACCCGCATTTTGGCTTGCATGAAAGCTACTCTCAGAAGTATGAGAGGGTGATGCACAATTTTCCCTTATGGGGAAATTATTTGGGCGTTTTGCGTTGATAAACTCTCACCCAGTCGAATTTTGTTTCAAATGTTTTGCGTGTGTCGGGATAGGGTAGCGACTTCCAGCGTCCTGTACCTAAAGATTGGTTGAGAATGAGGAAGAAGGGGTGGTCGAATGTCCAAGCACCTTCGTCTAAAAGCTTTTTGTCTGTGGGTTTCTTATAAATTCCTGTGGTTTGTCCGTCGATGGTCCAAACCACTTGAGTGGGTGTCCAGATGATGCCATAGATATGCCATTTCTGCACATCTATTGTCTTGCTGAAGTTTGTATTCATCCCATGTTTTGGATGGGTTTGTGTGTATTGGGAGTGGATGTTATGGGACACCTTTTTCTGCACCACCTCGGCAATGTCAATCTCGCCATACAGTTGGGGATTTTGTTTGCTGCTCTTGCTCATCCAGATGGCGGGAAAATTGCTGGGGGTGAGGTTGGTCTTCATACGCACTTCTACCTTGCCATATTGAAATTCAAACTTTTCCCTCGTGTTAACTGCACCTGTGAGCATTTTGGCTGTGTCGGTTGGCTCCCACTTATTGGGGATGGCGCGACAAATCAATGCGCCATTTTTGATGTAAGCCACTCTGGGTGAAGAACTAATCCAACGTGCCCAAGTGCTTGGGTTGCGTGTGGCTGCATTCCATTTTGCGGGGTCTGGCTGGCTGCCATTGGGTTGGTTAAATTCGTCGCAGAAAACCAGTTCCCACTCAGACTCTTGTGCACTGATGGGGGCGGTGTCGGCTGAGGCAAAGAGTAGTGTCAGCAGCAGGATGAGATAGTGGCTTGTTTTCATTTTTCTTTAGGTGGAAGGGCAATTTCTGCGCCCATTGTTTGCAGATAGGCCGGTGTGTAGTAGTTCATCATCCCTCCTAAGGAGGTGAAGGTGAGTTCGCCAAAATAGACTTTTCCGTTGCATTCATAGAGATCTACACGTACTTGCGGAAAAGGCTTGGAGAGGATGCGTCCCACCTTAAGCATCTCTTCCAGGCATTGAGGACGTGGAAGATGGGTGCGCGGAATGGTGAAATGTGAGGTGGGAAGCATGTTGTCGGGATAATGGTTCCATTGCAAGTCGTAGCAGCCTGCTTCTGCTTGGAATCCGTTGGACTTGCGGTTGGAGCATACGAAGAAAGAATAAGGTTGCCCATTGAAGCACCAAAGTTTGTAATCGACCAGCGAGGTCTGCCCTTCTGGTGCAGGCAGCAGTTCTTCTGCCAAGATGAGGGGAGGGATGTGGCGATATTGTGGTTCGGCAGACAAGGCACCTATGTGGGTGGTGGATAGCCATCCATTCAACCGGGTGCGCAAAGCTTGCCAGTCTTGGCTGCTCATTTGGGTTTTGTCTATCTTGATGTTGGTACCCTTTCCGTCTCCATTGTTTGCCTTGAGGATGAACCGCTGAGGCAATGAGTCAAAGGGAATATCTTCAACCCTTTCCCATACTCCCAATAAGGGGATGAGGATGTCCTTCAACCCACAAGCTTCGACGTATTTCCGCACTTCATACTTATCTGCCAGTTTCGTCCATGCAGAAGTATCGGTGAAGAGTTTCAGGTATAGTATTTTCTCGTTGAGGTTGCGTGGATGTCTGAGGTTGGGCAATTTCTTAAACCTCAGCAGATATCGGAGGCATACGATTGTGACTGGTATGTGTTCAGCAACAGTTGCGAGGAGGTTATATAAGAATTTTTTCATTTCTTTCTTTTATTGTTCACCCATGTCTTGACTTTCTTGGCGAAGTAGGTGGGGAAGAAGAATACGGCAAGGTAGGCGTAGGCTTGGAGGCTGGAATAGCCAAACACGACTTTATAGACCTTGGCGTTGTACTTGATGAGGTTGAGTTTGTTGGAGGAAATGCTGCCCGGTACGCTTCGGTAGATGGCCAGCGGCTCTTGGAGGGCGTAAGCCTTTTTGCATTCCTTCAGAATGTTGAGGAACAAGGCCCAGTCCTGACGCTTGCGGATGGTGGGCATGAAGAACTTGCCATGCTTGGTGGTGTCGTAGATGGCTGTGAGACAGCCTATTTTGTTGTCGCGCTTCTCTTGAGTAAGGGTGAGGGTGGGGGGCACAATGACTTTCCCGTTAATTTCACCATCGTAAGTGCTGGTGAAATAGGAGGTGAAGCTTAGGCAACAATCCTTCTCTTTCATGAAGGCCAACTGGAGCTCCAGCTTGTTGGGTAACCAGCGGTCATCGCTGTCGCAGAAGGCAATGTAACGTCCGGTGGCTTGCTGGATGGAGTTGTTGCGGGCTACACCTGCACCTTTGTTCTTTTCAAGAAAAAAAACTTTTACGCGGCTGTCCTTGTTGGCATAGTCTTTCAGAATGGCAATAGTTTCAGGGTCGGAAGAGTGATCGTCCGAAATCAGCAATTCCAAATTGGCATACGTCTGCGAAAGGATGCTGTCGATGCTCTCGCAGATAAGTTTGCCTGTGTTGTAGGAAGGCATGATGACGGATACTTTGTCTTCTTTAGTCATGGGATGGCTTTTTTATTCTGAAACAAAAATGACATCGTCGGTTGGTGGGTCAATAAACTCGTACTTCATGGTTCGGGACAGCCCTTCGGAGAGGGTGTAAGGAGCCTTGAAACCGCTGTTAAGCATCTTGTTGGAGTTGAACTCAGTAGTGGCGCAGAATTTCTTCACGCGCACAGAGCTGATGGCCAGTTTCTGACGTGTGATGAATGCGATGGCATCGAATACATAGCCGCCAGCCATACCCATCCAGTAGGGGAAATGAATGTTGGGAATGCGCTTGTTGAACACTTTCTCCACAAGTTGCACAAGGTCGTTGGTGGTGAAGTCAGGTTTGTCGATGTAGTTGTAGATGTTGTAGCCAGTGGTTTTGTTGTCAATCATGAACTTGACAAACGAGACAACATTGCCCACGTAGGCCATTGACTTTTTGTTGTTACCGTCGCCCACCATGAGAAAACGGCCGCTGGCAATCTGATGAAGCAGGTTATAGACATTGCCTCGATTGCGTTCGCCAAAAATGACGGTGGGGCGAATGATATTGATGTTCCAATCGCTGTGTGTCTTATACCATTCTTGCAACACTTGCTCAGCTTGCCATTTCGACTTTCCGTAGTGGTTGAAGGGGGTCTTCTCACCGTCCTCGTCGGGGTTGTGCTTATTGATGCCATAAACGGCAACTGAAGAAAAGAAAACGATTCTTTTCACTCCGTTCTTTTCCATTGCACGAAGGGTCTTTTCCATGCCCCCCACGTTGGTGTCGTAGTAGAGAGACACTGGGGTGACATCATCGCGGTGTTGGGCTGCCAGCAGGACAACGAGGTCTGTCTCTGCCAGCTCCTTATTCATCTGCTCTTCATCGCGCACATCGCCAATGGTGGTATATTGATTGAAAAAATGACTTGGCAGTAGATCTATATTTTTCAACTGATAGTCTTCGGAATGTTCTTCCAGAAGGTTCATCAACCGAGTACCTACAAATCCGCTGGCACCTATCAAAGTAATCTTCATCATGAGTTTCGAAAAAATTGCTTTTGCAAAATTACGAAATTTTGTCCAAATAAAGGTGAAGAACTGATAAAAAATGTGTAGGAATGGAAAGATAATGTGTGTAGGTGCCGAATTTTAGTCCATTTTCCTCAAAAACTTTACACATCCGATGAAAAGTCCGTAAATGAAAATGTCGGTAATGGAAATGTATAAGAGGGAAAGATTGGAAATGTAAAGGGCCCAGTTGATGATACCCATGCAGAAGAAAAGGCAAAGTATGACATAAAGCGTAGTGGTCATGTCGAAGCCAATATTCATGATGATGTGGTGTATGTGGGTCTTGTCTGGGTCGAACATGTTTTTGTGATTCAATTTGCGCTGGATGGCCACTCTTACAACATCGATGCAAGGAATGAAGATGAGGGTGAACGATATGAGTGTGGCTCCTTCAGGGTGGAGCAGTTTTTTGTTTTCATAGACCATGGGGTACTTGATGGCGAGGTAAGCGATGACATAGCCCAAAAAGAGGCTTCCTGAATCGCCCATGAAGGTTTTGAGCCGTCCTACCTTTCCATAGACATTGAAGAAGAAGAAGCCGAGGGTGGCTCCAGCTAAACTGATGCTGATGAGACTGAACAGGTAGGCCTCTAATTCGAAGAAACAATAGGAGAAAGTACCTAATATAAGGCAAGCCAAGCTGGATGCCAGGCCGTCGATACCGTCTATGAGGTTCATTGCGTTGACAACGAGAAGGATGACGAAAACGGTGAGGGGATAGCCAATGTAGATGGGTATTTCGTAGATACCCAAAATACCATGCAGGTTAGTAATCATTAGGTTGCAAAGGGGAAACAGGAATGCTGCAATTGTTTGGATGACGAACTTGTGGACGGCTTTCATTCCTTTCAAGTCGTCAAAGATGCCGATGGTGTAGATGAGAATGGCTCCGATGACCATCATGATGTTTGAAAAACCTATTTGGAGGTTCTGGCTAATGCCTTGATACATGATGAGTAGGGTAATGACTACCCCCACACTTAGCGAGGGCATGAACAATGAGCCGCCCAGTCTCGGTATGGCATTTTTGTGCACCTTGCGTGTATTGGGTAAGTCGAAAAGTTCGTGCGTGTTACACATTTTCACTAAAAAGGGTGTACAAATCAATGAAAAGACGAGACTGATAGTGAAGGCTGTGATGATGTATGCGTAATTGATGGTCATTTGCATTGACTAAATCGTTTGAATATTGAAACCACGAGAATATATTGATGTTTATTAAACGTGAAAAACTGTTATTTATTGTGAATAACTGTAATTATTTTCATTGGAAGGTTGATTTATCCTCTTTTTTAGTGCTTTCTGAAATGGAGACGATAATACAAGCTTTTGAGTTGAAGGGTATTGCTTTTTAACTCTTCGACATAAAAACGCTCTTCTGTGCCAACAATGCCCAAGGGTTGGAGGAGGCTATCATTTTTCAGAGGCAGGAGATTGTCTTTTGTGAGCACATGGAAGGGATTGAAAATGCGGAGGCTATCGTTTCTTCTTTCAAAGTGGAACATGATTCTCAAATCGCCATTGTCAATGTCTCTCACTTGCAGCAGGTCTGTTTCGATGCCCCAATAGATGTCACTATGGGTCATGTCGCACACCCCCATTGTGGCGAGCGTGTCTATCTGGCGCAACTGCCAGTTTCCGTCCAGCGCACCATTATTGGATGTTTCTATCTCACATGCTGAGAGAGAGAAACACACCAGCAATGTGTAAATGAATGATCTCATGGATATCTTTCGTTCAATGTTTGTTTTGCCTTTTTCTGCATGTGCATGCACTTTTTCTATGTTTTTTCTTGTAATTCTGCTGTAGAGGCATTTATCGTTCAAACCTGAGGGTGATTGCTCCTCCTGTGTTGTTGCCTCTCAATGCTCCGCGGTCGATGCCCAACGCTGCTCCAATGTGTAGTCCGTCAATGAGCACATGGGCGTGATAGTCCGTTTCAATGCCAATGCTCACATTACGCTTGGGATTGATGTATGGCTGATCGTAGGTGCCCAAACCTTCTTGCCAGGAAGCGCGAATGCGGTAGCGGAAGTCTTGGGTGGGTCGGCCTGCTACTCCGATGTGCCAAGCTACAAAGCGGTTGCATTGGAATTTTAAGGTTCCGTCTGTGTTGTAGATGGGGGAGAGATAAAGTGGATTGCCCAAGGTCTGTCCCCAATGTTGCCATCCGGATGTGATGCCGTTGTTGTAGTAGTTGTCGTTGCCGCCTATATGGTCTGTTATCTGAGCTGTGTGATCGCTATAGACAGGACCACTCTGGTATTTCGTGTAGATGTATTCTACCACCGCACTGGTGATCCACCCTTTGGATCTATTGAGAGTCATGTCGGCTCCCAGCATGATGTCCTTTAACGGATACAGTAAATATCGTCTTTTCTTCTTCTTCATCTGTCCGTTTTCGTAGGCATAACCATCATAGTCGAGGTGGAACATGGCTGAGTGGTCTTCGAAGAAATGGTCGGCATAGAGTCCGTATTTGGCAAACCCTGTATTGTAGTTCAGGCGCATCAACCAACTGCCCAGCATATTTCCCTCGTTGTTTTCTGTGGCTCCATCATTTGCTGTATCAGTGCCTCCGCCCTTGAAGGCGTGCCAGAAAGATGAGAGCGAGCGATTGCTCTTTAACTCTACATAATTGCCGCCTTGGTATCTGAAATGATGTCCTCCAAATTGTGTTGCCATTTCCAATCCTAATTCAACGTTGAACGGTTTTCCCTTTTTCCCTAATCTCAGATAGCCTGCCTTGGTGTGCATTAGCATGTCTTGGTCATAGGAGCTTGTTCCTTTGGCAATTCGTCTTTGGAACATGTTGTCTGAGTACATTCCCAAAGCAATGTGTCCTTTGAAAGACAGGAATCCTTTTGTGCCGGGTATTTGCCAATAATTGGGTAGGGCTAATCGAATCTCGGGATAAGGATGGGCGTTGATGCCCAAAGTTTGTGGCCCGCTGCTCAATTCGTGGTTCTTCAACTGCATGGGTTGCTGCTTGGCACCGATGGTGAGGAGACCTTTCATCCATCGGACATCCATGTACATCTGTTGCACAAAAAGGTCGGCAGTGTGGTTGTTTGCCAAGTACATGTCGATGCCATATCCTGTTTCCCAGTTCCGCAGGGAGTCTGTGTCTGTGCTTTGAAATACGCTTCCTCTCACATAGCCGGAATTTCTCTCGATGGAGGATAACCCGTAGCGGTTAGCCGTTAGCCAGAAAGGAGCATGACTTCCGTCAGAGAGGTTGCCAGACATTTCTATAGAATAAGAAAATCCTTTGCCCGAATCAAACGACTGGGCAAAGGCATTGTTTGCTATAACAATGAGCGAAATAAGAAATGTCCGTTTCATGTTGATAGTTGTTTGTCGTTATTACTTGGCAAATGCAACAGCACGGGTTTCACGGATAACAGTAATTTTAACTTGTCCTGGATAGGTCATTTCGTCCTGAATCTTTTTGGCTATGTCTGCACTGAGAGCATCAATCTCTTTGTCGGAAATCTTGTCAGCTCCTACAATGACACGCAGCTCACGACCAGCCTGGATGGCATAGGTCTTCGTTACTCCAGGATAACTTGCTGCAAGGTTCTCCAAGTCGTTCAAACGTTTCAGGTAAGCTTCGACAATTTCGCGACGTGCTCCTGGACGAGCACCACTGATGGCATCGCACACCTGCACAATGGGAGCCAGCAGGGTGGTCATTTCCATTTCATCGTGGTGTGCGCCGATGGCATTGCAGATATCGGGCTTCTCTTTGTATTTTTCAGCAATTTGGGCACCGTAGAGTGCATGTGGAATTTCCAGTTGCTCGTCAGGCACTTTGCCAATGTCGTGCAAAAGTCCTGCACGGCGGGCTTTCTTGGGATTCAGCCCTAATTCAGCAGCCATCACAGCACAGAGGTTGGCTGTTTCACGTGCATGCTGCAAAAGGTTCTGTCCGTATGATGAGCGGTACTTCATTTTACCGACAATGCGTACCAACTCTGGATGCAAGCCATGAACGCCAAGATCGATGCAAGTACGCTTTCCTGTCTCAACAATCTCATCTTCCACTTGCTTCTTCACTTTGGCCACAACTTCCTCAATGCGAGCTGGGTGAATGCGACCGTCAGCCACGAGCTGGTGGAGAGCCAAGCGGCAAATTTCACGGCGTACAGGGTCAAAAGCACTGATGACAATAGCCTCAGGAGTGTCATCTACCACTATTTCTGTTCCAGTGGCAGCTTCCAAAGCGCGAATGTTGCGTCCTTCACGACCAATCACACGGCCCTTCACTTCATCAGAATCTATGTGGAACACGCTGACAGAATTTTCAACGGCTGTTTCGCTGGCTACACGTTGAATGGACTGAATGACAATTTTCTTTGCCTCCTTATTGGCTGTCATCTTCGCCTCATCCATGATTTCGTTAATGTATTGCTGAGCCTGGGTCTTGGCTTCATCTTTGAGCGATTCGATGAGCGACTCACGCGCCTCTTCTGTGGTCAATCCTGATATGGTTTCCAGTTTTGAACGCTGCTCTGTGATGAGAGAGTCCAGGCGCTCATGCTGTTTGGTGAGATTGATGCGCTGAGACTCTATGTCGCGTGTCTTTTTCTGAATTTCTTCGTGCTGCTGGTTCAGCGACAGTTCGCGCTGTTTTAGCTTGTTCTCATAAGCCTGCATTTTTTGATTGCGCTGATTGGCCTCCTTGTCCAGCTCCGACTTGCGGGTGAGGAACTTTTCCTTCAGTTCAAGCTGTTTCTTTTCCTTGAGCGCTTCGGCTTCAATTTCCGCTTCTTTGATAATTTGGTTGTACCGCTGTTTGATGATGTAACGGAACAGGATAAATCCTATGACACCGCCCAGAATGAGGCAGCCAACTGCAATGACTATTGCTAATATTATATCCATTTTGTTGTTTTGTTTGAAGTTATACAATATAAAAAAACACAATTCAAGTCGTTCACATTTGGATAAGAACGTGAAAAACTGAAATTGTGCCGTAATGTTTCGCTAAAGGTGCATCATTGCCTTCACATTATTCATATATGGGAAAGGCAAAATTGCGTTATGATTTACTTGATGCCAAGAGTTTCAATTTCCTTTTCTATGTCTTGTATCATCTCTACGTATGGCTGGGTGTCGAGTCGATTGGCTGCCTTCACAGCCTCGACGGATGTGTTGAGCATAGCCATTGCGTAGTAGTACTTGTCGTTAGGCAAATGAGGATAAGCATCGCGCAACCGCTGGATGCGGCGTTGAATGCTGGACGCAGCATCTCTATAAATCTTCTCCTCCTCAGGGGTTGAGACCTGCAAAGGGAGAGGAATATCTTCGATAGTTACGTTGATGTTTAGTTTTGCCATGATTAGAGCACTATTGTTGGTCTGAAAGCACGCTCCTTCTTCTCCTGAGCAGAAAGTGGATGTGCTTGTCAGTTGTTGCCACCTGTGTCTTCTTCTGTCTCAGAGGACAACATGCTGATACATTTATTAATTTCGCGAACCAGTCGAGTGATTTTCATCTTCGATTCCTTGATGTCGGCATCGCTGATTTCAATCATTTTGGCCAATTTCAGATTGTTGTAATCATTCTTGCTCTGTGTCACTTCAGCCTTGAGCTTCTTGATTTCCTCCTCTTTGCTTTCCAATTCAGTGTAAAGGTCGGCATTTTCTTGTTTCAGCACACGGTATTGAGCGATGACTTGACGTACCTTCGCTTCAAAACTTTTCATTGACTGTCTTTCTTCTGTTGTCATGCTAAGAGTCGTGTGTTAAAAACAGGGAGTCGTAACAACAATTTTATGCAAAATTATATATTTAATTGGACTTAAACAATCCTTTTGAAGATTTTTTCTTAGTTTGTTGAGGAAAAAGATGAGATAAGCACCTTTTTGTACCTCAAATAGAACGTTCTAAAAGTTATTTTTTCAATTTAGCTTCGGCCTTTGCCACTTCCTCTTGCGAAGGGTTGGGCTCTTTCTTGGCCAATGCGATTAGGTTATATACGTATTCCTGTATCCACCCTTCGCTGAAGCCTAACATCTGCTGGTACTTGCGCACCGCAAACACTGATTTCCTCACACTGTCATCGTTCCAAGTGTCTTTAGTCAAAATGTCATGAACGGTACTGTCGGTGAGTTTCCTTACCATCTTTTTCATGAAGCCAGGGATGCGGAACTTCCATTTCAGAAGATTACCCATGAGCATCATGGTGTCTTGTGTGAACCCCTGAAAGAGGTACAGGTAGCGGCTTACGTCATTTTGGGTTCGGCAGCCTTTCTTGATGCTGTTGTCGATTTCCTTGAAAAAACTGTCGCTGATGCCATAGAGGTCTTGGAGCATTTTAGTGCATGCTTTCTTCTCGCCGATGCCCAACTTGTTGTTGACGGTTGCCACGTGGAGTGTGCGCTTGAAAGTGAGCAAATCAGGTAGTGCTGCTAAATTGGATATGCCCAGGTTGGCAGCCAATACACTTTGGAAATAGACGCGAATGAGTGTCATAAAGTCTTCCATCCCACCCACGTTTTCTTTCTTTTTCTTCTTGAAAATATCTAAAAAAGCCATGTGGAATATTAAAATATTAGTGATTGATGAAGTTGGAGTTAATAGGCATTTCCCTCTTCCTTACCGAGCATATTGGTGACGGTTTTGATGATGATTTTGAGGTCAAGCCAGAACGTCCAGTTTTCGATGTATTCTATATCTTTCTTTACACGACCTTCCATTTGGTCTATGTAGCGTGTTTCTCCGCGGAAACCTGTCACCTGTGCCAGGCCTGTGATGCCAGGTTTGGCAAAATGGCGTACCATGAAGCGATTGATGAGGCGAGAGTATTCCTCTGTGTGCTTCAGCATGTGGGGACGTGGCCCCACCACCGACATGTCTCCCTTGAACACATTAATAAATTGTGGCAATTCGTCGATGTTGGCTTTGCGCATGAAATTGCCAAATGGGAACTTGCGTGGATCATCCTTTGTTGCCTGAGTAGTGTCTGAATCTTTGTTTACCTTCATTGAGCGGAACTTGATGCATTTGAATATCTTTCCATCTTGTCCTGTTCTGTCCTGCAAGAAGAAAATTGGGCCAGGTGATTGAATTTTAATCATGATGGCTACCCAAATGAACACCCAGGGGAAGATAAGGATGAGTACGATAGTGGAGAAAATGAGGTCGAATATTCTCTTGACGATTTTGTTCTTTGTCTGTCTGAGAGGCTCTTCGCGCCGAGCGATAATCGGTATGTCATCCAAGAGGGTGAATGTGATTTTTCCCTTAAACACATCAATAGCAGGCAGGTAGTAGAAGCGAATGAGGTGATTGTCGCAGTACTTGCTCATCATGTTGATGGTTTCGTGCTGTTCCTTAGGAAAATAAGCGTATATTTCGTTGATGTCGCGATTGTTTGCTAACCATCCATAAACGTTATTCGTCCCGCCCATTCGTTTTTTCCTTATTTCTTCATTGGCGCATTCACCATCGTAGAACATGGCCACTATATCATATCCATAGATGGGGGTGCTGAGAATTCTATAAAGTTGAAACACCGTCTCGTCATTCCCAATCAGCACCACTTTCTTCAGATTGCGCTTGTTGGCACGTGCATGGGTAAGGATTATTCGCAGCAGAGAACGCTCTGACATGAGCACAACAAAATAGGCCGCTATGGATGTGAAAATAAATGTACGTGGAAAATGGTGGTCGGGTCGTGCCAATAGCATGATGAGGGAAATGAAGAGGAGCATCATGGCGCATGTGGTGAAAACACGCACAAATACATCGCTCCATTTAATGAGTCGGAGCTGTACCATGGATGGGAAGAGTAAGGAACTCATTAAAAAACTGGTCAGATAAACAAAAATCATCCACGACCTCCCCGTAATACCTATCACGCTGCTGGGCAAGGCGTGATACATTATATGGTAAAATCCGAGGACAAATAATAATAACACTATAGTGTCAACAAAAAGGACACCTAAACGAAGGTTCTTTTCTGTTCCCATTGTTCAAATTGTTCGATGTTGTTAAATTCTTTCCATTGTGGTTTTATATCACTGCTTTTGTTCTGCGAAAAAGTGCCTGAGGTTGCCAAATGGCCAAGGCTTACGCAAAATTTGTGCAAAGATACATAATTTTTATCATATAAGTAGCAAAACGCATTTTATTTTTTATTAACAATCGGCAAAATAGTGTTTATTCAATGGAAAAATACTTGTCGTGATCCATTTAGCTATGGAAGAAAGGCTATAAAAATGCTCAAATTGTTTTCTATGTGAAAAATAATCTATATCTTTGCACCAAAATCTTAAAGTAATGTCAAATCAAGCCGACAATAAAGAAAAAAACTCTGAAGATAGCGATGGCTCTAAACGTGATGAAACCCATTTGCGATGTTTCGTGCTGAAACATAAATGGCGTTTTCTCCTTTCCGTGCTATTTTGTTTTCTCATCGCTTTTGTTTATTTATGGTGTGCCACACCTCATTACCGCACTTTCACAAAAGTTTTGCTGAAGGGACCTGAACCTTCCGTGTCAGTATCGTCAGGGCATGAGGGTTCTTCAACGCAGCCTGTTAGCGACTCCAATACGGATTTTTGCAATGGATTAGAGATATTTTCCACAAAAACCTTGAGTAAGAAAGCGGTGAAAGCACTCAAGCTATATGTCTCTTACTACGCTGATGGTCTGTTGGTTAACAACGAAATCTATGGGAAGGATGCTCCCATTCTCATCGACCTTCAGGAGGACATGGTTGACTCCCTTCCCACACCCATTCAGTTGACCCTCAAGCAAAATCAAGACAGCTTGGCGGTATCGATTCGGGCAGAAAACTACAGTCAGCAG
This sequence comes from uncultured Bacteroidales bacterium, assembly GCA_902789725.1. Classification (GTDB taxonomy): domain Bacteria; phylum Bacteroidota; class Bacteroidia; order Bacteroidales; family Bacteroidaceae; genus Minthosoma. The sequence continues at coordinate 139,840 of CADAPC010000001.1, forward strand.
CTCATTGTTCCGAGCTTACCCACACAGGCGGCCACACCATTTGGGACACTTGTCATTCAGCGCAATCCTAAGGTCGGCAATGTGGCGATGGAGGAAAAGCTGATGGTGTGCGTGCGTCCGTTAGAGCAGGTGGCGCAGTCTTACTCTGAGTCATTGACGGTGCGTCCAGCTTCAAAAGGCACAACGATTGCTGAACTGTCTTTTGTTGATGCACTCCCAGAGCGTGCAGCTGATTTCTTGAACAAATTGGTGGAACTCTTCAACGAGGATGTCAATATCGTGAACAATATAGAGGCTACACGCACTCGCGATTTCATCGATGAGCGGTTGACCGACATTAGTCGCGACCTCAATGCTACAGAGGCTGAACTTAAACAATACAAGCGAGGAACTGGAATGGCCCCAAGCTATCGTGCCGATGGAACAATGGATGCCACCCAACAAGTGCTTAACGAACAGCGGTTGGTGGAGGTGGGTACTCAGATTGACCTCATCAATTACCTCATCGAATACTGTAACGACAAGCACAACGAAATGCAGATAGTGCCTGCTAACATTGGTTTGATTAATGAACAGCTCAACGAGGTAATTGCCAAGTATAATGCGGTGATTACAGAGCGGAATAAATTGCTGAAAGAGGCGGATGCGCCCAATTCCACAGGCGTTGAAGTTGCCACAAGAGAGGCTGAGTCCTTGTACGTAACCCTACGCTCGTCTTTACAAAACGTGAAGAATCAGGCTGTCTCTCAGCGCAATGACCTGCTCAACCAGCCAAGTTCCTCCCCTCGTCACAATGCCTCTTCAGCCAGTGGGCGTGCACTTGCCGACATCAATCGAATGCAGGAAGTGAAAGCGGGACTTTATCTGATGCTACTGCAGAAGAGGGAAGAAAACCTTTTGCAGCTTTCATCGGTCTCTAATCAGGCAAGGCAAATCGAAGAGCCAACAGTTGCGGGTGTTGTCTCGCCCAATGTAGGGCTGACTGTAGTGATAGCTCTGCTGCTGGGACTTCTTTTGCCATGTTTATCAATCTATATGAAAAAAATAATAACCTTTTAATCTTGTATCCAATGAAAGTAATTAACTTTTCCAAGCAGAGCACTGTCATCAATCAGTATGTGGCTGAATTGCGCGATGTGAACATTCAGAAAGACCGTGCTCGTTTCCGCCATAACTTAGAGCGAATCGGGCAGTTTATGGCTTATGAAATCAGTAAGACGCTTCAATATTCAGAGAAAGTTATCCAGACACCTTTGGCACAGGCAAAGGCCAATACTCCCGACGACCCCATCGTGCTTTCTACCATTTTCCGTGCCGGACTTCCTTTCCATCAAGGCTTCCTCAAAGTCTTTGACAATGCAGGAAACGCTTTCGTGTCGGCCTATCGTTATTACAAGGACAAGGAATGTAAGAATGTAGGCATCAAAATAGAATATATTGCCTCGCCCGATTTGACGGGTAAAACCCTCATCATTGCCGACCCCATGCTGGCTACGGGTGGAAGCCTCGAATTAGGCTACAATGCTTTCTGTACCAAGGGAACCCCTGCAACGGTGCACTTGTGTTGTGTCATTGCTGCTCAGAAGGGAGTGGATTATATCAAAAAGTCCTTTGCCGACTACGACAATGTCACCCTCTGGTGTGCGGCTATCGACCCCGAACTCGATGAGCATTGCTACATAGTGCCAGGTTTAGGTGATGCTGGCGACCTTGCTTATGGAGACAAACTTTAGAGTATTAACAAAATCAGAATAAAATGGATTCAGACAGTTATCCGGCGGAAAACAGTGGCCGCCTTTCAACTTTTTTTGCAATTCTTATGTTAAACGACAACAAACCCGGTAATCAGCTATGGACTCTCAGATAATGCTTCTAATTACCTACATGTTGCTGTCGTTAGTCATTTCAGCACTTTGTTCAGTGCTCGAAGCAACTATTTTATCGACACCTATGTCATATGTTACAACCCTTGAAACTCAAGGCGTTTCGGGGTGGGAACGACTAAAAAAATATAAAACCAATATCGACCGCCCCATATCGGCCATCCTGATTGTCAACACCATAGCCAACACCGTTGGCGCTTCCTTGGTGGGTTCTACTGCGGCAGGCTATGCTTCGTCCCATTTCTCTGCATCGAACGAAACCAGCCTCTTCGTTGGCATTGTTTCGGGATTGTTCACCTTCCTCATTCTGGTCTTTTCCGAGATTGTACCTAAAACCATCGGCTCCACCTATTGGCGCAAATTGGCCATTCCTGCAAGTAAGGTGATACATTTATATATTATTGTAACCTACCTGCTGGTTGTGGTGCTCGAAAAACTCACTCATGTTTTGGGTTCTGCATCCTCACAGGAATCAGTCACGCGCGACGAAGTGGCTGCAATGGTCACCGTCGGAACCGAAGAAGGTGTGCTGGAAAAGAAAGAGAACCGCATGATTCAGAACCTGCTCAGGCTCGACAGCGTGGCTGCCCACGTAATCATGACCCCCAGCGTGGTAGTAGCTATGGCTGAGGAGGGAATGACTCTGCGCGAGTTCTATGCTGAGGAGGAGTACAAGAATTTCTCCCGCATTCCTGTATATAAGGGGGAAGAAAGCGATTACATCACGGGCTATGTGCTTCGTCAGGAAATTCTTGAACGGCTCGCTGAAGATAAGTTCGACATCAAGCTGAGCGAACTGGCACGGCCCATTCTTTCCTTCTCTGAAGACGAAGACGTATCCACCATTTGGGAAAAATTTCTTGAGAAGAAGGAGCATATCTCCATTATCATCGACGAATACGGAACGCTGCGAGGCATCGTCACCCTTGAAGATGTCATCGAGACGATGCTTGGCTTCGAAATTGTGGATGAGAAAGACGAAGTGGTAGATATGCAGGAACTGGCCAAGGCTCAATGGAAGAAGATGCAGAAAGAGCAGCATAAATAGCGAGCTAAAGGGTAGCTATTGCCAAAGATTTTCCCCGCTATTAAGTCGCTTAAATACTCGCTATTTTCGAAGCGAGGTACATGCGAGGTACTCCCTCGGTAGTATAGCTCAATAAAAATGGATATCCTCAATCACTTGGGCACCCACATGCTCGTTGAGTTTGCGAGCCAATGTGTGGTGCTCCATCATGAGGTTCTGTTTGATGGCGGGTGAGGTAATTTGTACGTAGAGCGTTTGGTTCTTGATGAAGATGTTGGCTGTGTACTTCTCGACGAGTTTCCCCATCACTTCTGGCCATGCCTGAATCAGTCGGTATTGATTGTAAGGAGTTTCAATTCCGTTGAGGCGCATGAATTGCTGAATCACCTCGTCAAGCCGTTCTGTGTTGCTTCTTCTCATCTTGCTGTATTATGTTACATTCATTTCATTCTTCACATTTTCATCCCTAATGAATATTTCCTCCTTCGACGTGAAAAATTTTGTAATTACCTTGTGAACGTTCAAGAATCTTGTCTAAGTGTTCACGGTTGGTGTCGGTGATGAATATTTGTCCGAAAGCATCGCCTGAGACGATGTTGACGATTTGTTCCACACGCTTGGCATCGAGTTTGTCAAAGATGTCATCCAGCAAGAGTAGGGGAGTTGTCTTACTGCCTGTACGTTTGAGAAAATCGAATTGTGCAAGCTTCAGCGAAATCATGTATGTCTTGTTTTGTCCCTGCGAGCCTTCTCGCTTGATGGGGAAGCCATCGAGTGTCATCTCCAGTTCGTCTTTGTGGATGCCGTGCAGCGAATAACCTACAATGCGGTCTTTTGCGCGGTCTCTCTGAATGATGTCGAGCAGATTGCCGCGTTCCCCATGGCTGGAATAGTGGAGCGACACAGACTCGTTCCCGTCCGAAATAAGCTGGTAGAAATGCTGAAACACGGGGATGAATTCCTCGATGAAAGCCTTCCTCTTTTGGTAGATGCACGCTCCGTTTTCAGCCATGATTTCCTCATAGATGCTGATGATTTCCTCGCTGGGTTCTTCTTCCTCTTTCAGCAAGGCATTACGTTGCAGCAAGGCTTTGTTGTAGGCCATCAGCGCGTTCATGTATGCAGAGTCGTATTGCGAAATCACCATGTCCATCAGCCGTCGCCGTTCATCGCTTCCGCCACTGATGATGCTGGCATCGTTGGGAGAGGCCATGATAAGGGGCAGCAGACCGATGTGTTCCGCCAATCTCTTGTATTCTTTCTGGTTTCGCTTTACGTGCTTTTTCTGATGCAGTTTCATGCCGATGGAAATGTCTTCCTCCGTGCCGTTCAGGTCATACACACCCTGCACCATCAACAAGTCCTCTCCATGCCTTACGTTCATCGAGTCGAGGCTGTTGGCGGCACTTTTCGTCAGCGAAAGGAAATAGATGGCATCCAGCACATTGGTTTTCCCTTCGCCATTGTGGCCCACAAAGCAATTCACTTTGGGCGAGAACTCCATGTCTGCTGCAGCAATGTTGCGATAATTCAGTATGGTCAGTTTTTTCAAAATCATGCTACAAAGGTAGTGAATATTTCTCACATGGGGCTGAATTTCGAATAATTTGTGAAGGTTTTCTGAAGGATTTGTGAACACATCCCCCCAAGATGCTTCTAATAACGGTACTTTATTTTTCAATAAAGCACGGTTGTTTGCTGATAAGGCTGGGTTATTTGCTGATAAGGTAAGGGTTATCACATCATCAGGTTAAATGGCCGTAGGTGTTTGCTCATGGCATTCTGCTCTTTTGTGCATTTGGGGCAAATGCCCTTGATGATGTACTCCACATCCTGCATGTGAAATCCGTCGGGAAGAACAACCAAAGGGATGGTGTGGTCCTCCAGGCAATAAGTCTTTCCGCATTGAGTGCAGGCAAAATGCACATGATTGAGGTGTTGACTGTTCTCGCAACGGCACACGCAGTATTTCCCTATGCCTGAACCGTCATCAATTTCGTGCAGAATCTGTTGCTCAGTGAAGAGACGGAGGGTACGAAAAATGCTGGAACGATCCATCTCTGGCAGCCACTCCTCAACATCGGAGAGCGAAAATGCTTCCGAACGATACTGTATGGCTTGAAAAATCAGGTCGCGTACAGCTGTTGGACGGATGTGATGCTGGTGGAGTGTTTCTTCTATTTCAGCGTTCATTCTTTCTGATTTTATGTTGATTACGATTCTTCTATTTCTCAAAGTGCTGATAGTCTTTCACCGTTCGCCATGCTCCTCCCCACTTGAATCCGTGCTGAATGAAAAGCTTGTAACAAAGGTCGTTGGCGTCGATGATAGGCACCTTCGTGTTGCGCAATTTTGCGCGGTTGGTGGCGTATGGCTTACCAGTGGTTGGTTCCACTTTCCCATTGTTGAGGTGAATGTAAGGGTTGTACAGAGGGTTGATGTCAATGGCTAACCCTTGGGCATGTTTGGATAGTTTGGTGGTGCCTGACACGACTCGGAAATTGAAGCATGAGGTGTTGTTGGCGCGCATGGATGTTTCGTCATCTGCATTGTAGTCATCAATCAGGGTAATGCGCTCAATCTTGTATCCTTTCTGATAGAGCTGGCGGAAAATGTCGAGCAGGTCGGCGGCGATGGACTCATTGCATACAATTTCGCCCAACTGCGCCTTTCCCTCCACATTCCTATGCAGCACGCGCAGGTAGCGCAAGGAGGAGCGCGGTACCGTGCAATTCTTTTTGTATGATTTTCCTTGCATGCGGCTAAAAATAGCATCGGGAATGGGGGTGATTTGGAAACAGGAGTCGAGCGTATAGGCGTTGACTGCTTCATCGGAAACAGTAGCAGCAGACATCCAATGGCGCAGAATCTGCAAATCATCAGCGTGTGTGAAAGAGCAGAAAAGTGCCGCAAATGCTATAAGAAAAGTAATCTTCATGAGTTGATATTTTTATTTGCGAGGCAAAATTACAGATTTTAGTTGAAGTGGGGATAATAATTAAGTATAGTTTACATTTTTTATAATGTTTCTGTGAAAAAACGAGTCGGAAATGCATTTTTTCCATCATTTTTCAAAAATATTAGGGAGGTTTATCGAATATGTGATTTTTTTTCCGTTAATTTGTGACGGAATAGTATTAACACTTTAAAATAAAAATGGAAAATAAAATTCAAGAACTGACGGAGAAACTCCTGAAAGAAGGAGTGGAAAGAGGCAATGCCGAAGCTGAGAAAATCATTGCGGAAGCTAATGAAAAGGCTGCACAGATTATTGCCGAAGCAAAGGTGCAGGCAGAAGAGATTGAGGCTGCATCCAAGAAAAACACCCAAAGTATGGAGGAGAACATGAAGAGCGAAATCAAGATGTATGCAACTCAGGCTCTCAATGCGCTGAAGAGTGAGGTGGCCAATGTGGTGGGCGACAAGGTGGTGAAAGAAGCCGCAGCCGACATCGTTGGAAACAAGGACTTCATGAACGAATTTGTGCTGAAATTGGCTGAGAAATGGGGTGCAGGCGAAGACATCGTCATCTCTACAGCTGATGCCGCAAGCCTGAAGGCTCTCTTTGCAAAAAAGGCCAAGGCATTGCTCGATAAAGGTGTGAAGATTGAAGAGGTGAACGGACAGAAAGCATTGTTCACCATTCAACCAGCCGATGGCTCGTATAAAGTGAATTTTGGTGAGGCAGAGTTTGAGGACTACTTCAAGAACTTCCTGCGTCCACAACTTGTTGAAATGATTTTCTAAATGTTGAATTGTTGAAGCATTGGGAGGTTTGTGGTGTTTCTACGAAAAACTGTATGGTGCATACAGTATCTCTCAATCCTTCAATTCTGACAAAGATTATGGGAAACTACTATTGTTTAATGGCTGGCTTGCCCGACATCGCGCTGGAGGACACGAAGCATGAGGTCAGCATAACCGATTTGAGAGAGGAACTGGATGCAGTCTTGTCAGATAAAGACAAAAAAATCTTGTTCTATTTCTTTCTCAAAAATGACTGCTTGAACCTTGTCAAACTGCTGAAGAATCCTCATGTGGAGATTGACAATCACGGCAATCTGTCCATGGAACAGTATGTCGATTTGATTACTTCGGCCAGAGAGATGAACTTCAACGTCCACCGCTATCCAGCCTTCATGAGCGAGTTTGCCCGCAACTATGCGTACAATAAGGATAAGGAGGATTTCTTTCCAGAGGACGTGATGCTGTATCAGTTCTACAAATACGCTATCGAAACCTGTCCCAACAGCATGGTGCGTCAATGGTACAAGCTTAATCTCGACATCACCAACATCCTGACGGCCTTCTTGGCAAGAAAGAACGGCTGGAACGTGTCGAAGTACATTCAGGGAGAGAATGAGGTGACAGAGATGATTTTGACCAACAGCTCGAAAGACTTTAACTTGACGGCTGAGTATGACTACGTGGCCGATTTGGTAAAGATTGTTGAGTGTGAAGACCCTGTGGAGAAGGAACGCAGAATTGATGCTTTCAAATGGCTTTGGTTGGAGGAGAAGACCTTCTTCGACATTTTCTCTATTGAAGCGGTCTTCGCTTACCTCTGCAAGCTCGACATGCTCTTCAGATGGGACAAACTGGACGTGGAAAAGGGTAGGGAAATTTTCAAGGAAATCATTGAGAACCTGCGCGGTGAGGCTCGTGTGCCAGAGGAATTTCAGACAAAAGCTCATCATGTGAGAAATCTGATGGGATAATCTGGGTGGAGTGACGAAAATGGTGCGATGCATTACAACGTTATTCAGCAAAGAAAGATGGTCTTTTTAACGTGAATAAAAACGAAATTCAAAAAAGCAAGATAAAATGACTAAAGGAACAGTTAGTGGCGTAATTGCCAACATGGTGACCCTGGCTGTCGATGGACCTGTGAAGCAGGGAGAAATCTGCTACATTGAGACAGGCGGCGACAAGCTGATGAGCGAGGTCATCAAGGTGGTGGGAAGCAACGTGTATGTTCAGGTGTTTGAATCGACACGTGGACTCAAAGTGGGTGCTCCTGCCGAATTTACAGGACACATGCTCGAGGTGCAGTTAGGCCCAGGCATGCTGTCGAAAAATTATGACGGCTTGCAGAATGACCTTGACAAGATGGAAGGTGTTTTTCTGAAGCGTGGTCAATACACAGAACCTCTTGATGCCGAACGTGAATGGGACTTTGTTCCGCTGGCTAAAGAAGGCGATGTGGTGGAAGGCTCTGCTTGGTTAGGCGAAGTGGAGGAAAACTCACAGAAGCTCAAGATTATGGCTCCTTTCCAGCTGGAAGGCAAGGCTAAGGTGAAAAGTATAGCAAAGGCTGGCAAGTACAAGATTCACGATGTGGTGGCTGTGCTTGTGAAGGAGGACGGAACAGAAGTGAAGGTGGATATGGTGCAGCATTGGCCTGTAAAGTTCGCCATGACGAACTACAAAGAGAAGCCGCGCCCATTTAAACTGCTGGAAACAGGTGTGCGCACCATCGACACGTTTAACCCCATTGTGGAAGGTGGTACAGGGTTCATTCCCGGTCCTTTCGGTACGGGTAAAACGGTGCTGCAGCATGCCATCTCCAAACAGGCAGAGGCAGACATAGTGATTATTGCTGCCTGTGGTGAACGTGCTAACGAGGTGGTGGAAATCTTTACAGAGTTTCCCGAACTGATTGACCCTCACACAGGGCGCAAACTGATGGAGCGTACCATCATCATAGCCAACACTTCCAACATGCCTGTTGCCGCACGTGAGGCTTCGGTCTATACAGCAATGACGATGGCTGAGTACTATCGATCAATGGGACTGCGTGTGCTGTTGATGGCCGACTCCACTTCTCGTTGGGCACAGGCTTTACGCGAAATGTCGAACCGCATGGAGGAATTGCCTGGTCCCGATGCCTTCCCCATGGACTTAGGAGCTCTCATCTCAAACTTCTACGGTCGTGCAGGTTATGTTTATCTGAACAACGGAGAGGTTGGTTCCATTACGTTTATCGGAACAGTGTCGCCTGCCGGTGGTAACTTGAAAGAGCCTGTGACGGAGAACACCAAGAAGGTGGCTCGTTGCTTCTATGGGTTGGAGCAGGACCGTGCGGACAAGAAGCGTTATCCTGCCGTGAATCCTATTGACTCTTACTCAAAGTATCTGGAATACCCTGAGTTTGCTGAGTACATCTCAAAAAGAATTAACGATAAGTGGATTCCAAAGGTGCAGGCTTTGAAGACGCGTATGCAGCGTGGTAAGGAAATTGCTGAACAAATCAACATCTTGGGCGATGACGGTGTGCCAGTGGACTATCACATCGTTTTCTGGAAGTCAGAAATTATCGACTTTGTGGTGCTGCAGCAGGATGCTTTTGATGAAGTGGATGCCGTGACTTCGCTCGAACGCCAGGAGGCCATTCTTGACCTCGTCACAGAGATTTGTGAGACAGACTTCCACTTCGAGCATTTCGAGGAATGTGTCGATTTCTTCCGCAAACTCATCAACCTATGTAAACAGATGAACTATTCACAGTTCAAGAGCGAGCAATATAATGATTTTGTTTCACAAATAAAGGCAATGCTTGCCGCATAAACGATTATGGCTACAGCTTTTCAGAAAATATACACAAAGATAGGCCAGATTACAAAGGCTACCGTGGCTCTCAAAGCGAAGGGCGTGGGATATGACGAGCTTGCCACCATCAATGGCAAGTTGGCTCAGGTTGTGAAAATTGCCGGTGACGACGTTACGTTGCAGGTGTTTGAAGGAACGGGGGGCATCCCCACCAATGCAGAAGTGGTATTCCTGGGTAAGGCTCCTTCACTCAAAGTGAGTGAACAACTGGCAGGACGTTTCTTCAATGCTTACGGTAACCCCATCGATGGCGGTCCCGAAATAGAAGGAAAGGAAGTGGAAATTGGAGGCCCTTCTGTTAACCCTGTGCGTCGTAAACAACCTTCGGAACTGATAGCAACAGGTATTTCAGGTATCGACTTGAACAACACGTTGGTGTCGGGACAAAAGATTCCTTTCTTTGCCGATCCCGACCAACCATTCAACGAGGTGATGGCTCTCGTAGCCCTTCGTGCCAAAGTGGATAAAATCATTCTTGGCGGAATGGGTATGACGAACGATGACTATTATTTCTTCAAAAACACCTTCTCCAACGCAGGGGCGCTTGATCGCATTATTGCTTTCATGAACACGACCGAAGACCCTGCCGTGGAGCGTTTGCTTGTGCCAGACATGGCTCTGACGGCAGCTGAGTATTTCGCTGTGGAGAAGCATGAGACGGTGCTTGTGCTCTTGACGGATATGACTTCCTACGCAGACTCTCTCTCCATCGTGTCTAACCGTATGGATCAGATTCCATCGAAAGACTCTATGCCTGGCTCGCTCTATTCCGACCTTGCAAAGATTTATGAGAAAGCCGTGCAGTTCCCCGAGAGTGCAGGTGGAGGCTCCATCACCATCATCGCCGTGACCACGCTTTCGGGTGGCGACATCACGCATGCCGTACCTGACAACACTGGTTACATCACCGAAGGTCAGCTTTATCTGCGTCGTGATTCTGATATTGGCAAAGTGATTGTTGACCCATTCCGCTCGCTGTCTCGTTTGAAGCAGCTGGTGGCAGGTAAGAAGACGAGGAAAGACCACTCGCAGGTGATGAATGCCGCCATTCGTCTCTATTCCGATGCTGCCAATGCAAAGACCAAGATGGAGAACGGTTTCGACTTGACCGATTACGATAACCGCTGTCTGGACTTTGCGAAGGAATACGCAAGCAAGATTCTTGCTATTGACGTCAATCTCGACACAACAGAAATGCTGGATGTTACGTGGTCGCTCTTCAAGAAGTACTTCAAGCTTGAGGAGGTCAACATCAAGAAAGAATTTACAGATGTTTATTGGAAATAATCTATGGCGATAAAGTTTCAATATAACAAGACATCGCTTCAGCAGATTGAGAAGAACCTCAAGATGCGACAGCGCACGCTCCCCATCATCAAGAACAAGGAGACGGCGTTACGTTTGGAGGTGAAGAAGAGCAAGCTGGAAGCGGAGGACTTGGAGCGGAAACTGCAAAGTCAGATTGGTGGCTACGAGTCGATGTACGCCCTGTGGGGCGAGTTCGACACGTCGCTGGTGAGTCTGAAAGATGTGCAGCTCGATGTAAAGAAGGTGGCAGGCGTGCGAGTGCCTGTGCTGCTGAACATTGAGTTGGATGTGAAACCTTTTGGACTTTTTTCAGCACCGAAGTGGTACTTCGATGGCATTAATCTTTTGCAGGGATTGGCCAAGACTGCCGTGGAACGCGAGTTCGTTCTTGCCAAACTCGGCCTGCTTGATCATGCGCGCCGCAAGACAACCCAAAAGGTGAACCTTTTCGAGAAGGTACAAATTCCAGGCTATCAAGAGGCCATCCGCAAGATTAAGCGATTTATGGAAGATGAGGAGAACCTCTCCAAGTCGTCCCAAAAGATTCTCAAATCTCTTCAGGAGGCAAGAGCCAAGAAGGAAGAGGACGAAAACTCTTCAGCAAGAAAGGAGGAAGAAGTTGCCGTATGATACAGGACATGAAAAAATTCACATTCCTCGTTACAAACAAGGAATACGACAAGTTCATCGCCGACATCCGCCAGTTGGGTGTTGTCCACGTGGAGGAATTGCAGCAAGGAGCCACAAGTGACGAGTTGCAGGCTGGTCTTGATTTGGCCGAACGTTACAAAAACGTGCTGAAGGCACTGAATTTTGCGGCCGATTCTTACGAACCTTCAGCTGCTTATACCCCACAACCTGTTGATGCCTCTAAGGGCTTGACTTTGGTGGACACGGTGGAGCGTCTGCTTGATGAAGAGAACAGTGTGAAACACAGTATCGATGCCACAGAGGATGCCATTAGCCAGCTTGAACCTTTTGGTGAATTCAGTTGGGACAGCATCCGTCAACTGGAACAGTCGGGCTACACTCCCTATTTTTACGCTGTCAATAATAAAATGTATAAAGCAGAGTGGGGAGAGAAGTTCTTTGCCACCCCTATCAACGAGGTGAATAAGAAAACTTTCTTTATCGCATTCAGCAATGAGGAGGCAGAGCCGGAAATTACAGCCGAACGTCTGTTCTTGCCAAAGGAATCCCTCTCTTTCTATCAGGAGAAATTAAAAACACTCAATGAGCAACTTGCCAGCATTCATGAACAGTTGCTTCAGGTGAATGCAGTTGACCGCGCATCTATTGAGGCAGGGCAACTGGCTAACGAGAACGACATCCAGCTTTCCAAAGTGCATCTCAGCAATGAAAATATTGCTGACGGTGCCGTCAAACTCATGATTGGATGGACATTGAAAGAAAATGCCGACAAGGTGGTTGACTACCTTGAAAGAGAACATATTTTCTTTGAACTGGAAAATCCTGCATTCGATGACAATGTGCCCATCAAAATTAGGAATGACAAGTTCTCCTCACTCTTCGAACCTATTCTGCGGATGTACTCTTTGCCAAACTATCATGACATTGACCCGCTGCCGTTCTTTGCCCCATTCTTTATGCTCTTCTTCGGACTCTGCATGGGTGATATGGGGTATGGATTGTTAATTCTTTGTGCCAGTATCGCACTCATTTTTGCCAAACCTCAAATGGCGTCTTACGGTAAATTAGGTGCGCTGTTGGGCGGTATGACTTGCATCTGTGGTTTCATTACAGGTACTTTCTTTGGCATCGATTTGGCCACAGTGGATTGGGAATGGATGAAACCGATGCAGCCTTACTTCATCAATGATTCCATGAAAGACAGCTTTTTTGGCTATTCGCCTATGATGGTTATTTCTGTCATCATTGGTCTTATCCAAGTGCTGCTCGGCATGACGCTCGCGGGATGTAAAGCCGTGAAGAACTATGGATTCATTTATGGTGTGGGAAAGTTCTCTTGGGTGGTGGCACTCGTTAGCGCAACTGTTTTGTTTGGCTTCCCGCTCTTTGGTGCTGAATGGTCAAAGCCTGTACAGTATGTGCTTTATGTGCTTATTGCTATCTCGGCACTGGGCATCTTTTTCCTCAACAATCCGAATGCTTACAAAAAAGAGTCTGCACTTGACAAGGCTCTTGGTGTGGGGAGAAACTTTGGTGCTGGCATCTGGGCTACGTATGGTATGTCCACTGGTTTGCTGGGTGACCTTTTAAGTTACATCCGCCTCTTCGCCCTTGGCCTCACAGGTGGTGTGCTTGGTTCCGTGTTCAATCAGTTGGCCATGGAAATGAGTCCCGACATACCTGTAGTTCACGAGTTGGTCATGCTCATTATTTTGCTTTTCGGGCACGGCATCAACTTCGGTCTCTGCATGATTTCTTCTTTCGTTCATCCGATGCGACTCACTTTTGTGGAGTATTTTAAGAATGCTGAGTTTGAAGGTAATGGCAAGGAATACCAACCTTTCAAGATGAAAGCTTGAATCAAATGGTTCTTAACTTTTAATGCCAAACTTTAATTTTTTTTAAAATATTAACCCCGACCCCTTCACAGCCAAGTAATGCCCTTCTCATGGGTGGCACAGGAGTGTGGTCATTAAAACAATTATCTAAACAATTATGTCTCCAGTACTTTTAGCGTACATCGGAATAGCCCTCGCCGTAGGACTTTCCGGCATTGGTTCCGCCTATGGCGTGACTATCTGTGGTAATGCCGCCATCGGCGCATTCAAAAAGAATCCATCAGCCAGTGGTTCGTACATCGGTCTTGCAGCCCTCCCTTCTTCACAGGGTCTTTATGGCTTCGTGGGCTTCTTCATTCTCAATCCTCTTGTAACAGAAAACATCAGCATGTTTGCTGCATGTGCCATTCTTGGTGCAGGTCTCGCTCTCGGTGCTGTGGCTCTCTTTTCTGCTATCCGTCAGGCAAAAGTTTGTGCCAATGGTATCTCTGCCATAGGTGGTGGTCATAATGCTTTTGGTACCACTATGGTGCTCGCAGTGTTCCCTGAGCTTTATGCCATCCTTGGTCTTCTTGTGCTTATCCTCATCTCTGGTAGCATTGCTGCATAAGGACGTCTACAAAAGTATAATGAATGAAAAAGGGCGGCATTCATCCGAATGTCACCCTTTTCTTATCGCCTCATCGTTACAAACGTTTGATAAGGAATTTTTCAGATTGCGCCATTTTTTCTGAAGCCATTGTAAATCCACATTCAACGCTCCATTCTTTCCATCTTTTCATGCTTTGGCTGCAACGCTTTCAAGTAGTTAAACACAGCTAATATGTTCTTTCCACCCCAATCAGAAGGGGGAAAATTGTTGCAACTGTAGGAAGCATCGCTGAACCTTACAGAAACACTGGAATGTGGTGCGTCTAAAATCAAGATGGGTGAATCGTAATATTGGGGCATTTTATAGACTTCGCCTTCTATGAGCATCTGTCGAATCTCCTTCACTTGGTCCAGCGAAATAGCCAATGTGTCGTACTGATCAAATTCGTCCGTGCTCATGATTGCTTGGTAAGTGCCATCTTTCATCTTCTGAAGTGTGGCACTGATTGGAGGCGTGCGCATCATTCCTCCTCCTTGATGGTAGCTGAAATAAGTCAGTTCTCCTTCTGGGGCTTTGTAAGTAGCATTACGTCTTGCCTCAACAAATCCAGCAGTTTGTTTCATGAATTGTTCGTACATGCTTTCAGCTTCTCGTGCACATTGGAATGTTTGCTTTGCCTGTTCCACATTAGTGAAATGAGCCATCAGATTTTTTTCCGATTTCTTGCTGCCTGGCTTCGGATAGATTTGTTTCTCCAACCTAACAATCATGCTGTTGCTGTGATGCCAGTCGGCAGCCCTTTGCTGCACCCATTCCACTTCTTCCGGGCATCTGCCAGGAATGGTAGAAAGGTAATTGTTCAATGCATTCTGACTTTCAAACCAAAGCATGTGGTTGGTGCATCGAGGATTATTCTGCATCAGTTGCTTGGTAATTGTAATCTCCTCATCGCTCAATTTATCTTGAGCAAGAGTTCTTGAAAATAAAGATCCTAACATCATGGCTAATACTAATAAACGTTTCATGTTCATCATTTGTTTAAGACATAGATAGATTGTTATTCATGGCAAAGTTACGATGAAACCATCAAACCACCAAAGATTTTCTTTATTATTATCTTCTTTATTCAACTGTGCAAGTGTATTTCGTCACAGATTACATGAATGTGTTCATTTTTGTCAATGAAAACGGTTACTAACCAGCAGATGAGCTTCAGGTGTGCAACTCTAAAACAAGTTTAAGGCAAAAAACTACAAAAAAAGGCATAAAAAAAACCTCTGCGCACGGAGTTAGGACGTTGTCGCGGTGAGTTCATTCTGGAACACTTCAGAAAATACGACTCACCTGAGTTTCCTCCATTGCGGAAGCCGCTTGAAGTGACATCTTATGGTAATAATTCGTTCATTTTTTATCCTTTTTTGTTATATAACGTTAAAAAAACTTAAAGTGTGGGGCGGAATATATTATAATGTGTTTTTTTTGTGATATTTTTGCATATCATTTCACAAACATTTATAAGACAATTGAATATGGGTTCATTAGTAATAAAGAAGTTTGTATTGTTTATATCACTTGGCGCAATGCTGTTTGCAAGTTGCCAAGATTACAATTATGTAGGCGAAATTTCTGCTGAAGATGAAGATGCTTTGCATAATGCTGCTCTGAAACTTGGCATTAAAGTTGACGCAACCCATGATTGGGCTACGACCAATAGTGGCTCTATTGCTATTACAGCTGATGCCGATTTGGATGACATCGTTAAAGTGCAGATTCTGACTGAATCACCTTATTTTAACACAAGCGCGCGCGTATTGACTGAAGCACCGGTGAATAAAGGGGAGACAGTAACCCTAAGCTACGATGCCCCTAAAGCCTATAGCCGTTTGATTGCAGCTTGTGTGAGCAGTAAAGGCATTTACTACACAAAAGGTTTTAATGTTGGTGAAAATACACTTAGTTTTAGCAATCCTGCTGTTACTCGAAGTTCAGCTCATCGGGTTGAATCAGTGACGGGCATTGATGTTACCAAGCTGAAGCAAGAGTATAAGTACTCAACACAATCATATAATGCTATGCGTACCATTTTGGCCAACAACGCTGCAGCTTCTAACGATAGCGAGCTGATAAGTTGGGTGAACACTAATAATGTTAATCTCTGGCAGGGAACGAAATGGGAAGATGAGCGGCTATGGGGTGATAGGAGAGACGGCAATGAGGCTGTTGGTGGAGGATGGTATTTTGCCAATAACACCGTTGTGCGTGAAATAGACCCCATTACAGATGAAGAAGTAGCTAATTTGACGGACATTTTTGACAATTATCTGGGACGCAGAAAAGTTAACGATAAAGTACAGGACAATATGGAGTCTGTACGTTCCAGCAATGTCGTGACGATGTATAATAATCATCTGATCAGCACAGGGGAAAGTCCTGTCACCTTCATACCCGTACAGTTGGCTTCTAGCGAAATCCGTAGTTGTCATCTTTACTATTATTACTATGATCCTTCAAATATCCCTAGCGGAATGACTGAAGAGGAGTATCTGAAGAAATTGCCTAAGTTCAAGGCTATGCAGACTTGGCACACACAGAATGCGGCAGGAATCCCACGTAATGGTAGTGATACCTTCTTTAAGAAGCATGAATATCTGTTGCCATATTACGGAGACCCTAACCTATTTATCGATGTAGAGGGGAAAACACATTTGATGTGTACGACAGATGGCAATTTGTACCGTCTCCGTAATGGACAGGCGCTTAATGGCGAAAACTATTACATGACCTATCTTAATGCGACAGGCAACATGTCTGACAAGCTTGCCACGAAATATGATGATAGTGATGAATTAATAGCCAATCAGTTGTGGCAGATTTTTAAAGACCCAGATGGAAATGTTTTGCTTTATAATGTAGGTAGTCAAATGTATCTGTGTCCTAATGGATATTACACTGTCATGAGCAATGATGTGGAGAAAGCCAAGAGGAATGCATACATAATGAATCAGTACGATGGTTATTGGCGTTTCTGGAATAATACCAGCTGGGATGAAAGCCAGAACAGTTATACAAAATGTTTAGGTACAGACCTATCCGTTAAAAACAGCAAACGTGTCTCGACAGATAAACGTGTCTCTGATAAAGATCGCTCCAAGTGGTATCTTGAGCCTTACACAGGTTCTCAGAATATCACTGTGAAGGCCGAGTTTGAATACGGTCAAGTTGACTTTGTCAAGACTGCAGAGAGCGACATCATTCCTGCTGGTTATCGTATCGGCTTCATGCTTCGTAAGCTGCTGGGTGATCAGAGTGTGACCGATAACCGAATTGCCGCTGCTGTTAAGAACGGCTGTTGTTATGGTGATGGACGTTTGAACACTGAAATCAACCAGTTCCCAGGGCACTTCAGTTCCACCAACAAGAAATACACCATGGAGATTGATGACCCCCGTATTGCGATGTTCGAGGCAAATTCAAAGACCTACTTGACCTTTGAAGATGGTGCTGATTGTAATTTTAGCGATTTGATTATTGAGGTCAACAGTGGAGTGGAGTCGATAGCCGAATGTCAGGATGTATATGGACAGGTTTACACCTTCTGCTTCGAAGACCGCGAGGAGGGAGACTATGACCTAAACGACGTGGTGATTAAAGCCACGCGTGTCAATCAGACCCAAGTGGTTTACAGCCTCGAAGCTGTGGGAGGTACAGATGAACTTTATCTGCGTAACCTTCATGGAAAGAGATTGAACGAGAATGTTGAGTTGCACGACCTCTTCAAAACGAAGAATCCCATCAATGTATCAGGTACTCAAACACACCTTAAACCCATTCAGGAAACCATCAATGTGGATCCTTCTTTCACATTCCAAGACGTGGAGAATCAGATTTATATATACAATGCAACGACAGGTAAGGAAGTTCGCCTCTCTGTAGCAGGTGAGGATCCGCATGCCGTTATGATTCCGTCTGACTTTAATTATCCGCTTGAAAGTACATGCATTAAGGACGCTTACCCTGCTTTCTGCAATTGGGCTGCTAATCGCGAAATGAATCTTGACTGGTATTTGACTCCTGAGGTGGAAACCAAAGTCTATACGGAATCGGCTTTCGAAATTGAAGAAGATGTAGATGGTGAGGAAAAATAATTGCACGGATGCTTATAGGTATGTTCTAAAAATTAGCTTTCAATTGTTTTTAGTTGATTTTGGAGTAGATTTGGGTGCAAGACCGCAGGGGCATAGCGAGCTATGGCCCAA
>CADAPC010000002.1 GCA_902789725.1 uncultured Bacteroidales bacterium
AAAGAAAGAAAGGATTACGACCATGATTAACATTAAAGCACAACAGACTTTGGTAAAATTCAGCAAGAACGACGCAGGTAAGCTCCGCTATGTGATGCGCCCTGAGATTTACTGCTTTTTGGGGCGAATTAGGGAAGTGTCGGCAAAAAAATAAATGAGAAGGAATTATTAGAACCTCCTCATTTTCTGCACTTTTGTAGCGCCTACGAGAATCGAACTCGTGTTCCATGCGTGAGAGGCATGTGTCCTAGCCGCTAGACGAAAGCGCCAAAAGAATAATAACAAACGATTTGTAGCGCCTACGAGAATCGAACTCGTGTTCCATGCGTGAGAGGCATGTGTCCTAGCCGCTAGACGAAAGCGCCCTGTTCAGAACAACCTTATCGCTGCATCCAGGTTGCGGAAGGAGGGGGATTCGAACCCCCGGTACGGTAACCCGTACGTCAGTTTAGCAAACTGGTGGTTTCAGCCACTCACCCATCCTTCCGGAACTGTGCGTTCTGAACTGCAAAGACCTCCATTTTCAATCCTCGCTAAGGGTTTCCTTGTCATTTGCGAGTGCAAAGGTAGTGATTATTTTAGATTCTGCAAAATAAAAGGCCACTTTTTTTCATCTTTAGCGTGAAAAAGTGGTCACTTCATAAAATAGTACCCTCCAGAATCTTTCGATTCTTCAATCGGTAAGCCTGTCAACCTTGCATTTCCCCATCTTTTTTCTCATCAGTAATTACTTTCCACCACTATTTTTCACAACGAACCTTCAACGAAGTAATGGGGTTACGCCCATGATGATTCATCACATTCGTCAGATAGGCTTCGACTAATGCTGAAGGTTCATTAGATGTGCGGTCGTCTAAAAAATGGATAGATAATGCTTATGACTAAAGGTTCGTGGAGCAAAGTTTCCCTTTATCTTCAATTTTTCACTTATTTCTTTTGTGGGTTGCCAAATAAGTTGTACATTTGCAATCTTACATAACATATCTATATTAAGAAAATATGCGCGGAAAGAAGAACCACAAATGGGTGTGGGTGGCTATTGCCCTGCTATTGGTGGCAGGAGGAACCTTAGGAGCATGGATGCTTCAAAGTGGTTTCGGCACACCTGAACCTACATATATCTTTATCGACACAGACGATAATGTAGATTCCATCAGCTTTAAAATTGAGCGAAAGGCCCAACCGAAAAGCATGCGAGTGTTTCATTTGTTTGCCGGGCTTCTAAACTTGAAAGACAACATTCGGACAGGACGGTATGAGGTGACAGACGGATTGACCATGCTGAATTTTGTACGCAACGTTCGCAACCACAACGAAAAGCCTGTCAACCTCGTTGTCCCTTCGGTGAGAACTGTTGACATGATGGCTGGGAAATTGGCACACCAACTGATGGTGGACTCTACCGCCATTGCTCAATACCTTCATGACGAAGAGAACCTGAAGGCTATGGGCTATACGGAAGAATCGTTGCCTGGGCTTTTCATCCCCAACACCTACGAAGTGTATTGGGACATGAGCGTGGAAAAACTGATGGAGCGAATGCAGAAGGAAAACCAATCGTTCTGGAACAAGGAGCGTTTGGGCAAACTACAAGAGGTGAGCAAATATGCAGGCGAGGAAATGACGAAGGAAAAAGTCATCACCTTGGCTTCCATTGTAGATAGCGAAACAGCCAACAATGGCGAAAAACCAACAATTGCCGCGCTCTATATGAACAGGATGAGAAAGCCGATGGCCCTGCAAAGCGACCCAACTGTCATTTTTGCCGTAGGAGATTTCTCCATTAGACGAGTGCTTCACGAACACCTGAAAGTGGAGTCGCCCTACAACACCTATCGGAACATGGGTCTTCCCCCTGGACCCATTCGAGTGCCCAGCATAGCTGGAATTGACGCTGTGCTGAACCATGACAGGAACGACTTTATATATATGTGCGCCAAAGAAGATTTTTCTGGCACGCACAATTTTGCTGTCAGCTACGGTGAGCACCTACGCAATGCAGCTAAATACACAAAGGCACTCAATGAAAGAGGTATCAAATGATTATACTATTAAATAAGCTAAATTAATGAAAATGAAAAAACTTGTTTTACCACTCATGCTCATGGCATCGGTTACAATTTCTGCTCAGCAGAGACCGAGAGAATACACACCCTCGCCTGTGAGCGGAAGTGCCTGGAATGCACCAGGAAATGCCAACCCGTTCATCCCCGGATATTTTGCCGACCCAACCATCCGAAAGTTTGGCGACACTTACTACCTCTATGCCACTACCGACGGGACGGGCAACGGATACGGTCCTGCGCAGGTGTGGGTGAGCAAAGATTTTATGAACTGGAAAAACATAGTAATGAACTGGCCCACCACCGAAGTGGTGTGGGCACCCGACGTAGTGCAGATGCCCAACGGAAAATTTCGCTACTACTATTGCGAGCCTTGCGTCATCAGCATCGGCGAGAGCGACTCGCCCATTGGACCCTGGCACAACATACTGGGCAAGGAAAATGCTGTGATGGTGCCCGACCGCTATGTGCACAATGTCATCACCCTCGACCCGCAACTCTTTGTGGATGACGACAAGAGCCAATACCTCTACTTTACCACATGGGGCATATACAATGGTTATGGCTGTGGAGTGGCCAAACTGAAAGACGGCGATTTTGACCTATCGGCCCTGAAAGACAATGTGGCGAAAGACGCTCGGCGATGGAACGAAAACAACCCTTTCCCTATTGCCGCCGATGAGTTCTTTACAGAAAAGCGTCTCATACCCAACACCGAACTCAAAGATGTGTTTGAAGCTCCATTCGTGTTCAAGCACAATGGCATCTACTACTTCACCTATTCATCAGGCTCCTGCCACACCGACACATATCGTGTGCAATACGCCACATCCACTGTGGGGCCAATGGGCCCCTTCACCTACAAAGGTGAACTGCTCACTACCAACATGGACGAAACGGTGCATGGACCTGGCCACCACTCCATCATTGAGATTGAGGGGAAATATTACATTGTCTATCATCGTCACAACAACCCTAAATCCGTCCACGGTTTCAACCGCCAAGTGTGCATTGACGAACTGAAGTTTGACGAAAAGGGCGACATCCTCCCCGTCATGCCCACTCACAATGCACAGAATGTGAACCTTTTCAAGGGTGCATCAAAATACAAAAACCTCGCATTCGGAGCAAAAGTGACCGCATCTTCCTATTACGATGATTGGTTCAAGCCAGAATATGCTGTAGATGATAATAATGCCACCCTGTGGAAAGCGCGTCACTGCAATTGGCAAGGTAAAAGACAGAATGAGTGGCTGCAGATAGACCTTGGCAAACCAACGAAATTCAACGAGGTGTGGACGCAATTTGAATATGCCACCTTCTTCTATCAGTACAAGATTGAAACATCGCTCGATGGAAAGAACTGGACGATGTATGCCAACCGAACAGACAACACGCTGCAAGGTTCGCCCATGATAGACAAGGGGACAACAAAGGCGCAATATATACGCATCAGTATCACTGACACACAGAAGAACGGACACATGCCTGCCATTTGGAACGTGAAGGTGTGGGCAAAAGCTCCTGCTCTGCCCAACACCGATGTGGAGAGCAACGATGGCTATCCTGGCATGCACACAAAGGATGTAGATGCCAGCGAGCGGATGGACATGGCTGCACTGATGAATTTCAACGCTGAGGTATTGGCTCAAGGGAAAAACGCCCCCTTCGATGTGACAGAGGTGGCATTTGGAACAGGGACGCTTAATCAAACTTCCATGAAATTCAAGGCAAATAAGCCCATTCATGCACGTGTGAAAGATGGCAAATGGGCACTCTTCTTCAATGGCACGCAGCATTTGGTTAGCGAGAAGACACTGCCGGAAACTTATCGCTACAATGCCCCCTACACCATTGGCGCATGGGTGCTCAGCACAAACATAGGTCCAATCTCTACGGTAGTGTCACTCTCATCTTCTCATGCCGACCTTGCCACTACAGAGTTCCGACTCGGCACCAGCTCGTCAACAGGTCTCATCAATCACAATGGTTCGTTCGAAAGCTATGGTGCTCCTCGCGAAATTAAGGAGGGCGAAGGCAAGTGGCAGTTCTGGGTCATCACATTCGACGGCTGGATGGAACGTGCCTACTTGAACGGGAAACTTGTTCGGGAGCAGAACAACTTCTTGATGGTACGTCCCGAAGGAAAGATTGTGATTGGTGCGGGTGGAAACGGCACTAACAACTTCATGGGCTATATCCATGCCTTGACCATTATGCCAATGGCACTTCCAGCTGAAGAGATAGAGAAATTGTATCAACTCTCCAACCACTTCGACACTCCATCGCTTGGCGACGATGACTTTGAAGAGTTGGATCCAGCCAGCAAGTTCACGCTTTCGCCCGACATGAAGCCAGTGTTTGAGAAGAAGGAGGCATTCACGCTTTCTGCCTCTGTAGCCAATTTCAACGACAATCCCCTACAGAACGGTGGCGAAATCTATCACGAAGTGAAGGGCGATTTTGTGGCAATGACAACGGTGGCAGATATGGAGGGCTGGAAGCAGCACAACGTGAAGCCCTACAACGAAGGTGGCATTCTCATTGCCGATGGCGACACGTATTATCAATTAGGCGTATTTCCTCTCTACGATTGTGGCAATATGCTCACAGTGCTCAGTCAGCGAGGCCGCCCACAATACCCCAATCAGAAAGGATATGATTTCGACCCCTTAATGCATTTTGAGCGCCAAGGCAACAAGCTTTTTGCCCGCACCAGCAAGGACGGAAAGACGTGGAGCAACATGCCAGGGTCGCCCATTGAGGTGAAGAGCGAAACCTTGCGGATAGGTGCCTATCAAACCACCTACACCGATGCTACTTCGTGGGTAAGACTCAAGGACTTCGTTATCTATCAGAAATAACTAACACCTATTTATATATGACTATCTATCAAAAAATCAGCAAAGGTCTGCTGTGTGTCGGCATCATGAGCATAGCTATGACCGCTATGGCGCAGCAACGCAAGGAAACCGTTTTGCGCGATGGCTGGAAGTTCTCGCGTGACGTAGGACTCGATTCTGTTGCCCCATCGCAAATTGACTTTAACGACAAAAAGTGGCAAACTGTTCAGGTCCCTCACGATTGGGCCATTGCTGGGCCTTTTGACAAAGAAATTGACAAACAAACGGTGGCCATTGTGCAGAATGGTGAAAAGGAAGCCACGGAAAAAACGGGACGATCTGGTTCACTCCCATGGATTGGCGAAGGCTGGTATCGCACCACTTTCACAGTGGAGAAGAATTGTCCCCACGCCTATCTGAATTTCGACGGAGCGATGGCTGAACCTGTAGTGTATGTGAATGGGAAGAAAGCCGGCGAATGGAAATATGGCTACACTCCCTTCAATGTAGATGTGACGGGGTTCATCAACAAAGACGGCAGCCCCAACACGCTGGCTGTTCATCTGAAAAATGTAGAAGAGAGCAGCCGCTGGTATCCAGGTGCAGGCATCTATCGCCCCGTCACCCTTGTCACTACTGGCAGCCACCACATCAGACCACAAGGTATCTCTATCGAAACGACCGAATGCAACGGATTTTCGTCTGCAACCGTTAAAGTGACGGTGCTTTGCGATGGCAACTATGGAAAGAAGAACAAGATTGTACGCATGTCGGTGGCTAGTCAGACCTTCGACTTCCCAATCCAAGATGTTGAACATGGAGGTGGAGTTGTCGGCAGAGAAATCGTCAAGATAAAAGACGTGAAAGGCTGGTTTCCTGAAGAACCGAATCTCTACGACATCACGTTCAGCATCATCGACAACAACGGACAGGGTGCGGTGCTCGATTCAAAGACCGTCAAGTATGGTTTCCGCACCATTAAATATGGATTCTATGGAGACATTGTTGATGAGTCACCAACGTTTCGCATCAATTATCGCCCATACAAGTTCAAGGGGGTGTGTCTCCACCACGACCTCGGCATGCTGGGTGCAGCCGTCAACAAAGCGGCGCTGGAACGTCAGCTTGTGTTGCTGAAGAGCATGGGTTGCAATGCCATCCGCACTGCACACAACATGCCCTCCCAGTGGCAAATGGACCTCTGCGACTCGCTCGGCATCATGGTCATGGCAGAGTCTTTCGATATGTGGAAATACCCTAAGTGCAAGAACGGTTATTCACGATTTTATGACAGTTGGTGGAGGACTGACCTCATCCATTTGATTCAGGCCCACAAATTGCACCCCAGCATCGTGATGTGGTCCATCGGCAATGAAATTCCAGAGCAAGGTTCAAAGGAAGGCAATCGTATGGTACGCGACATGCAGAACCTCATGCACCGATGGGACTCTACCCGCCCAGTCACCTCAGGCATGGATCGCATCGACAACGCCATCGGAACAGGCTTTGCGCAAGTGCTCGACATTCCTGGCATGAACTACCGCACACAGAAATATGCTGGAGCTTATGAGAAACTGCGCCAAGGTTTCATTTTGGGTAGTGAGACAGCTTCCACCATTTCTTCCCGAGGGGTTTATAAGTTTCCCGTTGAACGTTTCGACGGAAAGGCTTACGACGATGGCCAGTGCTCCAGCTACGACACTGAGGCTTGCTGGTGGTCGAACATTCCTGAGGACGATTGGCTCCTGCAAGACGACAAGGAGTGGGTGATTGGCGAGTTTGTATGGACGGGCTTCGACTACCTTGGCGAACCGACTCCTTACGATGAATACTGGCCCAGCCGTTCCAGTTACTTCGGTATTTTCGACCTCGCAGGACTGCCTAAAGATCGCTACTACCTCTACCGATCTCGTTGGAACAAAGAAGAGAAAACCATCCACCTTCTGCCCCACTGGACATGGCCTGGACGCGAAGGCGAGGTGACCCCTGTATATTGCTACACCAACTACCCTACAGCCGAACTTTTCGTGAACGGAAAATCGCAAGGACGCATCAGCAAAAAAACAGACGTAACTAAGCCATCGGGCAAAGATGGGCGTATTACCGACATCAACGATCCAGCCATCGACCGTTATCGCCTACGCTGGAACAACGTAAAGTACGAACCAGGCGAAATTAAGGTTGTTGTCTATGACGAGAATGGGAAGGAAGCAGGTTCTGAAACGGTTAAAACCGCAGGAATCGCATCTGATATTCAACTCACGGGCGATCTCGGTGCTCCCATCAAGAACCTCAGAGCCGACGGCAAAGATATGACCTTCGTAACAGTGAATATTCTTGACAAAGACGGGAACTTCGTTCCTGATGCTGACAATCAGCTCAACGTAAGCGTATCGGGTGCAGCTACATTCAAAGGCATATGCAATGGCGATGCCACCAGCATTGAAGTGTTCACCAAACCTACAATGAAAGCCTTTCACGGGCAGCTTGTCATTGGCATCCAAAGCAATGGAAAGCAAGGCGATGCTGTTGTGAAAGTGAGTGGCAAAGGCCTGAAGTCTGCTTCAGCCACCATTCAGGTTAAATAAAAGGGGCTTGTCGTATCAACATGACTCAACCAATTATTCACTCTATAACTTAACGACACTATTTCTCATTAACAACATAATAAGATGAATTACGGATTTGTAAAAGTAGCTTCCGCCATACCTTCACTCAAAGTGGCCGATTGTTCTTATAACATACAGCAAATTGAAAGCCTCATTGTGCAGGCGGAAGGCAAAGGAGTGGAAATCATCTGTTTCCCGGAACTCAGCATCTGTGGCTATACCTGTCAAGATTTATTTGGCCAACAGTTACTGCTCGAGAAGTGCGAAGAAAGCCTCTTCAAACTGCTCGATTTCACACGCTCGCTGCAAATAATCACCATCGTAGGCATGCCTGTGATGATTGGGGCTTTACTGATGAATTGCGCAGTGGTTGTGCAAGGTGGAAGAATTTTGGGTGTAGTGCCTAAAACCTACTTGCCCAATTACAAAGAGTTCTACGAAAAACGCTGGTTTGCTCCCTCCACAGCGGTCAATGACACACAGATTCACCTTTGTGCACAAATGGTCGCTTTTGGTCGTAATTTGCTTTTCCACACACAGAAGACCTGTTTCGGAATTGAAATTTGCGAGGACCTTTGGGCACCCGTTCCGCCAAGTAGCGAATTAGCCATGAAAGGCGCCGAAATCATCTTCAATCTAAGTGCCTCCAACGAGTTGATCAGCAAGCACCAATACCTACTCTCGCTCATCAGTCAGCAGAGCGCGCGTTGCATGGCGGGCTATGTGTACAGTTCCTGCGGATTTGGCGAATCGACCCAAGACTTAGTCTTCGCTGGCAATGCACTCATCTACGAGAATGGCACACTCATTGCTCAAAGCAAACGTTTCTGCTTAGAGGAGCAGATGGTCATTTCAGAAATTGACACGGAACGGCTCCTAACAGAACGTCGTCACAACACGACATTCAGCGATAATATTCGTTTAACGGATACTACGAATCGAATGGACATACAATGCCAGACAGTCAATCCTGCATACGATTTCGAACTCACTCGCTGGGTGAATCCACATCCTTTCGTGCCACGTGGCAAAGCTCTTGACGAGCGTTGTGAAGAGATTTTTGCCATCCAGACATCATCACTTGCCAAGCGCATTGTCCACACGGGTGCCCGCAGCATCGTTGTTGGCATTAGCGGAGGACTCGACTCCACCCTGGCTCTGCTCGTTTGTGTGAAAACAATGGACATGTTAAAGCGTCCGCGCAAGGAAGTCATTGGCATCACCATGCCTGGGTTCGGCACCACCGACCGCACCTACAACAATGCCATGAGCTTAATGGAGTCTCTAGGCATCTGCATCAAGGAGATCAGCATCAAGGAATCGTGCATTCGACATTTCATAGACATCAATCACGACATCAACGTGCACGATGTCACCTACGAAAATGCACAAGCCCGCGAGCGCACCCAAGTACTGATGGATGTGGCCAATCAATGCAATGGATTCGTAGTAGGTACGGGCGACCTCTCCGAACTGGCTCTCGGCTGGTGCACTTACAACGCCGACCACATGTCCAATTATGGGGTGAACGCTTCCATTCCCAAAACACTTGTCAAGTACCTCGTCAAATGGGTGGCTCAAAACAGCGTAGATCCGGAATCGAAAAATACGCTGATCGACATCATCGACACGCCCATTTCCCCTGAGCTAATTCCTGCCAACGAGAAGGGAGAGATTCAGCAGAAGACAGAAGATCTTGTAGGTCCATACGAGTTGCACGACTTCTTTCTCTATCACTTCCTCCGTCTTGGCTTCCGACCTGCCAAAATTCTGTATTTAGCTCAGCAGGCTTTTACCAAGCAACCCCATCCTGCAGATCCTGAAGATGGCATGCCTGTCGGCAGCTACGATGATGAGACCATTCAAAAATGGCTCCACACATTCTGCCGCCGCTTCTTCACTCAGCAATTCAAACGTAGCTGTCTGCCCGATGGTCCCAAGGTGGGTTCTGTCAGCCTCTCGCCCCGTGGCGATTGGCGCATGCCCAGCGATGCCAGCAGCAGCGACTGGCTGAGCGATTTAGGAACAATGTGAATGGCGAAATTCTGTCAATATCAAGAATCAGAATAGTTACAGTAGGACATAATTAAATTATACATCAGATGCCAACAGTTGACGATAAGAAAGTGATCTTCTCGATGGTTGGTGTGAGCAAAACCATCCAGCAGAATCAGAAGCAAGTGCTCAAAAACATCTACCTTTCCTTCTTCTACGGAGCCAAAATCGGCATCATAGGTTTGAACGGAGCGGGTAAATCCACCCTCATGAAGATCATTGCTGGCATTGATCAGCAATATCAGGGAGAGGTTGTATGGAGTCC
The DNA here is from genome assembly GCA_902789725.1 of uncultured Bacteroidales bacterium. Taxonomy (GTDB): domain Bacteria; phylum Bacteroidota; class Bacteroidia; order Bacteroidales; family Bacteroidaceae; genus Minthosoma. The sequence goes on from CADAPC010000002.1 coordinate 9,836, forward strand.
CGGATACACAGTAGGATACCTTCCACAGGAACCTCCACTCAACGAAAAAAAATCGGTGAAAGAAAATGTGATGGAGGGGGTACAGCATGTGTATGATGCACTGGCTGAATATGACCAAATCAATGAAAAGTTTGGCCTGCCCGAGTACTACGAAAATCCAGACAAAATGGAAAAACTCATGACTCGTCAGGCTGAGTTGCAGGACATCATTGATGCCACCGATGCTTGGAACATGGACTCCAAACTGGAGCGTGCAATGGATGCCCTGCGTTGCCCTCCTGGCGATTGGAGTGTACAAAACCTCTCTGGTGGTGAACGACGTCGGGTGGCTCTGTGCCGCCTCCTTCTTCAGAAACCCGATGTGCTCCTGCTTGATGAACCCACCAACCACCTCGATGCAGAAAGCATCGACTGGCTGGAGCAGCATCTACAACAATACGAAGGAACGGTCATCGCTGTGACTCACGACCGCTACTTCCTCGACGATGTGTCGGAATGGATTCTCGAACTCGATCGCGGAGAAGGCATTCCCTGGAAAGGAAACTACTCCTCATGGTTGGAGCAGAAGAGCAAACGCATGGAACAGGAAGAAAAAACGGCATCCAAACGTCGCAAAACCCTCGAGCGTGAACTGGAATGGGTGCGCATGGCACCCAAAGCCCGCCAAGCAAAAGGAAAGGCGCGACTGAACTCCTACGATAAGATGCTCAATGAGGAACAGAAGCAGAAGGAAGAAAAACTCGAGATTTACATACCCAACGGTCCACGGTTGGGCAACAAGGTAATTGAAGCTCAACATGTGGCCAAAGCCTTTGGGGAGAAAGTGCTCTTCACCGACCTCAACTTCAATCTTCCTCCCAACGGCATTGTTGGCATCATCGGTCCCAATGGAGCAGGAAAAACCACTCTGTTCCGTCTCATTATGGGATTGGAGAAAGCTGATAGCGGCTCGTTCGAAGTTGGCGAAACTGTCAAACTCTCCTATGTTGACCAGCAGCACAAGGACATTGATCCAGAAAAGAGCGTGTATCAAGTAGTGAGTGGCGGTAATGACACCATACGCATAGGAGGACGTGACATCAACGTTCGTGCCTACCTCTCTCGCTTCAATTTCAGCGGAGCCGACCAAGAGAAAAAGTGTGGTGTACTTTCAGGCGGCGAACGTAACCGTCTTCATCTTGCCATCGCCCTCAAGCAGGAGGGCAACGTCTTGCTGCTCGACGAACCCACCAACGACATAGATGTTAACACGCTTCGCGCCCTTGAGGAAGGTCTTGAGGCATTTGCCGGTTGTGCCGTTGTCATCAGCCACGACCGCTGGTTCCTCGATCGCATCTGCACTCACATCCTTGCATTCGAAGGTGATGGCCAAATTTTCTACTTCGAAGGTTCCTACACCGACTACGAAGCCAACAAAGCCAAGCGTCTTGGTCTTGAAGAACCTAAGCGCATCCGCTACCGCAAACTCATGGACGAATGAACATGCACGTCTGCTCCCCTATTTTCACACGCGCAGAGCTTCTGCTGGGTTCAGAATCTTTGCATAGCCTCTCACAACAACGAGTCATCCTTTTTGGAGTTGGTGGTGTGGGGTCTTGGTGTGCCGAAAGCTTGGTGCGTTCGGGCATCCACCACCTGACGATTGTTGATTCAGACCTTGTATGCCCCTCCAATGTCAATCGTCAGCTTATGGCCACCACCGACACGGTGGGGCAGGTCAAAGTAGAGGCCCTTCGCCAACGCCTACTCTCCATCAACCCTGCGGCCGAGATAACCCCTTTGCAGAAAGTATTCTGTCATGAAACAGCTGTCTATTTCCATTTAGACAGCTATGACTACATCATCGATGCCATTGACTCGTTGAAAGACAAAGCCCTGTTGATAGAATTGGCCTGCGAAACCCAGGCACGCTTCTACTCCTCAATGGGAGCGGCATTAAAGATGGATCCCACAAAAATCCGAATCACTGAATTTTGGAAAGTGAAAGGAGACCCCTTGGCCAGAGCTTTGCGCAACCGTTTTAAGCGAGAGAAACGATTTCCTAAACGGAAATTCCAGTGCGTGTATTCCGATGAACTGCTTCGGAATAAGGTTGAGAATGCCAAGGCCAACGGTTCCCTTGTACACATCACCGCCATCTTCGGCATGATGTTGTCAGCATTGGTAGTGCAGGATGTTATTAAAGCGGTTGCTCATGAAGACTAAATTGATTCAAGTTTCCATCCTTGTGAAAGAGGAGCAGGAACTCAGCAAGGACGAACAGAAGCTGGTGGATGAGGCTTGTCAAGCCACCTATCGCAGCTATGCCCCCTATTCCCATTTCTACGTAGGGGCTGCAGTAGAATTGGCTGACGGCACCATCGTGTCTGGCAGCAATCAAGAGAATGCAGCCTACCCTTCTGGACTTTGCGCCGAACGCACCGCTGTATTCTATGCAGGGGCACGCTATCCAGACAATCCAATCCGTCGTCTATGCATTGCCGCTCGCGACTCGGGAGGTAGCCCACTCTGCCGCCCCATCGCTCCTTGTGGTGCCTGCCGGCAAGTGCTGCTCGAAGCTGAACAACGGGCTGGAAGACCAATCGAGGTACTCCTTTACGGCACCGATGGCATTTACATCGTCCATAGTATAAAGGACTTGCTACCATTAGAATTTGATGAGAGCTTCTTGTAAGACATATAATAATAGTAGAGGCTTGGCAGAACACAGACAATTTGTTCGCCAAGCCCCTACTATTTCCTGTAGTACCCTTTTATCGCTTAATAAATCTTACCTCTCAGTTCCTTGATGTCATCGCTATGGATGTAGTCATCATACTCCATCAGTTTGTCGATGTGCCCTTTGGGACCCAGTTCAATGATGCGGTTAGCAATGGTTTGAATGAACTCATGGTCATGGGAAGCAAAGAGGATGTTTCCCTTGAAAAGTTTGAGGTTGTTGTTGAAAGCCTGAATAGACTCCAAGTCGAGGTGGTTGGTGGGAGTGTCAAGGATAAGGCAGTTGGCATTCTTGAGCTGCATGCGAGCAATCATGCATCGCATTTTCTCACCACCCGAAAGGACATTCACCTTCTTCAGGACCTCTTCACCGCTGAAAAGCATCCTGCCCAAATAGCCTTTAAAGAACACATCATTTCCTTCGCCAAACTGACTGAGCCACTCCACCAGATTCTTGTCGCTTTGGAAGAACTCTGTGTTATCTACAGGCAAATATGCTGTGGTGATGGTGACACCCCATTTGTAATGGCCTGACAGAGGTTGGCGATTGCCATTGATGATTTCGAAGAGAGCAGTCATGGCTCGTGGGTTGTGAGACAGGAACACAACCTTCTCTCCCTTCTCCACTGTGAAAGAGAGGTCTTGAAAGAGCACGGTACCATCTTCCTCAATGGCAGTGAGTCCCTCCACCTCCAAGATTTGGTTTCCTGCTTCACGATCCATGGTGAAAATGATGCCAGGATATTTACGTGTAGAGGGCTGAATCTCCTCCACATTGAGTTTTTCAAGCATCTTTTTGCGCGAAGTAGTCTGTTTGCTCTTAGCAGCATTGGCTGAGAAACGACGAATAAATTCTTCCAGTTCCTTACGCTTCTCTTCAGCTTTAGCTTTCTGGTTCTGTGCTTGTTTCAGAGCGAGCTGAGAAGACTGATACCAGAAGGAATAGTTGCCGGCAAAAAGGTTCACTTTATTAAAGTCGATGTCAACTGTGTGGGTGCTGACAGCATCAAGAAAGTGACGGTCATGGCTCACCACCAGCACAGTGTGTTCAAAATTAGCCAAAAAATCTTCTAGCCATTCCACAGTGTCAAGGTCAAGGTCATTAGTAGGCTCATCGAGGAGGAGATTGTCAGGATTACCGTAAAGTGCTTGAGCCAGCATCACTCGCACCTTCTCCTTACCCGTCAGTTCCGACATCATCTTGTAGTGAAGGTCTTCCTTAATGCCCAAGCCTGAAAGCAACTGCGCAGCATCGCTTTCAGCATTCCAGCCATCAAGTTCGGCGAATTTCTCCTCTAATTCTGCTGCACGGATGCCATCCTCATCGCTGAAGTCGGACTTGGCATAGAGAGCATCCTTCTCCTGCATGATTTCCCAGAGCACAGAGTGTCCCATCATCACGGTGTTGATGACCGTGCAGTTATCAAATTTGAAGTGGTCCTGCGACAACACAGAAAGCCGCTCGCCCGGACCTAAAGTGATTGTACCTTTTGTTGGTTCAAGTTCACCACTAATGGCTTTGAGCAGAGTTGACTTTCCTGCACCGTTGGCACCAATCACACCATAGATGTTGCCATTGGTGAACTTCATGTTTACATCTTTGTAGAGAACGCGCTTGCCAAACTGTATGGCAAGATCAGAAACTGTTATCATTTTGCTTTTACCTTTTAAATTCGGGTGCAAAGGTACGAAAATTCGAGGACGTAAGAGGAATGAAACCATGTTTTCTTTGCTGGACGGGAGAATTTTATGAAATAAGTGAGAGAAAAGAACAAATAAAAGTCTTTTCCCTTCACACCCATTCATCACGGATAAAACCGTGCGGCATCACCACACAGAGTTGGGAATAGTCATATATTTTGCAACCTAAAGTTGACAAAAACATTAATTTCCGCCTTCACACATTATCTATTTTGAGGGATTTGATAATTGATAAGCTTTTTTTTTGAAGAAAAGACATTAAAAATCATTCTTGTTGACATTTTTTTCGTACCTTTGCACGCTGAAAGAGATGCATCTGCCATAAAAGTGGCAAATGACCTATAAGAACAAACTTTACACAGTTATTATTAACTTATAAAATTCTTAAATCAATGACAAAAGTAGCTATTAACGGCTTTGGCCGTATCGGTCGCCTCGCTTTCCGTCAGATGTTCGAGGCTGAAGGTTATGAAGTAGTCGCTATCAACGACTTGACAAGCCCTAAGATGTTGGCTCACCTGCTGAAGTATGACACAGCTCAGGGTGGTTTCGCTGGCAAGTTTGGCGAAGGCAAGCACACAGTTGAAGCAACAGACAACTCAATCATTGTTGACGGTAAGGAAATCACTATCTACGCTAAGCCACAGGCAGCCGAGCTTCCTTGGGGCGAACTGGGCGTTGATGTAGTGCTCGAGTGCACAGGTTTCTACACTTCTAAGGAGAAGGCTTCTGCTCACATTCAGGCTGGTGCCAAGAAGGTAGTGATCTCTGCTCCAGCTGGCAACGACCTTCCAACCATCGTTTACAACGTTAACCACAAGACTCTGACTCCTGCCGACACAGTTATTTCTGCAGCTTCTTGCACAACTAACTGCTTGGCTCCTATGGCAGCAGCTCTGAACGGCTACGCTCCTATCGTTTCTGGTATCATGTCAACCATCCACGCTTACACTGGCGACCAGATGATTCTCGACGGTCCTCAGCGTAAGGGCGACCTCCGCCGCAGCCGTGCTGGTGCTCAAAACATCGTTCCTAACTCAACTGGTGCTGCAAAAGCTATCGGTCTCGTAATTCCTGAACTGAACGGCAAACTCATCGGTTCTGCACAGCGCGTTCCAACTCCAACAGGTTCTACTACAATCCTCGTTGCTGTTGTGAAAGGCAAGGACATCACTAAGGAAGGCATCAACGCTGCCATGAAGGCTGCTGGTACTGAGAGTTTCGGCTACACAGAGGATCAGATAGTTTCTTCCGACATCATCGGCATGAAGTTCGGTTCTCTCTTCGACGCAACTCAGACAATGGTTTCTAAGATCGACGACGACACTTATCAAGTGCAGGTTGTTTCTTGGTATGACAACGAGAACTCTTACACTTCTCAGATGGTTCGTACTATCAAGTACCTCGCTGAGCTGAAATAAGAGACACTCCACATACAAAAAACTGAAGGGGAAGCCAGTGTGAAGGCTTCCCCTCTTTTTTCATCCGCAGTTGCAATGATGCGCCGTGGAACATGCCACACACAAGAGCATCATGCCGAAGGATAACAACAAAAACAATTTATTCCTCATATTTTTTCAAACTTATTAACATACGTTACAGAAAAAATTCGTACCTTTGCCCATGTGTTTGCAAAGACCCATTGCACAATATAACGACATTCATTCACATTTTATTATATAAACAACAAAGTATTATGGCAAAATTTATTGAAGAATTTAAGGAATTTGCCTTTAAAGGCAATGTATTGGACATGGCTGTTGGTGTAATCATCGGCGGTGCATTTGGCAAGATTGTTTCGTCTGTCGTAGCCGATCTTATCATGCCCCTTGTGGCAGCTATGTGGGACGTGAATGTAAGCGACCTGAAGATTGAGCTCAAGCCCGGAGTTCCTGAAGTGGTTAACGAAGCTGGCGAAGTGGTAACCGAAGCAGTTGAAGCTGTCACTTGGAACTATGGCGCTTTCTGCCAGAATGTGCTCGACTTCTTCATCATCGCCATCTGCCTCTTCTTCATCATCAAGGCCATTGCCAAGGCTTCAGCTCTTCGCAAGAAGAAGGCTGATGCCGCTGCTGCTGCCGAGGCCGCTGCTGCACCCGAACCAGAACCCACAAAGGAAGAAGTGCTGCTGACCGAAATCCGCGACCTGCTCAAAGAGAAGAAATAAGCCTATTCTCCCCTCCTATCCACTCAAACAAAAAAACATGCCGACCCGACAATTGACAGTTGAGTCGGCATGTTACATACTCTGCCAAACTCGTTGTCACATTTTCCCGTGTGAGCATTCGTGTTTCATTATTCTATGCCCACAGATTAGACAAATCTCTATTATGGTCACAAAACACTGTCTGCGAGCTCAGAGGGCAAGGAAAAACTTATTCATTCGCTTTCGCGCGCTTTCAGCTGCTCTTCAAGGCGGACAACCTCTTGCTTATATTCCTCAGCTTTCAGGAAGTCGAGTTTCTTGGCGGCTTCCTTCATGAGCTTGCGGTTACGCTCGATGGCACGACGAATTTCATCAGCAGACATGGCATTATAAATGGTGTCCACCTTAGCTTCGGCCACAAGGGAGGCATTCTCTTCGATGTATGCAGTGCCGGTATAGTCAACAGCCTTGTGCTGGCTGATGGCAATGTGAGCCTTCTGAATCTGTGTGGGGGTGATGCCATGCTCTTTATTGTAGGCCATCTGCTTGGCCCTGCGGCGGTTAGTCTCGTCAATGGTCAGTTGCATGGTTTCAGTGACGGTTTCGGCATACATGATGGCAAGACCGTGCACATTGCGGGCAGCCCGACCGATAATCTGCACAAGGGAACGATGGTCGCGCAAGAACCCCTGATAGTCAGCATCGAGGATGGCGACGAGCGACACTTCGGGCAGGTCGAGCCCTTCGCGAAGGAGGTTGATGCCGATGAGCACATCGTAGGTGCCGGCACGGAAGTTGCTAATGATATCAACACGGTCGAAAGTGTCAACATCGGAATGGATGTAATTAGCCTTTACTCCCACTCCGTTGAAGAAAGCCGACACTTCTTCTGCCTGCCGCTTGGTGGAGGTGATGACGAGGGTGCGCTCCCCCACTTCACTGCGCTGGTGAATCTCTTCCATCAGGTCGTCCATAAAGTTGAGCTTGGGGCGCACTTCGATGGGAGGGTCGAGCAGGCCTGTGGGGCGGATGAGCTGCTCGACTATAACACCCTCTGCCCGCTGCAGTTCGTAATCAGCAGGTGTGGCGGATACATAAATGGTTTGTGGAGTAAGGGCTTCAAACTCTTCAAGCCGCAAGGGACGGTTGTCCAATGCCGCAGGCAGACGGAAGGCGTAATCGACAAGGTTTTCCTTGCGGCGGCGGTCTCCCCCCCACATAGCTTTCACCTGAGGGATGGACTGGTGGCTCTCATCAACAATGAGCAAATAATCGTCGGGAAAGAAGTCGAGCAGGCAATAAGGTCGCTCGCCAGCCGCTCTGCCGTCGAAATAGCGCGAGTAGTTCTCAATGCCCGAGCAATGTCCTGTTTCGCGAATCCACTCGAGGTCGTTGGTCACACGCAACTCTATCTGTTTAGCCTTTTCAGTGTCGCCCCGCTCTTCGTAATAGGCAATGCGCTCGCGAAGGTCATCTTCAATGTCATGAATGGCCTTTTGTTGCTGTTCCTTCGTGGTCATGAAGAGATTAGCCGGATAGATTTTATACTCCTTGTAAGAAGCAATGGGATAGAGGGTCTGGGTGTCTAACTCTTGAATATCATCAATTGCATCATCGAAATAGCAAATCCGCAGAATTTTCTCATCATAAGCAAGATACACATCAAAGGTTTCTCCTTTCACGCGGAACTGCCCGCGCTCAAGTTCATCGGTTGCAGCAAGGTCATTGTTCGTGTAGAGCATATCGACCAATTTCCTCCTCAGCGTTTCCTGGGGAAGGTCTTGATCCACCTGAATGGTAAGGATGTTTTCAGCATAGCTGGTGGGAGCACCCATGCCATAGATGCAAGACACGGAAGAGACGATGACGATGTCTTGCCGCCCAGAGAGCAAGGCCGATACGGCTGCGAGACGTTTACGGTCCAATTCTTCGTTGATGGCCAAATCTTTCTCAATATAGGTGCCCGTGGAGGGGATGTAGGCTTCGGGCTGGTAATAGTCATAGTAGCTGACATAGTACTCCACAGCATTGTTGGGGAAGAAGGCTTTCATTTCAGTGTAAAGCTGGTGAGCCAGCGTTTTGTTATGGCTGAAAATGAGCGTGGGTTTTCCTACATTTTGGATGACATTGGCCATGGTGAATGTCTTGCCCGATCCTGTCACGCCTAAAAGCACCTGGGCTGGAAGGCCATCCTTCACGCCCTGAGTCAATTGCTTAATGGCCTGTGGCTGGTCGCCCGTAGGCTGATACTTCGAGATGAGTTGAAATTGCATCCTGTTATTGTTTTGGAGTGCAAAATTACAACTTTCCTTCCACAATAATCATTAAATAGGCGGCTTTTTTCTAAACAAAAGTGAAATTATGGCATGCAGTTACGCTTTCTTCCACAAAAAAAGCGTAACTTTGCAGTGTAATTAAAAAGAAAGAATGAGAAAGTTCCTACCCATCACGTTGATTTCAGCCCTCTTCATGCTGAGTTCCTGCAACTCTTACAACAGAGTGTTGAAATCAACTGATTATGATTATAAATATGAAGTAGCCAAGGAGTGCTACATGGCTGGGCAGTACACCCGCTCCTACCAACTGCTTGAAGAGCTCTACATGGCAATGAAAGGGTCGGACCGTGGGGAAGAATCGCTATTCATGCTTAGCATGTGCTACTATAACCTGCGCGATTACGAAACCGCCGCGATGTATCTGGAACGTTACGTCAAGTCCTATCCCAAAGGGGAATATACAGAGTTGGCAAGATTTTATTGTGGCAGAGCCTCTTTCCTGCAAAGCCCCGACCCACGCCTTGACCAATCCCCCACTTACACGGCCTTGACACAATTGCAGGATTTCTTAGAGTTTTATCCCTATTCCGAACTGCGCGAGGACGTGAACGACATGATTTACGAACTGCAAAACCGATTGGTGCAGAAAGAATATGACAGTGCCAAACTCTACTACAACATGGGTGGCTACATCGGTAATTGCTTTTATGGAGGAAGCAACTACGAAGCCTGCATCATAACAGCTGAGAATGCACTGAAAACTTTCCCATACACCCGAATGCGCGAGGACCTCTATATGCTCATTCTCCGCAGCCGCTACCAACTGGCACAAAGGAGCGTGATAGAAAAAAGCGAGGAAAGATTCCAGCAAACCATTGACGAGTACTTTGGCTTCAAGAACGAATTTCCAAACAGTAAATACATGAAGGAAGCCGACCAAATATTCAAGCATTCGTCATCGAAAGTAAAATTGGACAAAAACATTCAAGAGCAACTCTCATCGAAATAATCATAAAATCAGATAAAAAACAATTATGGATTTCAAGAAAACAAATGCACCCACTACTACCGTGACTCGCAACCTGATGGATTTGAGCCGCGACACCAACAATGTGTATGAAAGCGTAGTCATCATCTCTAAACGCGCCAATCAGATTGCCGCAGAGATGAAGGAAGAACTCAACAAAAAGTTGGTGGAGTTTGGTGCACACACCGACACACTGGATGAGGTGTTTGAAAACGAGGAGCAGATTCAGATTTCGCGCTACTACGAACGTCTGCCCAAACCAACCCTCATTGCAACTCAGGAATTTCTGGAAGACAAAATCTATTATCGCAATCCTTCAAAGGAGACTGACAGAAAGCTCTAAACCATGATTCAGCGAATACAGACGGTTTATCTGGCACTGGTGCTCATTCTTTCGTTCGTAGGACTCATCACCACCATCGGAGAATATACCGTAGCAGAAACAGTTGTGGCAAATTTCACCGCTTTCACTTTTAGAGCCGATGAACAATTCAAACTTATGGACGGAATCAGCGGGCCGTGGTGTTTAGGCACACTTCTCATCTTGGTCATGCTGCTTTCGTTAATGAGCATCATGCTTTTCCGTAAGCGCATGCGCCAGCTAAGGCTTACCATCTTCAGCACCATACTGCTTGTTGGCTACGTGATCACTTACGCCATTTTTGCCTATTTTTATCAGTTGAAATTAGAGCAAATCAGCCCTAAAGACATCGTTCCCACTTTCCACCTCAGATTTGTGGCTGTGTTCCCCCTGCTCAGCATCATCTTCAACTGCCTGGCCATCCAAGGCATCAGGAAAGACGAGGCCCTGGTTCGTTCACTTGACAGAATACGGTAAAGGAAACAGGCAAATTCTCTCGCTTTAATAATATATAATAATGTGTAACAGGGCGAGGTGAAAGAAATTCTTCAAAACAGAGCATTTTTTATTGAAAATGTTTTGTCAGTTCAAGAAAAAGTGCTACCTTTGCACTCGCAAACGGGAAGGAGCTAAACTCCCCAACCCAAGCAAAGTGAAGTTTGACATTCTACGCGTGCGGAAATAGCTCAGTTGGTAGAGCACAACCTTGCCAAGGTTGGGGTCGCGAGTTCGAGTCTCGTTTTCCGCTCTCCCGATAAAAAGGGAAATGCCCAAGTGGCGGAATGGTAGACGCGCTCGTTTCAGGTGCGAGTGTTGAGAGACGTGCAGGTTCGATTCCTGTCTTGGGCACTAAAAGAATGGAGAGGTGGCGGAATGGTAGACGCGCTACTTTGAGGGGGTAGTGGGCTCAGCCCGTGGGAGTTCGAGTCTCCTCCTCTTCACTCAGAGAAAATATAAGGGCACTCAAGAGAGAGCGTCATTTTTAAAATAAAGGTTGAACTGAAATCATTGTTGCGGAAATAGCTCAGTTGGTAGAGCACAACCTTGCCAAGGTTGGGGTCGCGAGTTCGAGTCTCGTTTTCCGCTCAAAAATGGTTCATAATAAATTAAGGGATTTTTATAGTGATTCTAGTTTGCGAAAATCGGAATCACGTGTGCGGAAATAGCTCAGTTGGTAGAGCACAACCTTGCCAAGGTTGGGGTCGCGAGTTCGAGTCTCGTTTTCCGCTCATCATTTAGACATTCGTTTTTTCATAGCATTCGTGTATCAGAGGCCGTGAGGTTTTTGATACATTTTTTTTATTGTACACTTTTGCCATTTAAAGCACACTCTTGCAACGGTTACAACGTAGCTCTTGCTACTATTACAATACTCCCTTGCTGCTGGGAAGCTGGAACTTATAGATGTCACGCTTCACAGCCATCTTAATGCTGCGGGCAATGGCCTTGAAGATGCCTTCTATCTTATGGTGCTCGTTATCGCCCTCAGCCTTGATGTTGAGGTTCATGCGGGCAGCATCGCTGAAGGACTTGAAGAAATGCAGAAACATTTCAGTAGGCATGTCGCCCACGTATTCACGCTTAAACTCAGCATCCCACACCAGCCATGGCCGCCCACCAAAGTCGAGAGCCACTTGACAAAGGCAGTCGTCCATCGGAAGGGTGTAGCCATAGCGTTCAATGCCACGCTTATCGCCTAAAGCCTTTGCTATACACTCGCCCAGTGCAATGCCTGTGTCCTCGATGGTGTGATGCTCATCGACATCGAGGTCGCCCTTCACATGGATGCGCAAGTCGATGGAGCCATGTTTGGCAATCTGCTCGAGCATGTGGTCAAAGAATCCAAGTCCCGTCTGTATGTCACACCTTCCTATGCCATCAAGGTTGAGCGCGATGTCAATATCGGTCTCTTTCGTTGTGCGCCGCACGGAAGCTGTACGTTCGCCAGCAAACAGAATCTCTGCTATTTCGTCCCATGTTCGCACATTATATCCCAAAATCAGTGCTTTGCACCCCAGGTTGTCAGCTAACTGCTTGTCGGTTTGACGGTCGCCAATGACATAACTGTTGGCAAGATCGTACTCACCCGTCAAGTACTTACCCAACATGCCGGTGCCTGGTTTGCGTGTAGGCAACTTATCCTCGGGAAAGGAACGGTCAATCAGTATATCGTCGAATGTGACCCCCTCCCCTTTCAGCGTGTTGAGCATCAGGTTATGCGTCGGCCAGAAATCTTCCTCTGGATAAGCGGAAGTGCCAAGTCCATCCTGATTGCTCACCATCACAAACTCAAAGTCAAGTTTGGTTCGGATGAAATGAAGGTTGCGCAACACACCCGGCACAAACTCAAATTTCTCGAAAGAATCAATCTGCTCGTCGGCAGGTTCCACAAGGATGGTTCCGTCGCGGTCGATGAAAAGTGCTTGTTTCATGTTCAATACCTCACTAAATTATACATACTGGCGAAGTGCAGAGAGCAGTTTCGTGTTTTCGTCTTTTGTGCCCACAGAAATGCGAAGACAGTCGCCACAAAGATGAACACGGTGACGGTTCCTCACAACCACTCCTTTTCCAACCAAATACTGATAGATGCTATTCGCATCGGTCACCTTCACCAAAATGAAATTCGCATCGGTGGGATAGACCTTTTTACAGATAGGCAACTGAGCCACTGACTTCATCAGCATCATACGCTCTTCAAGAATCATGGTGATATGCCGCTGCAGCAATGTCACATTGTTCAGTATTTCCATGGCTTTTTTCTGAGTAAGCACATTGACATTGTAGGGATACTTCACCTTGTTGAACAGGCCGATGATGTCGGTGTGAGCAAAAGCCATTCCCAATCGGATGCCAGCGGCTCCCCATGCTTTAGAGAAAGTGGCAAGAACTATCAAGTTGGGATATTTCTGAATATCCAAACGGAAAGGTTTCTGAGAGGAGAAATCGCTATAGGCCTCATCCACAATCACGATTCCAGAAAAAGCCGAGATGATTTTCTCTATTTTCTCACGTTGAAAGGCATTCCCTGTTGGGTTGTTGGGGGAACAGATGAAAATAATTTTCGTGTTGGCATCGCAAGTAGCCAACAGCGCATCGGGGTTCAAATCATAATTTTCGTCAAGAGAAACCTTGCGATACTCCACATCATTAATGTCGGCACATACCTCATACATACCATAAGTGGGGTCAATCGCCACCACATTGTCAACACCTGGACGGCAAAAGACGCGGAACAGGAGGTCAATGGCCTCGTCACTGCCATTACCCAAGAAGATGTTATCAATCGGCACATTCTTCAAAGGAGAAATAGCCATTTTCAACTGCTCCTGCAAAGGGTCGGGATAACGGTTCACCCCATTAGGATACGGATTTTCGTTGGCATCGAGAAAAGCCTCGGCCTTTACGCCCTTAAATTCATCGCGAGCGCAACTATAGGGTTTGAGCGCCCATATATTGGGACGCACTAATTCTTGCAGCGGTTTCATAACGATTGTAGTCTTACGGTCATTGCATTTTTATGAGCATCCAACTGCTCTGCCTCTGCCATGAGTTCGACAGCTTGGCCGATAGAACGGATGCCTTCAGCAGAGAGTTCTTGGAAAGTAATTTTACGACAGAAGGAATCGAGGTTCACTCCACTGTATGCTTTTGCATAGCCCGATGTAGGCAGCGTATGATTGGTGCCTGAAGCGTAGTCTCCTGCCGACTCGCACGAATAGTTACCAAGGAACACACTACCAGCATTCACCACCCTGTCAGCGATGTCCATGTAGTTTTCCACAGCCAGGATGAGGTGCTCTGGGGCATATTCATTCATCATCTGCAGAACTACATCCATATTTCTGACAATAATGAGCTTAGAATAAAGTAAAGACTGTTCAGCAATTTCTTTTCGCGGCAATAACGCTAACTGACGAGCCACCTCTTCATTCACCTTTGTTGCCAAGGTCTCAGACATGGTAATCAAGATGACCTGTGAATCCACTCCATGTTCGGCCTGCGACAACAAATCGGCAGCAACAAACACAGGGTTGGCACTATCGTCAGCAACAACTGCCACTTCTGAAGGACCAGCAGGCATGTCAATGGCCACTTCGTGCAGACTCACCTGTTGTTTAGCAGCCATAACGAACTGATTACCTGGTCCAAAAATCTTGCTCACCTTCGGCACCGATTCTGTTCCGTATGCCATTGCGCCAATAGCCTGAACACCGCCAGCCTTGAAAATTTTGTTGACACCAGCCACTTTGGCTGCTACCAAGATGGCTGGATTGACTTTTCCTTCGCCATTCGGAGGAGTACAAAGGACAATCTCCTTGCAACCTGCAATCTTGGCAGGAGTGGCAAGCATCAAGACGGTGGAAAAGAGCGGGGCAGTTCCGCCTGGAATGTAAAGACCCACCTTCTCGATGGGGACAGACTTCTGCCAGCATACCACCCCCGGAGCGGTCTCCACTTTCTCTCCTTCAAACTTTTGCGCTGCATGGAATTTCTCAATGTTGTCATGAGCTAACAGCAGCGCGGCTTTCAATTCGTCACCCACCAGTCCTTCCGCTTCGAGCATTTCTGCTTCGGAAACAGCAAGCGAATCAAGCTGTACTTTATCGAATTTCAGTTCAAATTTCTTAACAGCTTTGTCACCCTCTTGCTGAATTTCATCAAGCACAGTTTTCACTGTCTCGCGCAATTCAGAAGCATCACGCTGAGGACGTTGTAGAAGTGCCGCCCAATCAGCCTTATTAGGGTATTTTATGATGTTCATTACAGTATCATCTTTTCAATCGGTGTAACTAAAATGCCTTCAGCCCCCAGTGCTTTGAGCTGCCCCACAATTTCCCAAAAGTGTTTCTCGTCAAGCACGGCGTGTACAGAACACCACTCGTCATCGGCCAACGGAATGATGGTGGGGCTCTTCAGCCCAGGCAACACCTTGACAATTTCCGACAAGCGCGACTTGGGGGCATTCATGCGCACATATTTCTTGTCTTCGGCAATTAGCACAGAATTGATACGGAACAGAAGGTCGTCCAAAATGGCTTTTTTTTCGTCAGAAAGATTCGGATTGCCAATGAGCAAAGCCTCACTCTGCATCACTACTTCCACCTCTTTCAAATTATTGCTCACCAGTGTGGAACCAGAGCTGACGATGTCGAAAATGCCATCGGCCAATCCTATTCCTGGCGCAATCTCTACAGATCCTTGGATGACATGGATGTGGGTCTTCACCCCCCTCTCGTCCATAAATTTCTTTAGAATAACAGGATAAGATGTAGCAATTTTCTTGCCGTTAAACCATTCCACACCCGGATATTCTACGGCTTTGGGGATGGCAAGCGAGATGCGGCACTTGCTGAAGCCTAAACGCTTCACCACATCGGCCTTCTCGTTGCGCTCCACAAATTCGTTCTCGCCCACGATACCTACGTCGGCAACACCATCGGCAACCGTCTGAGGAATGTCATCGTCACGAAGGAAGAGCACCTCGAGTGGGAAATTGGATGACTGCACCAGCAAAGTACGCTTACTGGAACTCACTTTGATGCCTGTCTCTTTCAGAAGATTCATCGTATCTTCAAAGAGGCGGCCTTTTGATTGAACTGCAATACGTAACATATATAATAGATGTATTTTCTGTGAATAAATTGTATTGTATAAATGTATATAAATAAGAAACTCTGCCTAATTCAAGGCACCGTGAAAAGTCATGATAGACTTATTCGACGGTATGTAGGTGGCAATTAAAGGACTTTGACGATTGGGATCGTCGTGTCGGAAGAACTCGAGGATGGAACTGAACGGATAACGGCTTGTGTCAAACACGATGTAGTCGTAGTCCCTATAGAGCACGTCGGTACTTGGCACATCGCCCAACCTGGAATGAAACACGTCATACTGAAACTGGTGCTTCTCTGCAATGCTCTTCATGTCACTCAGGTTCTGTCCATCGCTGACAATCAAAAATTTGAGTCGTTTCACTTCATGTCTGCGAGAAGACCACGATTGGGTTTTATGTATCACATACGTCATCACCCCCTTCATCATGATGGTTAACGTGATAAAGGCTGAATAGATACTGCTGTACTGTGTGAAGTGTTTCTTGAAGAAGATGACCATCGCTTTATGAAAGGCATTCACATACTTGATGGAATCCTTTTTTGTGCTTTCTCCTTTGTAGTGGAGAATTTGCGTGGGCAAGTAATAATTCTGATAGCCAGCCTTCAGCACACGATAGCTCAAATCGATATCCTCTCCATACATGAAGAAAGTTTCATCTAACAGCCCAATCTGGTCGAGTACAGACTTTCGGATGAACATAAACGCTCCACTCACAATCTCTATAGGATTGATGGAATACTTGTTCAGATATTGCATGTAATATTTACCAAACAGACGGCTTTTCGGAAACAGCGTGCCCAACCCCGTCATCTTGCAGAAAGCCACAAAGGGAGTTGGAACACCACGGCGTGACTCTGGAGCAAACGAGCCATCCACCTTCAACATGCCCACTCCACACATGCCTGCTTGAGGATTCTTGTCCATAAAATCGATACATTCCCTCAAAGTGCGCTCGCCAATGAAGGTGTCTGGATTCAGCAGCAACACATAATCCCCTCTTGCTTCGCGCAATGCTTGATTGTTAGCGCGAGAAAATCCCAGATTCTCCTTATTCTCAATGTAGCGAACCCAAGGGAACTTCGCTTTCAGATAAGGCATCGAGTCGTCGGTACTGTTGTTGTCAACCACAAATACCTCGCCACGCACCCCCGACAAAGCTTTTTCCACCGAAAGCAAACACTGCTCCAAGTAGTATCGTACATTATAATTAACTATAACAATTGAAAGTTTCATCTATTCCTTATTCACACATTCAAGATAGGACGCAATCTTCTCTTCAGAAGGCCAGCAATATAACATAGCAAGCAATGTGATCAATGCACACAACGCGCCACTGATGCTGGTGGCCATATAGTACACTGCCACATCGCAAACGGCTGTCAGGCACAGGATGCCCATGCGTACAGCACTCCATACATGATAAGACTGCAAAGCCTCCTCGTTGTCCATCCTTCGCAAACCTTTTGTCGTGTTGAGCGTGAAGAGTCGAATTGCACCAGGCACACAAACAACAGTTGCTACAATGGCAATTGTGTTCAACTTAAATTCACCCGATGAATGAGGCATGACGATGCCATTAGGAATGACGCCCAATTCTCCCAATGCAACAACAGCCGCCAAAATCAGCAGAACTGCCACAACCTCCATTCTTAAAGTACGTAATAGTCTTTGTATATATTTTAACATATTCATTTTAATTTCACGCGCAATTCGCCCGCAAGTTATTTGACTGTAAAAGGCACCCTATTCACTAAAGAGCGTCCCAGCGTCACCTCATCTGTATATTGCAACTCGTCATTGATACTCATGCCTCTGGCCAACACCGTCAATTTTACTTCAGGATATTTTGAAAGGCGCCTTGACATGTAGAAATTGGTTGCATCGCCCTCCATCGTGGAACTCAAGGCAAAAATCACTTCATCAACGTTTCCTTTGTCAACACGCTCCACCAAACTTTCAAGCTCCAACTGGCTCGGTCCCACTCCATCAATTGGAGAGATGACACCACCCAAAACATGATAAAGCCCTCGATACTGCTGGGTCTGCTCTATCGCCATTACATCCTGCACATTCTCCACTACACAGATGGTTGAGGCATCGCGGCTGGGATTGGAACATATTTGACACACGTCCGAGTCGCTGATGTTGTGACACACTTGGCAATAATGAACCTCATGGCACAGCGTAGAAACAGCATCCGTGAAAGCATCTACTTTACCAATATCCAAACGCAGCATGTACAAAACCAACCGCATTGCTGTTTTGCGTCCCACACCAGGCAGCTTTGAAAACTCATCTACGGCACGCTCAAGCAATGCTGACGAATACTGTTGACTCATGTCTCTTTTACTAAAATCTTTCCAAAATTGAATGCAAAGGTACGAAAAAAAATGTAGAGAATAAAGTGAAAGGTGCAAAATCTAAGTTATCACCACGCTATTGCCGCGTAACTTTGATTTTTCACCTTCCACTATTCAATTTGAAGGTCAAAAAAAATCACTTCGAGAAAAACTTAAATATCCCTTTGACCGACATGGCCGCCTTATAGGCCGTAATGGCATAGCCGATATAATTCATGTACCTGTTGGAAGACCTAAGAAAAATATTGTTGGCAGGCACGAACAAATCAGTTACATCATTTTTCAACCGCCTGATGCCATACTCTACCTGCTTCCGTTCTTCTTGCTTCTCAAAGCGGATGTCATCCAGCGAAGTATATTTCTTCCTCATACCTCACCTCCTTTCTCGTCGTAGCCATCCAGTTCGTCGGCCAGGCTTTGGGCCAAGCGCCGAATCTGGTCATCGCGCTGGTTCTTTTTCAGCACCTGTTCCGTAAGGCTCGGTCCTTCCAGCAATTCCTTGCTAAACGCTTTCACCATTTGATTCTCTATCAGAGGCTTACGCAGTAAATAGACAAACAGAATGACGAGCAACAAAGCACCACCCACAATGTAGTAACTCAGCATCTCGTTTTCTGTCAACAACGTCAGTGATTTCACCAAACCTGTGCTCAGAAAGAAGATGGCACTTGTGGCCAAAGCAAAAATGACTGCAGCCACTACTACACAGGTGGACAGAACCGTCAAACGTTCGGCCGCCTCAAGACGCAAATAGCGCTCCAAGCGATAGGCCAGGCGCCGAATATCATTCAGAATCTGACTGTCCATACAGAGGCACGTAGTTCTATTTTATTCAAAAAAATGAACACTAAATACAGCCCCATGCTATTCAGCGTCAAAATCTTCGGCTGGGACAGCCTCTTTCTTTTTGCCAATGTTCTTTATTTCATCCACCAGCTTGTCAAATCCCTCTTTGTCGAGCCTGATGCCTCGCTTTTCCAGAGCTTCCTTGATTTTAGCACGCTGATCTTCACCTTTTTCAGGAGCAAAAAGCAAACCTACTGCCGCTCCAGCAATTGCGCCGCCCAAAAATGCAGCAGCCAATGCGATACCATCACCTTTAGTCATAATCTAATCAATTTTTAACGTTAATAATTCAGTTAATAACTCAAGCTTATAATTTGAATTTTGAGGGCAAAGATAGTACATTCCGCACAAAAAGCAACACATTTTTCGATGTTTAACGTTTTTTTACACACTTCTCTTTTGAAGTATAACAAAAAAGCCCGAACTTTGTACAAATCATTCAATCATCTAATTAATAAAAAGAGAAAAAATTATGAAGAAAACACTGATGATGGGCTTCGCACTTGTTGCTGCCCTTGCCTTCGTATCCTGCAAATCGTCGGAAAGCGAATACAAGAAGGCGTACGAAAAAGCAAAAGCACAGGAAATGGCAAGAGCCAACACAACAGATCAGGTTGAAACAGCACCCGTGACGGTTACTCCTGTAGTTACTACAACTACACCAACCACCCCAACAGTGGAAAACACTGCCAACGACCGCCAAGAACGCCTCACCGTCATGAACGGTGGCACCCTCAAAGCCTTCAACGTGGTGTGCGGCTCATTCAGCAATGTGGACAATGCCAACAATCTTCGCAACACGTTGGTAGCAAAAGGCTATTCTGCACAAGTGGCACAGAATCCTGAAACAGGTATGTATCGCGTCATTGCTTCCTCATTCGATGACCGTGCTGCCGCAGTTATGTCGCGCGATCAACTCCGTGGCACCTACCCCGACGCTTGGTTGCTCTATCGCACCTATTAAATAATTACGCACAAAAGACAAAAGAGTGGCAACAGGAACTTCCCGTTGCCACTCTTTTGAAGGCATTTAGCACTACAGAATGGAGACATTACTCAAACTAACTGAGCAGGTGAGTGCATTCGTATGGGGACTGCCCATGATGATTCTCTTGCTTGGCACACATTTATTTATGACCTTCAGACTCAAATTTCCGCAACGAAAAATTTGGACAGCCATCAAGATGTCTGTTCAAAAAGATGACAAGGCCAACGGCGACGTGAGTCAGTTCGGTGCTTTGGCTACATCGTTAGCTGCCACCATCGGTACTGGCAACATCATCGGTGTGGCTACTGCTGTGAGTTTGGGAGGGCCAGGAGCTGTGCTGTGGTGCTGGATGACAGGCGTGTTTGGCATTGCCACCAAATATAGCGAAGGATTACTCGCCATCAAATACCGCACAAAAACCCAAGACGGCAGAATGCTTGGTGGGCCCATGTATGCCTTACAAAATGGGATGAACATGAAATGGTTAGCAGTTTTGTTTTGTGTGTTTGCAGCCGTAGCTTCGTTCGGCATCGGCAATACAGTTCAGGCCAATGCCATCAGTGAGAACCTCGCGTTAGTGATGGATGGGCAGATGAGTCCAGAGCACACCAAGATGGTGACCGGCTTCCTGCTGGCTGCTTTGGTTGGTTTTGTTATCATAGGCGGAGTAAAAAGCATCGCACGGTGGTGCGCCACATTGGTGCCCATGATGGCGTTGCTGTATATTTTAGGTTGTATATATATATTATGTGTCAACCACAGCTATTTGGGCGAGGCCATATCCTTGATTCTCAGCGAAGCTTTTTCCATGAAAGCTGCTGGAGGAGGCACGGCGGGAACAATGGTGATGCTGGCTGCGCGCTATGGCATTGCACGCGGACTCTTCTCGAACGAGTCAGGCATGGGTTCCGCACCCATAGTAGCAGCGGCAGCGCAGACCAAAAATCCAGTACGCCAAGCCTTGGTGTCTTCCACTGGCACCTTCTGGGACACGGTAGTCATTTGTGCCATCACGGGACTGGTCATCGTGTCGAGCATCATTGCCAACCCCGAAATATCGCAAGAGGATGGCGGCATGCTGACTAAGAAAGCATTCGGCATGATTCCCTACGCAGGCACTCCCATACTGACTTTCGGCATCATCACCTTCGCCTTCTCCACCATCCTTGGTTGGAGTTATTATGGCGAACGCTGCATGGAGTATTTGGCCGGCAAGCGGAGCATTGTCTTTTACCGCATTGTTTACATCCTTCTGGTCTATGCAGGTTCAACCATGAGTCTGGCTTTGGTGTGGAATTTGGCCGACATCATGAATGCACTCATGACGTTGCCCAACCTGGTGTCGCTCCTGCTCTTGTCAGGAGTTATCGCCAAGGAGACGCAACATTATTTATGGGAGAAGAATTTGGATGAAGAGAGCGAGAAATAACTAACAAAATCAGCTGGGAATGAGCGAGGTACTCCCTTGCGGTTACCCTTGCGATTGGATATTTCCTTAGAAGAAAAATTGTAGCATCAAAACATTATATTCGAAGATATACCAAGAAAAAAAATGATTGAAGACCTTTGTATTATTATGTTAACGGCAGGCATCACAAGCCTGTTGTTTAAACTGCTGAAACAACCTGTTGTGCTGGGTTATATTGTGGCAGGCATGTTAGTAGGTCCGCATGTAATGGGCCAGTCATGGATAAACAACGAAGAGAATGCAGAAACGTGGGGCGAAATCGGCGTGCTCTTTCTCCTTTTCAGTTTGGGACTGGAGTTTTCCTTCAAAAAGCTGCTAAAGGTGGGCAGCACGGCCATCATCGGCGCGGGCGTCATTGTTGTGGGTATGATGATTGCAGGCATGCTAACCGCCCACCTTTTAGGCTGGGGTGGCATGAATGCCATCTTCCTTGGCGGCATGCTCTGTATGTCCTCCACCACCATCGTTTTCAAAGCCATCGAGGAAGCAGGACTCCGCAGCCACCGCTTTGCAGGCGTGTGTTTCGGCATTCTTATTGTTGAAGACCTCTTTGCTGTGGTGCTCATGGTGTTGCTGACTTCCGTTGCCGTAAAGAACGAGTTTGAAGGCAAGGAACTACTTTGGCAGGTGGGCAAGCTGGCCATGTACATTGCCCTGTGGTTTGTGCTGGGCATCACCCTGATTCCAACATTCCTGCAAAAGTTCAAAAAGCACCTCAACGACGAAACTTTGACCATCTTCTCCATCGGCATGTGCTTAGGCATGGTGCTGCTGGCCGTGCAGTCAGGATTCAGCAGCGCACTGGGAGCTTTCGTCATGGGTTCGGTACTAGCAGAAACCATCGATGCAGAACGCATCGAGCATCTGATTCAACCCATGAAGAACATCTTCGGAGCCATTTTCTTCGTCTCTGTGGGCATGATGATTGACCCTTCTTTACTCTTAGAGTATTGGTTTCCTATCACTATCATCACATTGGTAGTTATTATAGGACAAATCTTCTTCGGAAGTCTGGGAACCCTGCTTTCCGGACAGCCACTCAGAGTGTCATTACAGACAGGTTTTTCGCTGGTGCAGATAGGTGAATTTGCGTTCATCATCGCCAACCTCGGACAGAGCCTGAACGTGACCGACAAGAGCCTCTATCCCATAGTGGTGGCAGTCAGTGTCATCACCACTTTCCTCACCCCCTACATCATGCGCTTGGCCTACCCCACCCTCGCCTTCCTCGAAAACCACATGAGTGAGAGCACCAAGAAGATGCTTGAAAGCTACACAGAGAAGCGACAGGCAAACAAGTCCAGTTCCGATAAGACATCCTGGGCATCACCAGCCCACCGAATACTCAAATTGCTGTTTCTTCACATTGCTATGGCTCCAGGCATCAACCAATTCCTGCGACTTTTCAA
Organism: uncultured Bacteroidales bacterium; assembly: GCA_902789725.1. Lineage (GTDB taxonomy): Bacteria > Bacteroidota > Bacteroidia > Bacteroidales > Bacteroidaceae > Minthosoma. Next base: position 32,755 of record CADAPC010000002.1, read on the forward strand.
CGAGAACCTTTATGCCCGCGAACGTCTTGCCGAGTCAAAACGCGGACTGGAACGCGAAGTGGAAAATTCGCTCATCAGCCTTGAAATGAACATAGCAGAAGTGGTTGTTCCCCCGAATTCAGCCTTCGCTGGCAAAGCGCTGAAAGACCTCAACATCCGTGGTGTGACAGGAGCTAACATCGTGCGCATCATCCGTGGCGGCATCAACATCAACATTCCTGGCGGCAATCACCGCCTTTATCCAGGCGACCGCATCATCCTGGCAGGCTCCGACACCGATGTTGCTGCATTCCAACATATGCTCGAAACCAGCTTGGCTCCAACCGAAAATTGGGACAGCGTGAACACAAGCATCGTGCTCGACAACTTCACCATCACCAAAGACTCGCCTTTGTGCGGAATGAGCATCCTCAAGTCGGGCATCCGCGAAAAGGGCAACTGCATCGTCATGGGGCTTGTCCGCCCCTCAGAGGATTTCTACACCAACCCCGACCCCAACATCATCATCCAAGAAGATGACATCATCATCGTGGCTGGCGAGAAGCAGAAGATGCAAGAATTCTTTGCATAAGACAAAAATCAGCAAAAGCATGAAAACAGAGGGGAATTTGTGTCATTTCGTTACACGAATTCCCCTTTTTACTTTCAAATGTAAAAAAAATGTAAGGTTCTTGTAATAAAAAGAAAATAAATCCGTACCTTTGCAGCGACAAAATAAAAGACAACTATGTGTGGAATTGTAGGATATTTAGGCAAAAGGAATGCCTACCCCGTACTCATCAAGGGGCTTAAGCGCTTGGAATACAGAGGCTATGACAGTGCTGGTGTAGCACTTCTGACAAAAGATGGAAACTTAAGAGTCTATAAGACCAAAGGGAAAGTGGCAGATTTGGAATCCTTTGCATCGGACAAAGACACAACAGGCACTGTGGGTATAGCCCACACACGCTGGGCTACACACGGAGAACCCAACTCGACCAATGCCCACCCGCACATTTCATTCACAGGCAATTTGGCCATCATCCACAACGGCATCATCGAAAATTATGCCGTGCTGAAGAAACAGTTGCAAGAGCATGGCATCGAATTTAAGAGCAACACCGACACAGAAGTGCTGGTGCAACTGATTGAATATATCCGTACAAAGAAGGGCATTGACCTCCTAACGGCTGTGCGCATAGCATTGCGCTCTGTGATTGGAGCCTATGCCATTGCCATTCTTGACAAAGATGCCCCTGACCAAATCATCGCAGCCCGCAAGAGCAGTCCTTTGGTGGTGGGAATTGGCGACGAAGAATTTTTCTTAGGTTCTGATGCCAGCCCCATCATTGAATATACTGACAGAGTGATTTATTTGGAAGACAAGGACATTGCCGTAATTCGCCGCAATCAGGAGGTGGAAGTGGTCGATTTTAATAATGAGAAGATGGAGCATGAAGTGACAAAGGTGGAACTGAACTTGGCTCAGATTGAGAAAGGCGGTTTCCCCCATTTCATGCTGAAAGAGATTTACGAACAGCCCGAGTGTCTGAAAGACTGCATGCGAGGACGTGTGAACGTAGAAGCAAATAACGTGGTACTTTCAGCCATCATCGACTACCGTAAATACCTACTCAATCCCCGTCGCATCATTATCGTGGCTTGTGGAACGAGCTGGCACGCAGGTCTCATTGGCAAGCAACTCATTGAGGATTTCTGCCAGATTCCTGTCGAAGTAGAGTATGCCAGCGAATTTCGTTACAGCAAGCCCGTCATCAACGAGCAGGATGTGGTCATCGCCATCAGCCAGTCAGGCGAGACGGCCGACACCTTAGCCGCCATTGAACTGGCAAAATCGAAAGGAGCATTCATCTACGGCATCTGCAATGCCATAGGCAGCAGCATTCCGCGAGCCACAAATACAGGTTCGTACATTCACGTGGGTCCAGAGATTGGTGTGGCTTCCACAAAAGCTTTTACAGGACAAGTGACTGTGCTGACCATGTTGGCGCTGGCTTTGGGCAAGGAACGAGGCACCATCGACAATGTACGCTATGCTAAGGTGCTGGAAGAACTGAATGCCGTGCCTGAAAAAATGCAAGAGTTGCTGAAGCAAGGAGACAGAATAAAGGACATAAGCCGCATATTCACTTACGCACACAATTTTCTCTATTTGGGACGAGGTTATAACTACCCCGTTGCATTGGAAGGTGCACTGAAACTGAAAGAAATTTCCTACATCCATGCAGAAGGTTATCCTGCTGCAGAAATGAAGCATGGCCCCATAGCTTTGATTGACGATGAAATGCCTGTGGTTGTAGTGGCTACTAAAAATGTGCTGTATGAAAAGGTGGTGAGCAACATCCAGGAGATTAAAGCCAGAAAGGCACGTGTCATCGCCATTGTGAGTGAAGGCGATGAGACCATCCGCAAAATGGCCGACGCTGTTATTGAACTGCCACATACAGAAGAATGCCTCGAGCCCCTGCTGGCATCCATTCCCTTACAAATGTTGGCTTACTACATAGCCGTAGCAAAAGGGAAAGATGTGGATCAGCCACGCAACTTGGCAAAATCAGTAACTGTCGAATAAAGAAACAAACACAAAAAGATGAGAAACGTTACACTCCTTTTAGAAGACGGCACACAGTTCCACGGCAGGAGCTTCGGTTACGAGCAACCTGTGGCTGGAGAGGTAGTTTTCAACACCGCCATGATGGGCTATCCAGAGAGTTTGACCGACCCTTCCTATGCTGGACAGATGATGGTGCTCACCTATCCCCTTGTGGGCAATTATGGTGTTCCTCCTTTCAGCATCGAAAGCAATGGCATAGCCACTTTCATGGAAAGCGAAAAAATTCATGCCGAAGCCATCATCGTAAGCGACTACAGTACAGAATACTCCCACTGGAATGCGAAGGAGAGCTTGGCCGATTGGCTGAAACGCGAGCATGTGCCTGGCATCACAGGCATCGACACCCGCCAACTCACGAAAGTGCTTCGCGAACATGGTGTGATGATGGGCAAAATTTTGTTCGACGATGAGCCAGAAAACATTCCAACCGCACAGTATGAAGGCGTAAACTATATCGAAAAAGTGTCATGCAAAGATGTGATTCGCTATAACGAAGGAGCGGGGAAGAAAGTTGTGCTGGTCGATTGCGGAGTGAAAAACAACATCATACGCTGCCTTCTGCGCAGGGCTGTGGAGGTGATTCGTGTGCCTTGGAACTATGATTTCAACACGCTGGAGTTTGACGGTTTATTCCTCGCAAATGGTCCAGGCGACCCTGACACTGCCGTGGATGCAGTAAAGAACATTCAAAAGTTTCTTGCCACCGAAACGGAAAAGTCCAGGCTGGGTGGAAATGTGCGGCCATGCATGGGTATTTGCATGGGCAACCAACTACTTGCCAAAGCCGCTGGGGCCACCATTTACAAACTGAAATATGGTCATCGTTCCCACAACCAACCGGTGCAGCAAGTAGGAACAAACAGATGTTTCATCACTTCGCAAAATCATGGGTATGCCGTTGACAGCCACACACTTCCCACCGATTGGGAGCCCCTCTTCATCAACATGAACGATGGATCGAACGAGGGCATTCATCACAAAAAGTACCCCTGGTTTTCAGCTCAGTTCCATCCGGAAGCAGCCAGCGGTCCAGTAGATACAGAATTTTTGTTTGACGATTTTGCAAAAATCCTTTAAGACTTCAAGACAATGATAGATAAAAGCATTCAAAAAGTTCTTCTCTTAGGCTCTGGAGCCTTAAAGATTGGTGAGGCTGGCGAGTTTGACTACTCAGGTAGCCAAGCACTGAAAGCACTGAAGGAAGAAGGCATTGAGACCGTACTCATCAACCCCAACATTGCCACCGTTCAAACATCAGAGGGGGTCGCAGACAAGATTTATTTCTTGCCTGTCACACCTTTTTTTGTAGAAAAGGTTATCCAAAAGGAACAGCCTCAAGGCATCCTACTGGCCTTTGGTGGACAAACGGCTCTCAATTGCGGTGTGCAGTTGTACGAACAGAAAATTCTTGAAAAATACAATGTTCAAGTTCTCGGCACACCCGTACAAGCCATCATCGACACAGAAGACCGCGAACTCTTTGTAAAGAAGCTTGATGAAATAGACGTGAAGACCATCAAGAGCCACGCTTGCGAGACAGTAGAGCAAGCCAGAAAGGCAGCTTCCGACCTTGGATATCCTGTCATCATCCGTGCGGCATACGCTTTGGGTGGATTGGGCTCTGGTTTTTGCGACAATGAGAAAGAGCTGAACAAACTAGCAGAGAAAGCTTTTTCGTTCTCCCCTCAAGTGTTAGTAGAGAAATCGCTGAAAGGATGGAAGGAAATTGAGTATGAGGTGGTCCGCGACCGTTATGATAACTGCATCACCGTATGCAACATGGAAAATTTCGACCCCCTCGGCATTCATACAGGCGAGAGTATCGTCATCGCCCCTTCACAAACCTTAACCAATAGCGAATACCATAAACTACGCGCCTTAGCCATCAAAATTATACGTCACATCGGCATTGTGGGCGAGTGTAACGTACAATACGCTTTTGACCCCGAAAGTGAAGACTACCGTGTCATTGAGGTGAACGCCCGTCTCAGCAGGTCTTCTGCTCTGGCATCAAAAGCTACAGGTTATCCTTTGGCATTCGTCGCAGCAAAACTGGGCCTTGGCTACGGGCTTTTCGATTTGAAGAATTCCGTAACCAAAACGACTAGTGCCTTTTTCGAGCCAGCCCTCGACTATGTGGTGTGTAAAATTCCTCGTTGGGATCTCGGCAAGTTTCGTGGTGTAGATCACGAACTGGGTTCCAGCATGAAGAGTGTGGGCGAGGTAATGGCTATTGGCCGAACTTTTGAAGAAGCCATTCAGAAGGGGCTCCGAATGATTGGCCAAGGGCTGCACGGCTTTGTAGGCAACCACGAACTGAAGATTGACAACGTGGACGCAGCTTTGAAAGCTCCCACAGACAAACGCATCTTAGTGGTAGAAAAGGCCTTGCACGAAGGCTATACCATCGAACAAATCCACGAACTCACCAAGATAGACAAGTGGTTCTTGCAGAAATTGCAAAACATCCTCACCACCTATACCGAATTGCAGCAACGTGGAGCCATACAGCATGTCGATACCGACCTCATGCGGAAAGCAAAAGTGCAAGGCTTCACCGACTTCCAGATAGCCCGTGCCGTAGGACTTGAGTCGCTGATTGACGCAGAGATTGCGACCAAACTGGTTAGAGAGTTGAGAAAACAAATGGGCATTCTCCCCTCGGTGAAGCAGATAGACACGTTGGCTGCTGAATATCCCGCACAGACGAACTATCTGTACCTCACCTACCAAGGCACAGGGTCCGTATGCAACGATTCTGGCTCCGCAAAAGGAACAGCCATTCATGACATAGCTTACGAAAACGACCGACGTTCCATCATCGTCTTAGGCTCAGGTGCTTACCGCATCGGTTCGAGCGTAGAGTTCGACTGGTGTGGAGTTCAAGCACTGAATACCATCAGAAAAAACGGGTACCGCTCTGTCATGATTAATTACAACCCTGAGACAGTCTCTACCGATTATGACATGTGCGACCGTCTCTACTTTGATGAACTCACTTTTGAACGAGTGATGGACATCATTGAGTTGGAGAACCCACACGGTGTTATTGTCGCAACAGGAGGACAGATTCCCAACAATTTGGCCCTGCGCCTCGACAGCGAACGAGTGCCCATCCTCGGCACTTCGGCCAAAAGCATAGACAATGCTGAAGACCGTGACAAATTCTCTGCTATGTGCGACCGTATAGGAGTGGCTCAACCCGCTTGGGCTGCTCTGACATCAATGGATGACATCAATCAATTTATCGAACAAGTAGGCTTCCCAGTGCTTGTACGCCCCTCTTACGTGCTTAGTGGCGCAGCCATGAACGTGTGCTCCAACCAAGAAGAATTGGAACGTTTCCTTCAGCTCGCTGCCAACATCAGCAAAAAGCACCCTGTGGTGGTAAGTAAATTTCATGAGCACAACAAGGAAATTGAAATGGACGCTGTGGCAAAAGATGGTGAGATTATTGCCTATGCCATCAGCGAGCACATCGAGTTTGCAGGTGTCCATTCGGGCGATGCAACCATTCAGTTTCCACCACAAAAAATCTACATCGAGACGATTCGTCAAATCAAGAAAGCTTCTAAGAAGATTGCCAAGGAACTGAACATCTCAGGTCCCTTCAACATCCAATTCCTTGCTGAACAGAACCACCTCAGAGTCATCGAATGTAACCTGCGCGCTTCACGTTCGTTCCCATTCGTGTCGAAAGTGCTGAAGTTGAACCTCATCGAACTGGCTACGAAGATCATGCTCGGCTTGCCCTTCGACCGTCCAGAGAAAAACCTCTTCGACCTCGACTATGTAGGCATCAAGGCCAGCCAGTTTTCGTTTAATCGCTTGCAGAAAGCCGACCCCGTACTTGGTGTGGATATGGCATCAACAGGTGAAGTGGGTTGCATTGGCGACGACACCGCATCGGCCCTGCTTTGTGCCATGCTTTCTGTGGGTCACAGGATTCCACAGAAAGGCATCCTGCTCTCTACAGGTCCTGGCAAACAGAAGGCCGACATGCTCAGGGCTGCACAACAACTTGTGGAGCATGGCTATCAGCTCTATGCCACGGGAGGCACATCACGCTATCTGGCTGATAATGGCATACCGAACACCTTGGTGTACTGGCCAAGCGAGGAGAGGCAACAACCTCAAGCACTCGACTTGTTGCACAACCACACGATTGACATGGTGGTCAACGTACCTAAGAACCTCTCTGTGGGTGAGTTGACCAATGGGTATAAGATTAGGCGCGCAGCCATCGACCTCAACATCCCCCTCATCACCAACTCCCGCTTGGCTTCAGCATTCATCGACGCATTCTGCACCAAGAGCCTTGATGACATCGAGATTAAGGCGTGGAGCGAGTTTTGACCTATTGACAAAGAAAAAATAATCTCATGAGAATAGACATCATCACCGTATTGCCAGAAATGATTGAGCCATTCATTCAAGAAAGCATTTTGGGTAGAGCACAGAAGAAAGGTCTTGCAGAAATACATGTACATAATCTGAGAGATTACACTACGGACAAACACCGTCGGGTGGATGACTACCCTTTTGGCGGAGCGGCAGGTATGCTCATACAATGCCAGCCCTTGGATGCTTGCATCACTGCTTTGAAGGCAGAACGCCATTACGACGAAATCATCTTTACAGCTCCTGACGGTGAGAAATTTGACCAACCCATGGCCAATGAACTTTCACTGCAAGAAAACATCATCATCATCTGCGGCCACTACAAAGGCATTGACTACCGCATCCGTGAGCACCTCATCACCCGCGAGGTCTCCATCGGCGACTACGTGCTCACAGGAGGAGAACTTGCAGCTGCAGTCATGGCCGATTCAATTGTACGAGTCATTCCTGGTGTCATTGGCGATGTGGAAAGTGCACTGAGCGATTCCTTTCAGGACAATCTCCTCGAACCGCCTGTCTATACTCGACCTGCAGCCTATCACCCCATCAGCAACCCTAATGAAACATGGGCTGTGCCCGACATTCTCCTCTCTGGTCACGAAGCAAAGATTAAGGAATGGGAATATGAAAAGGCCTTGGAAAGAACCAAGGCCTTGCGTCCAGATTTACTGAAAGACTAACTCCCTCTCAGGCCACCCTTTGTCGGGTGCCCATACGAGCTTCCACCACGTTGACCACATAGTCTCCCAACTTTTCGCATTCGTTAATAAGATCCATATACACCGTACCAACAGCGTAAGTGTATTTGTGGTTGTTCACATCATTGATGTTCTGCGATTTCAACTGCGAGCGGTAGTTGTTAATCTCATTCTCTATGTTGAACGACTTGTTCACATCGAAGCTTTCTTTTCGTCCACCCAACAACGCATTCATCTGCACCAATGCAGTGTCCGTAAGTTCCATCATCTGGTGTATGTGGTCATACTGCTGCTCATCGAAGTGATCAGTCTTGCCATTGAACTTGCGGTTGATGGTGCGAGCCATGTTGTAACAAGCATCACCAATACTTTCCAATTCGGATATTTCACGCAGCATAGCTCGTATTTTTGCCTTCGTATCGTCCGATAGATGGGCATCGCCCACTTGATCGAGGTAGTTGGCAATCTCCAGTTCCATGCTATCTGAAATACCTTCATATTTCTCTATTCGAGAATAGAGTTTCGCAAATTCCTTTTCATCTTTCTCTGTCAGGAGCACCCTCACCATCGAGAACATGCGCTGCATACGCTCTGCAAACGCCTGAATTTCCTTCTGAGCCTCGAGGACGGAAAGTTCGGGGGTTTTCATGATGCCCGAAGTGATAAAGTGCAAACGGAAGTCTTCTTCTTCGTCCACCTTCTTGGGCTTGATAACCCAGCAAACGAATTTTTCTATATAAGGAATAAACCAAATCAGAATCATCGTATTCACCACATTAAAAGCCGTGTGGAAACCTGCCAACACAAAATTCAGCTTCGACGCATTGGCCAAGAACACAGAACTTTCCACAGAGTCTTTAGTCATGGACACATCATATCCTACCCATCCGCAAACCATATCGACAAATGGACGGAAGACAAACAACATCCACACCACGCCAAACACATTGAAGAACATGTGCGCTAAGGCAGCGCGACGTGCCTGTGTGTTGGCCGACATGGCAGCCAGGTTCGAAGTCACCGTCGTGCCTATATTTTCGCCCATCACTAAAGCGATACCCTGATAGATGGGCAGCGCACCGCTGGAACAGAGCACCATCGTAATAGCCATCACCGCGGCAGAAGACTGCACGCAGAAGGTCATGATGCCACCCAGCAGCAAGAAAAGCAGCGTGGTAAGGAAAGAATCGGGCGAGAAGGACGAAAAGAAATTCAGCAGCGTTTCATTTTCACCCAGGTTCATCTCTGCGCCTGTTGTTCTGAGGGTGCCCAACCCGAGCAGCAAAAACGAAAGTCCAAAAAGAAAGTCACCAATATAGCGATGACGCTTCTGGTAAATAAGGATGATGCCTATTAAAAAAGCAGGGTAAATCATTGATGTGATATCAAACGATTTACCCTCTATCATACCCGCTGACATAATCCAAGCCGTAAGCGTAGTACCGATATTAGCACCCATAATGACTGAAATGGCTTGTGCCAGCGTCAGCAGACCTGCATTAACGAACGAAACGGTCATCACCGTGGTTGCTGTAGAGGACTGCACAGATGCCGTAACCAGCATACCTGTCAACAAACCAGTGAATCGATTGGTGGTCATGGCACCAAGCACATGCCGCAACTGCGGACCTGCCATCTTCTGAAGAGCTTCACTCATAGCTTTCATGCCAAACATGAGCAGCGCAAGCGAGCCCAGAAGTTTGAAGATAATCCAAATTGACATAACGAATTAATGTGGAGATAATAATTAGTAGTTGCAAAGATACAGCATTTTTTAGTTTGCCACACAAAAAACAAGAAGAAAGTTTGCCAAAAACTGAAAAAAACATTACCTTTGCCACATAATACTAATACTTAATACCTATTTATACAATTTTATACAATGAAGAAAATCTTTTCACTCTTCTTTTTGCTTGCAACCATGGCGATGGCAATGCCCACCTACGTTCAGAAAGCAAAGGGAACCTTCGAAGCAGGCGAAGGAACGTTCCTGCTTAATGGCAAGCCCTTCATCGTGAAGGCTGCAGAGATTCACTATCCTCGCATCCCCAAACCATATTGGGACCACCGAATCAAGATGTGCAAGGCACTGGGCATGAACACCGTGTGCATCTACATCTTCTGGAACATCCACGAGCAGCACGAGGGGCAGTTCGACTTCACAGGCCAGAACGATGTGGCTGAGTTCTGCCGCTTGGCCCAGAAAAACGGCATGTACGTCATCGTACGCCCAGGCCCATACGTGTGTGCCGAATGGGAAATGGGGGGACTGCCTTGGTGGTTGCTGAAAAAGAAGGACATCAAGCTGCGTGAGCGTGACCCTTATTTCATGGAGCACGTGAAGATATTCGAGCAGAAGGTGGGCGAACAACTGGCAGGGCTGACCATTCAGAACGGTGGCCCCATCATCATGGTGCAGGTAGAGAATGAATATGGTTCGTATGGAGAGGACAAACCTTACGTAAGTGAAATTCGCGACTGTCTGCGTGGCATCTACGGCCAGGAGTTGGCACTCTTCCAGTGCGACTGGGCATCAAACTTTACCAAGAACGGTCTCGATGACCTTGTGTGGACAATGAATTTTGGCACTGGAGCCAACATCGACGACCAGTTCCGCCGTCTGAAGCAGTTGCGACCCAACACCCCGCTGATGTGCTCAGAGTTCTGGAGCGGATGGTTCGATAAGTGGGGAGCACGCCATGAGACACGCCCCGCCAAAGATATGGTGGAAGGCATGGACGAAATGCTCTCAAAGGGTATCAGTTTCTCGCTCTACATGACACACGGAGGAACCTCATTCGGCCACTGGGCAGGAGCGAACTCTCCCGGTTTTGCACCAGATGTGACGAGTTATGACTATGATGCTCCCATTAACGAGTATGGTCAAACTACTCCCAAATATTTTGAACTTCGCAAGATGATGGAGAAATACAACGACGGTAAGGCTTTGCCCGCAGTGCCCAAGCCTGCAGCCCCCACCATCACGGTGCCGAAGTTTGAACTGAAGGAGTTCTCTTCTATATTCAATGGTTCAGATTCTGAACTCAAAACGCCTATTCGCAAGGATGGTGGCTTAATGACTTTCGAGGAGATGGACATGGGATGGGGTTCTATGCTCTACACAACCACAATGCCTGAGATTCCTGCACAGAGTGTCATCACAGCCGACTTTCACGACTTTGCGCAGGTGTTCATCAATGGCAAATACATCGGAAAGATTGACCGCGTAAAGAACGAGAAGAGCCTCACGCTGCCCCCTGTGAAGAAAGGCGACGAGTTGGAAATCCTTGTTGAAGCGATGGGGCGCATCAACTTTGGTCGCGCCATCAAAGACTTCAAAGGCATCGTGGGCGAAGTAGCCATCACAGCAGAAGTGGATGGCATCGAAACCACATGGAAACCACAAGGTTGGGTAAAATTCGGATTGCCCGACTCTTATGAGAAAGCCGCTGATGCTTTTGTCCACAACAATGATTATACTCAAGCCGAGAAAGAAGGACTGCGATTGGGCAAGAAGGTACAATGGAACGCTGATGGACTCGACCTTGTGAGCAAGCGTGGTTACTATCGCGGATTCTTTAATATTAATAAGGTGGGCGACACTTTCCTCAACTTTGAAACTTGGGGCAAGGGACAAGTCTATGTGAACGGTCATGCTCTTGGCCGCATCTGGAGCATTGGCCCTCAGCAGACGCTCTACTGTCCTGGCTGTTGGTTGAAGAAAGGGAAGAACGAAATCATCGTGCTTGATGTGGTTGGGCCGAAAGAGGCTGTTGTCTGGGGACAAGACAAGCCTGAACTGAACAAACTCCAGTTGGAGAAGTCGAACAAGCACAACAACATTGGCGACAAGCCTGACCTCAACAGTGCTACTCCTGCAGCCACGGGTGCTTTCAATGGTGGCAATGGCTGGCAGACCGTCAAATTTACAGCTCCCCAGAAGGGCCGTTACCTCGCCATCGAATGTCTCTCCACTCAGAAGGAGGGCGACCGTGTAGCCATTGCCGAACTTTACCTGCAAGGCACCGATGGCAAGCGCATCTCACGCGAACCTTGGACCACCAAGTATGCCAACAGCGAGGAGGAAAATGGCAACCACACAGGCGATAAAGTCTATGACCTGCAGGAATCCACTTACTGGCAAACAGAGAAGAGCGCATCCCTCCCCCACCTCATCGTCATCGACTTGGGTAGCCAGCAAACCGTTTCCGCACTCGAGTATCTGCCCCGCGCCGAACAAGGCGCTCCAGGCAGCGTGAAGAACTACAAGATTTACCTCTATTGATATCATCTGCACAACACACATGTTGCAATCGAGTAGGAGGTAAACGCTAAGGCGTTTACCTCCTACTTTCACGTTTACCGACCTCTCACACTACCGTACATGCGGTTCCCATTCAGGGATTCCATTCGCGGTATGACTCCAACAAGCAGGGATAACCCCGCCTTATTGGGCAAAAAGGCGGGGTTATTGGATGATAAGGCAGGGTTATTGACAGTGGCCATCAGCAAGGAGAGGGGCATCTTGTTCGCAGCAAGTATGGGGAAAAGCATGGAAAACAGCGATTCGTGCATGTGTTTTGACACCTGCGAGAGCAGCAAACGGATGCATTCTGCGCCTTTGCCAAGGTTGGGCATCTTAGGCGCGATGGGGAGTGTGATATCGTAATTTATTGATTGATTGCATTTTAGATAGAGCATCATTAGGTGGAGCGTTTCAGTTTCAGTTGTTTCAGTTATATTTCGAGGGAGTGTTGTTCTTCCCTTTCTTTATATAATTTATTAATTATTAATTAGTTATAAGTATATAAAGAGGAGATTTTGAAGATGACATACACTAAAAAAACTAACTGAAACTGAAACAACTGAAACGCTTCGTCCGCTTGAAAGCCACCTCTGCACCAATTGAACTACTTATTATTGTTAATAGTCATCATGAAAGTTATCGATTATATCCTCAATTATGTTTCTTTGTAGCATTAATGAGAGTCAAACCCACTACCAACTATCATCTTTTTAGAACTTTTATTCCCAAACCGCCACTTCACTCGTACTTCACCGTCTGGCCAGGCTTCCCGATGCTGATGAGGTGGGAAGACCCCCAAATGACGAGGGAGGAAAGGAGGAAAGTGGCAACATTAACCGCAAGGATGAGAAGCCAATTGAACTGGATGGGCACGGAGTCGATGTAATAGACTGTGGGGTCGAGCGCAACGAGATGGAACTGTTGCTGAAGCCAGCAAAGGAGCAAGCCGGCAAGGTTGCCCCACAGAAGCCCCTTGCCTACGAGCATGACGCTGAAATGGATGAAGATGCGACGCACGGAGGCATTGGTGGCACCAAGCACCTTGAGGGTGCCAATCATGACAATACGCTCGAGCATGATGATGAGCAGACCGCTTACAATGGTAAAGCTACTGACGAGCATCATAAGAATCAGGATCATGACTACATTCATATCGAGCACAGCCAGCCATGCAAAGGTGTGGGCGGCAAGGTCCTTGATGCTGAATACACCGTAGGTGACACCATTGCGGTCAACTCCATGATGCAGAAACTGGAGCTGGCGATTGATGTGGTCAACTTGTTCGAAGTCCTTGACGGCGATTTCAAGCCCAGAGGACATTTCGGCATCCCAGTTATTGAGCTTGCGCACCGTGTAGATGTCGGTGATGACATAGTTTTTGTCATAATCGTTCATGTTGGTGGCAAAGATGCCTGCAATAGTAAAACGACGCGCACGCATGGCTTCCTCGCCCATGAAATAAGCAAAAATGCGGTCGCTGGTCGTCACTCCTAACTGGCTGGCCACTTTTTGGGAGAGCAGAATCTGGTTGGTAGATTGCTTGGAGGAGAAGGGGGGCATTTCCCCCTCAATGAGCGAACTGCGCAGGAAGGAAAGGTCATAGTCTTCGCCTACTCCCTTGAAAGTGAGTCCACGAAAGTCCTCTTCGGTTTTGAGAATGCCTATCTTTGTGGCAAAACGCTGAATGTGCGCAATGCCCCCCACACTCTTCACCTTGCGGATGAGAGTATCGGTGGTGAGCACGGGCAGCACCTCGTAACGTTGGTTCTGGGTGAGGCTGAGCACCTGAATGTGGCTTCCGAAGCCAATGACCTTGCTGCTCACCTCATGCTTGAAACCGAGCACTACGGCAAGGCTGACAAGCATGACTGCCAACCCGATGGCCACGCCGAGCATGGCTATGCGGATGGCAGGGCGGGAAAAGCGTTCCCCCTCTGCGTGGTTGTCGGCATAGATGCGCTTGGCTATGAAAAGTTCAAAGGACAAGAGGCAAAACGAATTTTGGGGTGGTTAACGCTTCACACTAATTCACCCTTCCGGGGTAAGCCTCCAGTGCTTTGCGGAGCACGAAGAGAGCACGGAGCAAGTCTTCCTTCTTGAGCACGTAGGCAATGCGTACTTCGTTCTTACCCGCTCCGGGAGTAGTATAGAAACCTGAGGCTGGCGCCATCATCACGGTTTCACCCTCAAAGTTGAAATCGGAAAGACACCAGGCGCAGAACTTTTCGCAATCGTCAACGGGCAGTTTCGCTACGGTGTAGAAGGCTCCCATAGGAATGGGCGAATAAACACCGGGGATGCGGTTCAGACCGTCGATGAGGCACTTGCGCCGCTCTACGTATTCGTCATACACATCGCGGCTGTACTCCTCAGGCGCGTCAAGACTGGCTTCGGCGGCAATCTGCCCGATGAGTGGGGGTGAGAGGCGCGCCTGGCAGAATTTCATGACGGCCTTTCGGATTTCCTCGTTCTTAGTGATGAGGGCACCAATGCGAATGCCACATTCGCTGTAGCGCTTGGAAACAGAGTCGATGAGCACTACGTTTTGCTCAATGCCTTCAAGGTGGCAGGCCGAGATGTAGGGCGAGCCGGTGTAGATGAATTCGCGATAGACTTCGTCGGAAAAGAGGTAGAGATCGTACTTCTTCACCAAGTCGCGTATCTGGTTCATTTCGCGGCGCGTATAGAGATAGCCCGTCGGGTTGTTGGGGTTGCAGATGAGGATGGCACGGGTGCGCTCGTTGATGAGTTCCTCAAACTTCTCCACTTTAGGAAGGGCGAAACCTTCCTCAATGGTGGTGGCAATGGTGCGGATGACAGCTCCTGCCGAGATGGCAAAGGCCATGTAGTTGGCATAGGCAGGTTCGGGCACGATGATTTCATCGCCAGGATTGAGGCATGCCAGGAAGGAGAAGAGTACAGCTTCTGAGCCTCCTGAGGTGATGATGATATCGTCAGCAGTGAGGTTGATGTCGTACTTGGCATAGTAGTTCACCAGCTTTTCGCGATAACTGCGGTAACCTTGCGATGGGCTGTACTCGAGAATCTTTCGGTCAATGTTCTTGATGGCATCGAGTGCCACTTGAGGAGTGGGCAGGTCGGGCTGTCCAATGTTGAGGTGATAGACTTTGATGCCGCGCTTTTTGGCGTTTTCGGCAAGCGGAGCCAGTTTGCGGATGGGCGAACTGGGCATTTCGGTGCCACGTATGGAAATTTTGGGCATATCTGATGAGTAAAAATTTGATTTGTCTTGTCAGTTATTTGCTAATAAGCATGCAAAGTTACAAATTTCTGACGGCACATATGCGCTATGTCAGAAACTTTTTGTGGTTTGGGGCATGAAAAACTTCAATTGCGAGGGAAAATGAGGGCTCAGATAGCTTACATCCTTTTCCGCAGACCGGCAATGGTTTGTTCGTCCTGCGGAAGCGTGAGGATGAAGCGTGCACCAGCCTTGTAGGTGGTGTCGAGTGTGAAGGTGCCACCAAGAAGTTGAGCTGAACGGCTGATGAGAGTAAGTCCGATGCCAAGCCCTTCGCTAAAGTAATCGAGCTTCAGGAAAGGAATGAAGATGCGCTCCACATCTTCATCGGCAATGCCGATTCCTGTGTCGGTGATAGTAAAAGTGAGGCTCTTGTCGGCATTCTGGCAGACTTCGAGGGTGATGGTGCCCTGTTTGGTGAACTGGTTGGCATTGTCAAGAATCTGCTTGAGCATGCTGGGGAAAGCCGTGGTGTGGGTGTAGATGGGCAGAGAATCGGGCAAGGATGTAATGAATTCTTTTTTGACCGTTTCTGGACATTTGAGTTTGACTCGCTCTAAGACCTCACGGCAGATGGCGTTGCAAGCGAAGGAGCCGTTGATTTCCACTTTGTTTTCTTTCTCCAAGATGGAGGCAGCCATGAGTTTATCCACAATGCCTAAGAGGTTCTGTGCATTTTCCTGCATGGCATCGAGAATCAGTTCAAGCTCTTCGGGCGACACGTCCTTGAGTCCATCGCGGATTACTTGAGCGAAGCCGATGATGATGTTGAGCGGTGTGCGCACCTGGTGGGTGAGGTCTTGCATGAAGGCGGTTTTCTTTTCCAGTGCCAACTGCACCCGCTCGTTGGTTTGCTGCAGTTCGTTGTTGCGCCGCTCTATTTCAGCATTCACGCTGCGGATGTCCCGGATGTAGCCTGAAATGAACTGCTGCATGGAGCAGAAGCTGTTTTGCAGCAGACCCACAGCGTCGATGCGATCGCTCTTTTCCATTGGCTCATCGAAGTTGCCAGCGGCTATGTGCCGTGCACGATGGGCCAGTTCGTTGACTGGTTCGATGGCTCCATTGACTATGCGGCTGCAGAAGAAGAGCATAAGCAATAATCCTCCAATGATGATGCCCAGCACAATATAGAAGAGGCGATTGTAACCTCGGAAAATTTCGTTTTCAGGATAGACAATGGCAAGGCTCCAACCAGTTTGAGGCAGTTGATGGTAAAAGACATAGCATGCTTCGCCATCGAGCATCAGGCGGGTCGTCCCTTCCTCGCCTTTCAACATGGCATTGCCCAAGGCGAAGATGTCTGCTTCGTAGTCGGGATCACGATCGGTAAAGATGGTCTCGAAAACCAGTTTGGTGGAGTCGGGATGAACGAAAAAGTTTCCCTCCTTGCCAAGCATGAAGAAATAAGAGTTTTCGGAGGGTTTGTTCGACATGACAGACTGGGAGAGCCACTTGAGGGATATGTCGGTGGAAATGACGCCGATGAAGTTGCCGTCAGCATCGTAAAGCGGTTTGCTGTAAGTGGTGATCATCTCTTGCTGATACACGTCGTCGAGATAGAAATCGTAGAAGGGGTCAACCCAACCCGCCTGGCGAGTGTGCTTGGGAATAGTGTACCAATCCATGTCAAAGTAACGGTACTCTTCCCCTCCCTCTTGTTCCACCTCTATGCTGTCGCCTTCATGCCCAGCATAAATGGAGTAGTATTCTCCCTTTTCTGGAAAATAGTAGGGTTCAAAAGCGATGGAACAACCGTTGAAACGCGGATTAAGTTCGATGATGCGGCGCGCGTAGTTGACCACGGAGTCGGGGTTGATGTGAGTGCGCACTAACCACTCCGTGTTGCTGGTGGCAATCTCCACTTCATTGAGCACCTCTGTAATGCGCAAACTGGTGTTGTTAAGTACTTTGATGGCTCGTTGCATGGCATCATCACGAACGTAGTTTCTTGACTTGACATACATGAATCCGAGCGAGATGATGAATGACAAGACCGCAAAGAAGAACACCCAGAGAGAGAGTCTCAAGGAGAGGGAATGCCGTATTTTGACGATTGGATTAATCATTTTCGTGGGTTTTCTTCGTTTAACGATGCGGCACCATTGCCATTCTCTTTTGCTTTTTTAGCCTTATCAGTCCAAGCCACAGGAACACCGTTCTGAGAGGCATCAAGTATCTTGTTCAGCAGGTCGGTCACCACCTCTGTTTCGCGAAGCATGCGGTCAACGTGCTCAGCCATATCTTTTTCGGAATAGTCCTGATAGTTTTCACGAATGATGTCATTCTCGGCAGCGATGATGCTGACGGGCTGCATCATCTGGTCGGTCATGTTCCCAATCACGGCCGATTTTGTACGGTCATCCTCGCGCACCATTTTGTTGGCCCGCAACAATTCTGAATTACGTTCTTGCAGGATGTCGGTGGAATGACGTATCTCAGCAATGTAGTCAGACAGCGACTTCTGCATCATGGAGAAGCTATGCTGCAAGTGGCCCACTTCGTCACGCCGGTGGCTATCGGGAATGTGGTCGTTGAAGTTTCCGTCGGCTATGTGCTGGGTCGAAAGAGCCAGCTCCTTGAGAGGACGCAGGTTCATGCGGATGATGGTGATGCAGAACACAAACAGGAGCACAAGGCCTGTGATAGTGATGAACATTAGGCTCTGTTGTAAGCGGTTGTAGGGTTCAAATATGTCCTCTTCCGGACAAACAATAGCCACGCTCCAATCTATGTGGGAGAAGGGACGGTAGAAGACGTACTCGGTCTTACCATCATGTTTGAACACCTTGTAGCCCGTTTCGCCCGAAGTCATAGCCTTGCCTAAAGCTGTCAGGGCTGAATCGGGTTCTTCAAGTGTGGGGGTGAAGATGGTTTGATAAAAAAGCTTGGTGGAGTCAGGATGGATGAGGTAAGTACCTCCCTTGCCCACCAGCATGCTGTTGGAATGCGGGAATGGTTTTGTTTCCGAAATGGTTTTGGAGAACCAGTTGAGGGCTATATCTACCGAAAGGACACCTACATTCTCGCCCCACTTGTTGCGGATGGGCTGGCAGAAAGAAGTAATGATATCATCCATCAAGATGCCCCCCGTATAGTCTTCACGGAATGGCTCCACCCAATAAGGGCGATTGAGCAGCTTGGGGATAAGGTACCAGTCCATGTAGTAGTATTCGTATAGTTCATTGCCCTCCTGCTCTGTCTCAATGGAGTCACCATTATTATAGGAATAGGCTGAGAAAAACTGACCTTTCTCAGCAAAGTAGTAGGGTTCGAAAGCAATGGAGCAACCATTCAGCTGGGGGTTGTTCTCCAGAATGGTACGGCTGAAGGTGAACATCGAGTCGGGCGTGTCCATGTGCTGTTCCACCAGCCACTTCATGTTGTTAGCTGCCACTTCCACATCGTGCAGCGTGTTTTCCACACGAAGCAACGTACCCTCCAAGGTCTGCGCGGCCTTCTGCATGGCCTCCTCTTTCACGGCAAGGCGCGAATAGTAAAACATGATGCCAAGAGCCGCCATGAAAAGCATCACCACAAACACCATTACCCAAAAACTGAGTTTGGCTGCCAACGACTTGCGAATGTATGTGATGAACTTTTCCATGTATGCACTTTCACTATTTCAGGTTCTTGCCCATCAACTCCTCGTAAGTTACTTCTCGGTCAATGCGATGATTCTCCATCATCAGGCGCGAAGCTTTCTTCACCATGTCTGGGCGCACACGAAATTCGCGCTTACCCGAATGAGGGTCGAGCTGAAGTTTGAAAATCTCTTGCATCTGCAGCCGCTGCAAAACGCGGTTGGTTTGGACATTATTTGTTCGCACATATTTCATCACGATGTCCAAAGCCTGTTCTGGATGGGCAGCAGCCCACTCCCACCCTTTGCGACTGGCTGCGGCAAATGCTTTGCATTGAGCAGGGTGGCTTTCGTAGTAGCTTTTCTTCACATACACGCCATTCTCCTGAATGTTGTAGCCATGATCCTTAAATCGGAAGATGCTGCTTTCGGGCATGTCGAACCCAGCATTTTTCAGCAACAGGTACTCGTTGTAACACACGGCAGAAAGCATATCCACTCCTCCCGAAAGGAACACGTTGATACCCGAAGTAAACACCACCCACTCGTAGTTAAGCTTCTTTTCGCGGTTCATAATCATGGCCAGATAGTTAGGTTCGGAAAGATAAACAGCCAGGCGTTGACTACGCTGTTCGAGCGGATTGATGCCCCAACGGGAAATAATCATGTAGCTACTGTTCATGGAAGTCTGGAAAATATTGATCAGTGGAGTGCCACTCGAAATGATATCGATGGCTGCCATCAGCGCAAACATACCTGCTTGGCACTCATCAGTCTCTATGCGGTGATAGACAGAACTGACCAACGAAGGATGCTGAATGGACACGTCCAGTCCCACCTCCTGATAGAAACCCTTCTCCTTTGCTACATAGTAGCCAGCAAATTCTGCCTGAGCCGTCCAAGCCGTGGTGAACACAAAAGGTTCGAGGGGCTTCGAGGCAACAGCGTGACTGCCCACCATGCTTTGCAGCAACCAGCAAAGCACTACCAACAACGTGACAATAACAGGGTGTTTCACTCTTTCCATGAATCAGTTTAATAAGCAAACGATGTAACGTGTCTTAAACGCTATACCACCAATTTGACAGACAAAAAACATTGCCTGATGCCACAAAGTTACAAAATTCTTTCCATAAGCAACAAATTTATCAGTTATTTTTTATAATTTTGCACACATTTTATTGTCTACAATGCTTTAACATTCGTAAAGACTTTACAAAAGCACATAAGAAAATGAAAATAGGTATCATACAGCAAGCTTGCACTGCACAAGTGAAAGAGAACACCACCCGCTTGGTGGAAAACATCAAAAAAGCCGCCCAGCAAGGAGCGGAACTGGTCATTCTGCAAGAGCTGCACAATTCGCTCTACTTCTGCCAGGTGGAAAACACACTGAATTTCGATTTGGCCGAAACCATCCCTGGCCCCTCCACCACCCTCTTCGGACAGGTGGCCAAAGAATTGGGCATCGTCATTGTCACGTCCCTGTTTGAAAAGCGAGCACCCGGACTCTACCACAACACCGCTGTTGTGATAGAAAAGGACGGGAGCATAGCCGGGAAGTACCGAAAGATGCACATACCCGATGACCCAGCCTACTACGAGAAATTTTATTTCACACCAGGCGACCTCGGATTCCACCCCATTCCAACCAGCATTGGGTGCTTAGGCGTGCAGGTGTGCTGGGACCAGTGGTATCCCGAAGGAGCAAGACTCATGGCCCTGCAAGGTGCCGAACTGCTTATCTATCCAACGGCCATCGGTTATGAGTCGAGCGATACACCCAAAGAGCAAGAACGCCAACGCGAGGCTTGGATGACGGTGCAACGGGGACATGCTGTAGCTAACGGACTCCCCGTCGTTGCAGTGAACCGTACAGGGCATGAACCTGACCCATCGGGCCAAACCAACGGCATCCAGTTCTGGGGAAGCAGTTTCGTGGCTGGGCCACAAGGAGAAATGCTTTATCAGGCTCCGAAGGATGAAGAGATTGTTGCGGTTATTGAAATTGACATGCAGCGATGCGAAAATGTGCGCCGCTGGTGGCCTTTCCTACGCGACCGCCGCATCGAAGAGTTTGCCGACCTTACCAAACGGTTCATCGATTAGGAAATCCGTGCAATCCGTTGTCTGAAAAGATTCTCTCTGAAAAGATTCTCAAAGTTTCACTTTCACTGGCTTGGACTCGTTGTGCAAGCGGTCAAGTGCAGTCACCACGAAGGTGGTACCCTTTTTCGATGCAGGCAACGAGTAGGAGAAGCCGCTGGTGATGGCTACAATGTTCGCAGAATTGTCCAACTTCACTTTCTCTCCCTTTTCAAACTTGTAAATCACATATTGGCGTGCGCGGTCCATTTCTTTCTTTGCCCGTGGAGCCTCCCATGTGAGTACCGCACCCGTCATGGCATAAGAGCGTGCTTTCACATTCTTAGGCTTTCCAGGTGCTTTCTTATCAATGTACGGCATCAACGGCTGGAGGGCAGGCGTAGAATGATATTGTTGCTTCAGCAGGGTGCGGTAGTTGCCTGGATTGTTCACACAGGCTGCGGCATACCACTGGCACGAACCTTGCACATTGGGTAGAGCGCGTTGCAGACTGTACTTAGCGGGCATTTGGTGAGAATTTGGATTGTTGGGATCAACCCCTTGCACGGTTCGTTCAATATCTTGTCCGATGAACAGAGGGCGTCCTCCACAATAGTCGTTCCACCAATGGATGAGCACTTCGTAGTCAGCTACTTTCGTACCAATGTTCCAATAAATCTGCGGAATATTGTAGTCCACCCAACCCTGATTCACCCAATACACAATGTCGGCATAAAGATCATCGTAGTTCTGCGTACCCCTTGTGGCACTACCCTCACGACAGTTCTCCCCCGTAGGACTGTTACGATATATGCCAAAAGGCGATACACCAAATTTCACCCACGGCTTGACAGAACGCACCAACCGATGCAGGTCACGGATGAGCAGATTCACATTGTCACGCCTCCAATCCTCAATGTTGGAAAAGCCGCGAGGGTTAGCATTATAGTATGGATGATCGGGCAGCGGAAGTCCGTTGACGGGATAAGGATAGAAATAGTCGTCCATGTGGATGCCATCCACATCGTAGTGGTTCAAAATGTCTTCCACCACCATGCAAGTATAAAGACGGTTCTCCTCCAAGGCTGGATTGAAAATATACAATCCGTCATACTCAAACACACGCTCAGGATGGCGCACGGCTGGATGATCCTGAGCCAATGCAGTGGTATATTTTGTCTTGGCACGATAGGGATTAATCCATGCGTGACACTCCATCTCGCGTTTATGGCACTCCTCCACCATCCAAGCCAAAGGATCCCACCCGTCAGCAGGAGCCATGCCTTGCACACCTGTCAGATAGCGCGACCAAGGCTCATAACTGGATTTGTAGAGCGCATCACCCTCAGCCCTCACCTGAAAGAGGATGGCGTTGATGCCACATTGTTGCAACGTGTCGAGCTGCGAGGAGAGCATCTGCCGTATCTGCGCCATTGATTTGTTCAGATACTGACCGTTGACACATTGAATCCATGCTCCGCGAAACTCACGCTTGGGGTTCCCTGCTGCAAAAAGCACACAGAAGGAGCACCACAGGAGGAGTGTAAAAACTGTCTTTTTCATCTATTTGCGTTTTATTGATTTTCAAACTTCTGAAACTGTTAGAACTCACCAATTCTTATCCTACGATTATCCACAAAGTCCAAACTTTTAAGTAAGTAAACATAAATAGTTTATAGAAAAAATTCATGATTAATTCATGGCCAATTCATGGCAATTCGTGTTTACATAAAACATATAATTATCACAAATTGATCACGAATTATCATCAATAAATTTTGTTCAATTATTTATAAATAATCAATACACTACAAGAATGGGGTGAGCAAATTTCCGAACCAACCCTGGAACTTCTTCCCTGCCGTTCTGGTGCCCCAATAGCCCTTCTCCATCTTCGTGCTCGATTTCAACTGTTCATTAAACAAATCGGTCAGTTCCTTTGTCTTCTCCTTACTGAAAATAAGCGTGTTTACCTCATAGTCGCAGCGGAGCGAGCGTGCATCCATATTGCTGGAACCCACAGTACAATAGAGGTCATCAACCATCATGATTTTTGTATGATGGAAACCACCATGATAAAGATATACCTTAGCACCTCGTTTGGCAAGATTATTGCCCACATAGTGAGAGGCTTCGGGAGTTAAAGGGATGTCACTTTTGGCAGACAGGAGAATCTGCACATCCACTCCGCGATCTATCGCTTTTTTCAAAGCCTTGCGCACCCGATGGGTGGGGACGAAATAGGGGTTAATCAACAACACTTTATGCTGAGCCGTATTCAGCATCTCAGCAAACATGTCACGAATAGCATCGGGAGTTTGATAAGTGTGGCGGTCAATAATGGCAAGTCGAAGGTTGTCACAACTTGGAATGTAAGTGGGAAAATATTTCTCCCCTCGTAAGCGTTCGCCCGTTGCCATGCGCCACATGCGGCAAAAAATTTCATGCAGCCCATTCACCACAGGGCCCTCAAGATGCATGTGCATGTCGTGCCAATCGCCAATCTCAGGAATGCCCACTATGTAATAGTCGGCCACATTCATGCCACCCGTGTAAGCAATGCGACCATCAATCACCACTATCTTACGGTGGTCGCGCGGAATGATGTGGTTAACCCAAGGGAAACGAATGGGGTCGAACTTGACCAACTTGATGCCCAACGCATTGATGGAGTCGTGCATCTGACGTTTAATTGGCTGATTATTGGACGAATTGCCAAACGCATCATACAAGGCACGCACTTCCACCCCTTCGGCTGCTTTCTGTGCCAACAGATGGAAAAGTAGGCCAGCAATGGAGTCGTTACGGAAATTGAAATATTCGAGGTGAATAAACGATTTGGCTTCACGCACGGCTTCAAACAAATCTTCAAACTTATCATGCCCAGTTTTCAGAAAATCGACCGAATTGCCGTCATAAATTTTCACCCCTCTTGTCCGCAAATGAGCCACCATGAGAGAATCGGACGTCTGAGCACAAAGGACGCTGGAACTCAATACCATCAAAATCAACAGAATTTTTCTCATTGTCCCTTACTTTTTCTTGCCTGCTTTCTGAGTGGAGGAATTTGTGCTTTTCTTATCCTGCTTCTGAGCATTTCCTTTTTGTTGATTCTTGCCGCCCTTCTGAGCCTTTCCCTTAGAATGGTTCTTACCTGCCCGCAAGGCAGCATCCTTCTTCTGTCCCTTGCCATGCTGCTTATGTACAAAGGCATTCACTTGCTCAGCAATGGCTTTCATGCCTGCGATGGAGGGGTGACCTGCCTTCTTGTCAATGTCGTGCAACACAATGACGGGCACTTCGTAGCGGTCGCAAATGGTGAACACCGAGGCGTTGATGGCGTCGGAGAGTTCGCTGTTCAAGATGAAATACATCTCCACCCCAAGATAACGCTTCTTCATGAAGTCGAGCAATTTAGCCAATGAAGGACGGAACGACTTCAAGTCTTCAGTGGTCCATCCGCTATATTTGTATTCTCCAATGGGCGATGGAACCCACGAGTCGTTGGTAGCACCGAAAATGAAGATGATGTCGGGATTACCCAAATTGTTGGCACGCGTCACAAACGAACGGTCGCTATAATCGGCTTTACCATAACCCGAAGACGAAATGGTGGAACCGCTGTAAGAATTGTTCATGCACAGTTTCCAACCGTTCTGCCTCAATAACTGATGCCACCAAGTCTGCTCCACAGCTATGACATCATTGTCCTTTTGCGGACGGTCCAAGAAATACCACGACAGATTGTTTTCGGGCATGATGTAACCTTCGAAAGTTGAATAGCTATCGCCAAAGATGGTTACAGACTTTCCACGTCCCGGCTGAGCGAAAGACACGCAGAAAGAAATGATAGAGATAAAGAATGCCAAGTATATCCTTTTCATACGTTTACCAATTAATAGGTTCTATGTTATATTGTTGTAGATATTGATTGCAAATGCTGAAATGATGGTTGCCGAAAAAGCCACGATAAGCCGACAAGGGCGAAGGATGAGCGGAACGCAAGATGCAGTGTTTTGTGCCGTCAATCAATGCCGCTTTGCTCTGTGCGTAACTGCCCCAAAGAATAAACACAACATGTTCACGTTCGGCACTGACCAGCCGAATCACGGCATCGGTAAATTCCTCCCAACCCCGCTTCTGATGGCTGGCGGCTGCATGGGCGCGCACCGTCAGGGTGGCGTTCAGCAACAGCACGCCCTGCTCTGCCCAACGAGTCAGATTGCCAGATGCAGGAATCGGCTTGCCAAGGTCGGTCTGAATTTCCTGAAAGATGTTGCGCAACGAAGGGGGAAACGGCACACCGTCATTCACCGAGAAGCACAAGCCGTGTGCCTGACCAGGTTCATGATAAGGGTCCTGCCCAATGAGCACCACCTTCACCTTGGGCAATGGGCACAAGTTGAAGGCATTGAATATCAAAGTGCCCGGAGGGTAGCAAGGCCCCTGGGCATACTCAGTCTTAACGAACCGAATCAACTCTTCGAAATAAGGCTTGTCAAACTCCGCCTGAAGCCGTTCCTGCCACGACTTTTCTATCTGTACTTTTGCCATTAGTCCTCTATACATCCAACAGCTTTCCACGATGCCAACAACTCTTCCACATCTTGTCGAGCCTCTGCTTCTTCCACTTCAAACGCATCGAGCATCACTTTCACCGCATCGTCAACCTTAAATTCTCGTCCTTGCAACTGGTGCCAAAGATAGGCCGCCGAATCATTCAGCGACAGGGCCTTGGTGAAATCAGCACTTCCACCACAATAGGCTATCAGTATTTTCTCACCTACTACTTCACGCAGTAAAAAATTATTCTTTACTCTCATATTTTATATATAATAAATAAAAATATAATCACAACCTCTGCATGGATGCAGAACATTCACCATCCCTGCTTGTTTTACACGCTCTTTTTCGTCTGAAAGATAACTGTCAACCGATCCGGAATCTGACGCATCCACAACAGCCGATAGAGGGCCAACAAATAACGCCGCAAAAACGACGAACGAGGCCACAGAGCCGAATAGACTTTCCATATTTTGGACGTGGCGAGCGTGTAGGTTTTTCCTTTGCGCACCACCTGCACCACTTTTGCCCTTGCTTGCTCCAGGGGAAATGTCTCCGTGCCCACCACATTGCCGTCGCCACGCATCGTCACCATTCCGTTCTCTATCCTCACCACCCGATGACAGATAAAGATGCTGGGCACCACTTCGGCCAAGATTACGTCACCCACAGCAATGCTATTGACTTTGCCAAGCACCAGTTTGTCGCGACCATCCTCAATGAAGGGACGCATGCTCACTCCACGAGCAATAATGATGGATGTCTCACTTCTTCCTTCTTCTATTTCTTTCAGCACCAACGGGATGAACACACTGTTGTCGAACATCAACATAGGGGTCTGGCCATCTCTCTCAATCTTTTTCATCCGCCTACTCCTTCATCTGTTTCCAGCCCTGTCCGGCCTTCCCACACCTTCTGTGCCCAAGCTGTCTGGAGGAACTTGGCATTGAAGTTACTGCTATATCCATTATAGGCCGTCCTGGGAACAAACATCGTCAGTCCTGAGCACTCACCTTCGGGGATTGCAATCTTTCTGTTCGGCAAGGCCGAATACCACGCATTCGTGTGCAGACACTTCACCACCTTCCCCACCTCTATCTGCCATTCGGCAAACTCAGCCGATGTCAGCACTTGCTTCATGAGCGATTGCATATCTACAAAATCGGGATAGCTGGTGGTCCAATACATAAAACGGCTGTAATTCAACAAAGCGGCAACATTCACGTCCAGCAATTCTTGCCGATGAGCAGACACCAACCCGCTCATGTAGGCAGCAAAATTGTCCATAGCCGCTGTCTCCACCGCCGAAATTACAATGCCGTAGGTGGAAGTGTCGGGGTAGGTAGCATAATACGATTGCAACATCTGCTCCACGTAATCATCCTTACGGAACATGGCTTTTGTCATCGTCGCATAGTCAGCACCCGGCCCGGGAATCTCTGCAGGAGAGGCAACCACATGCTTTGTGGCACCGCGCAAGGCATACGCCACCTCTGCCGTTTGCATGAAACAGGCATCGAAGAAGATGAAATCCACACCTCCGCAAGCTTCCAAAGCTGCAGCCATGTCGGGAATTTCCATCTGATGCCCATTCAAGGACGAAGAAGACAGATTTGCACTGTTGTCCAAGCCAAAACTCCTTCGTGGTGCAGAGGCCCCCGTGTGCCCGCCAATGTAGTTTGATGGCTGCCAGCCCGAAGCGTGCGACCACAACACCAGTCCGTAACTTTCGGCCGGATACTCCTGTTTCACACGCATCACAAACTTCTTCAGTTCGTCGGCTGATGAAGAGTTTACGTCTTCGGCGTAGGTCTCCACCAGTTGAGTGGCCATCGTGTCCTTGGTAAGCACATAAATGCGTGGCAGCTGCACATCATCCACATACACCACCATGCGGTCACCATCCTGTAAGGTCTGGTCCTTCATGGCCCGTTGCATTTCCATAAAATCGGCATCCACTTTGTTGCTCAAATTGTTCTCTGCCACCATATACACCATCAACGTACGGCTCACCGCATAGTTCGCATCAGGCTCCACAGGGGGAAGAGAATCTTCACCATCGCTCTGGCAGGCAGAAAACAAACAAGTTGCAGCAACGAACAATAACATTGCTGCAACTGTACCATACAAGTTCAACATACCCGCATGGGAGAGGATTGTCTTATCGTATTTCACACTGACCATTTCACTTTTGACTCCATCGTGCTAAAAGTTCGCTCTTATTCCTCCACCGCAAACGAGTCCAAGGGATGCCTGAATCGGAAAAGCGATTCGTCTATCACCTTGATTTTCGTATAAGTGTTGTCCAAAAAGCGTTTCTTTATCTTGTAGAACTTCTTCGAAATCTTTTTGCGACTGGAGGAGTAGTACACGCACGACGTCTGCTTATGCAATTTTTGCTTTCCTTCCAAATACTCTTTCAGCTGCATACTGAACTCCGAACGGAAAGGCAGGAATTTCGTTTTGCTATCCAGGTCAATGCTGTCCACCTCCTGTATGTTCGTGATGTAAATCACCGAATCCGTCAATTGCTGACTCACACCGAAGACATAGACCTTGCCCCTACCCTTACCATAGTAGTCGGTCGGCTTTTTCTTCGCCCACATTCCGGCAGCCATAGCCAGCATCAACGTCATCAATACCAGTTTTCTCATAATCCCAACACGGTAGTAATTTGTCAACTCTTTACTGATGAATTTTGAATGATGAATAATCACTCTTCACTTTTAGAAACTTAGATTTTTCACCTTTCACTATTCACTTTTCACTCATCCCCCTATCCCAAATATGTCTTCAAAAGCCGGCTCTTCGATTGCGAGCGAAGTCGGCGGATGGCCTTTTCCTTAATTTGGCGCACACGCTCACGAGTCAGATTGAAACGGTCACCAATCTCCTCCAGCGTCTTCTCGGGTTCGCCCAAACCAAAGAACATCTTGATGATTTCTTTCTCACGAAGGGTCAGTGTGTCCAAGGCGCGCTCAATCTCCTTCTGCAACGACTCCGTCACCAAAGTACGGTCGGCCGATGGAGAGTCAGGATTGCTCAGAATGTCGAGCAGACTGTTGTCCTCACCCTCCACAAAGGGAGCATCCACGCTGATGTGGCGTCCGCTCACCTTCATCGTGTCGGCCACCTTATCTACAGGCAAATCTAACTGGGCTGCCAACTCCTCGGGCGAGGGGCGACGCTCGTTCTCTTGTTCAAACTTAGAGAAAGCTTTTCCAATCTTGTTGAGCGAGCCTACCTGATTGAGCGGCAAGCGCACAATACGGCTCTGCTCGGCCAAAGCCTGAAGAATGGACTGGCGAATCCACCACACGGCATAGCTGATGAACTTGAAGCCACGGGTCTCGTCAAATTTCTCAGCAGCCTTGATCAAACCCAGATTGCCCTCGTTGATGAGGTCGGGCAAACTCAAGCCTTGATTCTGGTACTGCTTGGCCACCGACACCACGAAACGAAGATTGGCACGGGTCAGTTTCTCCAAGGCTCTCCTGCCTTCGGGGCCTCCCTTGCGTATCTTTGCAGCCAGCTCAACTTCTTCTTCAACGGTGATTAACTCCTCACGACCAATTTCCTGCAAGTACTTATCCAACGAAGCACTTTCACGGTTCGTGATTGACTTGGTAATTTTTAATTGTCTCATACTTTACGCGTAAAAAAGCGTGCAAATATAGACTTTTTTTTCGAGAAATCCAAATCTTTCACATATTTTATACAAAACCAACCCTCATTTTCGCCTTTTCCAACACAAAACGAGGATGCCACTTTGCAACAACAAATGCCCCGCTCTATCTTGACAACAATGAATGATGCACTAAATTCCTTTCCCCTTTTTCCCATAATGCACCCCTACCTTGCCCCCACCTTACCTCGCATTCTCATTGGGTAGTTGTTCGATAGTTGTTCGATACTTGTTCGATAGTTGTTCGATACTTGTTCGATTAATCGAACAAGTATCGAATAAAAATGCAAGGTACTTCCTTGCTAACCTATAGGAAAATAAAAGGAGTGTGAGGAGGACATGAATGCAGCCCGTTGCCTTCCGTGAAAATACCTGATTGCAAAGTTTACTTAGCAAACGACGCATCATTACGTAAATTTTCCCTATTTTTTAAACAATAAATCCCGATATGACAACTATTATTAACGAATTTTTAATAAAGTTCACTTATCTTTGCCAAAAATGATAGAAAAAACGAAACCACACACGAAATGTAAGAATTGAAGAAGAAGAAAAGAGAGAATATTTTGTGAAACAGCTGAACATGAAGCGTAGAATGAGAGCGATACATCGGCTACTAACCATCAATTAACAATCAACATATTTTACTAATTCTAAAAACTTAAAACCTATGAAACAACATCTACGATTTCTCATTTCCGTGATGGCACTCATGTGCTTCACCTTGGGTGTGAATGCGCAGCTTGAAGGCAAGTACTACTTCAGGAATGTAGGCGCGGGTCTCTATTTAGGTGCCAGCAACAACTGGGGGACACAAGCCTCCCTGGTCAGCGAGCAGCAATATGGTATATTGGCTTGCCTGGAGGATGGCATTTACACATTGGAGACAATGGTTTCTAATGGTGGTAACAATTACTACTTCAGTGGCAGCTATATGGACGGAGCTCCTATCAATCTGACCATTAAACAGTTGAGGAATGGCTATTACACCATGGCCAATCCAGACGGAGCATTTTACGGCTATGACGGCAATTCCACCGTTCTGGCCACATCCAATTCGGCTGAAAGCGAAAACTTCCAGTGGCAACTCCTTACGGAGGACGAGATGGCAACAGAGCGTGCAGAAGCCATCAGTGCTGCATCAGCAGACAATCCAGTCGATGTTACGTGGCTCATCGCCGATGCTTTCTTCGGCCGTAACCGTCGCGATGTCAGCGCATGGACGATGGAAGCAAATAACAAAAACCTGAATGGTGGCGGCTCGAACGGCGGATGCGCAGAGTCTTATCATTCCACATTCTCGCTGAGTCAGGTAATTGCCAACGCTCCTAAGGGTGTGTACAAGCTCAGCGCAAGTGCATTCTATCGTCAGGATGGTGCTGACGAGGAGCACCTCCCCTACATCTATCTGTCTGACGGAACCAACACAGAGACTTCTCCATTTGGTCTTCGCACAGGTTCGGAGAACAACATGAATGATGCTGCAGGTGCTTTCAACAATGGCCTGTACAAATTGGAGCCTGTGGTATTCCAACTGGCAGAAGAAGGTGACATGACTGTAGGTGCCAAGCTGGAGGAAAACGCAAGCCTCTGGTGCATCTGGGGACGTTTCACATTGACTTACTTAGGCCCTGATGCGGACATAACAGAGAGTCTGTTGAAGGAACTTATTGCAAAGGTAGAGGAACTCCGTGCCAAGGCAAAAGAACTGAAAGCTGCTGTAGGCGTTCCTTCAGAAGTTGTAGCCGCTATTGAAGAGGCCTTAAATGGTTCAGCCGACATCGAAGCCAATGAGGATGCATACAATGCTGCTATAGAAGCCCTTCAGATTGCTGTTGGCAAGGCTCAGATTTACGTGAATGCCAAGGCTTATTTCGACAAGATGGCTTCTGTGCTCAACAACACTAACGTTTACACGCAGGAAGCTTATGATGCTGTTTATGGCACATGGCTCGCTGAGTACAATGCCGGCACACTCTCGCAGGAGACTGCTGCCATGCTCAATGCTGCCAAGGCATTTAGCGATGGTTGGCATGCGGCCAACAACATCGACGACGTGCTCCTCTCTGCATGGACTATTGGTGGTGAGCAGGCTTATGAATACGACAAGGCTCTCTACATCAACACTTGGTCGGTAGAAGGTGACAACGACGGCTCCAACTTTAAGGCTCCATTCTTCGAGTATTGGACGAGCGATGCGAACTCTCTTGGTGCCAACACCATCACTGCTACTCTCGAAGGTATTGCTCCTGGCGACTATGTAGTGAAGGCATGGGTACGTGCTCGCGCAAAGAACGGCACTTCTGCTGCCGAAGCTACAGGCATCACTCTCTCTGCCAACGGCGGCGAGGCTGTTGACGTAACAGCAGGTAAAGCTGTTGGAACAAGCCAGTTCAACATTGGCGAATACACTGTTAACGCTACTGTAGGTGAGGATGGCATACTTACCATCACATTCGACATAGACGAAGACAATAACGTCAGCTGGCTCTCCTTCAAGGACGTGAAGTATTTGACTTCTGAAGAGTTTGCTCAGGAGGAACAGGACAAAAACCTTGTTTATGCTTCCGATTTCGACAAAGAACTGACGAATGGAGTACCAACAGGATGGGTAACTTATAACGATGCTGGTTATCATATTTATGGATTCAATGAAGATGGGGCACAATACACCTACCATTATGGTGGCAACCCTGGTGGAGGAGGTACTCGTCTTTTTGATGGCTTCAGCGGTGACTTCACCAAGGCACTCTATTGGGGAACACGTGGCACCAATGAGGGATATATCGAGTTTGGCTCGCTCGTGAAGGATTATCTTTATGAGGATGGTACGCTCGATCCCACTACTCCAGAGGGTATTGGTTTGAAACTGGAACCAGGCGATTATCATTTGAGCGTCATAATGCCTGCATGGAAGGGTGAACCAACGTTCACAACTACAATTTTGGACTTGGACTATAACGTATGTGCAAGCTTTGACGAGCTTCTTGCATCGCCCAACGTCGGAGGTAGTATAATTCAAGTGGACAACGCGCCTGAATATACCATGAACTTCTCCATTGACAAGGAAGGTTATTACATTCTTCGTTTCACTGCAGCTGAAGCACTGTGGATGGAATATTTGCTGGCCAGCGTGAAAATTTATAAAGGATATGGTGATTATGCTAAGGACGACATGATCTCTGGCGATGCCAACGGCGACAAGATTGTAGATATTGTCGATGTGACCGCAACCGTCAACTACATCTTAGGCAATCCATCTGAAAACTTCAACCGTAGAGCTGCCGATGTGAATGGTGACAAAACGGTGGATGTGGTCGATGTGGTAGCCATCGTGAACATCATCCTGCGGAATGGTGCAGCTGGTGCCAAGAGCCGCAATTTGGAAGCACTCTCCAATGCGCTGATGATGATGGGTGACAAGGACGGCATGAGCGTTCTGGTGGAGGCAGCCGACAAATTCGCTGCCCTGCAGTTCGATGTGGTGACTGACAATGCCACCCTACAGAAAGCTATCCTCAACAGCAGTTCAGAACACCAGATTGGCTTTGCAAAGGTAGCAGACAATCGCTATCGTGTAGTGGCTTTCTCGATGAACAACGACTCCTTCCAACCTACGGCAGACGCTCTCGTCAAGCTCGTCCTCTCCGATGGCACGGCACAGATTGAGAACGCAACCTTCGTATCGGCTGACGGACGCAGCATGACGATGGACATTGCAGGGGATGCAACAGCCATTGCTGGTATCGCTACAGGCAATCAGGCAGAT
This sequence comes from uncultured Bacteroidales bacterium, assembly GCA_902789725.1. Classification (GTDB taxonomy): domain Bacteria; phylum Bacteroidota; class Bacteroidia; order Bacteroidales; family Bacteroidaceae; genus Minthosoma. Next base: position 65,721 of record CADAPC010000002.1, read on the forward strand.
GTCATCTACAACCTCGCAGGTCAGCGCATGAGCAAGAATGCTCAGTCGCTCCCCGCAGGCATCTACATCCGCAATGGGAAGAAGTTCCAGGTGAAATAACATGGTTCGATAAAGAAGGTAGGCACTAAAAAGGTGCTTACCTTCTATTACCACAAAACGCGAATTGTAAAGTCAACATTGCAAAACGCTGGAATGTTAAAAAACTAAAACATTTATAAATAAGAATCGGCTGTAAAAAGTAAAATAAACACTTGCGAGTTTTGGAGGGTTTCCCTACATTTGGTCTTGATTTTTTACTAATTTATAGGCGATTTGGAGCGAATAAAGAACCTAAAACAACCAATATCATCCGATTTGGTACACATTTTATATCAAAAAAACATATATATGCTTAATCATAACCTGAAATATCAACTAAAAACCTACAAACCTATGAAGAAAAGACTTTTACTTCTGAGTGCCACGTTTCTCGTGAGCATGTTGGGTTTCGCCCAAGGGACGAAGCCCGTGCCAAAGTTTTCGGACATGGCGACAGACGGCACTACCGTGCAGTACTTGTACAATATAGATGCAGGAGCCTTCCTTGTAGGAGCCAACGAGTGGTACACTCGTGCTTCGGTAGGTGATACAGGGGCACCTGTCCGCATAGAACAAATGAACAATGGGCTTGCCATTGGCTGCAAACCCACAAGCGATGCTGCCGGCCGTGCTGGAGAGTGGTGCTATGTAGGATTTGACGATGGTCTCTCAAACATGTGGGTAGATGCCATCCTCAATTCCAGCAACTATTACTTCGGCATAGATAATTGGCATTTCTCCAAGCAAGAAAATGGAAACTACAAAATCACCAACACGCTTTCATACGGTTTCCTTAGCCTTCCTTGGTATGCCGACGGTGACACACGCGCCTACATGCATTCCAGCTTAAGCGAAGATGACCGTCCACAGAGCGACATGACTGGTGAATATCTGCAAGTGGTGGGCAATGAAATTCAGCTGACTAATGTCAACGAATATGTAGCCTTCCAGATGGACGTGACACTGGAGCAAGGCGATTCCATCGCGAAGGTGACTCGCACAGAACGTGTGGAAGAACACAGCACTTCGGTCAAACTGGTTGATGAGAGCACCAACACCTTCCGCATTGTGGTGAGTTCACTGAACAACCAGGCCATCACAGGAAACTGTGGAGCCATCTTGGAACTCACTTTCAAAGGCCAGGGCAACAACGTCATCATTTCCAATGCGAAGTTTGTCACAAAAAACGAGAAAGGGTACATGGTTGGTCAGTCATTCGCGTCTGACGCAGAGAAAGTTTTTGGCGACGAATGGGCGTTCGTTTCCGAAGCAGACTATCAGGCTTACGAGGAAGCACTCTTTGAGTCAAAGAAACTCACCATCAACGTGGAAACTGAAGGTTCCTTGCGCGACTCCATCTTGGCGCAGGTGTATTCGTTAGATCAGGTAATTGCCCTCACTGTGACAGGCAGCCTCAACAGCGATGACATATACACCATTCAAGAATGCAGCAACCTGCAGGCCATTGACCTGTCTGGAACAACTTTAACTGAAATCCAGTCCTATACGTTTAGCGACCGCACCTCATTGAAGAGTGTAAAACTTCCTAACTCACTGAAAACCATTGGCTATCAAGCATTCTCTGGTTGTACGGCATTAGCCTCTATTGAGTTCCCAGCCTCCCTGCAATTCATAGAATCATACGCATTCCGTAATTGCTATAGCCTGACAGAAGTAACCTTCAACGAAGGATTACAGTCAATCGCATCGTACGCTTTCCAAAACTGCAAGAGTCTGGCTAAAGCAATGTTCAATGAGGGATTGCAGAGTATCAACTATTATGCGTTCTACAACACTGCCTTGACGGAAGTGGTGCTTCCTGGCACACTCACTTATGTTCAAGCCCCATTTTCTAATTGTAATAGCCTCCAAAAGGTGACCAGCTATGCCATTGTTCCACCTGCTAATGACGGCTATTTAGTACGTTCCAGCAATTCAGACACACTGACTTGCACCCTATACGTACCAGAGATGTCGCTCATTTCTTACAAGAACGACTATGGATGGAACTGCTTCACCAACATTGAAGGCTTTGAATATAGCATCGACACCCTCTATGTTGATGTGGCTGAGGCTGGCAAGCTGGGACAAGCCATTCTCGAAAAGGTGGAGAATTTCACAGATGTGAAAGCACTTGTGGTGAAGGGTAAACTCAACTCAGAGGATGCGAACCGCATCAGGACTTCGCTGACGAACCTCCTGTATCTCGACATCGCTGAAACCACTTTGGAGGAAATACCTTATCAGATGTTCAGTGGCAAGAAAAACCTCTTGGGCATCAAACTGCCAAAGAACCTGAAAGTCATCAACAGCGATGCTTTCCAAGGAACATCCAATTTAACGAGCATCGTTCTGCCTGAAAGTCTGACAACAATTTACTATGGGGCATTCGCTGGTTCTGGTTTAGAACGCATCGAGATTCCAGTTTCCTGTACAACCTTTGATAACTACATTTTTGGAAGTTGTCGCCAGCTGAGGGAAGTGGTATTGAACGAAGGGCTGACACAAATTCCAAACGATATGTTTGAATATTGTACTGCATTGGAAAAAGTGAATATTCCTTCGACCGTACAGGCCATCAATGGCTATGCTTTTTATGAGTGCAACAACTTAATGTCTATCACTCTGCCAGAAGGATTGACTTATATCGGAAATGATGCTTTCTATAGAACCGGCCTTCAGAGCATAGAGCTGCCTTCTACACTGACCAGAATCGGATACAACGTCTTTAATTATTGCAACAACCTGAGAGTAGTGAAGAGCTATGCACTCATTCCTCCTTTCAACAACAACAATACTATCTGGTACACAGATAACAACACCTCTTGCGACCTGTACGTACCTTACCTGTCTTTGATTGACTACAAGCTGAAAGCCGGATGGGATGCATTCACCAACATCTACGGAATGGAATATATTCCAAACGACATCTACATTCTTAATGACTACACGCTGAATGTTGATAGCACCTTCTGCGCAGTTGACTCTGTGGGAAACTACCTCTACAAGCCGAACGTCTGGCTCCAACTGAACAACCAAAACACACAGTCGGGATGGACCGAATACGGCGCATTGACCATCAATGGCGAAGAGGGACTGATTCTCTCTACTGGCATCTTCAGCATGGTGAACGACCCTAACTATAAGCACGATTATAGTTGGGATGCAAACAACGGAAATCTCAAGCGCACAGGCACCTCGCTAGTGAACAACATGCCTATGCGTGCCGACAGCGTGACCACCCGCATTTACTTGCGCAGCAATTACTGGCAATTCCTTTCCTTCCCCTACGACGTAAAGGTGTCGGATATCCTTCCTGTTTGGCCTAACGACTTCGTCATCAGAAAGTATGACGGCGAGGCACGCGCCAACACCAAGATGGACGAAACGTGGGTAGATATCGAACCTGACGGCATTCTGGAAGCCAACCAAGGCTACATCTGGATGATTTCTAATAGAAAAGAATTCTATGATAATGGCAATTACAACTGGCAATACTACGATGCATACGACGTTCCAGCCATCAACAACGCACAGAAGAACAACCTCTTCACCTATGAAGATGTTGAGATCACCCTGGCTGAATACCTCACAGAGTTTGAGCACAACCGCAGCTGGAACCTGATTGGCAACCCCTATCCTTGCTACTACGACACGCGCGCCATGCAGTTCGACGCTCCATTCACCATCTGGAATGTAGATAATCAGGCTTACGAGGCTTACAGCACCACCGACGATGCCTACATCCTCGACCCCAACCAGGCATTCTTCGTGCAGCGTCCCATCAACCAGGCAAGCATCGTCTTCGCCAAGGAAGGACGTCAGCACACCAATGTGGCAGGCGAATGGGAGGACAAAGCAGGAGCCAAGGCTCGCCGAGCTGCATCCCAGGCCAACCGCAGCGTATTCAACCTCATCCTCTCTGACGGAGAAAAGAGCGACCGCACCCGCGTAGTGCTGAACAGTCAGGCCCTGATGGACTACGAACTGGACAAGGATGCTTCGAAGTTTGCAGCCGCATCTACCACTGCTCCACAGCTCTACACCATCAACCGCGATGTACATTATGCCATCAACGAACGTCCATTCGGCAACGGCACTGTTCAACTTGGCTTCACAGTTGTGGGTAGCGGCAACTACACCATCGCCCTCAACACGAAGGCCAACCAGATGGTGATGCTGGAAGACACTGAGACTGGCGAATTGGCGAACCTTGCTGAAGGCACATACAGCTTCACTGCCACAGCTGGCACCAACGAGGGTCGTTTTCTCCTCCACATCGGCGAGGAAGGTGCTACAGCCATCGACGCCATCGCTGCCAACGAAGCTGCCAACGGTAATGAACTCTACACGCTCGATGGACGCCGCATCAACGGCATCGCCACTCAGGGCATCTATCTGGTGAAGAAGGGACAGAAGTTCCAGAAAATTTTCGTGAAGTAACCGACGGTGAGAGAACATGTTTGAAACCGCACACTTAAAAATCGAAAAGATATGAATAAGATATATAGTTTATTATTTCTTTGGCTTTGCCAAGTCGCACTCATTGCCCACACGGGTTACGGAGTGGGAATTGGTGAGGATGGCAAAGATGATGGCAGCGGCGGAGTAGTCGGGCAGGATTCCATTGGACAGCCCATTGACACCGTGACCTACTACACGCTACAGACCATCATGATGCCAAACAATGTGGAGGGTTACACTAATTGGCAAAATGGAACTCTTCAGGCAGGTGAATCCAGCCGGGTTTATACGTATTGTTACAGTCAATATTACAAGTTCCAATGCTGGAAAGAAGGCGATTCCATCGTCAGTACAAGCTCTGAATTCGATTACATCATGCCTGCACATGATGTAACGCTTCAGGCAGTCTATAAATTCGACCCCACCAGTCCTCCCAATCCCGAGAAGTTAGGCAAGCGCTACACGGCGACATTTGTCTCCCAGCCTGTTCAAGCGGGAGAGTTCAATAGCCGTTCTCGCCAAGTGAACGAAGGTGGAACTTTTTGGGTTGAAACTTGGGGTGACAACAATTACCGCTTCATTGAGTGGCAACTAGATGGCGCGACCCTCTCGAAAGATCAATATTTCGAGTATGTGATGCCTGGACGCAACGTTACCCTGACAGCTGTGTATAAGTTCGAACCCGCAAGCCCTGCCAACCCTGGCAAAAACGAATGGCAGAAAGAAACGGGCAAGATTATTATCGACGATTTCCAAGAAGGTAACCTCAGCAGTGCTATCTGGCAACTGACACATAATGACGAGGAAGCCAGCAACATCACCGAAATTGTTGTGGTGGGCAAGGCAAGCAGATGGGATTTCCAAGCAGGAGAAAGTTATTCCAACTGTGCCATATTGGATTTCAGCCGCACTTCAGGAATTGATTATATTCCAGGTTGGTGCTACTCAGAGAACCAGTCGCTCAATAAAGTGCTGCTTCCCTCCAGTATTTCAACTGTAAGAGAGTATGCCTTCTACAACTGCGCTAACCTTTCTGAGGTGTGCTGCTACGCTGTGGTTCCACCCACATTAAATAATAGAGCTTTTGCAGGCATCGCTGAAGGCGCGGTACTCTATGTACCTGCCGCTTCCATACCACTCTATGAGAAGGCTGACGGCTGGAAGGACATCTTCAGCCACATCATGCCGCTGCAAGAAGAAGTGGGCGGACTTTCCGTAACCTTGCCCGACGCAAGTTACAAGGGACTCTACTTGGAGCTTGTCAATGCCAAGAGCGGACAGAAGATGCGTTACCTCATCACCGACCGCACCACTTACACCTTCAGCAACTTGATGGATCAGTCGGAATGGAAGGTTTATCTGAAGAATACACAGGACATCGTGCTGGCCGAGAGTGATGCTATCCTCATTGAAAAGAAGAAGACCAGCGACTGCACGTTTGCGGCCGACCAAATCCAAACCCTGCGCAATCTGTCCCTGAAGGTGACTGTACCCACAGGGGAAGAGGTGACAGACCAGACCACCATTCGTTGGTTCGATGCCAAGGGCACCTTCCTAACCCAAGGCAGCCAGTTGGTTAACCAAATGGTGGGCACAGAACTGAAGTATCAAGTGATTCTGCCGCAAGCATTGGCTGAGCAGTACAAGATGCCAGCTGAACAAGTTTACACGGTGGAAGAAGAAGAAACTGTAACACTTCCGCTCGAGAGCCTGCCAAAGGTGACACTGACAGGTAGCGTGGTCGATGAGCAAGACAGCACACAGCCTTTGGCCGATGCTGTCATCAGTGTTTCGCAAATGCTTAACGGACTCTACTCCAAGTCGCAAGTGGTGAAGACAGGGGCTGACGGAAAATTCTCTATCGAAATCGTCGATACCCTCTTCGCTCCATCGCTGCAACTGTCAGCCTCCAAGAAGGACTATGTGAGCAAGCGCCTGAGTGGCATTTTTGAAGACTACAAGGCTGACATCGCCATGCAAACCATCACGGGAGCAACGATTACCGTCGGCTTTACTTATCAGAAGAGTACAAAGAGCAGCAATGCTACTCCTGAAAACAACTACGCTGATGCAGCCAACATCTCCTATCAACTTTACAACAAGACAAAGGAGGCTGCCATCGCTGAGTTTAGCGCACAGGAAGGCAAGATTGTCCTGCTGGAAACTGTGGATAATGGCGATGTGCTGGAAGTGACAGCTACCAGCCGCACCAATGCCTTCGAGCCGATTGTGGCAACAGCTACGATCGCCAACCAGAAGGCTTCGGTACAGTTTGCCATTGTGCAGCTGGGTCAAATAATGGCTACCTACGGCAGTACTTCTGATGACAACAACAGGGGCGTTGTAGGACTCCTCTATGATGGAGAAGGCAATCTGATTACATCTGAGGACTATGGAAATAATGGCATAGAGCGTTCTCTGTCATTCATCGACCTGACTGATGGTGAATATACCCTCATCACGATGGCCAAGACTACCCTCTTCAACTCTGTCAACGAACTTTCGCAGTTGTCAGAAACAGGATTGGTGGAGAAGATTGACTATCTGAAGAACACCGTCTCCGTGCAGAAGGGCAAGATTACCGTGATTGAGAATGGCTTCGTTCCCAACCTCGATGAAACCAAGCTCTACTACACAGGTGTGGCAACAGCCTTTAATGCCAACAAGACAGAAATCACCATTGGTAACTACCTCACCCTGAGCGCCCGCATCGACTTCAAGGAAGTGTATGCCAACAGCGTTAGCGATGTGGAACTCATCATCGACCTGCCTAAGCGAAGCAAGGTGGTGGATAACAGCGTGATGATAGGTAACTCACTGGGTACTTACGAAGTGGTGACAGAAAGCGGAAAGGCTCCTCGCGTAACCATCCCATTGGAGGACTATAGCAGCCGCATCCGTTTCTGCTTCATCCCAACCGTAGCAGGCAACTTCGCACCCAGTGCTTACGTGCGCTTCAAGTTTGGCAACCGCACCATCACACAACCTATCGGCAGTGCGCCATTCAAGGCCAATGAACTGAGCATCAACGTACCATCGGTTGTTGCTTCCAATGCAGTACCAGTCAGTGGTGTGGCATTTGGCAAGTCAATTATCGAAATTTACGACGATGACGTACTGGTGGGCCAGACCACAGCTTTGGCCAACGGCTCCTACGCTGCCACAGTGGAACTTTTCGATGTGGAACCAGAAGTGGTTTCTGACCATCAGATGTATGCCCACATCACCCTAGTGGACGGTACCAAGATGCAGACGGAAACCAAGACGGTGACCTACGATGAACAGGCCGTACAGGTGGAAGATGTCACCTTACTGTACAGCAATCCTGAAATCAATCAGAACTACAGACTTGTGTTCGACTTCCAGAACCCATCTACGAAGCCATTCCGCTATACCTACTATATTTACAACCGCAGCTTCACTTTCACCATCAAGCTGACAGGCAATGCCGTATGCGACGAAGTCATTCTCTACGTGAAGACAGGCGACGGACGCTGGAACAAGCTGAAGGCTGAATGGAACGAGGCGAAAGGTGTGTATGTGGCCAACGGTTCTTTCGGCAACATGTATGACGGCATCGTGCCAGTCAACGTGCGCGTCTATATCGGCTGTGGCAACATCTTCTTCGAGTCGGGCTATCCAGATTGCGATGTGCCTATCGACCCATCGGGCTATGTCTATGAAGCGGTTCCATCTAACCGTCTGCAGGGCGTGACCACCACTGCTTACTATAAGGAAGAGGTGGAAGACCAGTTTGGCGACAAGCATGAGAACATCATCCTCTGGAATGCAGAAGAGTATGCTCAGGAAAACCCATTGTTCACCGACGAGAACGGTATGTATCGCTGGGACGTTCCAGCAGGAATGTGGCAAGTAAAGTTTGAGAAGGATGGATATGTGACCACCTACTCCGACTGGCTGCCTGTTCCTCCACCACAGCTCGAAGTGAATGTGCCCATGACCCAGAACATCCAGCCTTCTGTAACTGACGTGAAGGCCAACGAAGACGGTGTGGAAGTCATCTTTGACAAGTACATGCTACCTGAGACACTGGTGCCTGAGAATTTTATTGTTACAAAGAACGGCGAGCCTCTGGCTGGAACAATTGAACTCTTAGACCAAGAAGCGGCTGAAGAAGGTTCTGACATCTTCTACGCTTCTCGCGTGAAGTTCATCCCTGCCGACGGCATCAAGCTGCTGCAAACAGACGAAGTGAAGTTGACCGTCAGCAAATCGGTGAAGAGCTATGCTGGTATTCCAATGGAGGAAGACAAACATCAAGACTTTGAGGTGACTCCTGTGGTAACCAAGATTGAGGTGGATGAAATGGCTAACATCTCCAACGACGGAACAGCCCTCAAACTGTTGGTAGCCGCTCAACCTGTAGAGGCTGCGAATGGCAAGAAGCTGACCATCAAGACCGATCCTATGTTTGTCACAGTGAAGTCTGGTGACCAGACCTCCGACGCTAAGGGCAACCTGGTGATTACCCTCGACGAGGAAGGCCAGGCAGAGATTTCTATCTACGGAGCCATGTCTGGTTTCACCACCATGCTATATTCTATTGAAGAAAGTGATGTGAAAGCACAAACCAAGGTGAAGGTAGTGGATGCAGCATCCCTCATCACTGTGGCTCCTATCGCTTCTCGCGCTAATGGTTCCACCCTCTATCGCGGCGACCAAGTGGCACTCTCCACTCAGACCGAAGATGCAAAGATTTACTATACACTCGATGGCACTGAACCAACGGCTGAAAGTGCTGAGTATAAAGAGCCTATCGGCATTGACCATACGACTACCATCAAGGCGATGGCGCAAGGTGAAGGTCTCGGCTTGCAGAAGAGCGATACGAAGACTTTCGGCTACACCATCAAACAGAACGGTGTCAACATGAATTTGGCAGCAGGATGGAACTGGATTTCCCACAACCTCGCCGATGCTCAAGATCCAAAGGAACTTTTCAGCAACAGCAATGTGGTTGAAATCAAGAGCCAGACAAAGGGCCTCATCCGCGACTCTAAATTTGGACTGATAGGTAACCTCAACACGCTGGAAGCTACTCAGACTTACAAGGTGAAGACCAACGCAGCCGTGAATCAGGCAGACCTCATGGGCGATGCTTTCAACGCCACCACGGGTTATGTGACACTCAAGCAAGGATGGAACTGGATGGGTTATCCCATCTATGGTCCTGCCACCCTTGATGAAGCATTTGCCAAGGCTATACCTACTGAAGGTGACGTTATCCTCTCGAAAGATGGAAAGCACGCTGAATACACTGGAGGAGCATGGACTGGCGACCTAAAGATGCTGGAACCAGGCAAGGGTTATATGTACAATTCTGTTGCAGCCAACAACTTCCTCTTCAACACTACCCTCTCCAACCTGGCCAAAGCGCGTTCGTTTACAGCACAAAAGAACTACGCATCCCACTGGGTGGCAGATATTCATCAGTACCCCAACGTGATGCCAATCGCAGCAGAACTGTATGTGAATGGTGCAAAGGCAGAAGCTGACTCCTATAGCGTAGGTGCTTTCTGCGGCACAGAATGCCGTGGTGTAGGTAAGTTCGTGAAGGGCGTACTCTTCCTTGGTGTGCAAGGTGAAGGTGGTGAGAATATCAAGTTCTACGCCATGAACAACGAAACGGAAGAAATCTATGACGTAACAGAGCAGCTCAACTTTACGGGCGATCGCCAAGGTAGCTTCAACGCTCCATACTCACTGCACATCAGTGGCGAAGCAACAGACATTGCCAACCTCAACGCTGAGTTGCAGGTTTCTCCAGCCGTTGCACGCGATGTCATCACTGTGACGCTACCTGCTGAAAACATTGACCAAGTGTCGGTGTTCAACACTAATGGCGTAGCCGTCATCTCCGCAAACCAACTCAATGCACCTGCCCAAATCAACGTCTCCACGCTGAGCGAAGGCATCTACATTGTGGTGGTGAAGAGTCAAGGTAAGACTTACTATCAAAAGATTGTGAAACGTAACTAATTAATAACAGTTGGAGTTATGGGGACTCACCTCCCCATAACCCACTTAAACTAAATCAACATGAAGAAACTAAACATTTTGGGATGTTTCATCCTGCTGCTCTTAGTATCTCATGCTGCAAGAGCCCAAAACAAGAGTGGGTGGTCTTGCAGTGAAACTGGATGGCAGTACGACATGACTGTATTTGCTGTCGTAGCGTACAGCAACGGCAGTCCTGTAGAAGAACAGAGCAATTATGAAGTTGCAGCTTTCGTCGGCGATGAATGCCGCGGCGTGGCTGATATCTGGACAGCAGGCACCAGCAAGGTGTTCTACCTACGCGTCCGCAGCAATACGACAAGCGGCGAGAACATCACCTTCAAGGTGTTTGACAAGACAGAAAACTCAGAGTCCTCTCTCATCACTTTCGATGCCGTCACCTTCACCAACGATGCAACCATTGGCGAAGCAAGCGCACCACTCGCTCTGAAAAGAAGTGTGGACGCACCATATGTAATGGGCGATGTGAATGGGGATGGAAGCATCAATTCAGTCGATTTGTCCTTGATGATTGGTAAGATACTCGGTAAAGTAGATGCACGTTTTATTGATGCAGCTGGAGATCTTGATGGTAATTCACAATTCAACTCTGTGGATTTATCTTTACTTATTAAATTAATCCTTTCACACTAACAATATAAAAAAATTAAAGAATATGAATACATCTAAACGTTTATTGCTATTAATGTCCTTTGTGCTATCCTTTATAGGAGTAAAAGCTGACGAAGTGACGTTTTCTGTACCAGATTTTTCAATAGAGCCTGGAAAAACTCAAGAAATTTCATTGGTAATGACATCTACGCCTACCATGAAGAAATTCAATTTTAACGGAGAAATTATTTTGGATGAAGGTCTCACGTTTGTATCGGAATCAGTATATGATGAAGATGCCGAAGAATATGTTGATCTTTACGTATTACGCGGAGACCGTCTTAAAAATGGGCATGTGGTTGATTTCAACTTAAAATCATCAACGGATTTATCTTTCATTGTAAATGGCGGAACAAAATTTTATGCCTACAATGAAGGAACAGCAGTTATTAAATTTAAAGTTAAAGCGGCTGATACGCTAACCCCTGGGACATACAACGTAAAACTTTCAGGCATGTCTGCTGCAGGTGAAGAGGCTGTAGAGCTTGTAACGAGCACAGAATATACAGCGAAAGCAACCGTTACAAAAGATTGCAACATCACCATTAGTGTGAACAACGCGGCTTTTGGTACAGCCACATTGAATCCTGCTGCTGGCACTCACAAGTCAGGAACATCATTCACTGCGACAGCTACTCCAGCAACTGGCTACAAGTTCGTGAAGTGGTCTGATGGCTCTACTACGAATCCTTACACCTTCACTTTAGAGAATGATCTTGATTTGAAAGCGGAATTCGAGATTCAGAAGTTCACCATCGCATTCTATGAGGAAGATGGTACGACGAAGATTGAGGAGAAAGTGTATGATTACAATTCAGCTATCACCGCTCCTTCAGCTGCCACGAAGGAAGGTTATACCTTTGCCGGCTGGACTCCTGCACTCCCTGAGAAAGCAACTGCCGATGGAACTTATAAAGCCACTTACACCATCAATAAGTACAAGGTGAAGTTCGTGAAGGACGATGGAACCACCGTTGTTTCTGAATCTGAATTGGAATACGGCGCAACCATCACAGCTCCAGCAAATCCTACTAAGGAAGGTCACACCTTCAAGGCTTGGTCTCCCGCTGTAGATGCAACCGTTCCTGCTAAGGACGTGACATACAAAGCCACATATACTGTGAACAAGTACAAGGTGGCATTCGTCGCTGAAGGAACAACCGTGAAGGAAGAAACGCTCGATTTCGGAACTGCCATCACAGCACCTGAAGCACCAGCGAAGGAAGGTTACACCTTCAAATCTTGGGGTGATGTTCTTGCCACTGTTCCTGCGCAAGACGTGACCTATACCGCTCAGTACGAAATAAACAAGTACAAGGTAATCTACAAAGTTGATGGAGCTGAGTACCAAAGCGTTGATGTTGAATTTAATGCAGCCATCACTGCAATTGCAGCCCCAACAAGAGAAGGTTACACAT
>CADAPC010000003.1 GCA_902789725.1 uncultured Bacteroidales bacterium
CGTGATAATTATATGTTTTATATAAACACGAATTGCCATGAATTGGCCTTGAATTTATCATGAATATTTTATATAAACTATTTTTGTTTGCCTACTTATGTTATATAGCTATACAAACTTTTTTCTAAAGAAATGAATATCTGGATAAATGTGTAGATTCAACGATCTGTCAATTCAATAATCCGTCAAGGCATTGAAGTAACGAGCCATCAAATCACTAATGCATTCAAGTGTTGACAATTTAGTTCCTTGAAGGTTTGACATTCTAATGACCTGAAACTTTAGTGCTTCAAGTAGTGGAAAAACTGATGATTTAGTGCATTCATGAACTCATGCATTCACGAAAGCATAGTTTCTGACGACATTTGTCTGTAAAGTGGCTGCAAGTGGCGGTTGATGGCTATTGCCCAACCGGATTTGTCGCAGTACCTTTGCAACCGCAAAAAAACTAAAGGCAATTGTGATGGGATAGAATAACCTACAATATGCAGCATCCGCTTGAAGAGCGGATTATTATGTTCGCCAGAACATAGCAAGGTATGTTTTCTGCTGCATGAAACTCCGTTTGCAGCACAAAACTCCTTGCTCTGCCGAGGGCTGTGGCTGACCTCGGAAGTCAGTCTGCCTATTCATACTTGCCGTAAGCATTGAGTGATAATTATATGCCAAACCAATTGAATTAAAGATGAACAACAAGAGAAACAGAGGTGGGAGAAATCCCAAGTTAGACCCAGCGATAAACCGTTACTCCATTAACTTCAGCAGTGAAGAAGATATGCGCTTTCTAAAGATGTTTGACCGTTCTGGCATGACAAGCAAATCTGCTTTTATCAAAGCGCGAATCTTTGGAGAGCCATTTCATGTGGTGACATTCGACAAGAGTCAGCATGAATATTATACCAAGTTAAGCGACTTTCATGCTCAGTTCCGTATGGTAAGTAACAACTACAACTAGACTCTAAAAGAGTTGAAAAGCCACTTCTCAGAACGCAGGGCAATGGCACTTGTGTGTAAGTTGGAGAAGTATATGATACAATTGGTACAGACTATGCATAAAGTCACAGAGCTGACGATAGAATACCGGAAAAAGTATGCGGGAAAATGAGAATAAGGAAATATAATTGAATATAATAGTTAAAAAAAGTAGGAATTTGCGCATAATTACAAAATTGTTTGTATCTTTGTCTCCAATAATAGATTCATCCGATATGGACAAAGACATCAATCGGCTAAAAGTTGTTTTGGCAGAAAAGAAGAGAACTAACAAATGGTTGGCAGAACAATTAGGAGTCGCACCCTCTACTGTTTCAAAGTGGTGCACAAATGTATGCCAGCCAAGTCTTGAAACCCTTCTGCAAATTTCAGAGTGCTTGGGGGTGAAAGCCCAAAAGTTACTTAGGGAAGAATCCGATAATTAGTAAAACTATGCCGTACACTGATTTCGACAATATAGAGGTTAGCCATGAATGGGCATTTGAAAATGTCCGTTCCACTGAGCAGTGGACACATGGTTACCACCGTTATCCTGCCAAGTTTTTGCCTAATGTCGTCAAAAAGATTATAGAGGACTTTGCACCAGATAGTAATGTCTTTGCCGATTTGTTTGCTGGCTGTGGTACGACCCTCGTTGAAGCGAAAGCACATGGGAAGAAGTCAATTGGAACAGACATCAACCCCGTTGCCCAGCTAATCACAAAAGTAAAAACCACTCCTATAGAGCCTGTAGCCCTTCAGCAATCATACGATGCTTTGATTGGATTGTTTGATGGCTATGTGGAGGATGACTATATCAATATTCAAAAGCACGACAGGATTGATTACTGGTTCTTTCCGTCAGAAAAAGCGAAAGTAGCATTTCTGTTTGAAGCGGTCAACAATGCTCCCTTTGATAACGCAACAAAAGAGTTTTTCTATGTCTGTATATCTCACATATTAAAGAATTGCTCTCGCTGGTTGCAATCAAGCACGAAGCCGCAAATTGACCCAGATAAGAAGATACCAGACCCTTTTGAAGAATTCAAGCGTCATTGTCAGAAGATGATAAAAAGCAATCGTGCCTTTTATGAGGAACTGGTGACAAAAGGGAATCTAAATGTGGAATGCGACATTCTTTTGGAGGATGCTCGGCACACTTCTATCCAAAGCGGGAGTGTAGATGTCATCATCACTTCGCCACCATACGTCACCTCATACGAGTATGCAGATATTCACCAACTGACTGGATATTGGATGGACTATATTCCCAACATGCAGGATTTCAGAAAGCAGTTTATTGGTACGTCCTATTCTGGTAACACCTCTATGGATGTTCCTGGAAGCGCGTTGGGGCAGGAAATCGTTAATGAGTTAGGAAAGAAAAGTAAGCATATAGCCTGTGATGTCGCTCAGTATTTCAATGATATGCAAGAAGTCTCAAAGGAAATGGTGCGCATCTTGGCACAAGACGGCCAAGCCTGCATCGTGATTGGCAACACAAAGATAAAGGATGTTCACATCAAGTCAGCAGAAGTCTTTTATGATTTCCTACAAATTGCAGGTTTACAAGAAGTGGCTGTTATCAAGCGGAGCATCCCCCACAAACTGATGCCAACATTGCGCGACAGCGTTACAGGCAAATTCTCGAAATTGGACAATCCTAATTGCAAAAAGGTTTATCCGAATGAGTATGTAATAATCATGCAAAAGTAAGTCTTTATGGAAACCAAGTTAAAGATACGCCCATATGCAAGGCTCCTAACAATGTTAGGCGAGCAACTTATCACAAACGAACAAATTGCTCTTGCTGAACTCATCAAAAACGCATACGATGCTGATGCTGATTGGGTAAAAGTTTGTTTTGAAGGCTTTGAATATGATTTAGAGAAGAATATCATAAAAGCATTGCCTCAATCCAAAATTATTATTGAAGATAATGGATGTGGTATGACATTGGATGTTATCAAAAATAGTTGGATGAATCCTGCCACTCCTAATAAGAAATCAAAAAGCACAAAAGACATACAGCGAACTCCAAAGAAGAAGCGCATCATTCAGGGAGAAAAGGGTATTGGACGTTTTGCCATTCTGAAATTAGGTAGAGACATAAAAATCTACACCCGTCCAGAGAATGCCAATAACGAGTATTGTATCAACTATAACCTTTCTTTGTATGACGATGACTTTCTGACAGAAGAGGGAGAAAAGAAAGATCTGTATATTGATGATATTGACATCTTGGTTACAGATGGGCAACCACATTATTTTATTCCAAGAGCAGTTGTCGTCAACAATTCAACTTATGATAAGGACAATCATCATGGAACAAGGATTGAAATATCTAACTTGAAAGGACAATGGAGCTATGAGAAAGTAGATTCCGTAAGCAAGGCTTCTCTCAAATTAGAATCCATTTTCGAGAGAATCACGCACAAAAGCAGTCTTCAACATATTGAAATCGGATTTGAATGCAATTCGAGAAGGATGCTGCTTGGTGACAAAGCGATAGAAGAATTATCAGCGTTATTACAGAACTCTTCTGTGTTGAAAATAACAGAGGGACAATATATCCAGGGTGATAGTCCTAGTAAATCAGCCTTTAAATATAAGATGAATGGTGTTCCATACATCCTTCCTATATCAGACCCCCAAATATCGGGCCTTAAGTTTTTCAGAAACAGGTTTGTGGAAGGTGAGGACTTGTTTGGAAACACTCAGTTAAGAAAAAGTTCTTGTGGCAATTTCAATTTCAATTTCTTTGTTTTTGACTTTGTCGCTGACAAAGAGAGTCCTTATTACTTAAGCAAGCAAGAGAAAGAAACAATTAAAGAGCATAGAATTTACTTGTATAGAGACAATATCAGAGTTGCCCCATATGGTGACCCTGATAATGACTGGCTTGAAGTTGACAAGTGGAGAGGTGTTGGTCGTGCAGGAGATTATTTGAGTAATGACCAAGTTGTAGGATTTGTTGATATAAGTAAAAACGGGAACCCGTCCTTAAAAGATAAGACCAACCGAGAAGGGCTTATCGAGGAAGGTTATGCCACCCGTGACTTTATTGTATTGCTCCATTCTTTCTTGTTGTTCATCCGTCAGCATCCTTATAAACAATATCAGGAAAGGGTAAATCAGCAGAAAGAACAAAAAATGAAGGCAATGCAAATCGTTGCATCAAAGTTTGACGAGTTGAAAGGCTATGTCTCAGGCAATACAAAGGCAATGGCTGTTTATAATGATTTAGTAAAGTCATATAAAGTAGAGCAGAAATACTATACTGAGGGACTTAATAAGACTGAAGATTTGGCTGCAGTAGGCATGTCGGTGGAGACTGCTTCTCACGACATGTCCATGATGTTGAATAAGGGCGTTGATGCTGTTGACAATTTGATAAAGGACATAGAAGGTGGAGTGTTGACTGACGAGCAAATAGAAAACGAATTGCACACTATCCGTGGAATGTTTTCTTTCGTAAAAGACAGGATGCGCGATATACAGCTTCTTTTCAAATCTTCAAAGCAAAGGAGAAGGCCAATAAGGATTAATGACCTATTGGAGAAAGTTGAGAAGATATATAAGCGAACATTATTGCGGGAGCATATTGACTATAGCATAAATAGAATAGGTTCACCAATCATTGCTTCTTGCACAGACGCCGTTGTTTTACAACTACTTATCAACTTATTTGACAATGCTGTATATTGGTTGGCAACCCCCAATATAACAGACAGAAAGATTCTTATAACGCTGGATGGAGATAACAAGCAGCTAATATTCTCTGATAACGGTCCAGGAATAAGGGATGATGATAAGCCTTTCATATTCGAGGCTTTCTATTCTGGCAAAGAAGATGGAAGAGGATTAGGACTCTATATTGCCAGACAACTACTTCAAAGAATGGGGTATTCTATTTCTTTGGCAGAAGTGCCATCCGAGAAAGTACTGAGTGGCGCAAACTTTGTTATTAACTTTGTAAAATCTGACGACAATGACTAATATAATTGAATTGTTCTCTGGCATTGGTGTAATTATTGACGAGGCAATCTTTGAAGAGGGAGCCACATTAAATGGCATTCAAAAAATAGCCCAATCACTAAGGGACAATCATATTCCCCTATTGGAATATGATGAATTACCTGATGAATCCATAAATCAGTTTCATGGAGTCAGTTTCGTTATCTTGGACTGGAACTTAAGTGGTGAGCATCCCATACCCGAGGCAACCATAAAGGACAACATTGCTTTCATAGGCAATTTGAGAAATGTGTGTTTTGCTCCGCTTTTCATTTTCAGTGACGAGGAGCCTCACGCCATTCAAGTGAGTTTGGAAGAAAATGGACTTTATACAAACAACTGCCCCATATTTATAAAAAAGAAGGATGAATTGGATACAACAGAAAAATTCTTTTCTGAAATTGAAGCATGGCTCAAACAAACTCCGTCTATGTATGTTCTGAAAGAATGGGAGAGATCCACACGTGAGGCAAAAACAAAAATGCTATGGGCTTTAAGTTCTATTCATCCAGCTTGGCCATCAGTGTTATACAAATCAATACATGATGATGGAGGTGACCAGCCATCAGAGTTAATGAGACTGCTACAAAACAATCTATCATACAGATTGGAATATCCGCAATTTGATACAGATATCATCGAGGCTCAGGTTGATGGCATTGGAAAGGATGACTTAAGAAAGCTCTTAGAATGTGAAAGGTTTGTTCCGCAAGCAAGTCTTCCAGACCATCCATATGCTGGTGATATTTATTCCATAGATGGAAAATATTATTTAAATATTCGTCCCGACTGTGATATTATACGAAAAGCTAAGAAGAAAGACATGTACCTTTTAAAGGGGAGTACCGTTGATGAGACAAAAATAAACACAGAAGACCAAGATTCAATAAAGTTTGATAGTGGGGAGTTCCTCGAAAAGAAGAATAGTTGTTATGTCGCATTTGTGCAAGGTAATATTCTAAGCTTTTCTTTAAGAGATATAGAATTGAAAAAGTGGAAGGACATCAAAGACAACCGTATTGGTCACCTATTGCCTCCCTATATCACCAAAATCCAGCAGAAATATGCAGCATACTTGCAAAGGCAAGGATTACCTTCTATTCCCGAAGAAGCTATCAAATAGAGTTAGTGGGTAACTATAATATACTTAGTGGGTAACTTAGAAAAGTTAGTGGGTAACTCATAGAATAAATAAACAGTATAGCTCAAATATATGGCAAGAGACAACTGGACAGAAGAACAGATAACGATAGTACTTTATGAGTATTGCAGGAATCCTTTTGGGCAATTTTCGTCAACAAAGATATTTGTTAAAGAATTGGGACAACTGATTGGACGTTCTCCTGCTGCTATTGTTCGTAAGGTTGGGAATCTTGCCAGTTTTGACCCTCTGATGAAAGCAAGAGGAGTTGGCGGTCTTGGTCACACTGCTAAACTTGACGAAGTGGTATGGAGCCGGTACTATGAGCACTGGGATCAACTTGCTTATGATGCAGAGATATTAATTGCAAAATTGAGACATAAAGAATTAGAGCAATCTTTAGATATTGATTTAAGTAATCTGCCATTAGGTGAAGAAAGAAAACAAGAAGTAAAGAGAAGAATTAATCAATGTTTTTTCAGAAATGCGGTATTGTCTTCATACGAAAACAGATGCTGTATTACAGGCATCAATAATCCAAAGTTGCTTCATGCGTGCCATATTGCTGGATGGAGTGAGGATGATGCGAATAGGACAAATCCACAAAATGGTTTGTGTTTGAATGTACTACTTCATAAGGCGTATGACGAACATTTGTTAGGCATCTCTCCCGATTATGAGATATTTGTTTCTGACGAGCTTTTTGGAGATAAACTAAAATATGTCGACAACTCTACAAGAGAATATATGAGAGGTTATAATAAACGAAAACTGATAATGCCAAAGCGATTCATTCCTGATAGGGATTTGTTGGCGATTCATTTTGATGCATTCAAAGCAAGGCATCATTTTTAAAGCCATAATAGATTCTCGCAATCTTAATAAATGTTTAACATTCCAGATAATTCTTAAAATGCCAAACACAATAGCTCCAAATAGTAGTTCATTTTGTAACTTTGCACAAAAAAGTAGAGTTATGAAAAGATTATTTTTTAGAAGTGAAGAGGCATTCCTGGAGAAACTTGATGGGAAAGTCTATGCGGTATGTGACAAACAAGGCCACTACCTATGTGATGTTATTGAAGAGGATTATCTAAGGCTAATTGAGGCTGGCATTCTCATTGATTTGGATGAAAATAGAGATTATACTTTGATGGAAGCAGATTGTAACTGCATGCTTACATTAGATTTAAGTAAAAAAGGAAATAATGATTTCATTGAGCGGTTCGGCTTGTTTATCGAAATTAAAGGAGAACAGCAGAAAATCTGTTTCAAAGAATGTATTGTTGACTATGAAGTAGACAATTTGATATTAAAATCATCTTTTGATGAATCAGAAACACCTTTTGTCTTTTTGGACGGGATTGCCATCCAAATAGAATCTTTAGAATCACGTGTTCCCGTTGTACATCCTATAATTCTAACATACCCACATAAACAAGATGTGCTAAACAGTGTGAGAATGCGTAATGAAATAGAAAACTATCGTGGACTGTCATGGGAAGGAGATTTATACAGTATTGCCCTATTATATGGTATAGAATCTAGATTGCATCATACAGCTTAAAGAGTTTAAAAATGAAAGATAACAGAGATACAATTAAAGCAGAATTTAAATATTATCTGGCTAATGTTGCTCGTTCTGCCAGACGTACCAGTGAAGGGTTCAACCTTGGACGGACCGCTGTGGATAGTTTTTTGTCGTTCATAGAACCAGAGCGACTCTTTGACTATAACCCAGTAAAATGGGACTATATTAAGTCTATGTATGATATTCTAAATCCAGACGAAGTAAAAAAGATTTCTAATGAGTTACTTAATGACCCTTCATTTCTGAAACACGACAATGAAAAGAATCAAGGCTGGCGGTCTGGAGCAATCTCCCATTATGTATGTTTTATCAATGCTCGTTCATTCTTTAGAAAACAAGTAAAGGAAGATGACATAAATATGGAGATTAAGTATTATGCCAATACTGATAGCTACAGAACTTTTATAAATGCACTCCGCACCAAGCCCTTCCTTCTCCTTGCCGGAATCTCTGGCACAGGCAAGAGTCAAAAGGTGCAGGAATTGGCATTTATGACTTGCCCCAAAGGAGAACTGCGGAATGAAGGTGGAACTACCCCAGGAAATTATTGTCTGGTGGAGGTAAAGCCGAACTGGCATGACTCAACTGAATTGTTGGGATATTATAGTGCTTTGTCGGGGAAATATGAGTTGACAGATTTCATTCGTTTTGCCTATAAAGCCGCGCAGAATAAAGATATGCCATTCTTCCTTTGTTTGGACGAGATGAATCTTGCACCTGTGGAGCAGTATTTTGCAGAATATTTGAGCGTAATGGAAACTCGCAAGAAGGTTGGCAAAGATATTCTATCACAATATTTATTACGCAAAGAGGTTTTTGGTAATTGTGAACTTCAAGATGAAAATGGCGATTTGTATTCTGAAAAGGACGCAGAAATCATTACATACTTGAAAGAGAAAGGACTGACGTTGCCCGATAATCTCTTCGTGATAGGCACGGTGAATATGGACGACACCACACACCAGTTCTCGCGGAAGGTGATAGACCGTGCTTTTACCATTGAGATGAATGGCGGCAAGATGTCGGAAATGTTCTCGCCAGAGAGCAAGATGCTGCTGGAATACAGAGACGAGCCGATACCGCTTGAAGCGTTCAAAGCAGAATTTGTAAGGGCATACGAAGTGCTGGACGATACGCGGTTTGCAAAATATAAAGATGTGATTTCTACTCGCATTCCAGCATTATTGGGTGATTCTGATGGCACAGCAGAAGCAGACAGTATCAATGGCATACTGAATGAAACACCATTCCGTGTCAGCTACCGTGTGCAGAATGAGTTGGTGCTTTATCTGAGCATATTGATTGAACGTGTTAATTTTCCTGAGCCAAACCAAATAGAAGGACTGATAGGCGAAGCCACACTGGCTATTCTGTTAGAAAAGGTGCTGCCCCGTGTGCAAGGTGAGCAGAAGCAGTTGGAAACGCAGAATGGCAAAAGCAATGTGCTAAAGGATTTGAAGACTTTCGTGGAGAGCCACTTTAAGCCCGAAGAGGAAACTGATGCGAACTCGCTCTACAACCAAGTTCTTCGGAAGTTAAAAGAAATGGATGATAAACTGGCGAACTATTATACCAACTTCTTCTAATATCGGATGGAACTATTGCAATACAAATATCATGATGCCTATGTCATCCAAGCCAATAGCACGGACATAGGCTTGTCGTGGCGGAAGTTCAAGGTGAGAGCCAAACAACTGCCACCAGAGCGGTATTGCAATTATGTGATGGCGAGTGGCGGTACGCTGAGAGTGTATAATGCTGACATCAAAGCGATGGAGGAGGTGGCTGAGGCTGACTGGCACGAGGCCCGACCAGTCTTCTTTGAAGACCACAAGTATAACCTCACGCTGACGTTTTTTGATGCTGCGGAAGAACCGCGCATTATCCACCCCAACAAGGAAGTGGAGGCGATGTTTAACACTGTGCAGACGGCATCGGGTGAGTACGTCGTCAGTAGCAGTCTTGACTTCTTGAACCAGCCAGGTCACTTTGCCTTGGAGTTCGCCTACAAGAATACCGCCAACGAGCACATACAACACAGAATAGAGTTTGACGTATTGTCGCCTAAACTCGATACGAAGCACGACCTTGACGTCATCATTCAGCAGATAAGGGCAGAATATGGTGACTTGGTGTTCCGCTATCTCACGCTGACCTTTCAACAGTTTGAGATGGGTCGTGAGGCCAATAACGAATTGATTTGGCTGTCGGTGTTTAAGCAGATTGTAGACAGTTATGTGCAGGCGGTTCGTTTCATTATTCACCAGCCGCATAACAAGATGCGCCAATATGAGGAATACCGAAGAGCCGAGCGCATCAAAGGATGGACACCTATGCTGGCAGAACGATTTTCTAACGATCGGTTGAATGATGAAGAGCAGGCGCTGCGGAAGTATTACAAGACGGTACAAACGGAAGCGACCTTGGACACCAGGGAGAACCGCTTCGTGAAATATACGCTTCAGCGCATCACTGAGCGCCTTTCTCTGCTTATGAAAAGACTCGGAGAAGGAACATCGGATAGCGAGATAGAGAATCTGAAGGACAAACAGAATGAGTTGGAAATGCTTCGGCGAAACACGTTCTTCAATGGCATCGGTTTGTTTGATGGGTTCCGTCAGCAGAGCATGGTACTCCAACAGCGTAGCGGCTATTCGCAGGTGTACCGCTATTGGATTATGCTACAAAACGGCCTTGACCTGATTCAAGGCGATACAAGCGTAGGCGTGCAGCCTATCTGGCGACTCTATGAATTGTGGTGCTTCTTGAAGGTGAAGCAACTTGTCTGCAAGGTGTTGGGTATAGATGTTCACAACAAGGAACATCTTGAAAAGTACGTTCATGAAGACACGCAGAATGCCTTCGACTTGTTTAACGGTGGCACACTTAGTGGGCACATCACTTACACAAATCCGCAGAATGGCGATTTGGTGGAGGTGGGCTATCAGTATTCGTTTGACAGGAAAGGCGATGAACATGAGATGCGTTCTGCCACGACTGAACAGAAACCCGATATTGTGATGCACATTCACAAGAAAGGCCGCGATATCACGTTGACCTATCTCTACGATGCGAAATATAGTGTCCGTGGCGATGACGATGCAACACTGGGCAATGTGCAAGACGAGCCAAAACCTGAGACCATCAACGCGATGCACCACTACCGTGATGCCATCTATTATGGTAAGCGTGGTGAGCAACGTTTCTCGAAAGAAATCATAGGTGGGTACATTCTCTTCCCCGGAAGAATGGACGAACACCGATTATTAGAAAAAATACAGAATCACAATGAGCAGTTGCCATACTTTCTGAAATCCATTGAAGAAGTGAATATCGGCGCCTATCCATTGCTGCCAAATGAGGAAAGCGGATTGCTCTTAGAAAATCACCTTCGCAAAGTACTCCTTGACGAAAGCATCATTGAGCAACTTGAAATGAGTGTGCCGCAGAGAGGTTTGTATTATACCGATACTCAGCCGAAGTCTGTTGAGTCGAAGAATGTGTTTACCGTTACTGTCAGGAAAACGGATGCAGACTACCAGACATTCTTGGAGCATAAGGCTAAGAAATACGTCATGGAAACCTTGCCAAAGGTGAACATTCTCGAAGCCGTTTACCTCCTTCCTATGGTAGGCGGTGATATTGACGGCTATTATAAAATAACACGATTAACCATTGAGGATGGCAAGATGTGTCTAAAACTGGGTGAGTTTGTATCACTTGGTAACGAGTGGGTGAACATCTTCCAAAATATGCGTCATGGTGAACTTATTACTATGAATAATGTTTTGAAGTTGTATGGACAAAGATATTAAAGTTGAATATTAACATGTACGATGAATCGAGAAGAATTTGCAAAACGGCTTGAAGGAATCCAAATACAAGAAAGTACAGACCCTAAAGTCCTTTATGATAGCGTGTTGCCTATTAGTGACGCGTTAACACAGATGATGCCCCAGAGTCTATTTCGTTATAGGTCTTGCACTGAGAAGCAAATAGATGCATTTCAAAAAGATATTATTTATGCAGTATCTGCTGACCTGTTTAACGATCCCTATGATACGCTAGTTAGGTATGATATTGATGGTATAAAAAATTACGTGAATGCCTTATTGGAACCGAATACCCTTGTTCAGTTGAAAAAACATTTTGAAGAAGGAAATGATTTCACAAACAATGTGAAAGATTCATTTCCTAAGGGCATGGTAGAGAAGATAAAAGAGCAAATATTGACAACAGACTTCGAAGAAAAGAAAGATTTTCTTGCTACTTATAAAAGCCAAATGATGCAAACAATAGATTTCTTATACCCTCTTTTAGCAGATGCAAGTAAACGGTTTGTTTCTATTGCATGCTTTTGCGAGTCAGTACAATCTATAACAATGTGGAGTCATTATGCTGATTATCATAAAGGATTTGCATTAGAATACGAAATGCGTCCAACACTAACAAAAGGTATTAAAGAGGGGGTTGGGCTATATCCTGTAATATATGATGATATACGTTACGATGCTTCTCAATACATGGCATGGGCTTTTTTGAAAATGTTTGGCATTAGTGCACCAAATCCAGACGTCCTTTCTCATACAAAATGTGCTTTGCATAAATCAAGGCAATGGGAGTATGAAAATGAGTGGCGTCTTGTAGACTATTCTACAAGAAACTATTTAGTGGAAAATATCACATCCATCAATTACAAACCTACGGCAATTTATTATGGAGTACATATTTCCAATGAGAATAAAGAACGCTTGCATAAGATTGCCAAGGCAAAAGGTATAGCAGAGTTTGATATGTATATTGACTATTCTTCTCCTAAGTATGAGATGATGTATAAATCAGACAAAAGTTCTTCGGATTAACAAGCGATTCCTGAGAATTAACAAACGAAGGAATCATATTTTGCAGGCTACAAGCGTTATATATAAGGTCAGATAAACAAATGTATAAAAAATGACAGAACAAGCATTACAACAATATCTCATCAAGCAATACCCCAAAGAGGACGAGGCTTGCGAGTGGAAGGAATTCAAGAACCTGAAGAATGACTTCAGTGGTCATGAGAAAGATGATGTCATCTCCTACGTGTCGGCATTGGCTAACATGGAGGGTGGGCATCTGGTTGTCGGTGTAGAGGACAAAACGTTGAGGATTGTTGGAACGGATACATACAACTACACGACTCAACAGGCGACATTTCGACTGACTAATCTGTGTGCCAACCTGTCAAGCGAAGAGCTGGATATAGAGGAGTTCATCACGGAGGACACCCATAAGAAAATTTGGGTGATTCATATTCCAAAACATCTGCCGAAGTTACCTGTCTATGCCCATAACAAAGCATGGCAACGGATAGAGGACTCTTTAGTGGAACTGACACCGGAACGTCTGAATGCTATTTTGGAGGAAACAAGTCCAACATACGACTGGTCTGCAGAAATCGTCGCAGAGGCTACACTTGATGATTTGGAACCAAAGGCATTACAGAAAGCTCGTGAAGAATATAAGTCTGTTCATCCGAAGTTAGCAACCGAGGTTGATACTTGGGATGACATGGAACTGCTTGGCAGGGCTGGTGTTGCGGTTAAGGGCAAACAGACGAGGGCTGCCATCTTGCTTCTTGGTAAGCCTACAGCCGTCCATTATCTGACCCCATCCGTTGCCACTATTACATGGGTACTGATTGATGGGCAAGATGAGAAGAGGGATTATGAGCATTTCACCATTCCTTTCTTGCTAACCGTGGATGAAGCCCTTGCCAAAATCCGAAATCTTAATCAGCGTATATTGCCTGGTGGAACACTATTCCCTGACATTGTAAAACAATATGACGAGTATAGCATCCGTGAGATCTTACATAATGCTATCGCTCATCAGGACTATACCATGCAGGAAAGGGTGACGATGGTTGAGACTCCTGACTCTGTGACATTCTCCAATGGCGGTTACTTCCTGCCTGGTTCTGTGCGCAATGCCATTGAACAGACTGGCCCACAAAAGTATTACCGAAACTATGCACTTTGCCAAGGAATGATGAACTTCAATATGATTGACACTATCGGTCGTGGAATACGGAAGGTGTTCACCGAACAGCAGAAACGTTTCTTCCCCATGCCAGACTATCAGATAGACCAAGCCAAGAAGGAGGTAACGGTTAAGATATACGGAAAACTTATCAATGAGCAGTATTACCGCTTGTTGAAAGCCAATCCTGATCTGTCGCTGTACGACTGTATTGCGCTTGATATGGTACAAAAGCATGAAAAGATTGACAAGGATATTGCTTCACGTTTGCGCAAACTACATCTTGTAGAGGGGCGTTATCCAAAACTGTTCCTATCTGCTTATACCGCCAAAACTGTCGATGACAAGGAATTAAAGACAGAGTATATTCGGAACAAAAGTTTCAATGACCTCCATTTCAAAGACATGATAATTCAGTATCTGCGCTCATTTGGCGGAGCCACAAGAGCAGAACTTAATACGCTGTTGCAATCCAAATTGTCAGATGTGCTCACCGAGGAGCAAAAGATAAGGAAGATTGGTAATATGCTGTCTGCACTGAAGAAAAAGGGAGTCATTAAACTAACAGAAAAGAAGAAGTGGGTTTTAGTCGAACTTTAGTCGAACTTTTAGTCGGAGTTTAGTCGAACTAACAGCTTCAACATGGCTGAAATGCTGAAAACAAAGGAAAATCGACGCATCACTATATGCCCCCGTTTAGTCGAACTTCTGACTTGAAATTAAGTCGAAGTTATGCGGCATTTATGTACAGTAATGCAAAAAGTAGTCGAACCCTTTGGTTATTTGGGAATAGTTTTGTACCTTTGCACTCAAGATGAGCGTTCTTTGGTTTGGTGAGAAATGTGTAGGAATATGTAAGTCCTCTCGTTTCTAAAGTGTTACCAGTTTCTTTCTTATTCAAATGTAACCCGCTGATATTCAAATCAAAATAGGATTTCTACTATTTTAGAGACCGTTCTCACCTCCAAGTGGAGCGAGATAGCTGTTTCCGATGAAATACTTGGCGTATGCGGTGTTTAGTTCACCCTTCGGCCACACATTAAAATCGACGTTTGCTTTCATAACTTCTTGTGAATTGATGTCTGCTACTGCCATAAACAGTGCGAAAATAGTGATGATAAATCTCATTTTTGAATTGAATATTTGCGAAGATTTTCGTAAAACGCTCTTACCTTATTTACGGATTCTTCTACCACATTAAAAGGGTATGACAATAATTTCTCTCGCACAATAAAGAAAACAAGCTTTCTTTTCTATCTCTTATCTGAATAATTTGTACCTTTGCAGTTAATTTGAATGTTAAGTGACCCGTGAAGATGATAAATAAGGTGAATGCCACTGATGGAGGTTTGCTGATTTTGAGGCCATAAAAAATGATGCAGCAGAGATTTGAGAATTAGCATTAGAGAATTGAGAATATGTTCACACTTTTTTCGAAACGGACAAAATACCGTTTCTTCTACCTTTGCTATCTGTTCTTTCGATTCTGTCCTGTACGGAAGAAATTGGTGCTGTTTGAGAGTTTACGTGACTGCTCGGACAACAGCTGGGCCATGTATCTGTGGCTTAAGGAGCATCGGCCCAACTATGAGTTGGTTTGGTTGTGCCATTCGGCAGAGACTCTGAAGCGGCAGAGAACGGATGGGAAGACTCGATTCCTGTTGCATGACTTCCATTTTGAGTCGTGGGCTGACAGTAGGGCTGTGGCCCAGGCTGGCACCATATTTTTGACACATGGCATCAACAGCAAGATTCGCCGCAGGAAGGGCCAAAACATAGTGAACTTATGGCACGGCATTGCGCTGAAGGCCCCGAAGAGTGGTAAGGCTCAGAACCAAATGGACTTCAACATAGTGCTTTCACTCAGCGAAGAAAACAAGCACAACCAAGCGGTGTTCATTGGCTGTGACGAAGCACTGGTGAAGCCACTGGGTTATCCGCGCAACGACTTGTTGCTGAAGAACAAGGGTTGGGGCAAGGATAACTTGTTTGCCCCAAAGGGATGGCAAGGAAAGGTGGTGGTGTGGATGCCTACGTTCCGCGGTTCGGTGGTTCAGCAGATTTCAGAGGCAGCCTGCGACACGGACACGGGGCTTCCTCTACTCACTACGCCCGAATCCATTGTGCATTTCAATGCGTTTTTGGCCAAGGCTCAGATTTATATGATTGTAAAGATTCACCCTTTGCAGACAGGGAAAGAGGTGTTCAAGCAAACGTTTTCCCATCTGCTTTTCCTGACCGACAGCATGTTGGTGGCAAAGGGGGTGCAGGTATATGAAATGTTGGGACGGTCGGATGCTTTGCTGACTGACTATTCCTCGGTTTTCTTCGACTATTTCATTCTCGACAAGCCCATAGGTTTTATTCTAAGTGACATGGAGGAGTACAGGAAGAGCCGTGGAGAATTTGTCATGGACAATCCATTGGATGTGATGGCAGGCCGTCACATCTATTCAGCGGCTGACTTGGAGGCTTTTCTTATGGATTTGGTGGCAGGATTTGACAAGGAGGCAGACTGGCGCCGACAGATGGCCAAGCATGTGATTGCCCACCCCGACGAGAAGAGTTGCGAGCGCATTGCCAATTACTGCCAATTGTAATGGCGCATACGGATGAATAAAATGGTTGCCAATGATAGAACATATTTGACAACAAGAACTGACATATATGGGAACTTCGGAAAGATTAATTAAGAACACATTTTTTTTGTACATGAAGATGGTTGTGACCATGTTTGTGGCTTTCCTCACTACACGCATCGTTCTGAATGCGTTGGGGAAGTCAGACTTTGGTGTCTTCAATCTGGTGGGCGGAGCCATTGCCATGCTGGGATTCCTAAATGTGACCATGGCCTCGACCACACAGCGGTTCATGAACATTTCGGAAGGAGAGAACAATCCCGAAAAACAAAAGACCGTGTTCAACGTGGGGCTGGTGATACACTTCGGCCTGGCTCTTCTCATGGGCTTGGTTCTATTTGGATTGGGATTCTATTTCTTCAATGGCGGGCTAAACATTCCGCATGAGCGAGGCGAAGCAGCATTCATCGTGTATGCGTGCATGATTGTCTCAACCATGTTCACCATTATGTCTGTACCCTACGATGCCATGCTGAATGCGCATGAGAACATGAAGTATTATGCCATAGTGGGCATCATAGAGTCATTGCTGCGTTTAGGTGTAGCCTTGCTGGTCAGCCGCACAAGCGGCGACCGTCTGATTGTGTACGGTATCTTCATGGCACTCATTCCGTTGTGCAGTTTGTCGTTCATGAGAATCTATTGCCACAAGCATTACGACGAGTGCGTCTTCCAGCCTCACCGTTATTGGAGCCGACCGATGCTTAGGGAAGAATTGTCTTTTGCTTCGTGGAACCTGCTGACAGCAATGTCAATGGGTGGGACGATGTACGGAATGGGACTGGTGGCCAACCACTTCTGGGGTGTCATTGTGAATGCAGCTCAGGGCATAGCCACACAAGTGGGCGGTGCAGTGATGCACTTTTCGGAGAGTGCCATGAAAGCCTTGAACCCAATCATCATCAAGAGCGAAGGAGCGGGCAACCGCCAGCGTCTGCTCTACACCACCATGCTGGGGTGCAGGGTGTCATTCACCATTTTTGCATTCTTCAGCATTCCCATCGTTGTGGAAATGCCGCTTATACTGCAACTATGGCTAAAGAATGTGCCCGAATGGACCATTGTTTTCTGCCGCCTACAACTGGCACTTTATTGCTGCTTGCAACTGGTCAACAGCATTGCCACCACCATCTATGCAGAAGGGCATATCCGCAATTACGCTATCGGCAAAAGCATCACCAACCTGCTGCCACTGGCCGTAGCTGCCCTACTCTTCTGGAAAGGATTTTCGCCTACTTACATCTATATTCTGGAAATCATCGGCTGGTTTATCTTTGGCGGTGCCATCATCCTCTACTATGCCCACCAGCAAGTAGGGTTCTCCATCCGGACTTATCTACGTAGTGTATTGGCTCCCATCGGTCGTCTGTTAGCAGTAGTTGTACCATCGCTCTATGCTTTGTACCATGTTATACAACCTGTGATTGACGAAATATGGGGAAAACTTATCATCCTCATAGTCTATGCTGCGCTCTACATAGTATTGGCTTACTTCATCGTCATGACGAAGGACGAGAAGCAGACCCTCATGAAAGCATTCCGCAAGCATGTGCTGAAAAGTAAAAAATAAACGCTCCTCCCACTCTCCCCCTTACTGCTCCCTTGAATTATTTTCGGTCTCTGTGTATTCTTTATCCTTTAGGGACGAAGGAAGAAGTGGCGTGAACATCAAGATGTAGAAAGGTATAAAGAAGAATGCTCGTAGGGGATTGCCGTGAGCAATGAAGGAGGCTATGTGGAAAAGAGCCATCACCACGATGCCTCGCTTGTAGGTGCTGGTAAAGGCCATGGACAGGAAAAACAGAACGAGAAAGAGGAAGGAAATGAGACCGTTGCGATAAAGATACACTCTGAATCCCGAATTGCCAAAGCCAAACTGTTCCATACTGTCGTTACCCATACCTGTGAGGAGATGGTCGGACTGGACAAAATCGTCAAAGGCAGCATCGAAATCTTGAGTCACACGGTTGTCACCCTCCAAATTACCCTCTTCGTTAAGCACCATTCGCTGGACAATAAGTTCGTTGACCAGATTCTCACCTTCGTTATAGAACAAAGAGACAATCACCACGGTAGCAATAAAACCCACCAGTACCATCAGTTTGCGCATGATGGCTTTTCCTTTCATCCATGAGGAGCAGAAGAACATCATAACAAGGAAAACATAGCCAGCCAAAGAAAAGGAGATGACAAGAGCAGAAAAGATGACTATGTTGTACCACTTTTTCCAATGCCCCACCTGTGTCATGAGCAGAGCCACACAGGCTGATGCCATGTGAGAAGGTTCGAGAAAGACTGAATGGAAACGAGGAAATATGAACAGGGAGAAACGTTCATCGAGCAGAAAGAAGAGGTAGTTTTCGTAAGAATAGAAGTCGGAAAAAGGAGGTTCGGCATAGCCATGAGGAAGGGGAAAACCGAACAGATAGAGAAAGAAGAAAACAATGGAGGGCACCAATAAAATAGCCATCGACTTACAGAGCATGGTGCCCAACTTAGGCACTTCATCTTTGTCCAGCATGAAAATGAATATGAACACGATACCCTTAAAAAACTCTGCAATGTAGCCATTCATATTTCTGCCTGTCAAGATGCAGAGGAGCAGCGCATAAACAAAATAAGCAAAACTGGGCCACAAGTAGTCTTTGCGTGTGAAGAGCGGACGACTCAATGTGCGCGAGAGGAGGAGTGAAACCACAAGGGGAAGGAAGGCAAAAAACTGGTCGTAAGAGTAGATGCGCCAAAGGAACCAAGGAGCCAGCTGTCCGTAGAAAGTAATGAGGATGCCTAAATAGAAAAAACATAAAGCCACATCGCGTACGGAAAGGACCATCCAACGCGATGGGTCGAACTTGGGCACAAGGAACAATCGCTGAACTTTCCTTGCATCTATCTTGAATATATCCTCTATTTTGTTCACCTTCCTCTGGATATTTTTTCCTTTCACGCTTGCTCTATTACGCAGAGTGTTCCATCCTATGACTTCACCTGCTTCGTTCCCAACATGTGATTGAGGATGTCTTTCCGAAACACATAGATGATTGTGCCAATCGTGGCCAAAAAGAGCATACCTGCCACAAAAATCATGCGCTTGGGACCCGTAGGCTTGATTGGCACAGTGGGACCTTGCAGCAATGAAAAGGCTGGAGTACACTCTTGTATTTTGGCTTTTGCAGCCACTAATTGAGTGTTCATCGTATTGTATGTGGTGGACTTCATACTGAGGTCATTCTCCAATTCATCACGCTTGGAGAGTTCGGTCTGCAAGATAGTGTTCAAGTGCGAGTCGCAATAAGCCGCATAGGCTTTCATAGATGCTTCGTACTCAGCCTTGGCCTCGTTGGTCAGCTTTAGGTAATATTCGTAATCAACGCGTGCCTTATTAGTGCGGTAGCGTGTGATAAAATCTTGCAAATGCACACGGGCTGAATCGGCTATGGAAGCACACACCAGAGGGTCTTGGTCGGTCACATTAATTGTAATAATGCCAGTCTTCTTATCAACCCCACAAACCACATTGTTGCGCACTATTTCAAAAATCATTTGTTGATGTTCACTCATAAGGAAAGTGGAGAAACCTTCATCGCCTCCCCCCTTTCCAACATACATGCTTTTATCACCCTCTGTCAGCTTCCGAAGCTGCCGCTTTGTCCAATTGATGGGCACCATATAGAAAGTGCTCTTCTGATGGGATGCCAAGTAGTTGAAATAGTCAGTCTTCACCGTTCCATCAAGGGTTTCCACATTCACTTTGAGAAGGTTTGCTATAAATTCATTAGATGCCATCACCTCTGGGTAAATGTCTGGATAGAAAGCATCAGATGTGGTGGTGTTACCCAGATTAAAGCCAAAGGAACTGGCAATGGAAGACAACGAACCCCCTTGTGCTTCTGACGATTCTGGAGCCACCGTCACGTCCGCCTGATAGGTGCGTGGAATGGGAAAAATGATGAAACATGATATGACAAACGTAACCCCCCAAACAATATAAAACAAATTCTTTTTCTTCCACAAATGTTTGGCTACTTCCCTCAAATCTATAACCTCGCTATTTTCGTCCATATTTTCTCTATTCATTGTGCATTATTTCAAAATGTTAGCAATAGTCACCATCATGGTGGCAATAGAAGCAGCAGATGTACCCATAGCGGCATATTCTGCAGTGGTCATCTTATTCTTCTTGCTCTTCGATGGCACCACAATCGTACAACCAGGTTCTACGGCTTTTTTGCTCCGGTGGCTGAGCAGTTCCACCGCACCATTCATGTAAACAGCATAAACACGTGCTTTGCGAGCATTGTCGCCATAACCACCTGCACGCTTAATGTAGTAGTTGAGCGATTCACCTTTCTTATAGTTCAACGAAATAGGGTACATTACATCGCCACTCACTTTTACGATGGAAGAGTACTGTGGTACAATCAATTTGTCACCATCTCTCAACACGATATCCTCCTCGCATCCAGGGGTCATAATAGCCTTTTCCAAATCGATGGACACTGGGAAAGTGGTACCGATATCGAGCTTCATCAACAGCAAAGAGTCGGCACGATTGAGGTCGAAGTTGCGGTTGTCGCTCTGCATAGATTCTTCATAGAGCGCAATTTGCGACGCTCTGAGTGAAGCCTCCTGCTGCTGACGCTCCTCGTCAGTCATTTTTCTTTCTAATCGAGCACCCTTGGCATAGCCCAACGAACTGAGTCCACCTGCAGCTGCCACCAAGTCGCTCAAGCGATAGTTCTTATTGGTCATTGCGTATGTACCACTAAAATTCACAGCACCTTCCACGGTCACATTCTGTTGTTCTGAATAGGAAGGGCTTTTTCGCACTGCTACTTGGTCGTAGGGTTGAAGCACAAAGCCTTGCTCACCACCCACCACAAATCCGTCTTTCAATGAAAAAGAGAAAGTTTCGGTCATGTTCTCATTATCCACCATGGCATGTGGGTCATTAATTCG
Source organism: uncultured Bacteroidales bacterium (assembly GCA_902789725.1). Taxonomy (GTDB): domain Bacteria; phylum Bacteroidota; class Bacteroidia; order Bacteroidales; family Bacteroidaceae; genus Minthosoma. Next base: position 21,344 of record CADAPC010000003.1, read on the forward strand.
ACGGAATACGTCCACCTTCACCACAGAGGCAGCATCGGTTAAGCCTCCAGCCTGCAGCACAAGGTCTTCTATTGTTGTGTTCTCAGCAAATACATAAACACCAGGATAGTTCACTTCGCCGGTAATGGTTAGTGTCCGATCGCCCAACATTTCCAACTTACTGGGAATGAAAAGCACATCGTTCTTTCTGAGGGGGATGTCGGCCACTGTTCCGTCCATAATGCCTTTGATGTCAACAGCCAACACTTCAAGAGTGAGGTCTTCCTTCTGCCGGTGCATGACAGCACGAGCCGTAAAGGCATCTTCGCGCAGTCCTTCGGCAGCCTTGACCAGTTCACGCACGGTATTGATGTTTCCATCCATCTGGTACATGCCGCTATGGAACACGGCACCACGAACCTCTACCATGTTGGAATAGCGTGCCACCACACTATCCACAAACACAGAGTCACCATCGGTCATAGTGAAATTGCTCCAGTCAAATTCGCCAACCGTGTGGATGGAATATTCAGCACCATCCTTACGGGTGACACGAATGTTCTTTTTGTAGGCATCGCCCGTAAATCCACCAGTATAATCCAATAAGGTAGATAAGCTCTCGTTACGCTTCATCTCATAGAACATGGGGCGTTTCACCTTGCCTCGAATCTCCACCAAAGCATCGTAGGGACCCACCACCACTACATCATTGTCTTCCAACCGAACATCGCCACGGGAATTTCCATACAAAATGTAGTCATACACATCAATGGAAGCAATCGTTCGGCCTTGACGATAAACCTTGATGTCGCGAAGGGTACCAATGTCACTGATACCCCCTGCAGCATACAACGCATTGAAGGCAGAAGAAAGGGAACTCAGTGTGTAAGTGCCTGGCAAATTCACTTCGCCCAGCACCTGAACCTGAATGCTACGGGTGGTGCCCACAGAGAGGGATATATTGGAATTGGAATAGAACTTTCCTAAATGTGAACGCAGATAGGATGTGGCTTCTGACACGCTCATACCACCAATCTTACAAGGGCCTATGCCCTCAATCACCACTACACCATCGGGGGAAATGGTCTGGATGAAGCTCTCTTGCGAAGCTCCCCAAACGTCAATCACCACCTCGTCGCCGGCTCCAAGCCGATAGTTGGTAGGAGTGGCCATCTGCTGATTAGGCTCGAAGGTGAGCATCTGATTGTTGAAGATATTACGACCAAACACCTCACTTTCGTCACTAAAATAGTTCTGATAGTAAATGAGAGAGTCAATGTCCATAAACCCAATCTCATCGTTCAGAGCTTGCTCTCGTTCCTCGCGGGTGCCATAGTTACGATTTTGCACACGCATCTGCGACTGAATCATGTACTGATTCCGCTTCTGGTTTTCTTCACCCTTCTCTTGCCTTTCCTGGCGCATACGACTCTGCGACTTCTGACTATTCTGACCCGTCAGGTCCGATGCGCCTAAGTTCTGCTGCTCGGCCTGATACTTCTTACGGATGCGACGCAACTGCTCGGTAGTGACGCCTCGACGCAACAGTTTGGTGACAATCTGCTGCTGAGTTGAACCTTTTGCTTGTTCTTGCTGTACATACTGGATTACCTGTTCATCGGTCATTGTCTGCGAAAAAGCAGGTAATGCTGCAATAAAGAAGCCAAGAATGACTGTTAATTTCTTCCAATAAATCATCGTCTAAATTTGATTTATATACTAAATATCTAACAATACTCTTTTACATTTATTATGATAAAAATTCAGAAAAATCGGACAAAGTTAGCAAATATTTATGGATGAACGATGATAATACAAAGAATTTTTCTTAATTTCGCACCCGAAAAGTCTCAACAAGGTTCAAACCCATGCTTTTCCGATACGTTATTCATATATAATTATGCATATTTTACCAAGACAAATTTCCATGAAGAAAACTGCACTCACCGCAGCTCTGCTCCTGTGCTCTTTAGGAGCATCAGCACAAGGCATCACTCAAGAAATGCTCAATCAGTTTGCTAACAACCATCCATTGACAGGCAGCGAGAGAGCCATTAAAAATGCATTGGCAGCAGGTCCCGTATCAGCCCTGGCCGTCAACCAAGATAACCAGGTGGAACAGAACACCTACTTTTCCAACACAGTCCCATCCAAAGGCATAACTGACCAGAAATCTTCGGGCAGATGCTGGCTTTTCACAGGGCTGAACATGCTGCGTGCCAAAATGATGACAGACCACCACTTGCCTCAGGGAATGGAGTTCTCACAGAATTACCTCTTTTTCTACGACCAACTGGAAAAGGCAAATCTATTTCTCCAAGCCATCATCGACACAAGAAAAAAGCCGATGGAGGACCAAACTGTCATGTGGCTCTTCCAAAACCCACTTTCTGACGGAGGCACTTTCACCGGTGTGGCCGACCTCATTGCAAAGTACGGTATTGTGCCCAAGGGGGTGATGCCCGAAACCTACACATCGAACAACACAAGCCAGTTCACCACTTTTCTGAAGCGGAAACTGCGTGAAGATGCCCTTGCGCTGAGGGCTGACAATAAAGCCACCGACAAGGCATTGCAAGCGCAAAAAGAGAAAAACCTGTCGGAAATTTACCACATGCTCACACTGGGGCTGGGCAAACCCGTCAGCGAATTTACATGGGCGCCCAAAGACAGCGATGGCAAGACGGTCTATCCTCCCAAGAAATACACACCGCACTCTTTCTATGAAGCATTCATCAACCTTGATTTGCAGAACGACTACATCATGCTGATGAACGACCCCACCCGAGAGTATTGGAAAACTTACGAAATACAGTATGACCGCCATACTTACGACGGACACAACTGGTTGTACCTCAATGTACCGATGGAGGACATTAAGCAGGCTGCCATCGCTTCCATCAAGGATAGCACGATGATGTATTTCTCTTGCGACGTTGGTAAATATCTCGATCGCACTCGTGGTATTGCTGACCTCAACAATTTTGACTATGATGCCATCTTTGGCGTACGCTTTGGCATGAACAAGGCACAGCGCATCCAGTCTTTCGATTCGGGTTCCACCCATGCCATGACCCTCAAGGCTGTTGACCTGGACGAAAACGGAAAGCCTATCAAATGGGAAGTGGAAAATTCATGGGGAGCAAGCAGTGGGCATCAAGGACACATCATCATGACTGATGAATGGTTTGACAACTACATGTTCCGTCTGGTCATCAACAAGAAATATGCATCGGAAAAAATTCTGACAGCATACAAGCAGAAGCCTACTTTACTGCCATGTTGGGACCCTATGTTCAGTGCAGAAGAATAAACACATAAATCCATTGCCAATAAGTACTTTTCACCACGGATAGAAAAAATGATTTCGTATGACAATTACAGAAAGATTTCTAAAATATACCTCCTTTGACACACAGTCGTCGGAGAAAACGAACGTGACACCCTCTACTGAAAAACAACGGGTGTTTGCAAATTACCTGAAAGAAGAACTGATTAGTGAAGGGTTGCAAGACGTTGAGCTGGACGAATTAGGCTATCTCTATGCCACCTTACCAGCCAACACCAATAAGCCTGTGCCCACCATCGGGTTCATTGCACACATGGACACCAGTCCTGATGCGTCGGGAGCGCATGTAAAACCACGCATTGTGGAGAACTATGACGGGACAGACATCACCCTGGCGGAAGGTATCGTCACATCAGTAGAGAAATTTCCTGAACTGCTCAATCACAAGGGCGAAGACATCATTGTGACTGACGGAACCACCCTGCTGGGAGCAGACGATAAGGCAGGCATAGCAGAGATAGTACAAGCAATGGTGTATCTGCAAGAGCATCCGGAGATTCAGCATGGTAAGATTCGGATTGGTTTCAATCCCGACGAGGAAATTGGTTTAGGAGCACATCACTTTGACGTTCAGAAATTTGGTTGTGAATTTGCTTACACTATGGACGGCAGTGAGGTGGGAGAAATTGAGTTTGAGAACTTCAATGCAGCATCTGCCCAAATAACCATCAAAGGATGCTCTGTCCACCCTGGATATGCTAAGAACAAGATGATCAATGCCGGACGCATCGCCACAGAACTGGTGGGCATGTTGCCTGAAAATGAAACACCTGAAACCACAGAGGGTTACGAGGGTTTTTTCCATCTTACCGGCATCAGTGGCACTTGCGAGCAAGCTCAATTGGCATTCATCATTCGCGACCATGACCGAGAGTTTTTTGAGAGCCGAAAAATGGAAATGCTGGATGTGGTGGAAGCCATCAATGAAAAATACGGTGAGGAAGTGGCCACACTCGAACTGAAAGACCAATACTACAACATGCGTGAAAAACTGGAGGACAAAATGTACATCATCGACATTGCCAAGCAAGCCATGATAGCCGCAGGAATTGAGCCTAAAATCAAAGCCATCCGTGGAGGCACAGACGGAGCACAACTTTCCTTCATAGGCCTCCCCTGCCCCAATCTCTTTGCTGGCGGCCTCAATTTCCATGGGCTTCACGAGTTCTGTCCAGTTCAGAGCATGGAAAAAGCCATGATGACGGTGGTGAACATCTGCGCCATCACAGCTTCGTTATGAGATTTTATCTTGTAGGATTCTTCATTCCCCTCCATCTTTTGTGTCTTCCTCCTTATGCATCGGGAAACTTCCCAACCATTTCATTTGGCGTAAGCACCATGACTGACGTCGATACATGTAATTGGAGGGAGAAGAGGAATTCATTTTGCGAGGATTAGGTAAGGAAATCGCTATCATGGCACACTGATTGCGCGTAAGTTTTTTGGCTTTACATCCAAAATGTTCTTGCGCCACAGCTTCTGCTCCATAAATGCCATCACCCATTTCGATGGTGTTCAGATACACTTCCATGATTCGCTGCTTGCTCCACATGAATTCTATCAGAAGCGTAAAGTAAGCTTCAGTCCCTTTACGTATCCATGCCAACTTGCCAGATGAAGAAGTGGGAAACAGGAAAACATTTTTTGCTGTTTGCTGACTAATGGTTGAACCACCACGAAAACGTTCCCCTTCTTCACGTTCCTTCATCACCTTTTGAATAGCCTCCCAATCAAAACCGTTGTGAATGAGAAAGTTTTGGTCTTCACATGACATGACGGCCAAAGGTAGTTCGGGTGCAATACTGTCTAAAGGCACCCATTGGTGATGCCAGCGAATCTGCTTCCCTTGGTTCACTTGTTCCCATGTGCGGATGAACATGAGCGGAGAAACATAGACAGGAACATAACGGAACAACACAACAAGGAGGATGCTCCCCGCCAATGTGACGATAAGCATCCACTTGATGAAGTTGCTTAATTTAGAAAAGAATTTTCCCATTAGGGTTGATAATCTATAACTAATAAGCGCGTGAATATTTGTATGACAAATACAGCAAAAATTGACGTGTTGATTGGCTATGCTGAATCCTATAGTTACCCTTAGGTTACCCTAAGATTACTGAAGAGTACCTGCCTCAGCTGCTTTAATCATAGCCTCTGACGCATAGAGATACACCTCCACACGACGATTCTGAGCCTTACCTTCCTTTGTGTCGTTGCTGGCCACAGGATTGTTTTCGCCAAAACCTGTACTACTCTTAATCTGCGAGGGCGCAGCACCTTGAGCCAGAAGATAAGACTTCACGGCATCGGCACGCTCTTGGCTGAGCTTGATGTTTTTCTGGAAACTTTCCTCCACCGTAGAACCCTTGAACCCTGTATTGTCTGTGTAGCCCTGAATGGCCACATCACAATCGGGGTAAACCTTCAGCACCTCATTGGTAAGCTTGTCCAAATTCTGCATGGCATCTTTGCTGAGCATGGATTTGCCTGATGCGAAGAGGATGCCAGAATCAAAAGTCATCTTCACTGCATCCAATCCATTGCTGTCTTTCACGCTTTCCACCTGAGCGTCAGCCACAGCAGCTGCAGCTGCAGCCTTCATCTTGTCCATCTTCTTACCGATGAGTAAGCCTGCACCTGTACCCACCGCAGCACCAATAGCTGCTCCTGCCAATGTGCCACCAGCATTTTTACCAATCAAGTTGCCCACCAGCGCACCAATTCCAGCACCTGTGCCGCCACCGATGAGTCCTCCTTTGGCTGTATTGTTCATACCACAACCTGAAACAATAATGAGCACACTCAGAATGAGTGCTCCTAATTTCATTTTCTTCATAAAATTTTAAGTCTTTAAGTATTAATTATTGATTTAATGTTGTACTTCTTCTTTTGTATTTTATGTGCAAATATCGGCTTTTTCTACGAGATAAACGGCTCATTCGATAAATAAAATGAAAAAATGATGTTTTTTTCACAAAAAGGTCGTAATTTTGTAGCTTGATTATGATTCATCAATATAAAAAGATAAGAAAATGGCAACAGAATTAAAAGACCTGACCAAGCGGTCGGAGGATTATTCCAAGTGGTATAATGAACTGGTGGTGAAAGCAGAGTTAGCTGAACAAGCCGACGTGAGAGGATGCATGGTGATTCGTCCTTACGGATATGCTATATGGGAAAAGATGCAGCGAGTGCTGGACGATATGTTTAAGGAGACAGGGGTGCAGAACGCCTATTTTCCCCTGCTCATCCCCAAAAGCTTCTTGAGTAAAGAAGCAGAACATGTGGAAGGATTTGCCAAAGAGTGCGCGGTGGTGACACACTACCGTCTGAAGACCAACGAAACCCATGACGGTGTGGTGGTGGACCCTGCGGCAAAACTGGAAGAGGAACTCATCATACGACCCACTTCAGAAACCATCATCTGGAACACTTACAAAGGATGGATTAAGTCTTATCGCGACCTGCCTATTCTATGCAACCAGTGGTGTAACGTGATGCGTTGGGAAATGCGTACACGCCTATTCCTTCGCACCTCTGAATTCCTTTGGCAGGAGGGACATACAGCTCATGCCACTCGCGAAGAAGCAGAGGAGCGCGCCCAGCAGATGCTGAAAGTGTATGCCAAATTTGCAGAGGAATATATGGCCGTTCCCGTCATTCAAGGAGTAAAGAGCGAGACAGAACGCTTTGCAGGGGCACTCGACACCTACACTATCGAAGCGATGATGCAGGATGGAAAGGCTCTCCAGAGCGGAACAAGCCATTTCCTCGGACAGAACTTCGGCAAGGCATTTGATGTGCAATTCCTCAACAAGGACAATAAACCTGAGTTTGCTTGGGCTACTTCATGGGGCGTTTCCACCCGACTAATGGGCGCCCTCATCATGACCCACTCTGATGACAACGGCCTTGTCTTGCCTCCACGATTGGCTCCGCTCCAAGTTGTCATCATTCCAATCGGAAAGGGCGATCAGATGGCCCAATTGAACGAAAAGGCCGCCGACATTGTAAAGAATCTGAAGGCAATGGGCATCAGCGTGAAGTATGACAGCTCAGACAACAAGCGTCCAGGATTCAAGTTTGCCGACTACGAGTTGAAGGGTGTGCCTGTGCGAGTGGTACTGGGTGCCCGCGACTTGGAAAAAGGACTGGTAGAAGTGATGCGCCGCGACACATTGGAGAAAGAAAATGTCTCCATCGAAGGCATAGAAGACTACATCAAGCACCTGCTCGATGACATTCAGCAAAACATCTACAAGAAAGCTGTAAATTTCCGCGATTCACATATTTATGAATGTGACAACTACGAAGAGTTCAAAGAGCGTATCAAGGACGGCGGCTTCTTCCTTTGCCATTGGGACGGAACCGAGGAAACTGAAGCTAAGATTAAGGAAGATACACAAGCAACAATCCGTTGTGTACCATACATGTTTGAGCAGACAGAAGGCACCGACATGGTAAGTGGGAAACCAGCCAAGCACCGTGTACTGATTGCCAGAGCCTACTAAATACTTTTAACAATGAAGAGACAAAAAGCCACTATAATGAAAAAGTTTTCGATATTCGTCCTGTTTGTGTTGACAGCCTTAGAACTTTCAGCACAAACGTTTACTACTACATACATGAAGCATCTGAATGCTTTGGATGGAGTAAGCCAGGTGACTCCATTAGAAACCAGCAAGTTCAAAGAAAAGTATGTGCTTAAATTTGAACAGCAGGTGGACTGGAAGTCGCAAAACAAAGGAACGTTTGGCGAACGAATCATTGTAGGCATCAAAGGATTGGACAAACCAACTGTTTTGGTTACAGAAGGCTACTTTGCCGACTATGGCATGAATCCAAGCTATGAAGAAGAACTCAGTGCGCTCTTCGATGCCAACGTAGTGTTGTGCGAATATCGCTACTTTGCCGAAAGTGTACCCCAACCCACTAATTGGGACTACATGACGGTAGATAACTCTTTAGCCGACTATCATCATGTGCGCCAAGTGTTTGGCCAACTTTTCAAAGGAAAGTGGATTAGCACAGGCATCAGCAAAGGTGGACAAACCACCATGTTTTATCGTGCCACCTATCCTGATGATGTGGACGTGAGCGTCAGTTATGTAGCTCCGCTAAACAGAGGAGTAGAAGATGGACGACACGAAAAGTTCCTGGCTAAAAAAGTGGGTACGAAAGACGAACGGAAAGCAATAGAAGCTGCCATGCAAGAACTAATGAAGAGAAAGCCTGAACTTTTGGAATTGTTCACAAAGTATAATGCAGAACACAACTACCACTTTTACCTTCCCGAAGAAGACATTTACGACTACTGCGTGCTGGAATACCCCTTTGCCTTATGGCAATGGGGAACACCCGTCAGTACTATTCCTTTGCAAACGGCAGACAATCAGACCTGGTTCAACAATCTGATGGAAGTAGCCAGCCCTGACTACTTCATTTACCCCAACCGTTTCATGCCTTTCGATGTGCAAGCAAGCCGCGAACTGGGTTACTACGGCTATTCGCTCAAACCCATCAAAAAGTGGACTTCGCTCAAAAGCACTAAGGGCTATCTGAAAGAAATCATGCTGCCCGACAGTTTGCGAGCTTACGATTTTGACGACACACTCTACAAGCGGACGGTAAAGTTCCTCAAAGAAGAAGACCCCACCCACATATTTATATATGGAGAGATTGACCCATGGAGCGCAAGTGGTGTATGCACATGGCTCAACTGCAAAAAAAAGGAGAACATGCGCGTGTATGTGCAGCCAAGAGGCAGTCATAAGGCCAGAATCGGGAATATGCCAGCCAACATGAAACAGGAAATCATGGACAGACTGACAAAATGGCTTTCCCGCTAAGGGACGGCACGTGTTTTGTCTGGCATAAGTCTGTAGCGAAAATTTAATAGCCCGTACCAATACGTACCGAACGAGACATTTATTGCGCATGAATTACAAATATTCTGATAGAGTAACACGAATCCTTGGTTATAGCAAGGAAGAAGCTTTAAGGCTCAACAATGACTACATAGGACCTGAGCATTTGATGCTTGGTCTGATACGCGATGGAGAAAGCCGTGTGATTGACGTGTTGAAGAGAAAGTTCTATGTCAACATACCCTCTGTAAAGAACGTGCTCGAGCGCTCCGTAAGAGATTATGGCGCCAAGTTGCTTTCTACCGACATTGCACTAAATCAGAAATCCAACACTATTATGCGGTTAGCCGTGCTTGAAGCTCGTTTGATGAAAAGCAAAGAAAGCGACGCTGAACACATGCTCCTTGCCATCTTGAAACAACACGACAACCTTGTGGCAAGAATATTGGGTGACTGCGATGTCACGTATAAAGACCTCTACGATTCGCTCACTGTTCAGCCTGCTCCTACTCCAACTGAGAATAGCGTGGATTTTGATGAAGAGGATGAGGAGGATACCCCCCCACCATCGAGTGGAAGCACTTCGACCAACACCAATACCACCTCAACCCAAACGTCAAAAAAAGGAAATTCGGACACACCAGCCATAGACAAGTTTGGATTCGACCTTACCCGTGCTGCCAGCGAGGGGAAACTCGACCCTGTCGTTGGACGTGAAAGAGAGATAGAACGCTTGGCTCAGATTCTTTCCAGAAGGAAAAAGAACAACCCCGTCTTGATTGGCGAGCCAGGCGTGGGCAAAAGCGCCATTGTGGAAGGATTGGCCACACGAATCAACGAACGGAAAGTGGCGCGCGTGCTCTTCGGCAAACGCATCATCAGCCTCGACATGTCCAGCGTGGTAGCAGGAACCAAATACCGCGGGCAGTTTGAGGAACGCATGCGCAGCATCATCAACGAATTGCGAGCCAACCCTGATGTCATTGTGTTCATCGATGAAATCCACACCTTGGTAGGTGCGGGCAATCAAGCAGGGCAGATGGATGCTGCCAACATGATGAAACCAGCATTGGCAAGAGGTGAATTGCAATGCATTGGTGCCACCACCCTTGACGAATATAGAAAGAGTATCGAGAAAGACGGTGCGCTGGAGCGCCGTTTCCAAAAAGTAATTGTTGAACAGACCACGCCCGAAGAAACGCTGACCATTCTGCACAACATCAAAGACCGTTACGAGGATCATCACAACGTCATCTACACTGAAGATGCACTATTGGCTTGTGTCAAATTGACAGAACGCTATGTGACTGACCGCAGTTTTCCAGACAAAGCGATTGATGTGTTGGACGAAGTGGGATCGCGCGTACACATCACTCATGTAGATGTTCCAAAGGAAATAGAGGACAAGGAAGCTTTGCTGGCTGAGTTTACCAAAAAGAAAAACAAAGCCGTAGGTGAAGAGAAATATAATTTGGCCAGCAAATACCGCGACCAGATTACCGCTCTCCAGTCAGAGCTAGACATCATGAAGACAGAGTGGGAAGCATCTTTAGAGAAAAAACGTCAAAAAGTAAAAGCCGAAGATGTGGCACAAACCGTGTCGATGATGACAGACATCCCCGTCAGCAAGATGGCCAGTGCCGAAGGCATACGCATGAAAGGCATGCGTCAGGAATTGAAGGGAACAGTTATTGCACAAGATTCTGCGGTTGACAAACTCGTCAGTGCCATCCAACGTAGCCGCGTAGGACTGAAAGACCCTAACCGTCCGATTGGCACCTTCATGTTCCTCGGTCCTACAGGCGTAGGAAAGACGTTCTTAGCCAAGAAATTGGCTGAGCACATGTTTGGTTCGACCGATGCCCTCATCCGTATCGACATGAGCGAATATATGGAGAAGTTCACCGTCAGCCGCTTGGTGGGTGCGCCTCCTGGATACGTAGGGTACGAAGAGGGCGGTATGCTCACAGAGAAAGTACGTCGCAAGCCCTACTCCATCGTCCTGCTCGACGAGATAGAGAAAGCTCATCCCGATGTATTCAATCTCCTATTACAGGTCATGGATGATGGACGTTTGACCGACACCCAAGGCAGAACTATTGACTTCCGCAACACAGTCATCATCATGACCAGCAATGTGGGTACTCGGCAGTTGAAAGAATTTGGTCGGGGCGTTGGCTTTGCAGCGATGGCCGACAAGGATGACAAGGAAGTAAGCCGTTCTGTCATCCAGAAAGCACTCAACAAACAGTTTTCCCCCGAGTTTCTCAACCGCATTGACGAAATCATCACCTTCGACCAATTGGAACTCTCTGCTATTCTGCAAATCATCGGCATTGAACTGCGCGGTCTCTACAAACGCATTGAAGATCTCGGCATGCACCTCGAAATCACCGATGAAGCCCAGAAGTTCATCGCCGAAAAGGGATATGACAAACAGTTTGGAGCACGCCCTCTGCGTCGAGCCATCCAACAGCACTTGGAAGATGGCATTAGCGAACTCATTGTTGAGGAGAACGTGAAGGAAGGGGACACCATCTTGGCTGAACTAAAAGATGGCAAGATTGTCATCGCCAAGAAGTGAATCAGCATCAACTACGACAAAATGTCAGTCACAAAGGTGGCTGGCATTTTTTTTGCTTCCTCATCGAAAACGAGCTATGCAGGACACCATTCGCTCACAGAACATTCCCATAACAAATTGTAAATCGAATAATCATCAATAGCAAATATAATTATGGCTCAACAAGGTAACATCGGGGTTACGACAGAGAATATCTTCCCCGTCATCAAAAAGTTTCTCTATAGCGACCACGACATCTTCATTCGCGAAATTGTCAGCAACGCCGTAGATGCCACACAAAAGCTCAAGACCCTTGCGAGCAAGGGAGAACTGAAAGAAGAGGCAGGCGACTTGACCGTTCATGTCAGCATAGACAAAGACAAAGGCACACTGACAGTTAGCGACCGCGGTATCGGCATGACGGAAGAGGAAATTGACAAATACATCAATCAGATAGCCTTCTCAGGTGCAAACGATTTCCTCGACAAGTATAAAGAAGATGCCAATGCCATTATAGGTCACTTCGGACTTGGTTTCTACTCATCCTTCATGGTGAGCAAAAAAGTGGAAATCATCACGAAGAGTTGGCAGCCAGACAGCAAGGCTGTGAAGTGGAGCTGCGACGGAAGCCCTTCGTTCACCATCGAGGATGCTGACAAGACCGACCGCGGTACAGACATTGTAATGTACATCGACGATGACTGCAAGGATTTTCTCGAGAAATACAAAATTAGTGAACTGCTGAACAAGTACTGCAAATTTCTCCCTGTACCAGTAGCCTTCGGTAAGAAGACAAAATGGGACGACAAGGAGAAAAAGAGCGTGGAGACAGACGAAGACGATGTCATCAACGACACCACCCCACTCTGGACACGTAAGCCATCTGAACTGAAGGACGAGGACTACAAGGAGTTCTACAAGAAACTCTACCCCATGAGCGACGAACCCCTCTTTTGGATTCACCTCAACGTAGATTACCCCTTCAACCTGACTGGTATCCTCTATTTCCCGAAGGTGAAGACCAACCTCGACATTCAGAAGAACAAAATCAACCTCTACTGCAACCAGGTGTTTGTGACTGACAATGTGGAAGGCATCGTGCCTGACTTCATGACCCTCCTGCATGGTGTAATTGACTCACCCGACATTCCCCTGAACGTCAGCCGTAGTTACTTGCAGAGTGATGCAAACGTAAAGAAAATCTCCACATACATTTCCAAGAAAGTATCCGACCGCCTCTCTTCTATCTTCAAGAGCGACCGCAAACAGTTTGAGGAGAAATGGGATGACATCAAAATCTTCATCAACTACGGAATGCTGTCTGAGACAGATTTCTACGACAAAGCTAAGTCGTTCGCTCTGCTGAAGGACACCGAAGGCAAGTTCTACACTTTCGAAGAATATCAAACCCTCATCAAGGGTGAACAGACCGACAAGGACGGCAACCTCATCTACCTTTATGCCAACAACAAGGATGATCAGTACAGCTACATCGATGCTGCCAACGCCAAAGGTTACAATGTACTCTTGATGGATGGACAGCTCGACCCAGCCATGTGCAACCTCTTTGAAGAGAAGTTTGAGAAGAGCCGATTCACCCGCGTTGACTCTGACGTGGTAGATAAACTCATCGTGAAGAGTGACGAGAAGAAGGAAGAACTGCCTGAAGATGATAAGAAAGCACTGACGGAAACCTTCAAGAACGCTCTTCCCAAGCTCGACAAGATAGAGTTCAACGTTGAGCCACAAGCTCTGGGCGAAACTGCAGCCCCTGTCATTATGACACAGAGCGAGTACATGCGCCGTATGAAAGATATGTCACGTCTGCAACCCGGCATGGCTTTCTATGGAGAGATGCCAACGATGCTCAACATGGTGCTCAACACCGACCATCCGCTAATCAAGTCAAGCATCAAGGAGGCCAAGCCAGAAGTGGTCAGCCAACTCATCGACTTGGCTCTCCTCCAAAATGGCCTACTCCGTGGCGAAGCACTCACCAAGTTCGTCAAGAGAAGCATTGACCTCATCTAATTTCATTAAGACCCTCCCTCTCATTATCGGGCAGATTCATGTGCTGAATCTGCCCGTTTTTTATTACCAAGATGATGGTAAACCGTTATAAGGCTGGGTTATTCTCAAATAAGGTAGGGTTATTTCCCAATAAGGCTGGGTTATGCATAAAGTATGCTATTAGGTTAGCAAAAGGCAAGTTCCTGTTCATGCAGAAGGTAAAAAAGCATGAGCAAAAGTGTCGAAAACACACTTTATGTTATATAACATGTTTTTTAGCACAATTGAAACGGCAAAAAAACCGTACCTTTGGCAAAAGTTTATAAACTAAAATATTGTATAACCCAATTATGAAAAATCTTAAAACGATTTTGACGGGAAGTGCTGCGGCCGTAGCTTTCCTATGTGCATGCAATCCTGCACAGAAGCCAGCTCAAGTGGAGCTGACAAAATCTGGTATTAATCCAGCAGATTATGACACTTGCATTGCAGTGGCATACGATGCCGAAGCAGGCAAATTCATTGCCGATTCAGCCGAAGCCAAGCAAGTGAAACTGTACACCTTGACCAACAAAAACGGCATGGAGGTATGCATCACCAACTTTGGTGGACGCATCGTGAGCATTATGGTTCCCAATAAAGACGGCGAACTGGTGGATGTAGCCTGCGGCTTTGACAAGGTGGAGAACTATTTCCCATGGAACTATGAGACCGACTTTGGCTGCTCTGTAGGTCGCTACGCCAACCGCATCAACAATGGCGAGTACACTTACAACGGCGAGACAGTCACTCTCTCCAAGAACAACAATGGCGTAGCATGCTTGCATGGCGGTTACACAGGCTGGCAGTATCAGGTTTACGATGTGGTAGAGTCCACCGACCAGTCACTCACCATCAAGCGCATTTCTCCCGATGGCGACAACCAGTTCCCTGGCAAAGTTGAGGCTACCGTTAAATTCGAACTGACCGACGACAATGCCATCGTCATCAACTACGATGGCACGGCAGATGCTCCAACAGTGCTGAACATGACCAACCACACCTATTTCAACTTGTCTGGCGACCTGAACAACACCATCGACGAGTCCATCCTCTACGTCAACGCCGACAACTACACTCCTGGCGATGACAACCTCATCCCTACAGGCGAGATTCGTCCTGTGGAAGGAACCGTGTTCGACTTCCGCACTCCAAGAGCCATTGGCACAGACTTTGCCAAGAACGACCCAGAGATGGAATCTGTAGGTGGCGGTTACGACCACAACTGGGTGCTCAACACAAAGGGCAACCAGGATGAAATCTGCATCACCATGTCCGATCCTCGCTCAGGCATCAAGATGGACATGTACACCAACGAGCCAGGTGTTCAGTGCTACACAGCCAACTTCCAGGACGGAACACGCCCCGGCAAGGGTGGCATCATGTACCAGAAGCATTGCGCCATCTGCCTCGAAAGCCAGAAATTCCCCGACTCCCCCAACAAGTGCATGATGCCAGGATGGGAAAACAGCAATCCTTTCATCACGCCAGAGAAGCCTTACCACAGCTACTGCAAGTATGTGTTCTCGGTTGAGGAATAACACACCGAACAAATTTTCAACTATTAATAATTATCAACTCAACAAACAAAAATGGATACACAAATGAGTTTTACCGAAGCGATAAGTCAGAGCGGCTTTGAAACCATCGACTTTATCATTTTGGTAGTTTACATCATCCTGCTCGTCAGCCTCGGTATGTTCCTGAGCCGTGACAAGGATGGTAAGGGTAAAAGTGCCAGCGACTACTTCCTTGCCGGCAACACACTGACCTGGTGGGCGGTAGGTGCTTCTCTCATCGCTGCCAACATTTCGGCCGAGCAGTTCATCGGCATGTCTGGCACAGGTTATGCCGACGGCATCGCCATCGCAGCGTATGAAGTAATGGCAGCCGTCACACTGGTGGTGATTGGCAAGTTCTTACTGCCAACCATGATTGAACGCAAGATTTTCACCATTCCTCAGTTCCTTCGCGAACGTTACAACGACGGTGTAGGTCTTGCATTTTCTATTCTTTGGCTGTTCCTTTACGTGTTCGTCAACCTGACGTCAGTAGCTTGGCTTGGCGCATTGGCCATCGAGCAAATTCTGGGTCTTCAGGGATTGGCAGTGTCCATCGGCGGTATGGAAGTTTCCATGCGCATGATCATCATCATTGCCCTCTTCCTCATCGCAGGTATCTACTCCATCTACGGAGGTCTGGCCTCAGTTGCTTGGACTGACGTGATGCAGGTGACCTTCCTTGTGGGTGGTGGTTTGGTGACTGCCTATTTCGCCCTTTGCTCTGTAGCAGGCGACGACGGCTCGTTCGTTGACGGTTTCAACAAAGTTTATACCTTCCTCACCACAGGTGACCATTCAACCGACTCTCACTTCCACCTCGTCATTCGCGAAAGCCACAATCCAAGTGCCTTCGCCAACGTGCCCGGCATTGCAGCCATCGTAGGTGGCGTGTGGTTGACCAACTTGGGCTACTGGGGCTTCAACCAGTACATCATCCAGAAGGGTCTTGCCGCTAAGAACATCGATGAAGCCAAGAAGGGTCTCATCTTCGCAGGTTTCCTCAAAATCCTCATCCCATTCATCGTAGTGCTCCCTGGCATCTGCGCTTACTACATGGCACAGAACGCCGATCAGTTCAACCACCTGCAAGGTTCCATCAATGTTGCTGACGATGCTTATCCTTGGCTGATTCGCAACTTTACTCCAACAGGCATCAAGGGTCTTTCATTTGCAGCCCTCACCGCAGCCATCATCTCTTCTCTGGCATCCATGTTCAACAGTACCTCTACCCTCTTCACGATGGATATCTACAAGAAGTACATCAACAAGAACGCCACTGACAAAGTGCTGGTGAACGTAGGCCGTATCGTGGCAGTTGCAGCATTGGTTATCGCAGCCGTAGCCGTGAAGCCACTCCTTGGTGGTCTCGACCAGGCATTCCAGTACATCCAGGAGTACTCAGGCTTCATCTATCCCGGCATCATCACCGTGTTCGGTCTGGGTCTTCTCTGGAAACGCGCCTCTTCCACTGCTGCCGTTTGGACAGCCATCATCACCATCCCAATGGGTGTGCTCTTCAAGGTATTCCTTCCAGACGTGGCCTTCCAGTTCCGTGCTGGCTACATCTTCATCATCCTCGTCACCTTCTTCATCATCGTCAGCTACTTCGACAAGAAATATGTTAGCGTAGAACTTCCATCGTCAGATGACCGCAAAGCCATGCTGAAATGGGCTGGAATTATGGGAACAGCAGGTGCCATCATGATTGTAGCTTCCATCATTGTTGTGGCAATGGGCAACTCAACCGATGTGACCACCTATCTGAACGACATCGGCTTCCAGGCCTTCATTTTCTTCGGTGTACTGGTTGGCTGCAATGCCGTTTGGCTCTACAGCAATGCTAAAGATAAGGTGGCAGACACCAAAGCACTTCCAGTGGACCTCAGCCTGTTCAAGACCACTCGTGGCTACACCTACGGCACCATTGGCATCTGTGTCATCACGATGATTCTTTACATCCTGCTCTGGTAATTCAGACTTAGACCTACACATTATTTATATATAATAAGAAGCCTCCAATCCATGACAGCTTACACCTCATACCCCCAGTTCTACGTGTCCGTCGATTGCGTCATTTTCGGATTCGCAGACGGGCATCTTAAAGTGCTGATTCATCAGCGCCCATACGCCCCGGGGCAAGGTGAGATGTCATTGATTGGAGGCTTTGTTCAAACCAACGAAAGTATAGACACTTCAGCCAAGCGCATTCTGAAAGAGTTCACGGGGCTTGACAACGTCTATATGCAACAACTTGCCACTTTTGGTGAAGTGGAACGCGACCCGGGTGAGCGCGTCATCAGCATTGTTTACTTTGCCCTCATCAACGTAAACGATTACGATTCCACACTTTCCGACATTCACAATGCCAAATGGGTAGATGTGGACAGTCTCCCAACCCTCTGCTTTGACCATAACGACATGGTGCAGAAAGCACGCCACACCGTTGGCGAAACTATCAAAACCGAACCCATCGGCTGCAACCTCCTGCCCCGATATTTTACGCTGAGCCTCTTGCAAACACTTTACGAAAGCATACTCGGCACCCCGATTGACAAGCGTAATTTTCGCCGCTCAATCTCTGAAAAAGACTATATTCAGGCTACCGACATGGTGGATCGTTCCTCCTCACGCCGTGGAGCCACATTATATAAATTTACAAGCAGAAACACGTAATTCTATCAACAATATAAATTCGTAATACTATGTTAGAAGAACTGAAAGAAAAAGTATTCAAGGCAAACCTTGACTTGGTAAAGCAGGGACTCGTTATCTTCACATGGGGAAACGTGTCTGGTATTGACCGTGAGAAAGGACTGGTAGTCATCAAACCCTCAGGAGTAAGTTATGACGAGATGAAAGCCAGCGACATGGTGGTGGTTGATTTAGAAAGTGGAAAAGTGGTGGAAGGCGACCTCAATCCCTCGTCCGACACACCAACCCACTTAGTGCTCTACAAGGCATTTCCCAACATTCAGGGCGTAGTGCACACCCACTCCACCTATGCGACTGCATTTGCGCAAGCAGGCAAGGACATTCCCAACATCGGCACCACTCATGCCGACTATTTCTATCAAGCCATCCCTTGCACCCGCGACATGACCAAAGAAGAGGTGGAAGGTCAGTACGAGCTGGAGACAGGCAACGTGATTGTAGATGAAATCCTCAACATCCGCAAGATTAATCCCGACCACACCCCTGCCGTATTGGTGAAGAATCACGGTCCATTCTCTTGGGGCACATCCCCCGACAATGCGGTCTATAACGCTAAGGTGATGGAACAGTGTGCCAAGATGGCATTCATCGCCTTCAGCGTCAACCCCAATCTGACAATGAACCAGCTGTTGGTGGAAAAACACTACAACCGCAAGCATGGCCCCAACGCTTACTACGGACAAAAGGGACAGAAACACTAATTGAAAATACACTAATACTAACAACTAAAACATTAAAAGACTATGGCTTTTGAAAATTTGGAATTATGGTGGGTGACTGGTGCGCAGTTGCTCTACGGAGGTGAAACAGTGAAAATCGTTGACGGCCACTCAAAGGAAATGGTGGACGGACTCAACAATGGCGGTCTCATCCCCATCAAAGTGGTTTACAAAGGAACAGCAAACTCTTCCAAGGAAGTGGAAGCTGTGATGAAGGCAGCCAACAACGACGAGAAGTGCGTGGGTGTCATCACATGGATGCACACCTTCTCCCCTGCCAAGATGTGGATCAAGGGTCTGCAGGATTTGCAGAAACCACTCCTCCACTTCCACACTCAGTACAACGCAGAAATTCCATGGGAGACCATGGACATGGATTTCATGAACCTCAACCAGTCAGCCCATGGCGACATCGAGTTCGGACACATCTGCACTCGCATGCGCGTGCCTCGCAAGGTTGTTTGTGGCTACTGGAAGGACGAACAAGCTCAGAAACAGATAGCTGTTTGGGCTCGCGTGGCAGCTGGTGTGGCCGATGCCAAGAACGTACGCTGTCTGATGTTTGGCATGAACATGAACAATGTAGCTGTGACCGATGGCGACCGTGTTGAGTTTGAGCAGCGCCTGGGCTACCACGTTGACTACTATCCAGTAAGCTCCCTGATGGAATACTTCAAGCAGGTGACTGATGCCGAAGTAGATGAGTTGGTTGAGGAATACAAGAAAGAATACACCATCAAGATTGACGAAAGTGGCGAAGAAGTTTACTGGCAGAAGGTGAAGAACGCAGCTAAGGCAGAAATCGCCCTTCGCCGCGTGCTGAAGGATGAAGGTGCCACAGCCTTCACCACCAACTTCGACGACCTTGGCGATGCCGACATCAACGACCCCAACTTTGTTGGTTTCGACCAAATTCCAGGCCTTGCTTCTCAGCGCCTGATGGCCGAAGGCTACGGATTTGGTGCCGAAGGCGACTGGAAGACCGCTTGCCTCTATCGCACTCTCTGGGTAATTCAGCAGGGCATGCCAATTGGTTGCTCATTCCTTGAGGACTACACCCTCAACTTTGCAGGCGACCGTTCTTCTTGCCTCCAGAGCCACATGCTCGAGGTTTGTCCTCTCATCGCTGTTGACAAGCCAAAGCTTGAAGTACACTTCCTCGGCATCGGTATCCGCAAGCAGCAGACAGCCCGTCTCGTGTTCACATCTAAGGTGGGCCGCGGCATCAAGGCCACAGTGGTTGACCTTGGCAACCGCTTCCGTCTCATCTCTCAGGAGGTGGAGTGCATCGAGCCAAAGCCTATGCCCAACCTTCCTGTGGCTTCAGCCCTTTGGGTTCCACAGCCTACTTTCGAGATTGGTGCCGGCGCATGGATTCTGGCAGGTGGCACACACCACAGCGCATTCTCTTACGACATTACAGAGGAGTACTGGGAAGACTTCGCAGAGATGGTGGGCATCGAGTATGTCAAAATTAACAAGGACACCAACACCAGCGACTTCAAGCAGCAGCTCCGCAACAACGAGATTTATTTCATGCTGAACAAAGCACTTAAGTAATCAATGCCTATGACACCCAAACAAACCATAGAATCAGGTAAAGCCATACTCGGTATCGAGTTTGGCTCTACCCGTATCAAGGCTGTTCTCATCGACGAGAACTACAAGCCCATCGCACAGGGCAGCCACACATGGGAAAACCAGTTGGTGGATGGACTTTGGACCTACAGCACCGAGGCCATTTGGTACGGTCTGCAAGACTGCTACGCCCAGTTGCGCAAGAACGTGCTCGAGCAGTACGAAGTGGAAATTGAGACGCTGGCAGCCATCGGCATCAGTGCCATGATGCACGGCTACATGGCCTTCAAGGGCAACGACATCTTGGTGCCATTCCGCACTTGGCGCAACACCAACACAGGCAAAGCCGCTGCCGAACTCTCCAAATTGTTCAACTACAACATACCTCTCCGCTGGAGCATCTCTCACCTCTACGAAGCCATCCTCGACAACGAGGAGCACGTAAAGGACATCGAGTTTCTCACCACCCTTGCCGGTTACATCCACTGGCAAATCACGGGCCAGAAGGTATTGGGTGTTGGCGATGCCTCAGGCATGATTCCTGTTGACCCCAAGACCAAGACCTACGATGCCACTATGGTGGAGAAATTCGACAAGCTCATCGAGCCACGAGGCTTCAGCTGGAAACTCCTCGACATCCTGCCCAAGTCGCTCAATGCTGGCGAGAATGCAGGTTTCCTCACCCCCGAAGGTGCCAACCGTCTTGACGTGTCGGGCCATCTGAAACCTGGCATTCCAGTTTGCCCGCCCGAAGGCGACGCTGGCACAGGCATGGTAGCCACCAATGCCGTGAAGCAGCGCACAGGCAACGTTTCGGCCGGAACATCATCCTTCTCCATGATTGTTCTGGAGAAAGAGCTCTCCAAGCCCTATGAGATGATTGACATGGTGACCACTCCCGACGGCTCGCTCGTGGCCATGGTTCACTGCAACAACTGCACGTCCGACATCAACGCCTGGGTGAAGATTTTCAAGGAATTCCAAGAATTGATGGGCATGCCGGTTGACATGAACCAACTCTACACCAACCTCTTCAACATTGCAACCAAAGGCGATGCCGACTGTGGAGGCATCCTCTCCTACAACTACGTGTCGGGAGAGCCCGTGACTGGTCTGGCCGACGGACGTCCACTCTTTGTTCGTTCAGCCAACGACAAGTTCAGCCTTGCCAACTTCATGCGTGCCCACCTCTATGGTGCTATCGGTGTGTTGAAGATTGGCAACGACATTCTCCTGAAAGAAGAGAAGGTAAAGGTTGACCGCATCACAGGTCATGGAGGCTACTTCACCACCAAAGGTGTGGGTCAGAAGATGTTGGCTGCCGCACTCAACTCCCCTATCTCAGTGATGGAGACAGCAGGCGAAGGCGGTGCATGGGGCATTGCTCTTCTGGCAGCCTACGCCGTTTGCAAGAACAAGGAACTCTCCCTTGCCAATTACCTCGACCAAGTGGTCTTCGCAGGCAACGAGGGCGAAGAAATCAAACCCACTCCCGAAGACGTGGCAGGCTTCAACGCCTATATTGAGAACTACAAGGCAGGACTCGCCATTGAGCAAGCCGCAGTGGATAACAAAAAATAAACAAACAAAAACTTATGGCAAATTCTATTAACGTACTGAATCATGCAGCGGACAACATCCGCATACTTGCAGCAGCTGCAGTAGAAAAGGCTAAGTCTGGACACCCTGGTGGTGCCATGGGCGGTGCCGACTTTATCAATGTTTTGTATTCTGAGTATCTCAAATATGACCCCAAGAACCCAGGTTGGGTAGGTCGCGACCGTTTCTTCCTCGACCCTGGTCACATGGCTCCCATGCTCTACTCTCAACTCACCCTCATCGGTAAGTTCACCCTCGACGAACTGGCACAGCTCCGCCAGTGGGGTTCTCCAACTACGGGTCACCCCGAGTTTGAGATAGCTCGCGGCATCGAAAACACCTCAGGTCCTCTGGGCCAAGGCCATGTGTTCGCCATTGGCGCAGCCATCGCAGCCAAATTCCTGGCAGCCCACACCGGCAACCCCACTTTCGCAAAGGAAACCATCTACGCATACATCTCCGACGGTGGTGTGCAGGAAGAGATTTCACAAGGTGGCGCACGCATCGCAGCTGTGCTCGGACTCGACAACCTCATCATGTTCTACGACTCCAACGACATTCAGCTTTCTACTGAAACCAAGGATGTGATGACAGAGGACACAGCCGCTAAGTATCGCGCCATCGGATGGGAAGTCATCGAAATTTGTGGTAACGATGCTGCACAGATTCGTCAGGCACTCGACACAGCCCAGAAGGTGGAAGGCAAGCCAACCCTCATCATCGGTAAGTGCATCATGGGTAAGGGTGCCCTCAAGGCCGACGGCACTTCTTACGAAGCCAATTGCAAAACTCACGGTGCTCCACTCGGAGGCGATGCCTTTGTCAACACCATCAAGCATCTTGGTGGCGACCCTGAGAATCCATTCCAGATTTTCGACGATGTCAAGGAACTCTATGCCAACCGTGCCAAGGAACTCGAAAGCATCTGCGCTGAGCGCTATGCTGAGGAAAAGGCATGGGCTGAAGCCAACCCAGAGAAGGCAGCCCAGCAAGCCGACTGGTTCAGCGGCAAGGCTCCAAAGATTGACTGGAGCAAGTGTGTGCAGAAGGATAACGATGCCACACGTTCCGCATCGGCTGCATGCCTCTCAGTGCTTGCAGACCAAGTGCCCAATATGATTTGCGCATCTGCCGACCTATCCAATTCCGACAAGACCGATGGCTTCCTGAAGAAGACCCACGCCTTTACCAAAGGCGATTTCTCCGGAGCCTTCTTCCAGGCAGGTGTGGCCGAGCTTACCATGGCTTGCTGCTGCATCGGTATGGCACTTCATGGCGGTGTTATCCCCGCTTGCGGAACCTTCTTCGTATTCTCCGACTACATGAAACCAGCCGTTCGTATGGCAGCCCTCATGGAGCTTCCCGTGAAGTTCATCTGGACCCATGACGCATTCCGTGTAGGCGAAGACGGACCTACTCACGAACCCGTTGAGCAGGAAGCACAGATTCGCCTAATGGAGAAACTGAAGAACCACTCTGGCAAACCCTCTGTGCTCGTTCTCCGTCCAGCCGACGCACAGGAAACCACATGCGCCTGGGCACTCGCCATGGAGAATATGGCCACCCCATCAGCCCTCATCCTCTCTCGCCAGAACATTCAGAACCTGCCCGCTGGCAACGACTACAGCCAAGTAACTAAGGGCGGTTACATCGTAGCTGGTTCCGACGAGAATCCTGATGTCATCCTCGTAGCCACAGGTTCTGAAGTATCTACGCTCGTAGCAGGTGCCGAACTCCTCCGCAAGGACGGCAAGAAGGTGCGCATCGTCAGCGTTCCATCCGAAGGCCTCTTCCGTCAGCAGTCCAAGGAGTATCAGCAGAGTGTACTGCCACGGGGTGTGAAGAAGTTCGGTCTCACAGCCGGTTTGCCAGTCAACCTCCTGGGTCTTGTGCCCGAGGCAGAAGGCACCATCTGGGGTCTTGAATCCTTCGGTTTTTCAGCTCCTTACAAGGTGCTCGACGAGAAACTGGGTTACACAGCAGAAAATGTTTATGCACAGGTAAACAAATTGTTCTAACAAAGTGAAAAGTGAAAAGTGAAAAGTGAGAAATCCAAATTACCTGCTATGCGGTTTGTTTCCCATTAGCAAAAGTAACTTAAATTTTTCACTTTTCACTCTTCATTTTTCACTTCATCATTGTATTTATGGAAGTGAAAACAGTAGGAATTGCCAGCGATCATGCTGCATTCCCCTTGAAGCAATTCGTAAAGAAATACCTCGACGAGAAAGGCTACGCCTACAAGGACTATGGCACCTACACCGAAGAGTCGTGCAATTACGCCACCTACGGTCATGCCTTAGCTGAAGGCATCGAGCAGGGTGAAGTCTATCCAGGCATCGCTATGTGTGGTTCGGGCGAAGGCATTTCCATGACCCTCAACAAGCACCAACAAATTCGTGCCGGACTTGTTTGGCAACCCGAGATTGCCCACCTCATCCGCGAGCACAACAATGCCAATGTCATAGTCTTCCCCGGTCGCTTCATCAGCGAGGAAGTATGCCGTCAGTGCCTTGACGAGTTCTTCAACACTGAGTTTGCAGGAGGCCGCCATCAGCAGCGCATCGAGGCGATTCCTTGCAAGTAAGCGAATAATCTCATCTCTATCCTGAAAAAGTGAAGGAGGGCTTTCCTCCTTCACTTTTTGGTGTTTCCAAGAATCCTTATCCATCCAAAACAATAAACACTGATACCCAAGCTCTGACACCCCCTATTCCACCCTACTTCCCAAGGGGCAGACAAGTATTTGGCAAGGGGTTGGCAAGTATAATGTGCTTGCTTGGACTTGCCAAGTACTTGCAAAAGGCTTGCCATCTCCTTGCCTACTCCCTACTACTCTTTGAGAAAGGTATGCATTGTAATTTGCGAGTAAGCGAGAGCAAACGTGTTTAGTCTCTTCCAAGCGTGAGCTGGTTCAACCAAAAGTTAAATAATCACACCATGAAAGTGTAGCTACAAACCAATTTGCCCTGCTTTAGAGAAAATTTATCGTTTATCGGTAAAATTTTCTCGTTTTCTTTTGGTAGTCACGAAAAGATGTTTTACCTTTGCACCGAAAATAATTATCGACAAACGATAAAAACTTTCAAAATAAACAATAATTACTACTTATCACTTTAACAAACAACAAAAGACTATGGCAACAAAAAAAAATTCTGAGTATGAATTCCAAGGCGGTTCACTCAATGGTTTCGTAATGTGCTTAATCGACATTGTGCTCTATGTGGCAGTCGTGTATTTCTTTGTGCAGGGCATCATAGCTTTCGACGCAGGCCATGACAACGCTGGTGTAGGCTTTATGGTCGGGACGGTAGTGCTCCTCATCACCGCCATCATCTGCAGTTGCGGTTTCTCCATGCTGGAGCCTAACGAAGCAAAGGTGATGACCTTCTTTGGCAAGTATGTGGGTACATTCCGCAAAAACGGCTTCTACTGGCTAAACCCCTTCATGACAGTGAAGAATGTGAGTCTGAGAGCAAGAAACCTGAATGCAGAACCCATCAAGGTGAACGACAAGACGGGCAATCCCGTGATGATTGGCCTGGTGCTGGTGTGGCGACTGAAGGACACCTATAAGGCCATTTTTGACATTGATACTGAGGTGAGTGCTACTGGTAGCGCAGGAAGTACTGCTGCGGCAAGAATGAACCGATTTGAGAACTTCGTCAGGGTGCAGAGCGACTCCGCATTGCGAGAAGTGGCTGGCATGTACTCCTACGATGACGAGGATAACAAAGAGAATGACGTGACGCTGAGAGGTGGAAGTGCAGAAGTGAACGAAGTGTTGACCAATAAGTTGAACGAACGTCTGACCATGGCTGGGCTGGAAGTTTTAGAGGCACGCATCAACTATTTGGCCTACGCTCCAGAAATAGCAGCCGTCATGCTGCGCCGTCAACAGGCCGCAGCCATCATCACGGCACGAGAGAAGATTGTAGATGGAGCCGTGTCAATGGTGAAGATGGCATTGGACAAACTGAAGGACGAAGACATCGTGAATCTGGACGACAGTCAGAAGGCATCGATGGTGAGCAACTTGCTTGTAGTGCTTTGTGCCGATGAACCAGCACAACCTGTGGTGAACTCCGGTGCGAACTGAGCAACGAATAAAATGAATTACACTTATGAAAAAGAAATTTAATTTCTATAGCGGGCTGCTGATTGCAGCCATCGTGTTCGGCATTGGACTGCACATGTTCGCAACGGGCTACCAGATGTACCAGGGTGGGAAAGCTGGCTGGGAAATGGCACAGAAGGAGAGGCAAATGGGGATAAAGAAGCATCCATTTGAGAGTCTCCAGAGACTGCAACGCATGGCTCCTGTGGAGCTGATGCCCAAGGGCGACTACCTGATGGAAATGAATGCGGGAGACAGCATTGTCAACCTGAAGACAGGAGAGAAGATGCCGATGATGACCTTTATGGGAGTGGTGCTACCTGAAAAGAGCAGCAACAGAATGGGAGTTCTGCAAGGCATAGGCTATCTCGGGTTCGCCCTTATCATCATATTCTTTGTGGCATTCATCAAACTTGTCATCGGAGTGAACAAAGGACGCATCTTCGAGAAGAGCATGGAGACGCAGCTGGCTTGGGGCGGATGGACGGTCTTTGCCATGTATGTGTTAGGATGGGCGAGTACACTCTACACCTACTTCCTCAATGTGCAGGAATTTGAATTTGAAGTGTACGATTTGTGCATTGTACAAATGCCCGACATCGCCCTTCTCTACTCTGCATTTGGCATGTTGATGGTGGGGCAGATATTCAAAATTGGGCGAAAGATGAAAGAAGAACAAGAATTGACAATATGATAATAGTGAATTTAGACGTCATGATGGCCCGACGAAAAATCTCTTCGGGCGAATTGGCCGAAAAGATTGGCATCACGCAGGCCAATCTTTCGGTACTGAAGACAGGTAAAGCGAAGGCGGTGCGGTTCTCCACCTTGGAGCAAATCTGCAAGGTGTTGGACTGCCAGCCTGGAGACATTTTGGAGTTCAGAGAGTGAAGTCATCTTAGAAGTGAAAAGTGAAAAGTGAAGAATGAAAAATCCAAGTTACTTTAGTAAGTGAAGAGCGGAAAATTTGAGTATCTTGAAACGTGAGAAATTTTATGACAGAATTGAGCATGAAAGGTGTGAAGTGGGTGCTTCTGATGGCAACGATGTTGCTGGGCATAGAAACTATCTGTGCACAAGAGCAGGAACTGATGGAGGTAAAGTCGCATGTGGTGGATGCACGCACAGGCGAAATCCTACCCTTTGTCAACATTTTCGTGGCTGGAGGGAAAGGCACCTTAACGAACATGGAGGGCGACTTCACCATCAAGGTGAAGACAGAGTCCTCGCTCCGATTCAGCTACGTGGGATATGAAACCTTGACCCTACCCACCGAAAAGATTGGGAGTGTGGTGAAGATGAAGCCCATGACAAGGACGCTAAGCGAAGTGAGTGTGAAACCATGGGAATCCATCCTGCTGAATGTGTGCAAGAAATTGGACAAAGAATATAATAAGCGGTGGAGAAAATCCAGCCGCTATTTCTACCGCATGACCACCGCATACCGAAAGAAGACGCTGGTGGAAGCATTCATGGAGGCTCGTTCGGCCGTGAACTTGCACGAAATCAAGTTTCTGAAAGGACGTCACGGACGCATGACGCAGGAAGGTCTTTCGAATCCCTTCATCGCCAACATGAATTTCCATCATCCCTTGGAACTGGGGTTGGTGATGAAGGAAAATTCCTTCTGGGGAGGCTTGATTACGCCTGCCTCGCTGTCCACAGTGAAAGAGCTGACCAGCGTGTACGACATCAGCGTGGAGGAACTGAAAGGAAGCGATGGCAACACCCTCTACAAATTCAATTTGAAAGACAAGTATTCGTCCTCAACGCAAAAAGGGCCATCCTCAACGCAAAGAAAAAGAAGGTTCTGCAGCCTGACTGGTGCGCTCTATGTGGATGCCCAATCGCTGAACGTGCTGAAGATTGAAGGGCAGGTGGAGAACATGTACTTAGACATCTTCAAGGACTTTTACAAAGAGACAACTCCCCTACTCCTCAACGTGACCATTAACTACAACTATGAGAAGGGCTTTGCTGAGGTGCAGAATATCGCCTACAAGGCGACAAACGGCGACATGGTGAGCACCGCTATATTATATAATGTAGAGGACTTGAACCTGGAGTTGAACGAAAAAAAGAAGAAGAAGACCAAACAGACGGGCGAAAACATGCTTGCGGCTATTGACAATGCAGGCTTCGACCAAATGCTTTGGGAGCACAGCAACATAGTGCAACGCACAAAGGAAGAGGAACGTCTGGCCGGACTGCCCGACCAAACAATGCTGGTGAACGACTCTATCAAAGAGGATCCCTCCACACCCACAGAAAAACTGCTGGACCACCTGAAACGATTCGGGCA
This sequence comes from uncultured Bacteroidales bacterium, assembly GCA_902789725.1. GTDB lineage: Bacteria > Bacteroidota > Bacteroidia > Bacteroidales > Bacteroidaceae > Minthosoma. The sequence goes on from CADAPC010000003.1 coordinate 49,743, forward strand.
TAATTTGCCGCAAGAGAAAGTGTATGTCCACATGGATAACACGTGCTACTTCCTTGGCGACACCATTTGGTTTTCGGCTTACACCACACAGACCAACGACAGCAAACCGTCACAAATCAGCGGTGTGCTCTACGTGGAGCTTTTCAACCACGATGGCTATCTGGTGGAGCGCAAGCTGGTGGAAATGACTCATGGCAGGGGATATGGCAACTTCGTTCTTGACAAGGATGCCTACGCTGGCTATTACGAACTGAGAGCCTACACCCGATGGCAGCTCAACTGGGGCATGTTTGAGCGAGAGCATTCCGATGAATGCGAAGAATGGTTCTACACCCGAGAGCTGGAACACAATTATTTCCGCGATTACGACAAACTCTACAGCCGCGTCTTTCCTGTGTATGACAAGCCTGCTGAAGGTGGTGACTACAAGACCACGATGACGCGCAGAACCATGAGACAACGCTTCAAAAGAGACCCACACAAGCGCGAACCCGTCTTGACGCTCTATCCCGAAGGAGGTGAACTGGTGGAGGGATTGCCTTGCCGTGTTGCATACGAAGCAACATGGGACGACGGGCAGGAGCTGGAGGGAATGCTGAAGGGAAAGAAAGTAGAGAACCGAGGGCGAGGATCTTTTGAACTCACCCCTACGGAAAAAGGGAAAGACAAGATTGTGGTGTTCACCACGACCGACGGAATTCAAGTGAAAGCCCCCCTGCCCGAAGCGGCGAAGAGCGGTGTGGCACTGAGGGTAGATGTAGAGGCTGACTCCATCGACATCACCGTGAGAAGAACCGCTGACCTGCAGAACGACACTTTGGGACTGACCCTCATGCACGAAGGCATAATAGAAACCTACATCAACCTTGAAGGGTTGGAGCAGCACATCCATGTGGCGAAGAAAGCATTAAAGATGGGTGTGAACCAAGCCACGGTGTTCAACAACAAAGGACGTGTGTTGGCAGACAGACTCTTCTTCGTGAAACATAGCGAGGACACAAGGTCGCAGATTGCCATCGGCGGCATGAAGGAGATGTACAACCCCTATGAACCTATCACACTGAACTTGAAAACACAGGGGCAGACAGGCGGCAGCATGTCCATATCGGTGCGCGACGCTTCCCACTGCGATGTGCTCTACGACAATGCCTCTTTGCTTACCGAGCTGCTCCTGACCTCCGAAATCAAGGGTTTCGTTCCCAATCCTGAATTCTTCTTCGAGAAGGATGACAACCGCCACAACAGGGCGCTCGATCTGCTGATGCTGACCCAAGGGTGGCGACGCTTCAAATGGACAGACATGGCCAACAAGGGAGCTTGGCAACTCACGCAGGTGGCAGAACGCACACCTGTCATCACAGGGAAAGTGTATAAAACTTCCGATGCTATGTATGCCGCCTTGGGAGGCATGACTTGGTATAACGACGAGGGAGAAGAGAATCAACATAAGGATACAGACCCTTTCAGCGACCAGCAGACCCAGCCAACCAGAAGCACCGAAAGCACCTATAACCACTGGCAAGGAAACATGCAAGAACTTCTTGATGCTTCATCGCCAAAGACACACGAACTGACCGACATGGAATTTTATCCTGGCGACAACTACGGACCATTCAAGAACAAGGGCATGAGGGTGCATTCCGAGATTGTCTCGCCCGACCAGAGCTACGTTAAATCCATCGACTTGGACACCAAGGACGGTTACTTCAAGGTGCAACTGCCACGCTATTATGGCGACTGCTACTTCTTCCTGAGTGCGGCCGACACGCTGAAATGGAAACGAAAGAAATATGAGTGGATTCAGCTGATGAGCGACATGGAATTTGCCGAACATCCAAAACTGAGGAGACTCAAAGTGCTTCCCCCCGATTATCACGTGAGGGTCAATTTTCCCTACCCCCGCTTTGTCAAGCCCTACAGCTATTACCAGACACACCTGAACTATGCCGACGACCCACTACTTGCCACGCAGGTGCTGAACGACGGTTCGCTGCGCATTGACGAAGTGACAGTGTGGAGCAAGCACAACACCCTACAGCGCATGTACGACTCCATTCCTGCTCTGATAGTGGATTCCTACGAGGGTTTCAACCAAGCCTTGGATGCAGGTTTGGGTATTGGAGCCTCCGAGGTGGCGCGTGCTTACGTGGGCGACTATGGATTGAAGCATCCCTACGTAACCAGCGAAGAGGGCTTTCACGATTACAGACTCCGCGTGCGCTATGGTTACAACATCACCCGCCGCGCCATATCGAACGTGACAAACGACCCTGATTCGGCCTACCTGCGCAAGAATCTGCATTCGTTTGCCCCAGGCACTTACCATGTATCAGACCAAGAAATGTTGGACTACATAGACAATACCCACATCCACAAGTATGTGCTCTACACCGATTTTGAGCCTCGCTTGGCTGGCCACGAACGCTACTACGGCAGCAACTTGCCCATCACGCAAATTGCCATCTATCCCTTTCCTGACGATTCACGACGCTTGTTCTATCGTGACCGCCGATACATTCTTCCAGGTTTCTCCTACGTACATGAGTTCTACCAACCCAATTACGCCAAGCGGAAGTTGGACGAACATCCCAAGGACTACCGACGCACGCTCTATTGGAACCCCTTCTTGGTGCTGGATGACAAAGGTGCCGCCCAAATACAATTCTACAACAACAGCACGCGCCACTCCATTTCCATCGACGCACAAGGTTTCGGTATGGACGGCACACCTTTGTCGGGGAAAAAATAGTAGCTGGAACTTCGACTTATATGAAGCTACAAATCATTCATCAAATAACTTAAACAACCAATGAAATGAAAAAAGTACTTTATCCTATCTTAGCGGTGATTGTATTTCTAATAATACAAGGTGCCGCAGGCGTCGTCATTGCGGTTATTGCCTTGATTAACGACCCACAAGTCTTCAAGCAAATGCAGGCTGGCGACCCCAATGCCTTCATGGACTCCATGGGCAACAGCGCGTTGGCTTGGGCCACCATCATCAGCGGTCTTATCAGCATCGGCATCATCGCTCTGCTGAAAATGATTGACTGGAAACATGTGCTCAACCTGAAGATGATTGATTGGGGATGGGGTGTTGTGAGCATCATAGCCGCCATCTTCGGCATTTTTGCTCTCAACATTTTGGGAGAGATGCTCGACCTGCCCAATCTGATGGAGGAGCAATTCACCAACATGTCCAACGACTTGGTTGGGGCACTAAGCATCGCCATCATTGGCCCCATCATCGAGGAGTTCATCTTCCGCGAAGGTGTGGAAGGCTACATGCTCCGCAACGGAGTGAACAAGTGGGTGGCCATTATCAGTTCGGGCATCGTCTTCGGCATCATCCACTTAAACCCCGCCCAGGTACCCTTCGCCGCAGGGATGGGAATTATTTTTGGCATCATATATTATAAGAGCGGAAACATCATTCTTACAAGTATATTGCACATTTTGAACAATAGCATCGCCGTGTGGCAGATGTACTCGATGGGCGAGGAATTGAAAGACTTCAAACTGGTGGACTACTTAGGAGGCACTGTCGATGCCATCTTCTATATCATCGGTGGCTTGGGATTGTGCATCTTGTGGCTGCATGTCGTCTGGAAACGTTACAGAAAACCGGCTGTCTATCCTATAGCTGAAACCGCCGAAACACCCACCTACACTGAACTCAATAACCAATAAGCTATAACCAATAAACCAAAACAATCATGAAACAATTTCTGAAGTACGTATGCGCCACCGTGGTGGGCATACTGATTGTAGGGGTCATCTGCGCCATTCTCTCCATTCTGAGTTTGGCAGGCATGGCTTCGATGGGCAGCATGACTGCCAATGTGAAGGACAACAGCGTGCTGGTCATCCAGTTGCAAGGCACCATCAACGAACGCAGCACAGAGAACCCCTTCTCTGAAATAATGGGAAACTCGGCGCTGTCTGAACAAGGACTGGACGATATTCTCGCAGCCATTGAGCACGCTAAGACCGAACCCAAGGTGAAGGGCATCTACCTCGAAGCAGGTACGTTTACGGGTGCTATGCCCGCCACCTTGCAAGCCATCCGCACGGCGTTGCTCGACTTCAAGAAGGGGGGTAAGTTCATTGTGGCATACGGTGATGCTTACACTCAGGGCACTTACTTCCTCTGCTCCACTGCCGACACCTTGATTGTCAACCCACAGGGCATGATTGACTGGAGCGGTCTGTCGAGTCAGGTGATGTACTACAAAGACCTTCTGCAGAAGGTGGGCGTAGATATGCAAGTGGTGAAAGTGGGCACGTATAAGAGTGCTGTAGAGCCCTTCCTCCTCAACGAAATGAGCGAGGCCAACCGCGAACAAATCGAAACTTACGACAAGGAGATTTGGGGTGAAATGACCAAAGCCGTAGGCAAAAGCCGCAACATCAGCGTGGCGAAATTGAATGAGTTGGCTGACTCCATGATGCTGCTCCAGAAGGTTGCTCTCTACAAGAAAGAGAAGTTGGTGGATAAGGTGGCATACAGCGACCAAGTGCCCCAAACCATTGCTGCGATGATGAAGGTGGATAGTCCTGATGACTACAACACCATCACAGTGAAGGATTTGGCTGGCATTGTCAGCAGTCAGCCCAAGGGCATCAGCGGCAACGAGGTAGCTGTCTATTACGCCGTGGGCGACATTGTTGAGGAAGCTGCATCGGGGTTCAATGTGGAACCTGAGATTGTGGGGAAGAAAGTTATCAAGGACTTGGAAGAGCTGGCAGAGAACGACGACGTGAAGGCTGTGGTGCTGCGTGTCAACTCAGGCGGTGGTTCAGCCTACGCAAGTGAGCAAATTTGGCATCAGGTGATGAACATCAAAGCAAAGAAACCCGTTGTGGTGAGCATGGGCGATATGGCCGCTTCGGGCGGCTACTACATCAGTTGCGCAGCCGACTACATCTACGCCGAACCCACCACCATCACAGGTTCCATCGGCATCTTCGGCATGTTCCCCAATGTGGGTGAATTGCTGAACGACAAGCTGGGTGTACACTTCAGCACCGTCAAGACCAACCAGTTCTCTGACTTTGGCGATTCTTCCCGTCCGTTCACCGAACAGGAACGCACCCTGGCTCAACGCTACATCAACAACGGCTACGAGCTTTTCACCACTCGCTGTGCCGATGGTCGCAAGATGAAGCAGGACGACATCAAGAAGATTGGCGAAGGACGCGTGTGGACAGGACTCCACGCCAAGCAGATTGGCTTGGTGGACGAGCTGGGCGGCTTGGAGGCAGCTATTGCAAAAGCAAAGAAACTGGCCAAAGTAGAAGAAGTTTCTGTCATCAACTACCCAACAAAATCGACATTCTTCGACAGTTTGCTCAACGAAATGCAAGGCACCAGCTATGCCGACCAGCAACTCAAGCAGGCCTTGGGCGAATACTACCCCATTTGGGCTGAACTGAAGAATGTGGGACAAAAGACCGGCATTCAGACGGCTCTCCCCTACTATCTGAAGTTTAACTTGTAAGAGCACCTTCCTCCATAAACAAATCATAAAAAGGGCTGGCACGTTTTTGGGTGCCAGCCCCTTTTGCTTTATCGACTGATGAAGAAGGATGTTACTTCACAGGCGAGATAATGTACGTGTAGCTATAGTCCTTGTAAGGCATTTGGTATTCCTGACGAGGCCAAGCTCCCCACGAGTTCACACAACCTACCCCCATTGAACGGGCGGCAATGTGGAGGTCGGTGAATGGACGCTCGATGAGGTCGCCACTGTGCCACTGAGCCTTGTTGCGCGATGGCTGGAGGTCATCCTCTGTGTAGTTGAGTGCCTGCATTTCCAACGGTTCGATGCCTTGGAAGCAAAGTCCCTTGCCAGCTTTGTTGGTGATGGCCCAGTAGCGCACACCCGTCTTGGTGCCTGACTCCTGTGGACGTACATAACCCCAGTACTGCTCTTCAACTGTTTGCTTCCAGATGCCGATGTTTTGGCTGTTGGCGCGGTCGATATAATTCTCGTGAGGACCCTTGCCGTAGTACTCAATCTGCGAGAACTCTTTAGGCATCTGCATCTGCATGCCGTAGCGCAACAGCTGTGGCTTTTCTTTGGCCTCTGGGTTGACAGTGAGGTCCTGCTTCACCACCAGTTTGCCAGCAGGAGTCATGGTGTAGGTGAGTTTCACCTTTGCATCCAACTGACGGATTTCATACTCAGCAGTCACCACATAGTTTACGCCATCCTGCTTGATGTCGAAGCCTCTTCTTTCCAAACGAGGATGCTGCCAAGCGGCCAGACGGTTCTGCATGCCTGCACCAAAATCGTTGTCGGTGGCCGCACGCCAGAAGTCGGGTGTGAGTTCTGCATCGTCAGTCATCATCGGTGTGCCGTCCACATCAATGTAAGCCACATAGCCCGAATGCTTGTTGAAAGTCACCTTCACGCCATTGGCTGAAAGAACGGCATAGACAGCACGGTCGTCCAACGTAACAGCGGCCGGGGCTTCTTTTGCTTTCTTGTCAACAACAGGTTGAGCAGTGACTGCCTCCACCGTTGGGAAGACGTAAGGCGTGAGTTCGAACTGCTGATGAGCCACCACTTCACCCTTCTTCAGCAGAGGTTCGTCCTTCAGCAGTTTGGCTTCCACATTCACCAGAATCTCCTTGCCCTTGTAAGCTTCGTTGGCCAAAGCAGAAGCAATGGCATCGATGGTGAAGGTGGCTTTTCCCTGCGGAGGAATGGCTGCAGGGATATGCTCAGTGGCTTTTGCTACCGACTTGCCATCCACCAGCACTTCATACTCGAAGGTTACATAGTCGAGCGGACGGAAGAAGTTCTCGTTCAGCACCTCCACCTTGCCAGCTTTGGCATCGGTGAGTGTGGCCCAAATGTTCTGGTAGTAGTACTGAATTTCGTAGGCATGTGGGTTGGGTTGGCGGTCAGGATTGATGACACCGTTGCAGTTGAAGTTGTTGTCGCTGGCAGGGAAGCGTCCGTAGTCGCCACCGTAAGTCCAAATTGGCTTGCCAGTAATTTTGCTCTTGCCACGCAGACCTTGGTCGATGAAGTCCCAAATGTAGCCACCCTGATAGTTGGGTGTGCGACGAATCAGGTCCCAATACTCCTTGAAGCCACCACCAGAGTTACCCATTGTGTGAGCATACTCGCACTGAATGAGCGGACGAGCGTTGCCCTCCTTGCAGTAGCGTTCGCAATGGCCGTAGTCGGCATACATGGGGCAGTAGATGTCCGTCTTGCCCCAGTTGCCTGCTTGCTCATACTGGCAGGGACGAGAGGGGTCGTAAGCCTTGACGAAGTCATAACCATCCTCGAAGTTCTTGCCGTAGCCAGCCTCGTTGCCAAGTGACCATACGATGATGGAAGGATGGTTCTTCAATACATATATATTATGACGCTCGCGCTCAATGTGCATGAGGTGGAAACGAGCATCCTTGGCCAGCGATTTCTCACCGTAGCCCATTCCGTGGCTCTCGATGTTGGCCTCAGCAGTTACGTAGATGCCGTACTCGTCGCAGAGTTCGTACCAACGTGGGTCGTCGGGATAGTGGCAAGTGCGCACAGCATTTACGTTGAGTTGCTTCATCACCTGAATGTCCTGAATCATACGGTCCACACTCACCACGTAACCACCATCGGGGTCGAGTTCGTGGCGGTCCACACCCTTGATGAGAATAGGTTGACCATTCACCAACAGCTGCTGGTTCTTGATTTCCACCTTGCGGAAGCCTACTCGCTGGGGGATGCATTCAAGGAGTTTGTCGTCGTCGTAGAGAGAGACGTAGAGGTTGTAGAGGTTAGGAGTTTCAGCTGTCCACTGCTTGATGTTCGCCAGCGCAGCTGTCTGATAATTGAAAGTGACAGGTCCATTGTCCTGTGCCACAATTTTTTCGTTAAACACTTCTTTACCCTGTGCATCAGTCAGACGAACCTTCACCGTCTTGCCCTTACCATTCACAAGGTCAATCTTACCCCTCAGCGCACCGTCCTTGTAGTTGTTCACCAGGTCGGGTGTGATGAAGAGGTCGTCGATGTGGCTCTTGGGACGAGCATAGAGGTAGCACTCGCGGGCAATGCCACAGAAGCGCCAAAAGTCCTGGTCTTCGTTCCACGAACCGTCGCACCAACGCATCACCTGCATGGCGATGAGGTTCTCCTTGCCAGGAATGATGTACTTGGTGATGTCGAACTCGGCAGCCACTTTCGAGTCTTCCGAATAGCCCACATACTTGCCGTTCACGTAGAGCGTGAGGTTGGAAGTGGCTGATCCGATGTGGATGTAGATGTCCTCCCCCTTCCAGTCGGCTGGAACGGTGAACGAACGGCGATAAGAACCCACGTGGTTGCCCTTGTCCTGCACAGCTGGTGGGTCGCTCACCCAGTCACTGCGCCAAGCGTAGTGGTTATTCACATAGATGGCATCGCCATAGCCGTTCAGTTCCCAAATGCCGGGTACAGGCATCGAGCCCCACTGCGAGTCGTCGTACTTCAGCGTGTAGAAATCGGCCGGACGTTCGTTGGCACTCTCCACCCAGTGGAACTTCCACTTGCCCTCGATGCTCATGTAGCGCTTTGACTGAGCTTTAGGATTGGCTTTGGGCGTTTGTGGCCTTTGAGCCAGTTCTTCACTCTCATAGGCGAAATAGTTCGCCACGTCCATCTTGCGGTTAATCTCGTTGACATTGGGGTCGCACCACACAGGTGTCTTCTGCGCCTGTGCCATCAAGCTCCCCACTGCCAAGACGGACAAAAGAAAAACTTTTTTCTGCATGTCTAATAGGTTAGTTATTGATGAATATTTGTTGATTTGCAAAGTTACAAATAAGTGAGTGAACCACCAAATTTCTTTGGAATTTTTTGGTGGAGGGGCACACCTCACTTCGCTCTCCCTACTCGTGATGGTAAGGTTCGCCCCTCATGATGGTCATGGCCCGATAGAGCTGCTCCACAAAGATGAGGCGCACCATTTGGTGGGAGAAGGTCATCTGGGAGAGCGAGAGCTTTTCGTTGGCTTTGGCATAGACCTCGGGCGAGAATCCGTAAGGCCCTCCGATGACGAAGACCATCCGCTTGCTCACCGTCTGCATGCGCTGCTCCATCAGGCGCGAAAACTCCACACTGCGCAGTTCTTTCCCATGTTCGTCGAGCAACACCACGTGGTCGCCTGCCTGCAGCTGCTTGAGAATGAGTTCGCCCTCCTGCTGCTTCTGCTGATCAGCAGTGAGGTTTTTGGTGTTCTTGAGTTCAGGGATGGTGATGATGTCGAACCCGACATAGTGTGTCAGGCGCGAAGCATAGTCGTCAATCAGCTCCACAAAATGCTTGTTGACGGTCTTGCCTACGAGAAGAAGTGCTACTTTCATCTTGTCACGTTTTTTACTCCTTTCACCGTGGAGAGTTTCTTCATCAGTTGCGTCAGCTGGTTCTGGTCGTCAATCATCACGGTGAGGGTGCCTGAGAAAAGCCCGTCTTCTGAAGAGCGGATGTTCAGCCCTCGCAGCATAACGTTCTTCTCCTTGTTGATGATGGAGGTGATGTTGTTGACAATACCGATGTCGTCGTTGCCCACCACATAGAGGTTGACCGGATACTGCTTGCCACCCTTTCCGGCCCAGCGTGCTCGTAGAACCCGATAGCCCATGCGCTCCTTCAGCAAGGCGGCATTGGGACAGTCGGAGCGGTGCACCTTGATGCCTCGGTTCACAGTGACGAAGCCAAACACATCGTCGCCATAGATGGGGTTGCAGCATTTTGCCAAGCTATAATCCACGCCCTTCAGGTTGTTGTCCAGCACCAGCACGTCGGCATTGCCCTGAGCGTGATCGTCCTGCACCGTAGCCACATAGCCGTCGGCACTCCGCTGTTCGGTGGAGAACGCGCTGGGGTTGGCATCGCGCTCCTGCAGTTCCAGGTATTGCTCAATGACGGTGTTCACATCGAGTACCTCCTCGGCAATGGCTTTGTAGAACTCTGTCACATGCTTGTACCCCATCCGCTTAATGAGCCTCATCATGGTCGATTCGTCTGGCTCAATCTTCTTGTTCTTGAACTTGCGCTCCAAGGCTTCTTTGGCGAAGGTCGATACTTGCATTTCCTGCTCAGTGAGCGACTGGCGAATCTTAGCCCTCGCCTTGGGGGTGACAGCTATGTTGAGCCAGTCGCGCTTGGGTTGCTGCTTGGGCGAAGTGATGATTTCCACTTGGTCGCCACTCTGCAACTTGGTGCGGATGTGCACATTCTTTCCGTTCACCTTTCCACCTGTGCATCGACATCCCACGGTGGTGTGAATCTGGAAAGCAAAGTCGAGCACTGTGGCTCCCTTGGGCAGTTTGAACAGGTCGCCCTTGGGGGTGAAGACAAACACCTCGTCGCTGTAGAGGTCCACCTTGAAGCGGTCCACCAGCTGCTCATCGCTCTCTGTGTGGTTCTCCAAAGCCGAGCGGATGTCCTTCAGCCAATCCTCCAACTTGCTGCCGCTATCCTTCACGCCCTTGTAGCGCCAATGGGCGGCAAGACCACGCTCTGCAATCTCGTCCATCCGCTCTGTGCGAATTTGAATCTCCACCCATTTGCCCTCAGGCCCCATCACCGTGATGTGCAAGGACTCGTAACCATTGGACTTAGGCACCGAGAGCCAGTCGCGCAGACGTTTGGGGTTGGGGCGGTACATGTCGGTGACGATTGAAAACACCTGCCAGCAATCCTGCTTCTCCTTGTCGGGTTCAGAGTCGAGGATGATGCGGATGGCGAAGAGGTCGTAGATGCCTTCAAATTTGCACTTCTGCTTCTTCATCTTCTGCCAAATGGAGTGAATGGACTTGGTGCGTCCCTTGATGTGAAACTTCAACCCTGTGGCCTTCAGCTTCTCCTCAATGGGGCCGATGAAATTGGCTATGTAGAGGTCGCGAGTGGCGCGGGTGGCACTCAGTTTCTCCTTAATCATGTAGAAGACATCTGGCTCCAAGTACTTGAGCGACAGGTCTTCCAGTTCCCTCTTGATGAGATACAAGCCCAACTTGTGCGCCAACGGAGCGTAGAGCCTCGAAGCCTCCGTGGCCACCCTTGTGCGCTCCTCAATCTCTCCCCTGTCCTTAATCTGGCGCATCAGGTTCACGCGGTCGGCAATGATGATGAAGATGACGCGCATGTCCTCAGCAAACGAGAGGAGCAGGTCGCGAAAGTTCTCCGTCTCGATGGAGGGATTCTTGGCATAAAGCTCGTTGACACGCAGAATGCCGTGAATGATGTGAGCCACTTCGTGACCAAATTCTTGCCTGACAGACTCTTCGCTAATCACGCCGATGGTGACACAATCATGGAGCAGGATGCTGACGATGGAGGCGCGGTTCAGCCCTATCTCCTCAGCCGTGATGACAGCCGTCTGGAGGTCGAAGAGAATGGGGTTCAATCCGAACTTGTCGCGATGCAGACGGTCGGTTTCCACCGCCTGCAAGAGAATCTCCTTTATCTTCCGAAAATCGTCAGGGTTCAACACATCGGCCACCAGCGACTGCAATTTCTTCACTGTCAGCAGAAGCTCGTTCTTCTCCTCTATAGAAAAGGTTGCTAATTCTTCCATATTCCTTGTTTGACCACCCCTAGGGGTGTCTCTTTTAACTATTTCTGTCGAAAATCATGCATTTGCGATGCAAATGTACACAAAATGATTGACATTTAAGTTCCATCAGGCATAAAAATTTTTTCCGTACGCTATCCAAAATACATTCTGCATTGCAAAATATACATTTCTCGTCGCAGAATTTATATTCTACGGCGCAGAATATAGATTCCATGCCTCATTTTGAATTTCAAATGACTTAGGAGAGAAGTTTGCAAGCCAAGGCAAGGACGTTTGTACGGTGTTGCAGAAAAGTTTGAGCCAAGTGGCATAATGCGCCTCTGAGGATAGCAATATTTACCCATAGGCAACAAAAATACGCTCAACGAGGCGAAAATGAGTTCAGAAAAGAAGGAAAATGCGGAAATAGTTTGTAGTTTCGTTTATTCTGTGTATCTTTGGAAAATTTTTTTGAAGACCAAATCTTTTTAATCACTTAAAACTATGCTTACACAAGAAGACAAAGATTTTCTCGCCAAGAAAGGCATCTCGGAAGAGAAGCTGAATGCGCAATTAGAATGTTTCAAGACTGGTTTCCCATGGCTGAAGCTGGCAGGAGCTGCTTCGCCCGGCAATGGCATCACCATCCCCACCGAGGATGAGAAGAAGGGCTATCTCGCCGCATGGGACGCTTACTTGGACGGGGCAGGCAAAGTGCTGAAATTCGTGCCCGCATCGGGTGCGGCCAGCCGCATGTTCAAGAACCTGTTCGAATACCTCGACACGGAGGAGAAGACGGAATTTATCCAAAAGTTTGAGAGCCACCTTCAGGAGTTCGCTTTCATCGACGACCTGAAGGCGGCCATCGCGAAGAACGGAGGCGACGGTAGCACCAAAACCGCCATCGCCACCCTGCTGGGCGAAGAGGGACTTTCGTACGGCAAACTGCCAAAAGGATTGCTGAAGTTCCACAAGTATGAGGATGGGGCACGCACTCCTGTGGAAGAGCATCTGGTGGAGGGTGCACTCTATGCGGCCGGAAAGAACGGCGAGGTGGCTGTCCACTTCACCGTAAGCCCAGAACATCGCCCACTGTTCGAAGCTTTGGTGGCAAAAGTGGCCCCCAAGTATGAGCAGAAGTATGGCGTGAAGTACTCCATCACGTTCTCTGAACAGAAAGCCAGCACCGACACAGTGGCTGCCAATCCCGACAACACTCCTTTCCGCGGCAAGGATGGCAAGATTCTCTTCCGCCCAGGTGGCCACGGAGCACTCATCGAGAACCTGAACGATTTGGATGCCGACATCATCTTCATCAAGAACATCGACAACGTGGTGCCCGACCGTCTGAAGCCTGAAACGGTGGAGTACAAGAAGCTCATCGCCGGCGTGCTGGTGTGCAAGCAGAAAAAGGCGTTCCAGTACCTTGAGCTGCTCGACAGCGGCAAATACACGCATGCGCAGCTGGAAGACATCATCCGATTCCTGCGCGACGAACTCTGCTGCCGCAACCCTGAACTGAAGGACTTGGAGGACGCTGAGCTGGCCATCTATCTGAAAAAGAAGCTCAACCGCCCCATGCGCGTGTGCGGAATGGTGAAGAATGTGGGCGAACCCGGCGGAGGCCCCTTCTTGGCCTACAACCAGGACGGCACCATCAGCCTTCAGATTCTGGAAAGCAGCCAAATTGACAAGAACAATGCTGAATACCTGCAAATGTTCCAAAACGGCACCCACTTCAACCCTGTTGACCTGGTGTGCGCTGTGAAAGACTTCAAGGGCAACAAGTTCGACCTCACCAAGTATGTTGATCACCAAACGGGCTTCATCTCCAGCAAGAGCAAGGACGGCAAGGAACTCAAGGCACTTGAATTGCCCGGACTTTGGAACGGGGCGATGAGCGACTGGAACACCATCTTCGTGGAGGTTCCACTGGGCACATTCAACCCCGTGAAGACAGTGAACGACCTCCTGCGCGAGCAGCACCAATAAATGACTACAACATGACGATAATTGAAAAATATTTCCATCAACTCACTACGCTTCAAGCTGAGCAATTTGCCCAGCTTGAAGCGCTTTACAACGACTGGAACGCCAAAATCAATGTCATTTCGCGCAAGGACATCCAAAACCTCTACGAACACCACGTGCTCCACTCGCTGGGCATAGCCAAGGTGGTGAACTTCAGAGAAGACACAATGGTGATGGACTTGGGCACCGGGGGAGGATTTCCCGGCATTCCCTTAGCCATTCTGTTTCCGGAGGTACAGTTTCACCTGGTGGACAGCGTGGGAAAGAAAGTGAAAGTAGCAAATGAAGTAGCCACAGCCATCGGGCTGAAAAACGTTAAGTTAAGTCATGCCCGAGCTGAAGAAGTGAAAGAGCAGTACGACTTTGTGGTCACACGTGCAGTGATGCCAATGGTGGACCTCATCAAGGTGGCGCGGAAAAACATCAAAAAGGAGCAGCACAACGCTGTGCCCAACGGCATCATCGCCTTGAAGGGCGGCGAACTGAACAGCGAAATTGCTTCGATGAAAAACATCGCTACTGTGTGGGAACTGAGCGATTATTTCGAGGAAGAGTATTTCAAAACGAAAAAGGTGGTGCATGTGACCATCGTCAATAAGAAATGAGCATGAACATCAAGACCTTTGAGGTCAACCCGTTAAGTGAAAACTGCTACGTAGTGAGCGACGAAACCAAGGAGGCCTGCATCATCGACTGCGGCTGTTCGGTAGAGAGCGAATGGAACAACATCAAGCACTACATCGAAAGCGAAGACCTGCAAGTGAAGCATCTGCTAAACACCCACCTCCACTTCGACCATGTGTGGGGCAATGCATATGCCTATCGCGACTACGGAGTGAGGCCAGAAGCCAACTACGAGGACCTGCGCATCTACGAAAACATGGACGAGCAAATCCGCTCCGTTGTGGGCATCACCCTCCCCCATCCACCCATGCCTCCTTTAGGCACTTCGCTGCTGGATGGCAGCACCGTCACTTTTGGCAACACCACGTTGACAGTCATCACCACCCCCGGACATTCGCGAGGTAGCGTCTGCTTCTATTCTACGAACGACCACGCCCTCTTTTCAGGTGACACGCTCTTCTGCGGCAGTTGCGGACGCACCGATCTTGCGGGCGGTAGCTATCGCGACATCATGATGAGTCTGCAGAAATTAATGGCTCTGCCTGACGAAACAAAGGTGTATAGCGGGCACGGGCCTTCCACCACTATAGCAAGAGAAAAGACCTACAATCCGTACATGAGGAGTTAAAGAAAATGGCATGCAGACTTCGCCAGAGAGGACGAAAGAAAGCCGAAACCCTTATTTTTCCTTAAAAACTGACAGATTTTCATTGCACCCTCAGAAAAAAGTGGTAATTTTGTCACGATTTTCTAATTGCTACACATGAACGAAAAGGTAATACAGCAAATAAAGCAACGATACGGCATTGTAGGCAACTACGAGGGACTGAACCGAAGCATCGACATTGCCATCCAGGTGGCACCCACCGAATTGTCTGTGCTCATTTATGGCGAAAGCGGCGTAGGCAAAGAGGTGCTGCCCAAGGTGATTCACGACAATTCGGTCCGGAAGCACAACAAGTACTTCGCCATCAACTGCGGCTCACTGCCCGAAGGCACCATCGACTCTGAATTGTTTGGCCACAAAAAAGGCTCCTTCACCGGCGCATTGGACGACCGCGAGGGCTATTTTGGCGTGGCTAACAACGGCACCCTCTTCCTGGACGAAGTGGGAGAGCTTCCCCTCGCCACCCAAGCCCGCTTGCTGCGTGTGCTGGAGACGGGAGAGTACATCCGTGTGGGCGAAAGCGAAGTGAGGAAAACCAACGTGAGAATCGTGGCTGCCACAAACGTAAACATGCAGAAAGCCATTCGCGAAGGGAAATTCCGCGAGGATCTCTACTACAGGCTCAACACCATCCCCATCAACATGCCGCCTCTGAGAGAACGCGGAAGGGACATCGAACTGCTGTTCAGAAAGTTCGCCTACGACATTTCAGAAAAATACCGCATTGAGCCTGTCCGCCTGACAGAAGACGCACGCCAACTCCTACTGAGATATAAGTGGCCTGGCAACATTCGTCAACTGCGCAATTTGGTAGAGCAAATCAGCATCATCAGTCAGGAGCGGGAAATCACCTCCGACATCTTGAAGGCCTATGGTGTGTCGGACGATTCAAGCGGCGAAACAGGACTTGTACTTCATGGAATGAACCGCCCTGAACATGCAGCCGAGGCGCACAGCTATGAAAAGGAACGCGACATGCTGTTCCAGCTCCTATCCAGCATCGGGAAAGAGGTGAAAGACCTGAAGGAATTGGTGCACAGCAATCTCGACAACCTGCATGGTGCACAGGCAGACAGTTTCAGAATGTTTGAAGAGGAAAGACCTGACATGGCCACCCCCATTCAGTATGCCCGCCAGACGGTGATGCAGCCCCCCCACCCCTACGTGGTGAATGAGCAGCACTTCCAGCCCCAGAACAACGTAACCTATCCGCAAGAGAGCATCCAGGATGTGGACATAGAAGCCATTGAGGAGACGCCCATGTCGAACAAGGCTTTGATGAAGAAGAACATCATCGAAAGCCTGAAGCGCAACAACGGCAACCGAAAAAAAACAGCCAAGGAACTGGAAATATCGGAACGCACTTTGTACAGAAAAATCAAAGACTACGGATTGGATATATGAAGAGACAAGCAACCACATCGGTCTTCACCCTGCTGCTGATAGGCTTGCTGACGGCATGCACCATCAGCTACAAGTTCACAGGTACCAGCATCGACTATACCCAAACCAAGAGCATCAGCCTCGACAAGTTCCCCATACGCTCCAACTACGTCTGGAGCCCGATGGAGTCGATGTTCTACAATTCACTGAGCGACGCCTTTGCCCAAAAGACCAAACTGAAAGTGCTGAAAAGAGGGGGCGACCTGCAACTGGCAGGCGAAATTGTGGAATATAGCCAAACGAACAAGAGTGTCAGCTCCGATGGCTATGCAGCACAGGTGCAACTGAAAATCACTGTCAACGTGCGCTTCGTGAACAACACCAAGCACGACGACGACTTTGAGCAACGCTTCAGCGCCACAGCCGAGTACGACTCAAAAAGACAGTTGGCCGAAGTGCAGGAGCAGTTGGTGCAGGAGATGATTAACGACATTGTTGACCAAATATTCAACGCAACAGTAGCGAATTGGTAAACAGGCTATAAACAGAATTAATTAAAGAAATGATTAATATTAAAGACCTCATAGAAGACCCATCGAAACTAAACGCTCAGACACTTCCCGAACTGAAAAGCATGGTGGAAAAATACCCCTTCTTTCAGGTGGTGCGCTTGCTATATGTGGCCAACCTCTACAAGCTTCATTCGCAAGACTTTGGAACTGAACTGAGAAAGGCAAGTGTGTTTGTGCCTGACCGCATAGCCCTGTTCGCACTGACGGAGGGCATCAACTACCAATTGCCTACGGAAGAAAAAAACATCAACATCGAGACAGAGAACGACGAAAACCGAACCATGTCGCTGATAGACGATTTCCTGACAGGCAGCCGAATTGAGGTGGACGACAACAACGACAACAAGGAAAGGCTGGTGCCTTCAGTAGCCGACCTGACAAACGACTATGTCTCCTTCCTCGTGCAGCAGGACAAGCAGGTGGAGACAGAGAAAAAGAACACGAATGCACCCAAACTGAAACGGGCCGACCTCATCGACAACTTCATTGAGGAAAACAAAGGAAAGCAAAGGGTGGAAATCACCGATGTGGATGAGGAAGACTTCATCTCGCCCGACATTTCTGACGAACAAGAGGAAATTTATACCGAAAGTATGGTCAATATCTACATAAAACAGGGTAGATTTCAACAAGCATTAGAAATATTACGTAAAATTTCTTTGAATAATCCAAAAAAAAGTTCTAACTTTGCAGCGCAAATCAATCTGCTCGAAATCATACTGAACGGACAGAAGTAAGAAATCGAGCATCGGAAAGGCTACATTCAACCATTGCAAACCAACAAAACGTAAAATTATAAATAACAAATAAAATGTTCCCATTAATTATTGTACTCATTCTTCTGGCCTCCATCCTGATGGTCGGAATTGTTCTTATCCAAGAATCAAAGGGCGGTGGCCTTGCATCCAGCTTCGCTTCTTCAAACCAAATTATGGGTGTACGTAAAACAACCGACTTCCTCGAGAAAGCTACTTGGGGATTAGCAGCATTCATGGTGGTGTTCAGCATCCTCTCTGCTGCCTTCGTCACAAGAACAACTGTGGAAGAGACACCAATCAACATTAGTGCTCCCGCCCAGTCAACCGATGCGGAGAATGTGCCATCATTCCCAACCGCACCAACACAAGCTCCTGCACAAACTCCTGCTCAATAAGTGACTCAACATACAGCTGAAAAGGAACCCCATGTTTATTCATGAGGCTCCTTTTTTGATAAATTATTCCTCCTTTTTCAAGAAAAACAGGACAATCTCTAAAAAAGTTTTGCCAAAATTGCTCAAATTTGAAAAATTCGTCATAACTTTGTAACATGATTACGTTAGCAAAACACATTGAATTATTATTGCTTGAGCACGATTGTGTGATTGTTCCAGGCTTAGGAGGCTTCATAGCCAATCATGCCGACGCACTTTACACAGGCGAACAGGAGAGTCTTTTTCTTCCTCCCTATCGCTCCATCGGCTTCAACCAACAGTTGCAGGCGAACGATGGACTGCTCGTACAATCTTACATGACAGCATACGACACTTCCTACCCTTTTGCCAATCTGCAAATGGAAAAAGATGTGGAGAAGATGATGTATGAACTGGACACGACGGGCGAATACACACTCGAAAACATAGGCACACTCAAAAAGGGAGTGAACAACAACATCACCTTCATTGCTCCCGAAACAGGCGCGCTAACCCCTGCACTCTACGGCTTGTACTCCTGCCAGGTGGAGTCGTTGGCTCATGTAGCAAAGAGAAAGGAAACAGAACGGAAATTGCAAGAAGCTGCCGCAGCCATGCAGATTCAGCACAGCGAAGAGACAAAGACGGACGAAGAAAAGAAAGACAACCATGTTGTCATCAATCTGAACCACCGTTGGTTCGATGTAGCCATAGCTGCCGCAGCCGCCGTGGTTCTGCTCTTCTGCCTTTCCTACCCTGCCTTGAAGAATGCCCATGTAGAAACCGACACGCTGACGGCATCCGTCACACCTGTTGAGAAAACACCTGTCAGCACAAAACCTACAGCCAACAAGCCAAAGGCTGAAGCTACAAAGGCCAACAAGGCAGAAGCAGACAAAGGTGCTGAAACTGAAATGGCAGTAAAAGCAAAGGAAGCAACTAAAACAGAAGAAGTTTCTAAAGAAGGGAATACAAACAGGACAGAGATAGCAAACAAAGCAGAGGAGAAGACGAAAGCAAAAGGGACAAATGCAGCCAGTGCACCAAAGGGTAAGTGCACCATTGTCCTTGCAAGCTATGTGAGCCAAAACAATGCAGAAACTTTCCTTTCGAAATTATCGAAAGAGGGCTTTACAGAAGGGAAATTTGTCAAGATAGGAAAAGTGTCGAGAATTCTTTACGCTGGATATGCCTCTGAAGCTGAAGCACAAAAAGCGCTGAAGGACTTGCGTCAGCAAAGTGCCGCTTTTGAAGAAGCATGGGTGATGCCATTATAAAAACAGGTGAAAGATGAAGAGAGTACGCTGTCCGAAATGTAAAAACTACATAGTTTTTGATGAAACGAACTACACTGACGGACAATCGCTCGTCTTTGTATGTGAAAACTGCAAGAAGGAATTTGGCATCCGCATAGGCAAGTCGAAACTGGCCAACCGGCATGAAGAGCAAGAACTCGATGAACAAGCCTACAGTCAGGACTATGGGAGCATCGTTGTTGTGGAGAACAGGTTTGCATTCAAGCAAGTCATCCCTCTGGATTTAGGAGAGAATGAGTTTGGACGCTATGTGCCTGGCACCAACATCAACAAGCCCATCGAGACGCGCGACCCAAGCATCGACACGTTTCATTGTGTCATCACAGTCAAGAAGAACAAGCAAGGGAAACTGCAATACATATTGCGTGACGCACCAAGCGACACGGGCACATTCTACATGAATGACATTCTCCGCGATGTCGATCGCATCAATCTTGAGGATGGAGCCATCATCACCATAGGCGCAACTACCCTGATTTTGCGTGCTGCAGCTGAACATGCGCCTACAAGATAAACCCTTCTTGTATTCATCGTATATCCGACATGTACATGTAAGAGAGATTCTTGCATTAACAGTCATACCCTACATAAATGTAAAAAAATGAAAAAAACAGGAAATTTGATTACCAAAGACGACGCTCCAAACGCCTTCTTTTCTTCATTTGAAGGGAAGTACATCATCATGGACAACCTTGATGAAAAGTCAGACCCCGTCATAAAAGAGCGCGAAGAAGTCTATAATGCCGACTACGTTTACGTAACAGTTGTGCTGAGAGGCACACTCCACATGGTAGTGGGAGGCACAGAGTTGGAAATCAAAGCGAACGAATACCTTGCCGTAACACCCTGCATGAGCGTCAAGGTGAAAGAGTCAAGATGCATCTACTTCGCCTATCTGACGATGAGTCACATTATGGGCGATATTTACAGGCGCACCAATGTGCAGAGCAAAATCCGTTTCCATGCCTTCAAGTTCCGCCACGTGCATTTCGATGCAGAACGCACATCCATTCTTTTCGATTGCTACAGGCGCATCAAGCGAGAGCATCAGCGAGAAAATTACTCCATGAAAGAAATGGTGCTGCGCGCCTATCAAGGTGCCTATGTCGTCAAACTGTTCTCCATTGTCAGCAGCGACGACATTGTCAGCCACGCGAAGAAAAACAGCCGACAATACATGTTGTTTAACGACTTCATTCTCCTCCTCGACAAAAAGCATAAAGCGGAACGTTCCGTACAGTACTATGCTGATGAACTGAACATCACCCCAAAGTACCTATCATCCATTGTCTATTCCTACACGGGGCTGACAGCATCACAAGTCATCGACCAGTATGTTGTGTACTCCATCAAGCAGTTCCTCTACAAGAACGACCGCAATATCAAGGCCGTGAGCGAAGAGTTCAACTTCCCCAGCCAAAGCTTCTTTGGCAGATATTTCAAACGCACAACAGGAGTATCTCCCAACCAGTACATCAAGAAGCACAACGTCAAGTCCATCAATTTCATATCAAACGACTAAAGATTGCCACCTATGAACGACATAACACCCAATACGTCTGGCGCCCACAGCACCCGATATGTGGAATACACAGATATTTTTGCCGACAGCAGCATCAAACCTTCAGCAAGCATTCCCGGTTCGCTGCTCTTGTTCGACACATTCCAAGGCGTGAACCTGCTGCAGCACCTCTACTACAAGGAAGAACACAAAATGTACCAAAAAGTGTGCATCTACATTATACGCGGTGAAGCCATACTGGAAATCAACAGTAAAAAGCATAAACTCACGTCCAACATGCTCATCACCATCATGCCTGAAAACATGACACGCATATCTTATGCCTCCACCGACTTGCAGTACTTCATGCTGGTGCTCTACCCAAAACTGTCCAACCAAATCTACAACGACATTGGCGTCACCTACAGCAATGCCAAACTCTCCCTGCAGCATTTCATCTCCCCACTGGCCGCTGACCAGACCCTGCGAATGCTCAACCTCTACAACGACATCAAGTTTGAAATTCAGGGGAAGGACTATGAACTAAAAGAATCCTATATACACTGCCTACTTCAGGCACTGGTGGTTGAAAACATCAACATACACAAATATAACCCCATGCCCTTGCAGGGAGGCGACAGCAGCTCACGCCAATACGACGTCTATTGCCACTTCCTCAGTTTGCTCAACAAGCACGCAGGCGAGCAACGTTCTGTGTTTTTCTACGCCAAACAGCTCGGCATTTCCAGCAAGTACCTCTCATATGTATGCATCAGCTATAGCAAGAAGAACGCCTCCACATGGATTGGAGAAGCTGTCATCCAGAAAGCGAAAGCGCTGATGGTGGTACACAACTACTCTCTGACAGAAACCTGCCAAACGCTCCATTTCCCAACGGTAAGCAGTTTTAGCCGCTTCTTCAAGAGGGTCACTGGAATAACGCCCAAAGCGTTTGTCAAGTTGCAAGAGAAGCAATAACGTCTTTCTCCGGGTGGGGACTTCACCGTCCACAAGGCTTGTCCACCCTCTGAATATGCCAGCTTCATTCTCTGCATCAAAAAGATATTCATTAACCCACAAAGAGACCTTCTTATGCGATTAATTCCACTTTACACTTGGAACAAAGGACTTCACTCCATGAGCCTTTCTGGCCGAAGCTTCATGAAACAACCTTGGGCAAGCGGCGTCACTCTATTAGCATGCGTCATCGTGGCCATGCTGCTTGCCAACCTGCCCTCCACAGCACACTACTATCATGAAATTTTGGAGACCAGCCTCTCCATGTCCATCAGCAACGAAAGTTTCTCCATCAGTTTCCCTCAGGACATGACGGTTGAGAAATTCATCAACGACATCCTGATGGTTGTGTTCTTTTTCACCGTCGGACTTGAAATCAAGCGCGAAGTGATGTGTGGCGAACTCTCCAGTGTCAAGAAAGCTCTTTTGCCTGTCATCGCAGCAGCAGGCGGAATGCTTGCCCCTGCACTCATCTACACCTTATTTAATATAGGCACATCTACCGCAGGAGGTTGGGGAATCCCCACAGCCACCGATATAGCCTTTGCGGTAGGCATCATGTCCATTCTCGGCAACAGGGTACCCATATCGCTCAAAATATTCCTCACTGCCCTTGCCATCGCCGACGACCTTGGAGCCATCCTCGTCGTAGCTTTCTTCTACGGAGGCAACATCGACGTTCCCCTCCTCCTTGTGGCATTGGTCATTTTGGGTGGCATCTACCTGATGAACAAACTGGGCGAAAAACGCATGATGTACTACCTCATCCCAGCCATCGTTGTGTGGTTTCTCTTCTATTATTCAGGCATTCACTCCACCATGTCAGGCGTAGTGATGGCTTTCATGATACCGATGGATGCACGCTTCAACCGTTCGTACCTCAATCGCAGCAACCACAAGTATCTCACACGCATTGCCCGCTACGATGACGATGAATTTGAAAAGGGCATACCCTTCCCCAACGGACCACAGCGCCATTGTCTGCGCCGCATGAGCTACATCAACAACAACTCCATAGGCATGTCCTACCGTTTGGAGCATGCCCTCAATCCTTGGGTTAATTTCCTCATCATGCCCATTTTTGCTTTGGCCAACGCTGGAGTAGTCATCCCCGACGTCAGCTTCTTCAACATTTTCCAATCCCTCCCGCTCGAGAATGTAGGCTTTGTAGGCATGGGCATCTTCTTTGGCCTGCTTATAGGAAAACCCATCGGCATTGCCATCGCCTCCTTCATCGCCATCAAGTGCAAGGTGGGAGCTATGCCTGAAGGAGCTTCGTGGAAGATGCTCTTTGCGGTTTCCTGCCTTGGCGGTATAGGATTCACAATGGCCATTTTTGTCGATACGCTCTCGTTCGGGGAACTCGACCCAGCCACAACCGACATGCTCCGCTCCTCAGGTAAGATTGCCGTTCTCCTCGGTTCTCTTTGCGCCGGCATCCTTGGGTCGTTGCTGATTTCCCTCTTCGCCAAAATGGAAGCATCGAAGGTTAAATAAAGAAATCGCAAGAATAAATAAGGCAGCGTTATTACTCAATAAGGCAGCGTTATTGCTCAATAAGGCAACGTTATTGCTCAATAACCTTTCCATAACTAAAAAGAACAGAGCACTCCAGCGAGGAGTGCTCTGTTCTTTTTTCACACTAAATTATTGAAGGGCACTTAGCTTCGACGTGCCTGTTCAAGAAGCGCTTTCTGATGTTCCGACAAGTTGGTGGGGATGGTGACATCAAACACAATGATGAGGTCCTTGAGTGTGCCATCGCTCTTCGTTCCCCCTTTTCCCTTCAAGCGCACACGCTTGCCTGGTTGAGTGCCAGAAGCCACTTTCAGTTTGAACTTTCCATACGTAGTGCTGAGGATGATGTCACCCCCCAGCATCGCTGTCCACACATCAATGGGTGCATGCGCCTCCACTTCGGAAGGTTCAGCCGAACGGCGCGTGGCACGTGTGCGCCGACTGCCTCCCATGCCCATGCCACCAAAGATTTGTTGGAAGAAGTCACTCATGCCTCCTTCGCCCCCCATATTGAACGAGAAACCCTCAAACGGATTGCCTCCACCGCCTCCTGCGCCAAAGCCGCCAAACTGCTCTGCCTGTTTCCAATTTTCGCCATATTGGTCATACTTGGCACGCTTCTCAGGGTCGTTCAGCACTTCGTATGCCTCATTCAGCATTTGGAACTTCGCCTTAGCCTTGGGATCGTCAGGATGAAGATCGGGATGAAACTGTTTCGAGCGCTTCCGATAAGCTGCCCTTATGTCTTTCTGTGGAGTATCCTTTGGAATACCCATCACTTTGTAATAATCAATGAATGCCATAATTTCAGAGTTTTTTCATCCCATAGCACCACAAAAAAGATGCCAATGGCCCATTTTGGCAGAAGTATTTTACTTCCGCCGCAAAGTTTTTAGGCACTTATGGTCAAGTCAATCTCCTTTCCTTCCGCCCGAAGACAAGAAAAACAAGCTTTCCTTTTGCGCTTCGGACGTTTTTTCGTACCTTTGCAAAAAGTATGAATGCAGAGAGAAAGCATCTGAAGATTATATTCACTACTGACGTACACGGGAATTACTTCCCCTACGATTTTCGTCATGAGCACTGGGGGAAAGGCAGCCTCCAGCGGGTGCATGCATTCGTAGCCCAATTGGTGCAACAAAATCCTGGCAACACCCTCCTGATTGACGGGGGTGACATGCTGCAGGGAGAACCTACTGCCTACTACTTCAACAATCATTGCGAACACTCGCGCCACAAGGTAGCAGACATCTGCAACTACATCGGCTACGATGTGGCAGTGATAGGCAATCACGACATCGAAATGGGGCGACACATTTTTGACAAATACGTGAAAGAGTGCAATTTTCCCATCTTAGGAGCCAATGTGACAGACCTCGAAACGGGCGAGCCTTATTTCCAGCCCTATGAGGTGTTCTATCGGCAGGGACTCAAGATTGCCGTCATTGGATTCATCACTCCTGCCATTCCACACTGGATTCCCAAAGAAATTTGGAATGGACTCCGCTTTGAGGACATTCGTGAAAGTGCTGAGCATTGGGTGAAACTGGTACACGAAGATGAGAAGCCCGATTTTGTGATAGGCCTACTCCATTCAGGCATTGATGAAGGTATCGTGACCCCTGATTACAAAGAAAACGCAACCCGCGAAACCGCTGAAAACGTGGAGGGCTTCGACTTAATTCTTTATGGTCACGACCATGCCAGCAACATGGAGGAAATCACTACACGAGGTGGGAGGAATGTGCCTTGCGTCAACCCTGGCTGTTATGCCTACAGTGTGGCTGTAGTGGATGTGGACTTCCGCATCGACAAGGCGGGCAAGGTGACCAGCCACGAAATTCAGTGCACACTCAACTACATCGGCACGCTCCACAATCAGCATGCCAATTCGTTCAGAAAACACTTCTCGTTCCCTTTCCACGAAGTGAAACGCTTCGCTACTGAAAAAATTGGTACGTTCCTCAACCGCGTAGATGTTACCGATGCCTATTTCGGCTCCTCGGCTTACATTGACTTGATTCAGTCCCTGCAACTGAAGGTGAGCGAAGCCGACATTTCATTCAGTGCTCCACTCTTCTTCAATGCTTCCATCGAGGCAGGCGACATCAAAGTCAGCAACCTCTTCGACCTCTACCGTTTTGAGGATCACCTCTACACTCTTTTGCTGACAGGCAAAGAAATCAGGCGCTATCTGGAAGTGAGCTACGGCAGCTGGGTGCAGCAGATGCACTCCCCCACCGACCCCATGTTGCTCATCAGCCCCATGAAGAGCAACCCCGAGCGAATGGGATTCAAAAACTTCATCTTCAATTTCGACTCAGCAGCTGGCATACGCTATGAAGTGGATGTCACAAAACCCGAAGGGGAACGGGTGAACATCCTTTCAATGGAAGATGGTCGCCCCTTTCTGATGAATGAGACCTATACCGTAGCCATGACCGCCTATCGAGCCAATGGTGGAGGCGAACTCCTAACCAAGGGGGCTGGTCTTTCGAAAGAGGAAATAGACTCACGCATCATGAACGTGAGCGAGCATGACATCCGCTACTACCTGATGGAATACATCAAGGAGCTTGGCACCATCAATCCTCAACCCAAAAACCATTGGCGGTTTGTGCCCGAGGACTGGGTGGCCCAAGCAACCGAAAGAGAAAGGAAAATTCTGTTCAACCCTTAAACCGTTTTGTCCTGCTCCATCAGCGAGCGCAAACTTTGTATGCCCTGATGGTTATTGTCAAGAGTTTCCACCTCGCGCAGGTATTGCTCAGCATGAGCCCTGTCGCCAAGTCCATAATAACCTAAGGCGAGCATATACTTGCAGTGGATGAGATTCTTCGTGTCTAAGGAATCCTCCCAAATGAGCAGGTCGGGCAACGAGACGGCAAAGTAGTCCATGATGACGTGGTCGAAGATGTGCTGCTTGCCATAATTAATGAGCTTATTGAACAGGCTGCACGCTTTATTCTCTTGTCCCAGTTTGCGATAGCACAGAGCTGCATAGAAAATCTTATCGGGTTTGGCATCATTGTAGTACATGGCTGCAGCAGGTTCCGTGGGTCCTTGGGTGCCCTCTTCGTAACGGCCTAAGAAGTAGAGGAAGTCATTGTCCTGTGCTCCGTAAAGCTTTCCCTCTCCCAGATGATGGGGAAACACAAGACATTCCTCTAACAGTTGCTTGGCACGCGTGTCGGCAGGGTCTTTCTTCAGCAGTTGCTTGGCTATTTCCAAACGGCACAATTGGTACTGCCCACTCACCTTGCCTTCCCCACCCTCCCAGGGGTGGAAAGTCCGTCGGTCAATGATTTCCTTTGCCTCCTCAAAGCAGCCCAAACTGTTGAGCAGCGTGGCCACTTCAAGCACCAAGTCGTCACGGCGTTCCACCAATTCGGGATAGTGCTGCAAGAAGTCGAGACGTTTCTGATGCGGATGGTGCAAACGCTTATAGAGCTGGTCGAGTTCCATGAGTGTGCGCTCGTCATTTTCGTTAAGGTGGAACGCCCGCTCCATATACTCCACAGCCTCTTCATGACGATGCTGCTTGTTGAAACGTGCCAAAGCAAGATTGCGCCACACGGTGGGGTACTCAGGATTGAGCTGTGCCGACAGTTCCCAATTCTCAATGGCAAGGTCGTACTGACGGGCAGCATAGTAGAGGCAGCCAAGATAATAAGGTGCGTGTGCCCCCTTCGGATTCTCCCGTTTAGCCCGCTCCAACACTATCACATCCTCCAAACGGTTCGGGAAGCAATAGTCGGGACAGAGTTGTTCTGCCTTTTCCCACTCACCCAAATAATAATAGGTCATAGGTGTGACTGCACCTTCTTCGATGGCTATCTGCCAAATGGCACGGGCTTCATCCGTAAGCCCAGCGGCTTGATAGTCAAGAGCCACCTCGTCATAGTTTTGTGCAGAGTGGCGCAACATCTGTTTCATGTCTGCCAAAACCGGCTCATCCTGCGTAAGCAGATATTTCTCATAGCGGCAGCCATAGTTGAAAAGGTCCAGGGCCAGCGACTCATCAATAAGAGCCAAGGCTTCTTCTTCTCGCCTAAGCGTGCGCAACACGGATACTTTCAGCGCACGGGCTTTGTGGTTGTGCCCATTGCTGATGAGACAGCGGTCAAGCTCATCCAAAGCATCCTCAAAGCGTCCTTCGCTCACCGAAATCTTGGCAGCTTCAAAGTATCCAGCATCGGCCTGAGCCTTGGTCCAGGTGGCTTTCCAAAAGAATTCGTAAGCCTCATGCCATTTGCTGTTCAACGATGAATGATTGGCGACAGGGAATGCACCTTGATACTTCAATGCCAAAGCCAAATTGTAAATAGGTTCCGAGTCGTAGGGATTGGGGTTGCGCTTTTGTGAGAGTTTCACGGCTTTGCGCAGATACTGCTCAGCCCAATCAAAACGTCCTTTGCGAATATACCACAGCCCCATTGCATTCAAGCAGCGGATGTCATTGGGATCAC
Source organism: uncultured Bacteroidales bacterium (assembly GCA_902789725.1). GTDB lineage: Bacteria > Bacteroidota > Bacteroidia > Bacteroidales > Bacteroidaceae > Minthosoma. The sequence goes on from CADAPC010000003.1 coordinate 77,562, forward strand.
GGCGTAAAGCCTCCTCATAATAGTCGGTACATTGCCAAGTGGCATGGCGATACTGTTCAAGGTGCAACCCTGTCAGGTAGAGCTGCTCGTTCGTCTTAATTTGCTCAGGCAGCAGGGCGGCCTCAGCACTGTCTGGAATGGGGCGAATTTCGTCGGCTTCAGCATGCCATTGAAGCACGGCGTGCTGGCCATAAACGAAGGTCTTCACTATTTCGAAAGAGAGTTCGTTGAATTTTGCATCCTTCACATCAACGATTTCCACGAGCACGGCCTCTGGCGAAAGTGTCAATTCCTTATTATAATACACCTCACCGCCATCATGGCGAAGCATGATGCCAACCGTCTGCTTCGACGTAGCGAACACCTTAAATTCCACCTTTCCATTGCCTATATCATTGATATTGAATACAAGGTCCTTGGATGCCTCCTTCACCACCCCTAACTCCCGATAGGGCATGAAGTACTGCACAAACTGCTTCTCTTCGTAAGGCATCAGCCATGTGAAGTCGGGCTGGTTCTCTGTATAGACACCTGCCATCAGCTCAATGTAAGGACGGAACCCCTTGCGGTCAAAGCCCCATTGCTGCATCTCCTCAGTCGAAGCCTCATCCGTCAGGTTGCGGTCCCAAGCACGTCCGAAGTCTCCATTACCCCAGGTCCACTGCTTCTTGCCGGGCGAAAAATGGTGACTGGCCACATGCAGCATACCGCAGCGGGTGTCGTTCTCATAGCCGCCCTCGAAATTGAAGCGACTGTTCACACCCATATAGCTGGTGGGCACAAAGATGTTCTTGTAGTTCGAAATGTCAACCCCTGCCGAATAGTCCATCTTGTAATAGGTGCCGGTGGCAATGGGGAAACTGCTGACAGCACGTTTGCCATGATCGAACACTGCATTGATGTCAGGTGGGAACACGCTCTGGTAGGCATCGTTCACCTCCACTGCGGGGTTAGCCCACCAAAGGAAGGTCTGAGGCACATCGGTGCGATTATATAAGCGCCCTTTAATCTCTAAGTATGCACAGCCAGGGCGCAAGGTGAACCCAGCCATCCCTTTCTGATGGAACATCTTTTCCATTTCGCTCACCCACACACTCACCGAGCCATCAGCATTCTCCTCTATGCAGGTGTCAACAGGCATGAAGGTCGTAGGACGGTGGTGCTGCGGCCAGTTGAACTCGATGCCGCCCGAAATCCATGGTCCCACAAGTCCCACCAGCGCAGGCTTGATGACATGATTGTAATAAACAAAGTGACGCTTGGCTATTTTGTCGTATGCCATTTGCACACGTCCACCCAGTTCTGGCAGCACCATCACTTTGATGTATTCATTCTCAAGCCAAATAGCTTGATAGGTCTTATCTACCTTCACGTCATTCATCGTCTCAATAACGGGATAGGGATAGACCACACCACTTGAACCCTGATAGACACGCTTCTCCAAAAACATAGGGTTCTTCTCTGGCTTTCCCACCTCATACGTGGGAATTGTCACTATGTCTCTCCAAGCTTTTACCATTGCTTTTTCTTTATATCATTATATTGTTAAGTCATCATTCTTTCTCCGACACCAACTCGCTTTCCAGCTCATCGAGCGACTTACCTTTGGTTTCTGGACAACAGCGGAACAGGAACACAAAGGCGCAGCAACAGATGGCTGCATATACCCAGAAGGTGCCGCTGGAACCGAGGGCTGCATTCATCGAGGGGAAAGAGAAAGTCAGCGTACAGCACCCCACCCACAAGGCGAAGGTGCAGGTAGCCATGGCCACTCCACGCACATGGTTGGGGAATATCTCTGCCAACAGGGTCCACGTCACCGGACCAAGCGTCATAGCATACACCGAAATGGCTGCCACCACGAGTGCCACCATGACGAAGCCCGTCAGATGCATCGCATAGCAGGCACCCAATATTAGATAAATCACTCCTAAACCACCTGCACCAAGCAGAATGAGTGTGCGACGCCCCCACCGCTCTATCGTATAGAGAGCCACGAACGTAAACACCACATTGGCCACACCCGTAATGACAATATTGATGAACATGCCATCAACATCAAAGCCCGCACCGACAAAAATCTCCTGTGCATAGTTGAAGATAACGTTCGTGCCACACCATTGTTGAAACGCTGCTATGACGAGTCCGAGCAGCAGTACCCGTCCATATTTCTTATGGAACAATTCTCGCAATCCTGCCTCCTGACCACTCGCTGGCTGCGATTTTGTCTCACCCTTTAAGCGCTGACACACAGGACTCTCAGGAATAAAGAAACTCATAACCAAGAACAATGCGGCTGGCAGCGTTTCAGCCCAAAACATCCAGCGCCAACCCCACTCCACGTTCCATGCCTGCTCAGCAGGCACAGTGGTGTCGCGAGCCAGTAACATGTTGACAATCTGCGCCGACAGAATACCCAATACGATGGTCATCTGGTTGAGACTCACCATACGTCCGCGAATTTCGGCAGGACTCACCTCTGCAATGTACATCGGCGACAAGGCCGAAGCTACACCAATGCCCATCCCGCCCACAAAGCGCCATATATTAAACAAGGTGAAGTCGTCAAACCAGCCCGTGCCGATGGCAGAGGTGGTAAAAAATGCGGCCGACAACACCAGCAGCGGTTTGCGCCCATAGCGGTCGGCCAATGCACCTGCCACCATCGCTCCCACCAAACAACCCACCAAGGCTGTGGTCATGGCCACGCCCTGCATCAAGGGACTGTTGGAAATACCAAAAAACAATTCATAGAAAGGCTTTGCACCACCAATGACCACCCAGTCGTAACCGAAAAGCAGGCCACCCATGGCCGACACTGAGCAGATAAAATAGAGAAAAGACTTGCTGTCTCGCAACATAAAGGTAAGTTTTTAATAGAATAGATTATTTTGACGGTGCAAATATAACCATTTTCCTTTATATCCAGAAAGAAAAAGGAGAGAAACATGATATTTTCTCCTGATTTCTAACAGAAAGGAGGGCTGTTCCCATCGCTGTTGCGAAATATTCTTCCTTTATACAAGTTGCGCAAGCTGAAAAGACCTGCCAATGCAAGCTATTTTCTCTCCTACAGCACATTCTGTGCCTTGGAAAAACAATAAAATCCAATAATTACCAAAAATTTTATCCAATAATTTTTATCATAAATCGGCATTATTTCCCGACCACGAACAAAAAAGGGCATGTGCCATGAGTGACACATGCCCTACCCTATGTGGGGATGAAAAAATTAGTTGTTCTCTGGACGGAGCTGACGAACCACTTCGGCAGTGCGCCACATCTCTGAATCGTGGAGAGCAGCAAGCTCCTTCTCCAAACCTACGCGGTAGTCGGGCTTAGAGTTAGCGTCGATAGCAATCTGAGCCTCATGACCAGACTTCACCGAAGCATAGAGCTTTTCAACCACAGGCTTGATGGCATCGTGGAAAGGACCCATCCAGTCGAGGGCACCACGCTGTGCTGTAGTGGAGCAGTTAGCATACATCCAGTCCATACCCTTCTGAGCAAAGAGAGGCATGAGCGACTGAGTGAGTTCCTCTACTGTCTCGTTGAAAGCCTCAGATGGCGTGTGACCATTCTCGCGGAGCACCTCATACTGAGCGAGGAGCAGACCCTGAATAGCACCCATGAGCGAACCGCGCTCACCAGTGAGGTCGGAAGTTGCCTCGCGTTGAAAAGTAGTTTCGAACAAGTAGCCAGAACCAATGCCGATGCCCAGTGCCAGCGTGCGGTCAAGAGCCTTGCCTGTTGCGTCCTGATACACAGCGTAGGAAGAGTTCAAGCCGCGACCTTCAAGGAACATAGTGCGGAGCGATGTGCCAGAACCCTTAGGAGCCACCATGATGACATCGATGTCCTTGGCAGGAACACAGCCAGTGCGGTCGTTCCAAGTGATGGCAAAGCCATGAGAGAAGTAGAGGGCCTTGCCCGGAGTGAGGTACTTCTTCAGAGTGGGCCATACAGACATTACTGCAGCGTCGGACAGGAGACACATAACGATGGTGCCCTTTTCAGCTGCCTCTTCAATGGAGAAGAGCGTTTCACCTGGCACCCAACCGTCCTTGATAGCCTTTTCAAAAGTCTTACCCTGACGCTGACCAACAATGACATTGAAGCCATTGTCGCGGAGGTTGCAAGCCTGACCAGGACCTTGAACACCATAACCAATCACTGCGATAGTCTCGTCCTTGAGAATTTCGCGAGCCTTCTCGAGTGGGAACTCTTCACGTGTCATTACCTCTTCGATAACGCCACCAAAATTCATTTTTGCCATTTTGCGTTTTGTTTTTTTAGATTGTGCAAGGATGATCCTTGCGGGTTATTAATAGAAATTCACTTATTAGCTTTTGCCAATTTCTTAGATTCGCGCACAGCCAGATACTCGTCCAGATGCTCCACACGGCTCTTGGTTATGCATATGCGGCCTGAGCGCACAAACTGCAAAACACAATCCATCGCCTTCAGTGTGTCGAAGAGTGAAAGGATGTCGTTTGTGATTCCCGTCACCTCCACCACAGCGTAGGTATTGTTCACCTCGATGATGCGTGCATTGTGGAAACGAATCATCCTACCCACATCAGGATTCTTCAGCATGACAGGAGTGCTCAGCTTGAAGAGAGCCGTCTCATTGATGAAGAGTTCGTCATCGGTGTAGTAATGCGCTTGGAGCACTTCGATGCGCTTTTCCACCTGCGCTGTAAGCATCTTGGCCACGTGCTCGTCACAATTCGCAGTGACGGTGTATTTGTGTGCCCCCGGTGTACTGGAAGCACACACATTCAGCGATTCGATATTCACCTGACGCCTGGTGAAGACGGCTGTGATTTGCGAAAGCAGACCTGGCACATTCTCTGAGTAAATCAGGAACGTATAGAGCTTTGTACCTTTATTTTGTTCCATGTTTGGAGTTTGTACTTTAATATTTTGTTCTTGAGGCCGACCCTGTTCGAGCATCCGTTGGCATTTGCCGCATGAAGAGCACTCGCCACATTGTCCGCCAAAGGTTTTCTTTGTTGTTTGCATCACACCTCAAGCAGCATTTCGTCGATGTTAGCTCCAGGAGGTGTCATTGGCAGCACATTGTCTTCTTCCTTGATGGCGCACTGCAAGAGATATGGTCCAGGTGTTGCCAGCATTTCGGCGATGGCAGCATCGAGGTCGTGACGTTCAATCACCGTCTTGGCGGGAATTCCGTAACCTTGTGCTATCAACTCGTAGTTGGGATTTAGCATGGGGGTAAATGAGTAGCGACGAGCGAAGAACATTTCCTGCCACTGGCGCACATTGCCGAGGTAGTTGTTGTTCAAGAGAATAATCTTGACGGGAGCGCCTTGCTCCATGATGGTGCCCAGCTCCTGAATAGTCATCTGCAAGCCACCATCACCCACAAAGAGACACACCGTGCGGTCTGGTGCGCCAAACGTGGCGCCGATGGCAGCAGGCAAACCAAAGCCCATGGTGCCCAAACCGCCCGAAGTGACCACCGAGCGTTCCTTCGTAAACTTGAAATATCGGCAAGCCATCAGTTGGTTCTGTCCCACGTCGGTCACCATGATGGCCTCGTTGTTGGAAGCTTCGCTCACCTTGCGAATCACCTCGCCCATGAGCAGTGGTCCTTCTTTGGGATGCAAAGCCCTGTCGATGACTTTTTCATATTCCTTCTCATTGTAAGGCTTGAAGCCTTCAATCCAGGCTGTATGTTTGGAGGTGTCCACCAGCTTCGTCACAGCCGCCAAGGTTTCCTTACAGTTGCCCAGCACAGACAGTGTGACAGGCACATTCTTGTTGAATTCAGCGGGGTCAATATCGAAATGAATAATCTTGGCTTGCTTAGCGTATGTGGCCAAATTACCCGTCACACGGTCATCGAAACGCATGCCGACAGCAATGAGCAAATCGCACTGATTCGTCATCACGTTGGGACCAAGATTGCCATGCATGCCAAGAATGCCCATGTTCAAACGATGGTCAGACGGAATGGCCGACAGACCCAGGAAGGTGGTACCACAAGGAATGTCGGCTTTTTCCAACAACGTGCGCAGTTCCTGCTGAGCATTGCCCAGCTCTACACCTTGCCCCACCAGCACGAAGGGTTTCACGCTGTTGTTAATCATCTTGGCCGCACGCTCAATGTCGGTCATGTTCACGTCGGGTTCAGGGTCATAGCTGCGGATGAAGTTCACCTTGGCAGGTTCAAAGTCAACCAGGCTGGTCTGCGCATTCTTGGCAAAGTCGAGCACCACAGGCCCAGGACGTCCGCTCTTGGCGATGTAGAAGGCACGGGCAACAGCCCAAGCCACATCCTCCGCCCGGCGAATCTGATAGCTCCACTTGCTGATGGGCGACGTGATGCCCACCACATCAACCTCTTGGAATGCATCGGTTCCCAGCATGGCCACACCCACCTGCCCGCAAACAACCACCAAAGGGGTGGAATCAATCATTGCGTCGGCAATACCAGTCACGGTGTTGGTGGCTCCAGGCCCCGACGTTACGATGGCACACCCCACCTTTCCACTCACCCGCGCATAGCCCTGAGCGGCATGCACAGCACCCTGCTCGTGACGAACCAGAATGTGATTCAGCGTTTTCTTATGATCATAGAGTGCATCGTAAGTAGGCATAATGCTCCCCCCGGGATAGCCAAACAGCACATCCACGCCTTCATGTTCAAGGGCGCGCATCAACGCCTCAGCACCTGTTATTTTTTCCATATCTTAATCTATAATTCTTACACCTCCCTTGTCGGCACTTGCCACGCTTTGGGCGTATGCACGGAGGGCTTTTGATACAACACGATTACGCTTGAGCGGCTGCTGTGGGCGTGCAGCCAATTCCTCGTCGCTAAGACGCACATTGATGCTACGGTTTGGGATATCGATGTCGATGATGTCGCCATCCATAATCTTACCTATATTACCGCCTGAAGCTGCCTCAGGAGAAATGTGACCAATGGACAGGCCTGATGTTCCACCTGAGAAGCGTCCGTCGGTGATGAGGGCACATTCTTTGCCCATGTGCATGCTCTTAATATAAGAAGTGGGGTAAAGCATCTCCTGCATACCTGGTCCACCCTTGGGACCTTCGTGTGTGATGACTACCACGTCGCCCTTCTTCACCTTGCCTCCCAGAATGCCCTCGCAAGCATCTTCTTGCGAATCGAACACAACGGCAGGACCTGAGAATTTCCAAATGCTTTCATCCACTCCTGCAGTTTTTACCACGCATCCGTCTTGAGCGATATTGCCAAAGAGGATGGCCATACCGCCGTCCTTTGTGTAGGCATGCTCGATGTCGCGGATGCAACCGTTGGCGCGATCCGTGTCAAGAGTTTCGTAATTGGTGTTCTGAACGCCAAGCTGGTTGCAGAACACGCCAGCTGGAGCACTTGAATAGATGCGCCGTGCCTCAGGGTCGATATGCTCCTTCAGAATCGAATACTTCTCAATATCTTCGGCCAAAGTGGCAGCGTTCACACGCTTCACGCTGGTGTCAATCAGTCCGCCCTTAGCCAGCTCACCTAAAAGATTCAGCATGCCGCCGGCGCGTCCGCACTCCTGCACACTATACTTCTGTGAATTAGGAGCCAGCTTGCAGAGGAAGGGAGTCTTGCGCGAGAGTTTGTCGATGTCGGCCATTGTGAAATCCACACCGGCTTCCTGAGCCACTGCCAGCAGATGTAGCACCGTGTTGGTTGACGCACCCATGGCAATGTCGAGTGTCATGGCATTGAGGAATGCTGTGCGTGTGGCAATAGAACGTGGCAGCACCGACTCATCGCCATCTTCATAGTATGCTAACGCATTCTTCACAATCTGACGGGCAGCCGCCCTCATCAGTTCCTTGCGGTTCACATGGGTGGCAAGGATGGTGCCGTTGCCAGGCAAGGAAAGACCAATAGCCTCGGTGAGATTGTTCATCGAATTAGCCGTGAACATGCCAGAGCAGCATCCGCAACCCGGACAGGCACGGTTTTCCACCTCTGCCAGTTCCTCATCGCTCACCGTCTTGTCGGCACCTTTCACCATGGCTGCAATCAAGTCGAGGTTTTCGCCTTTGTACTTGCCCGCCTCCATGGGACCTCCGCTGACAAACACGGCGGGGATGTTCAGACGCATGGCAGCCATCAGCATGCCTGGGGTAATCTTGTCGCAGTTGGAAATGCAAATCATGGCATCAGCTTTGTGGGCATTGCACATGTACTCCACTGAGTCGGCAATAATGTCGCGCGAAGGGAGAGAATAAAGCATACCATCATGCCCCATGGCGATGCCATCGTCAATGGCAATTGTATTGAACTCTGCCGCATAGCACCCCATTTTCTCAATTTCGGCTTTCACAATCTGCCCTGCCTCATGCAGATGGGTGTGCCCTGGAACAAACTGGGTGAACGAATTGACAATGGCAATGATAGGCTTGCCAAACTGTTCGCGCTTCATGCCGTTGGCCACCCACAGGGCGCGAGCTCCAGCCATACGGCGACCTTCTGTGCAGACCGCACTACGTAACTGATGTTTCATTATGTTTGATTTCTTTTGTTGAATCTTTTTACACTCATCAGGGGGGGAGAACCTCCACCCTATTTTATGACGAAATGCCTCTCCCTGCATGGGGGAAAGGGCGAAAACGGTTGCAAAATTACAAAATAATTGCGACTTTATATATAAAATGTGCAGAAAAAACGAGTGAAGCACTGCAATTTGTCAGCTTTCCGCTCGTTTCAGACATGTTTTTGTGCACAATACACTTTGATTTGTGAAGACCTGAAGCAGGCTCTATTTCATCATGTTTTTCAGAAACCATGCCTGAGCCACAGGAAGGAAGAGATCGTGGCCCTCGTTGTTCAAGTGGGCCGTGTCGTCAACCCCCTGGAAATATTTTTTTCGAAAAGCGGCATCGCGCACCTTGATGATGCACTTCTTGTCATAGTTCCAAAGCACAGGAATGCCATGCCGCCTGCAGGCCTTCTTAACCACCTTACACACAGGTGCAAAACCGGGTCTATCTACGTACCACGGAGTGACATAGCCGATTTTAGCCTTGGGGCAAAGCCGCACGATGCCAGTCAGCAGCACTTCTAACGAGTCGGCAAACATTTGCAGCGAGTCGGCGTTCAGCCCCACTTTGTCGGCATCGTTATGACCCGCGATGATGAGCACGTAGTCGGCATCTGGTGCCATTGCTGTGTAACGTACCCATAGAGCAGGGCCGAAGTTATACTTTCCGTCATGCGTGCGGTCAAAAGCCACGCAGGAGCCGTTACGTCCGTAATTGTTGTAAGTCAAGCCCAACTGGGCCGCCAGTTTCGAATGCCAAGTCTCATCGGCAGGACGACGATGATTGGCCACATAGCTGTCGCCTATCACATTGAGCACTTTCTGTGCATGGAGGGATGGCAAACTCATTAGTGCCATACTCAAAATCAGGCACCATTTTACATGTTTCATTTATATCTGTTTTTGAGAATTTCACACCTTATTAGAACGTCAAGAGAACCATTCGTCCACTATAGGGGAAGGGCTATATTACAAAACCAAAGTACTATAGAAATAAACCTTTGGGTAACCTTAGAGCACTCCCAGAGTTCTTCTACCCTTTTCCCACATTAATTGAACGATTGGATGCGGGCGATATACTTGCCGATAATGTCAAACTCGAGGTTCACTTTCGTACCCACCTCAATCTGGTGGAAGTTGGTGTTGTCGTAAGTGTAGGGGATGATGTTCACCTCGAAAGAATCATCCTGCGAATTGCACACCGTCAGGCTCACCCCATTGACCGTCACACTACCTTTATCCACCGTCAAGTAGCCCTTCCTTGCCATCCCCTTGTCGAAGGCATACTGGAAACGGAAGGTGTAGCTGCCTTGCTGGTCGATTTTAGCCACGCACGTAGCGGTCTGATCCACATGACCCTGCACTATGTGACCATCAAGCCGACCGTTCATCATCATCGAACGCTCCACATTCACCTTGTCGCCCACTTTCAGCAACCCCAAATTGCTTCTGTCGAGTGTCTCCTTCATCGCTGTGACTACATATTTCCCATCAAAAATCTTCACCACTGTAAGGCAGACACCATTGTGCGCCACGCTTTGGTCTATCTTCAGTTCATCTACAAACGAACAAGTCAATGTGAAGTGTACATTCTCCAGTTCCTTTTCTATCGCCACCACGGTGGCAAATTCTTCTACAATACCACTAAACATATAAATTCTAAATTATTATTAAATTATGTGTGCAAAGGTACTCATATTTCCACAATTTTCAATACCTTTGCAAAAAAAATAAACATTCATCAGACAAAATTGGACTTTAACACAATGAAATCAAACATTCTTGCTCTGGCGGCAATGGCACTTGTGGCTTGCCCCGTTTTCATGAGTTGCAGCGACGATCCTGAAAGAGACGCCATTGCTCCCACCTTCAAAGAAGTGGTGATTGAACCATCCAACCCTTCTATGGGCGACACCGTCACCGCCACCATCAAATTCCTATCCGAAGGTCATCACTGGTACGAAATGAAATACAACTGGATTCTCAGTCGTTCTGGTCAAGAGTCGCAGTATTTCATCACCAGCAGTGAGAAGTCGGTAGGACAGAAGGAACCCACCTTCCAGTTTGTGGTGCCCGACACCGTGGGCAACTACACGCTGACCGTGCGCACTGGCATTGTGCAGGCATCCTCCCTCTTCGCCAATGGAGCACTGGCCGCCTCGGCCACCATTCAGAATGGAGCCGTACACTTCAATGTGGCAGAATAAACTGAACGTATCACACTAATTACAATTACTAACTACTATTATTTCCTTTTTCACCAATGAAAGAACTCCTATTTTCAGCAGCACTGGCCATAGCCTCGCTTCCAGCCTTGGCCAATCACCCCGACTCGGTTTATGTGCGACCAGACGTGAAGAACGGCACACGCGATTTCCAAATCGCCTATTCCATTGACGGAAAACATTGGACACACGTGCCCTGCAACCTCTTTGAGAGCGACTACGGACCCTGGGGCAGCGAGAAGAAGCTCTACTACCCCGTCCTCTCTTATGACGGAAAGATGTACAGGGCAACCTTCATTCCCAACCCATCGTTGCCTCACGCTGCATCCACTTCGTCGGAGAACTTCTCCTTGTGGAAACCGCAGGACTACATCACCATTCCACAGAACGACGTGCTCATCTTCATGGACAAGCAGAAGCAGGCTTCAGAGAACAACATCATCCGCATCCCCTACGCTGGTTTGCAAAACTTGCTGACCAAGCAACGCATCGCCTCGCAGAATGCAGCTTGGAACCGTGAGAACTTTGTCGAGACAGGGAATGCACTGGGCAACCGAGCCGACAACGTGGCTGCCACGTTGACCATCAACTGGGACGACACCAAAGCCATCTCACCCAACCTGATGGGCATCTTCTTCGAGGACATCAGCTATGCTGCCGACGGAGGCCTCTATGCCGAGCTGATTCAGAATCGCGACTTCGAATACACTGCCGACGACCATCGCGGATGGGGCGCACAAACAGCTTGGCGACTGGTGGGAAACGGCACTGACTGGACCATCGAGACACAGGCTCCTATCCACAAAAACAATCCGCACTACGTCGTACTGAAGACCACAGCCCCCGGATCCAAACTTATGAACGGGGGGTGGGACGGCATCGCTGTGCAAAAAGGCAAGAAGTACGACCTCTCCCTCTTCACCCAAGGTGCTGGTGCGCTACGCGTGTCGTTAGAGAGCGACGGTGCCCGCATCGCCACCACCACTTTCAAGGCAACAAAGGAATGGAGGCAGCAAAAAGCAACATTAACTCCCTCTGCATCAGCCGACAAATCCACACTTGTCATCGAGCCACTTGAAGTGAGCACCATACGCCTCGACATGGTTTCACTCTTTCCACAGGAGACCTTCAAAAACCGTCCTAACGGTCTGCGCAAAGACCTGTCCGAGGTGATTGCCGACCTCAAGCCCCGCTTTGTCCGCTTCCCCGGCGGATGCGCCACCCACGGACAAGGCATCGACAACATCTACCACTGGCAAGCCTCCATTGGCGAGCTTTGGGAGCGTCAACCCGACATGAACGTATGGAATTACCACCAAACCCGCGGGTTGGGATTCTACGAATACTTCCTCTTCTGCGAAGACATCGGTGCCGAGCCTCTGCCCGTGCTGGCCGCTGGTGTGCCCTGCCAAAACTCGTGGAAAGGCGGCAACGGACAACAAGGCGGCATCCCCTTCGAGGCTGAGCTGAACGGCAAACCTTCGCCCTACACTTACAACGGAAAGCCACTCACAATGGAGAGCTATCTGCAAGAGCTGCTCGACCTTATTGAATGGGCCAATGGCGATGCCAAGACTTCCGAATTAGCCAAACTCCGCGCTAAGGCGGGGCACCCCAAGCCCTTCAACATGAAGTATTTGGGTATTGGCAACGAAGACCTCATCAGCGACGTGTTCCTGAAGCGTTATCGTTTCCTCATCGAAGGTGTGAAAAAGGCTCATCCCGAAATCACGGTCATAGGCACTGTGGGGCCCTTCTGGGAAGGCAGCGACTACGAGTATGGATGGAGAGAGGCAAAGGAGAAGAACATTGAGATTGTAGATGAGCACTACTACAACCCCATCGGCTGGTACTTTCACCATCGCGACTACTACGACAACTACGACCGCAACGGCACCAAGGTCTATCTGGGCGAATGGGCGTCGCAGGGCAACAAGGTGGAGAATGCGCTCATCGAGGCTGCCTATCTGACCAACGTGGAGCGCAATGCCGACGTGGTGGTCATGTCCTCCTACGCTCCCCTGCTGGCGAAGAAGGAGCACACCAGCTGGAATCCCGACCTCATCTATTTCGACAACACGAGCGTTTCGCCCACGTTCAACTACTACGTGCAGCGTGCCTTCGGACAGAATGCCGGCGACGAGTACATTTACTCCACCCTGCAAGTGAATGGTGGTCAGGAAATAGAGCAGCGCATCGACAAGTCGGTGGTGAGGGACAGTCTTACTGGCGACCTCATCATCAAGCTGGTGAGCCTCCTGCCCAAAGCATCGAGCATGACCATCAATTTGGGAGCGGACGAAGAACAGCTGAAGGTGTATGACCACAATGCCGACATCATCACGATGACTAAGGAAGATGCTTCGTGGGACGTAGCGCCACGCAAGCAACTCATTGACAGCAACACCTCCATCCAACTTCCAGCCTATTCCTTTACTGTCATCCGTCTGAAACAGAGCAATAAGAAATGAAACGAAACATGCTGTTTTGCCTCTTGATGGCAAGTACACTTGCCGTGAAGGCACAAACAAAACCGTCTTTGGGCACATTCATCATTCCTACAGACAAGAACATCCAATACATCGGACGCATCGAGGATTCCCACCCCGAGCGTCCGACGTTCACTTACCCAGGAGTACAAATCCGCTGCGGATTCACGGGCACTTCACTCTTTATGGTAGCCAAACCTCAAAGCGGCTACTTCATGGTGGAGATTGATGGAGGAACAGCTCAGAAGGTGGCATTTTTCAACAACAACACCGTTCCGTTGGCATCGGGATTAAACAAAGGTCAGCATCAGGTCGTTGTCACCTACATCACTGAAGGGTATGAACGCTTGCCTGAATTCCAAGGGTTCATCGTGGATGAAGGGGAATCGTCAGTTCCAGCCACCAACATTCCCACCCGCAAGATAGAATTCATCGGCAACAGCATCACCTGCGGATATGGCATCGAAGCACAGTCGGCCAATGAGCCTTATCGGGAAAGCACAGCCAACTACTATTTCACCTACGCTGCCCGCACAGCCCGCAATCTCAATGCACAAGCAGTGGTGGTGGCAAGGAGTGGCATCGGTGTTTATCGAAGCTACAACGGTCCGCAAACAGGCGATGCCGTAAACATGAACACAGAGTACCCCTACACATTATTGTATAATAACAAGTATGTGTGGGATTTCTCCCGCTACATGCCAGATGTGGTGTGCATCAATTTGGGCACTAACGACACCTCCACCCAGGGAGCCGACTCGCTCCTCTTTGTGCAGGCCTTCAAGCGCCTCTACCACCAGGTGCGTAGCCACTATCCCCAAGCCCGGATTGTGCTTCTCAGCGGCAGCATGATGACAGGCAAGGCGCTTCTATCGGCCCAGCAAGCAATGGATGCTACTCGCACTTATGCCCACCAGCAAGGCGACAGGGAGGTGTATCGCTTCGACCTCACACCCCAAGACGGTTCACTCGGCATTGGCTTGCATGGCCACCCCACCATGCGTCAGCATGAAAAAATGGCTGAAGAATTGACTGCCTACCTGCGTCAACTCATGAAATGGTGAAAGGGATTGGAATATGGGTGAAGCCATTCGTCCCGAGAGCGTGCATGGCAGCTATGACATCAGGGTTAAAGACGGCATCTTCTACACGCTTGACAAAAACAGAAGGGATTCGTAGTCACAGCTTCGATGTTCCTATCCGCAAACTTGTACGCAGTCCCGTGCCTTTAGCCACATCGCCACGTGCCCTTAGGCACATGACCATTTGCCCTTAGTCACGCCACCACGT
>CADAPC010000004.1 GCA_902789725.1 uncultured Bacteroidales bacterium
TGATGTTGTGCTGTTGCTTTTTACTGAAAGCTGCTACTAACGACTCATAAATCTACCCTTAATCGTGTATTGGATGATAGTTGCGGATTTTAGGTTAAACTCATTCTCTATCTAACTTTAATAGGCCGTTTGTGTCGGTCTGTCCTGTACTAATCCCTCTGTATCAATCAATTCGGGGGGGGGTAATTCGTGTTTCCATAATCTCAGTCTATGATTTGAATATATTCCGGCTTCACCTCAGCTGAAACCGCCAGTAGGTCGGGAATAATGACGACAAGCTGCCGACCTCTCTTTTTTGCCACTTTTATGAAGTAGCCCTCCACCTGGTCGAACGGTCCGCCATGTACCCTTACTCTTTTACCTTTTTCAATGTTGATTTTATCTTTTTCCTTGTTGATTTCGCTGATTTTGTAGAAGTGTACCTCTTCATCTGCCTGCTTGCACACCTTGATGAAGTTGGTCATGTCTTCATCAGGTACAGTCAGATAGACAAGTTCTCCGCCACTTTTCCATGTGACAAACTGTAGGTCGTAATAATAATTGTGTTTGAAATCAACAATCTTCTGATGACTTGCATGCACAAACACCAGACTATGGATGACGGGTACCATGAAAAAGACTTTCTTGCCCTTGACAGTGCGAAGGACTTTCTGCTTGGGTATGAAATACTCTAAGCCATACGTTTCATTAGAGAGCCGATCTTCGGCAGTATTCTCGTTCTTGTAGGCCCGCATGACATACCACAGTATCTTATCCTTGTCCAATACATTCACCATACTGTTTTGACATGTGTTTTTTGAGAAAAGAACGTACTCATGGTTCATCCCGATATGCGTATCGGTCTGTATATCAGCAACTTTCTATGTGTTTCAACTACAATAGTCATCTATTCTCATCTTTCTGAGTCCACCCCCTGCAAAGCCCCTCTTTACGACATAAAAATTCGGTCGGAAAAGGTATGCAAAAGATGTTTCTCTCTTTAAGAGAAATATCGTTTTGCTAAACAGTTGATATTGAGGTATCATTTTATCGTAAAAGACATATTTGCTCAACAATTGCTTGACGGAAATCAACAAATTTTAGCATTTTTGTAAAAAAGTCGCTATATAATTTGGTGAATTGGAGTTATTTTCATATTTTTGCATCCCGAAGAGTTTCTCTTAAAGAGAGAAACACCTTTTTGCTCAACAATCCCCGACTTTTTTATTATAGTTGCGGTATCACACCGCAATACAATAGTTATAAATATTGAAATAAAGGTGCAGTGAGACGCTGCACCTCCTAAAGAGAATTGATGATGAGATTGTTGGCGTTGTCAACGACAGAGGTGTCCAATGAGGAGAGGTATATCTGTGTGGTTTTCTCGGAGTCATGCCCCAATGCCTCGCTGATAGTAGATACGGGCACGTTCTTGCTCTTGGCTATGCTTGCCCAGGAGTGGCGGGCTACGTAGGTGGTCAGGGGTACGGACAGGCCTATCATTTCTCCGATTTTCTTCAACTGCTTGGTGATACGGCTATAGGCATTCTTGTACTGTCTCCAGAATATGGCTCCCTCTCCTTTTGCTATAGGGAGCAGGTAGGGAGAATCATCTGTTTTGTACTTCGCCACTATCTCCTGCATGGCAGGTTCCCATTTGATGTGCAACTGTTGTGAGGTCTTCTGACGGCGGTAAATGAGCGTACTGCCATGCAGATTGCTTGGTGTAAGTTGTGCCATATCGATGAACGACATCCCACGGGTATAGAAACTGAACAGGAACATATCCCTTGCAAGCTCCAAACGGGGGTTCAGACTCAAGTCCAGCTCTTTCAGTTGCTTGATGATTTCCAAGGGGAGTGCCCGCTTGACGGTCTTGTCGATGCCGGTATATACATGCTTGAACGGTGAGGAAGAGATGACCAGTCCGTCATCTACGGCATGATTGTAGATGGTGCGCAGGTTGCGGATGTAGAAAGAGGTGGTGTTGCGGCACAGTCCGCTGTCTTTCAGCCACTGTTCATAGCCTTGTATCGTTGTCCCATCGACTTCCTCCAATGGCACATCGCCTCCTTTCAGGTAACGCTGGAGGCTGTTGAGGGTGGTTTTGTACCTTGCTACCATCCGCTTCTTGCCGATGCGTCTCAGTTTTTCGTTCAACTCCAGCGTATAGCCGATAATGCCATGTAATTCTTTTCCCTCATGGAAGTTGTCAACGACGGTGTCTGCTGTATATGACTGCCCTTCCTTGTCCAACCGTGCAATGACCAACAGCAGTTTCTTCCTGTCAGCATCCAATGTATCTTTCAAGGAAAGAAGATAGGCTTGACGTTGTGGAGTGACGGAAGTTGGCAAAATGATGTTTGAATGGTCCGCATCCCACTCTGAGGAATAGATTCTGTACTCTGTATGGATCTGACGTGCCACACGATTGTGTATCACCTGATAATACAGGCGACCCTCTTTCTCTTGAACAGATGATGTTCTGAACTTTAATTTGATGGATGCCATAATGCTCTGACTTTAACATTGAAATTGCAATTATTACCTTTATATATAATATAAGTGACAGACAAACAGGTATAGGAGGGATGGTGCCTCACCGCTCGGCATACAACAGCTGATATTCCACCCACCTCCGTTTCCTAATGGATGCCACTGCTTTTCCCCTCCATTTGCAATAGCTCAGATAGAGTGGCAGGATGTCCCTGTCGCCACGTTCCAATCGGGTGAGCAGGGACGCTTTCGGGTATCGTCCATTGCCTAACAACTTGGCTGGTCCAATCTGGTACGAGAGGGTGGCAAGCAGATAAGCATCCCTGCCATAACGGGCATATAGGCGCAGGTGCCGGAGGAGGTCTGTCCGTAACAGCAAATCTGCACGCTGACGTGTCAGTGTTTTCGGGAAACGCTCTCCCTTCTGTAGCTGGTGACCATAGCCCACATAGCCCGGTGTGGTCTTTGGGTCGTGCCAACCCTCGAAGTGTTTGGTAATGGCTACCATCCGTTCAAACAGTGCCCTGTCAATGGTTTGGCTTTGACAGGGCACGCTACAGATGGCCAACATGCTCAATAGTACGATGATGTATCTTCTCATTACATTATTTTATATAGGAGGTGCGATGTCTCACCGCACTCTAATCAATATCACTACATCATAGTGCGGAACTGCTGAATCTCTTTAATCATGGCTTTCACGTCCTCCCCAACCTGAACGAAGTTCTTGTAGAGGATGCGCTCTCGCTCTTCTTTCGACTTGAACTTATAGAACTTAGGGAGAGGGACATACTCCGATTCCTCCTTCTTTATTTCCGTCATATCGAAGTCGGTCTTGCAGTAGAACTTGGATGTCTTGAACTCCTCGCTCTCCTGGATGTTCATGCTTCCGTTCATCCCGGTCTTGGTGACTACGAAGTCACGGGCGGTCTGTCCACATATCCAACCTGTGGGCATATCGGAGATTTTGCTTGCAGGCACCAGGCTGTCCATATTCTCATTGAGGTTGATGGAGGTCTTGTCACGGTCGATGGTCACGCCCTTTTTGAGTTGCACTACTTTACCGAAGATGTCACTCGACAGCCATTCGAGGGTTTCCTTGGCTCTTGCCGAACCGCTCACCACATTGCCCACGGTGGTGATGATTTTCTGCATACCCACCTTGCCATAATCGGCTTCCAACTGCGGAAGTTCCTGAAAGCCAAGTGCCACGCTCACCTTGTTGCTTCGGGCTGTGCCTATCAGTCGGTCTATCTTGTGGAAATACAAGGTCGGCAACTCATCGACGATGATGCTGACAGGAACGTTCTTGCCCTGTCCTGTATTCACCCTCGTTACAAGGCGGTTGAGAATCAAGGCATTCAGTGCACCGATGATGCTCTCCATCTCGGGGTCGTTGGCAATGAGCAGATAACTTGGA
This sequence comes from uncultured Bacteroidales bacterium, assembly GCA_902789725.1. Lineage (GTDB taxonomy): Bacteria > Bacteroidota > Bacteroidia > Bacteroidales > Bacteroidaceae > Minthosoma. The sequence goes on from CADAPC010000004.1 coordinate 3,896, forward strand.
TTCTTCGGGTCACTGACCTTCAGGTCGAAGTCATCGCCGTCCTTGTGGAATATCCAGTAAGATTCCTTGGTGGCGAGACGGGAGGTATAGACACGTAGCGTGCCAATCATACCTTCCAACTGCTCCATGGCTTTGTTGGCAAAGGCAGTCTGGAACGGGCCAAGCAAGGGGGCTACCTCGTTGTCGGTCTGAAGTACCTCGAAGATGGTCTGATAACTCTCATTGAGGAACGATAGGATATGTGGCATGTCGCTGTACTTGCCCAACCAATAAGCGGGCTGCACCTCCGCGCCCGAATGGTCGAACACCCGTCCTGTGGGTATCAGCCTTTTCGTCTTTGGGTCTTCACGCCGCTCGGCAATCAGCATCTTTCCGTCCTTGTCGTAGGGCTCCTTGCCGTAGTTGCAGAAGAAATAGATGCAGGCGGCAAGGAAGTTGACGGCAGAGGTCTGGAAGAACTGGTCGCTGCCACCGCCGCCTTCCTTCTTGCCTTTTTGCAGGGATTCAAGCAGGGTCTCGGCGGTCTCGCTCGCTGCGGCAAGGTTGTTGATGTACTTCAACTGGATGGGGTTCACACGGCGCGAATACTCCACATCCACAAAGTTGATGATGTTGAACTTCATGCCATGGGGCATCTTGCTGTCCTTGGCATTCTTGTTCTTCAAGTAATGATAGTAGAGTTTGGTGGCGAGAGTGGGAAACTTATAGTCGTACACCACCATGGCAAAGCCCTTCTCGCTGTGCTGCCTGATAAACGGCTCGATGATGGAGAAGGTCTTACCAGAACCAGGAGTACCCACAACCCATGTGCCACGGAACGGATTGACGATGTTCACCCATCCCTTGCGGAACTTGCCCTTGTAATAATAGCGCATAGGGATGTTCACGCTGTACTTGTTCTCCTGCAACTCCCTGCATTGCTCAAAGCTCTCATTCTCGAAGTTGAAGCGGTCTTTCAGCAGCCCTTCCTTCAGGAACTTAGAGATATTGTCGAGGGCGATATGCACCAATACGACACCGACGATGGAAGTGAGCATATAGAGCCAAGTGTTCAAACGGAGGGTATAGAAACAGGGCATTATCGAATGACCGAACAGCCATACGGACTGCACAATCAGCAGCACTCCCGACAGCAGCGGATAGAGCACCTGCCTGCGAGCGTCAAACTCCAGATGCTTCTTGTTGCGCGTTCCCACACAGGTGATACATATCAGCAGGAACGTAGCCACCTTGCTATACACGAGGTTGCCGTCATGGTAAATCATCCACCGCTTGATGCGAGTGTGGATATCCGTCACTACGCCGCCCAAGAAGTCCAACTGCTCCGGCTCCAGTGCGTAGGCGAAGAACTCCATCAGGATGGAGACATAAATCACCGCCCTGAATATCTTGTAAAAACCCTGTAACTCTTTGCTTTCTTCCATTTACTTTACGATGATGTTGGGTGATAATGAGAAAAGATGAAGGATGCCACGGTGGACACCCTCCAATCCTCTTATGAGTTTTATTCGTAGCCGTTGATGGTCTTCTCAGACTCTACTGTCCACGGAGAAATAGTTGCAGATATGACCTCCAAGGTGTTGCGTACAGGCTTCAATGAATAGCTGTAGGAATGACCCGCTTTCCACGTGTCGTTTGTGAGGAATACGAAGTTCTCCCCATTGCTGAGTTGCAATGTCATGTCTGGCATAACCTGTGCAGGAACATAAAGCGTATATTCCATGTGGTCACTTTGTGGGTCGCCGAAATAATAGGTCGTCACCGACTCGTCACTGCATTCTACCTTTCCGGTCTTGATGTTGAAAGTACCGCTGTCAAAATAACCGACGAACGTGAGTAGGCTTCCTGCAAAATCATTGGTGGTGAAACCGTATTCTGGTGAGGTATAGACCTTGATGATGACACGCACCATCTGATGGGTGAAGTTCAATGTAAGGCTCGGATTGGCGTATGATGCCGCTCCACTGGCAAACAGAAAATCATTGACCTTCTGCTCACTCTGTACAGCTGCCTCCGGCACTTGGAACTCTATGAGGTCGTTGGTAGGATTTGCCGTATAGGGATAGTAGGCATTGAAGGTGTGAGTGTCTGTGTCCGTGAAAAACACCTTGTTGGCTGACACAAACTGATTCGTGCCGCCGCTTCGGGTGAACTTCATATTGTTGATCATCCCTGTGGAAGAGATGCCAATCATATCATTGAGTTCCCACTGGTTGTCAACGGCTCGTGTGGAAACGGCAGGTTGCAGCATCTCCAGATTGGTGAATACCTGAAGCTGCTTGGTTGATGTGCTGTCGGTCACGACCACAGAACCTCCGCCACCGGGCAGGTAAATCTCATTGACGATGTCTTGGTCACAGGACGTGAGGAGCATGGCTCCAAGTCCCAACATTAGAAACAAATTCTTTTTCATGCTTTTTCTTTTTTAATTGTTGTACTTTGATGATGATACGGGTGATACTCGATGTCTGTATATGGGCTAATCCATAATCGTGATGATGGGTCTCGCCTTATGCGGCTGCCACTTGGGAGTCTCCTGTATGGCACCGCTTCCCAGTGAGTAAAGCCATGCCTTGGCGGTCGCTTGTCCTTCTACCTCCGTTGAAGTCCAATACCAACAGTCATCATCCTCATCGGGGATAGGTGTGCCGCCGCATTTCAGGATGTATGGGTTGATGATGTCCTTGGCATGATAGAGCAGACGCATCTGTGCCACACTGGGGATATAGGCACTTTGCCCGTAACGCCACATGTCGAAGACACGCTCAGCCAAAGGCGACTTCACATCGGTCGTGCCATAAAGGGCAAAAGTGTTCTTGTTGCCGTCGTAGGCGGTGAGGTCACAGGATGTGTCCTGTTCCACACCGATACTGTCAGCAAAGGCTTCGGGAGCGATGTCCCACAGATAGACGGCATATCCGTTTCCCTCCATTTCTTCCCTCTGATTGACGTTGAACACCACTGCAATGGCTTGCTTGCACGATTGCTCGTAGGTTTCGTAGGGCATCACCTTGCCGTCAGTGGTCAAGATATGGGTGACCTTCATGGCTGTGTCGGGAAAGTCCTGATGCTCGTCACAGGCAGTCAGCAACACCGTTGCCGCAACTGCCAAGATTGAAAACAGTTTCTTCATACGCATAGTCATTTTACAGGAAGTTTCACACCCAGGACAATACCCGTTCTGAACAGGTCTTCACCCTTGATCATCACATCGGTCTTCACCTGCCAGAAGAGCTTCCAGCCGTGTCTGAGTGTATAGTTTTGCTCATAGCCGAGGTGGATGCCACCCAAGAACCTGTCAGTATCGCTACCTGCCGATGCTCCTATGCGCATGTTGCCATGGTGGTTGCGTCCTCTTGCCACACAGGGCTTATAGGCAAAGCCGAAACCATAACTGCGGTAGTTGTTCCAAAAACTCTCAGGACAGACATGACCGCACGATGCGCTCTCGTTCCACTTGATATATCCGTTTGCAAAATACTCCCACGCATTGTGGTACTTCGTCTCATACTCGTAGGACAGCGTCACGTCCAGTCCTCGCTCATACAGGCATCCGAACCCCAAGGATATGCGGTCGCTATTCTGCTGCGCCATTGCCGGAGTCATGCTTGCCATAAAACAGATGACAACGAGTAAGGTATGCACAAGCCAATTCCTCACTCCTAATTCCTCATTCCTAATTCTCATTATTCCTCCTCCAACAGTATATGGTTAAACGAATCGGCAGACAGCACATCCTCATAGTCGATGCTGAGCGAGATGGTGCGTCCACTTATCTGTTTTTCCGACAGCTCGATGGTCAGCACCTTGTCGTTGGGGAAGGTCATCTTCTTCACCACAATCACGTTGCGATAGCCATACTTGAAGGTCTTCGCATCGTCCAACACAAGAGATGGGGTCAGTTCCACTATCTGCGCATTGGTAGCCTTGCTCTGCTTCTTGTCCGATAGTTTGATGCGCATCTCGTCGATGTCGAAGCGGATGTTGGTCTTGTTCTCCACGGAGAAGTCGATGAAGAAATATTCGCCCACGCTGTAGATGTTGTTCAGGCGCATTACCATGCGGTGCATCTTCGTCGCCACGTTGCGGTATTTGGCAGACGATGACCATATCTGACGTGCATACTTGGTCATGTCGGCAGTGGACAGGCTTACAGCGGGATTGTTGTAGGCATTGCGCTCCGAGCATTCTATTTCCTTATCGGTTACTGCCTCCTGCATCCTCGTGGTATAGAGCAGTGCATACTGCGTGCGGTAGCGTTCCGTCACGATTGTCACTATCGCCAACACCTCACCGTCGGCATACACGTTGTCCTTCGGCTTCAGGCGGATGGTGTTGTTGATGGGTTGGTCGCCCACCACCTTGTCTGTGGATATATCGACAAAGCGGATGGGTTCGGAGGCGGTGATGACGGTGGTCACTTGGTCGTTGACCGTCAGCTGCTCCATCTCCATGTAGGTGGTCTGCGCCTTGGCTGAAAGCACGCTCAGCGAAAGCAATGCACAGACATTCATTTTCTGAAAACAATTCATATTAGTTGATTTTTTGATGTTTATACTCTATGAGCCACCGTTCCCGACAATTCCGTTGTCGGGCAGTGTCTATTTCCTTTTCTCTTTCCCATTTACAAGGTAAACAAACGTCCCATACTTCAGCTTCACTTTGTTCTTCTTGATAGCCTTGCTGATGGCATTGCTTGTCTTCTGGTAGGCATTGGTCACGGCTTGCATTCCCCATTGCGAGAAACTGTTGTTCGCTCCACTCTGGTCGATGTTCATGTTGCTCTGCATAGCACCGCTCGCCACATCTTTCGTGGTCTCACGGAACTGGCTGCCGGGGACATACAGTCCCTCCAGTCCGTCCGTGTCATAAAGCGAAAGCGAAACCTTTATCAGCTCGTCATCCACAAGGATGGAGTTGATGCTACCCTTCACTCGCTGCGAACCGAAACCGCTCATGGTGGCATAGAGGTACGACCCTTTCTTCACCACGGTCTCACCAATCTCAATATCGTCCAACAGTCTCAGCCGCACCCTCGACCCGTCCGTAGCCTTCACGTCCTCGTCAATGATGGCCTTGATGAGCTTTGGCTCATGCTCGTTCTGCGTCAGGGTGTTGAAATAGTCCGAAGTCACCTTCACCTTCTTCACCACCTCCTGTGCCTTGTCCTCCTCGTCCAGTGCCTTCACCGCCTTGCTGTCCTCGGCAATCTGACCTTTCACCTCAATCTGCTCCTTGGGAGGCCCAGCCTGTGTGGTATCCTGGGCCACGGGGGCAACTGCCGCCTGTCCTCTCAGCCTCGCTTCGGCGAGTGCCTTGTTGAGTGCTTCGAGTGCTTCCGCTTCTCGCGCCTTGGCATCGGCCACTTCGGCTGCATCGTCCTTCTCTTCTGCCTGACGGACGAGTTCCGCAAGGTCTTCTTCTGTGTACTTGGATTCATACGCTTCTTTCTCTTCTTCGTTGTCACGCTCAATGTTATCAACAGCCGAATAGTCTGCTATGCGACCATACGACTTCGCCATGTTCTCATACTTGCCACCGATGCCGTCACCATTCTTAATCTGCGCTCCGGGCAGGTTGGGGTTCAGAAACTCGGTGGTCTGCAGGTTCTTGTCCTGCGTTTCCGCCACCTCCGTATTGAACATGTCAAAGACAAAATAGCCTGTGGCAATCAACGGGATGTACACGATGGCTGGCAGCATGTACTTCGGCTGACGGAAGTTTATCTTATCTGTTATTCTCATCGCTGTCTGATTTTGATGTTACTGACTTGTCTCGATTCTCCTCGTTGGTTCGATGCGTCACGGGAGGAGTGATGCAATGGGCTGCATTCATCATCTGCTTCATGCGCCCTTCCTGCCGCTCGATGGCACTTGCAGCCTCCGTCCGATGACCGTAATACCGCACCATCCTGTAGATGTTGATGCCGAAGCACGTGGCGACAAAGCCGAAGACGATGACGAGAAACAGCGTCTTGTGGGCATTGGCAAAGCCTTGCACCTTAGCCGCCGCACGGTCTATCCTCGCGGTCTTGGCAAACTTGCGCCCTGCCGCCACCTCCTTCTCATACCGCTTCTTGTACTTGGGGTCGTTCTTGTCGGGCATATCCTCGCCCACAAGCATCCGTCTGATTCCTTTTACACTCATACCGCTAGGATATTAGAAGTTTGACTTCGACTTCTGCTCAATATCCTTGTTGAGCAAGGTTCTCCAGTTCGTGATGAGCAGTCCATGAGGATTGTTCTCCGTCCTCGGCACGCGCTTCACCTGTCCCGCCGTCACCAATTCACGCATCAGAATATTGCTCCTTCGCTCTATCCTTTGCCTACCGTAGTAGGTGAACTCCATCTTCTCCTTGTTGAACTTGATGCTGTCGCAAAAGATGCTGAACACGGCACTCGTACCCATGATATTGTTGTAAAAGCCCTTTTCCTTCAGCGTATTGTACTGCGCCAAACCAGTTTCATCGACCAAATACATCGCCTTCTCCATCGAATAGCGGATGTACTTGTCATCGGGAGCAAGCGTAAAGAAGTAATGGTGGAACATCTCGATATGGCTCTTTGCCTCCACATCCAGCGTTTCCTCCATCGTGGTGCGGTTCACCAGTATGGGCACGTTGCCGTCCAATACATACACCTTTTGCTGCGCGTCCGTCACCATGCAGCGCGCCGTCCAGATGCTCGACACCGAGATGATGATGCAGCCCATGAGGAACGCAGAGCAGATGATGCCCACCAGCTTGATTTTGTTTTCTAAGTTCTTGATTACCATACGTTACTGCTTGTTTGAGGTCTGATTTCTCTTCATTCTCACATATTCACGGTGCAGGATGGTGTATATGTCCTTCTCAACTTCTTCCACCAGTTTGGCGTAATACTTGATGCAAGCCTCTACGTAGATGCCTTCGTATTTCAGTTGGATCCACACCCACCAGATGTCACGTTCACGTCTCCGTCGATTTCTGTAGATTTTGGCACGATGCAAGCGATAACTCAGGTAATCTACCATAGGCACTACATACTCGTCGTTATCCTCAAAGCCTTCTGCCATCTCCTCATACTGTGGGTCGATGTAGTTGTTTTCGGAATTGAAAAACTCTTCCTTTGCACGCTTGTTGGCAAACGCCATGAATTTCTCATCTTTGAGCCAACGCTCAATTTCATTTTTTGCTTTCATTTTTCTTGATGGTTACTTTTATTTGTTTCAATAGGAGGTGCGGTGACTCACCGCACACTCACATGTTATCTCATCACGGTCGCCATGGTTCCCGTAGCCGTCATCTTGGCTTGTTGTGCCACGCCCTCGCCGAAGTTTCGGGTTGAGAAGGCGGTGTCGCCCTCTGGTATCATCCATGCCGCAAGGTCGGGCACGAGGTTCAGGCATTTCAACGCCACGATGCTCGCTGCCATCAGATAGCCTGCCGAGAAGAACGAGTTTTGCAGATAGGCTGCCATCGTCTGCTCACTGGCGGTGATGGCCGTCAGGTTCTCTACCTGTATGCAGAGCACAATATCAAACAGCAACAGGACGTAGAAACCGACGAAGTAGAGCATGGCTCCGTAGAAATGAACTGTCAAATAACGGGTTAGCCACTTCGCCCACGCTCCTTCCCACTTGGGCAGCAACGAAAATGCCCATTGTATTGGACCGAATATAGTGAGCATTCCGAGCAATATCTGCTGACAGTATATCGTCGCCCACCAACCGATGCGGAACACGATCAGGGCTATCAGCATCACTATCTTGTCGATGCCCACCACGGCCCCTGCCGTCAGTGAGGTGAACCACAGTTTGCTGGCATCCTTCTCCATGTTGGTCACTTCGTCCACGCCCGTCTGCTCCATCGTCGCCTCTATCAGGTTGGGGTCTGATGTGCCCTTATGCGCCACGTCTGCCTGTGCCTGGAGGTCAGTGTACATCGAGTCCCTGACATATACCAACTGCTGCACCTCCTCAAACTTGTCGGAAATTTGGGTCGCCTCTGCCTCATAGAGGTCGTGGGTGTAACTGCCGATGCAATTGGGAATATAGGATAGAAAATCCAATACGCACCAGCTGCTGCCGCTGTTGGTCATGCCTGTGTCAGCAGGTGGGTACCACCAACAGAGGATGATGCTCACCACCAAGGGCTTGAACAGTTTCATCACGTCCAACGGTTCGTTCTTCACCATCATCTTGTAGGCCATGCTTGCCGCCACGATGATAGAGAACAGTGCCGCCAATGCCATACACATTTGGAGGATCCACCAGAACGGCCCTTGTGAGCCTGTGAAGGTGGCATCGGTCAGGAACTCGTTGGTTTGGAATATCACATCGTCAATCTCCTCTTCGAGGATGTTGATGCCGAAATCGCTGAGTATGTTGTCTGCCATCAGTGCCTGGTTCTATTGTTGATAATCTCTTTGATAAACTCTATGCCTTTCGGTGTCCATGACAGATAGAAGTGGTAGAAGCAGCGCATCCTGCCTGTGACATATACCGCAATGCCCTTGTCCTGAAGGTCTTCACGCAGTTTCCACATTCCATATTCCTTGGTGATGATGCCTTCCTCTTTGAGGGTCTTCACAATCTTGCCGTAGTAACTTCCGACATATTTGTGAAGCTTTGACATTGAAACTACCTCTAAATCAGATGGCATATAATGCTCATCAACGATGGGTGTCCTGCCGATAACGCTGATTCGCTTCGGCATCCTTGACATCTCCAACTGCCACTTGCCGTTTTTCCTCTTGGCGGCATAGAGACGTAACTGTATTTTTGATATTGATTCCATAGCTATTTCTTTATTTTATGTTCTTTCGATAACAGGAATGACTCCCACGCTCTTCAGTTTCTCATAGAGGAAGCGGCGACCTTTCTGTGTCCATTTGGTGTTCATGCGCACATCCTCCGTACCGTCCTTGTGTTTAATGAGGTAGGTCTCGCTGGTCACATAACCGCAGTCCTTGTAGTCGGCATACAGAATCCACTGCTTGCCACGCTGATACTGGATGTTCATCTCCTTCAGACGTCGGTTGAAGCGGATGGACGACTCGCCATAGTCCTGTGCTATCTGTGTGACCAGGACACTGCTCTTCGTGGCAAGGATGATGTCAAGGTAACTCACCTTGTCCTTCATCTCCGTCACCTCCTGTTGCAGGTCATCCACCTTGGATCCCAACTCAACGATGCGTGTCCTTTGGTGTTCACACTCCTGTTCGACAAGCAGACGCTTTTGTCGTTCTTCCTTCAGATTGACTGCTAACCGTATCAGGAAGTCTGGCTCTGCCAATGCCTTCTCGATGGTCTGCTGTGTCATATAGGCACCATGCTTGCGGATAGAGGGGAGCACCTCCGATGTCACCCACTTGCGGAAACGTTTGGCTTCGGGTTTGCGACTGTCAAGGATGACATCATACAGTCCGTCTTCATTGATAAAGTTTGTAACCTGTTCTCTTCCAAGACTATCCGAGATGGGGTACTTTGAAAGTACATCATCCGAAAGTCGTTGTACCAACTTGCTGGTTTTTAGTCCAAGAACTCTTGCCACATCAGCCAAACAGAACAAGGGTTGCTCTGGTGTTCCTGTGGTTCGGACTGCTCCAAATTCCTCGTTGTTGAAAATCTGAATATCGTTCATATCTCTATGCTGTTTTGTGATTATTTCTTCTCTTCCCTTATTTCTATCTGTTCACACTTTCTTCACCCTCACCGCTGTTGGCATCATCGCCGTCAGTGCCTGTCGAGCTCCTCACGCCCTTCATGTTTTCCTGCCAACGGCTCTTGGCATCGCTGATGATGCTGCCTTTATGTACTACACGGTCGTTGGTGGCTGCCAAGAGGGCGGTAGTCTGGCTTTGGGTGTTGAGCTGCACAAGGTATTTCAGTAGTGTCTCGTTCTGTGTCGTCAGGTCGGCATAGATGCTAAGATACTGCCGCTTTCTCTGTGCATTGGGCATATAGGCATCCTTGGTGGCTTTCACGGCACACTGGTACATATTGTACAGTTCCTCCCACCGACGCTTGTCGTTGATGGTGCCTCCTGTAGGGATGATATGGTCTATGTTCGCCTTCATCTTGTCCAACTGACCGTTGATCTTGCTGCTTTCGGCAAGCCAGGCGAGGTCTATCTGTCGGTCGGCTACGTTCAAGGCTTCCACCTCAGCACGCTTGGTGAGGGCAGAGTCTATCTTCTCCGCATCATCTACTTGGTTGTAGAGGTTGATGCCGGCAAGAGTGCGGAAACCTAACTTGTTCTTCTCTGCCGCTGTCTTCTTATAGTTGTTATGTAACAGCCAATAATAGAACTCAGGGGTGAGAGAACCGCCACCTGTCTCCATCACCGTTATCTGGTTCTGCTTGGAGGAGTCGTGGTTGTAGGTCACGCTCTGGGCTGTGGCTTTGATGGTGGTTGCTACCGCCATGATGAGTATCATTGTCTTCTTCATGTCCGTTCTTCTTTTGTTTACAATCCGTCAATAGTCAAGTTTTCCTGCCACTTTCCATCGGCTGAAGGCATCTTCCAGTATCTCTTCCTTCGTCCTCGTCCGATACACCTTCTCCTTCCAATAGCCCATGCGCAGCTGCACATACCGCCATGTCTGGAAGTAGGCTTGGTTCAGATGTTTTTCTATCAGGTCCAACGAATTGTTGATATTGTCCAACACCATCAGCAGGTCGGAAGTTGAACAGGCTGCCGCTCCTGTGGCATACAACACGAGGTCGTTGACGCTATGGTAGAGTTGGCTTCCTTCGTTGTATATGTTGTCGATGGCTTTCTTGTTGATGCTGATGAGCATCGTGTCAGCCAGTTCGATGTGTTTCCGCTTGATGACCTTATCATTGAAGTCCTCCAACAGGTTCTTGTAGTCACTGATGCGGTCGCTCACCGTCTGGTAGGTGCTCTTCACGTTCAGCACCGTGCGCAACGACTGGTACATCACATCGATGATGTCGAAGGCCCGGGTGTATTTGTCCAAATCCACATTCAGTTCCTTGTATTTGCCCACCTCTTCACTGCTGTATTCATGCAGCAGTTGATTGCTGTACTCCAAAGTGCTGCGTGCCAGCAAGAGGCTGCGCTGCTTCTTGTGGTCGTTGATGTATGCTTCCACCGATACCGCATCGAATCCCCATTGCGCCAAGGCTGTATTGGGGAAGAGGGTAATCAGCAGGAGAGCTATGATGATGGTATGTCTCATTCTCCGTTCCTCCCTCAGTTTTCGTTCTCGTTATCTTCACCATTCCCTCTGTTAGGGTCTGCATTCTCTCTCCATCGCTCGTAGCACTCTTCAATGAGTGTCCTTCTGCGACCTTGGTCTGCGTCGATTGAAGGAAGAATGTCCTTCAGCACGTCAATGATGCTGCGCTTGTAGTGCATCATTTTTTCTAATGATACCAAGTCGGCGTAAATCTTGGTGATACGGCTATCTACTTCACGGGCTATCTCCAGACGGTCGCTCGACCAGAGCAGGTGTATTACATCGTCATTGTCGGCGGTCTGGGTTGCCTCGCTCTTGGCATATTCTGTGGTGATGCTGCACGACGGGAACTCCTGGGCTATCTCCGAGATACGGCTGTTCACCTGCCTCGTCTTCTCCTCGTCAGAGGCATTCGGGTCAAGGGTCAGCACATCCACCACCTGTGTGTCGGTGTATTCCGAGGTCAGCTCCCACGATATTTGCAGTATCGCACGGTGTATCTTGATGCCAAGGAAGTACTTGGGCTTCCTTGCAATGGACAGTGTCGCCTTGAAGGTGATAATGCCGTTGATGTTGGGCATGGTGGCAGTTCGGACGTAGGTGTAGCCGTTCCACGAACCGGCACCTTGCCACGTGAGATTGTAGGCTGACTTCACATCCTGCATGATGGCAGGGATGCGGTAGTAGTCATCGGTGGAGGTGGCATTGTCGTTAGCCGCCTCGCTCTTGGCATTCTGTATGTCTGCCAACTGCTGCTGCCATGTCGCCAATTCCTTCTTCAGGTTGTCTATCTTCGTCTTGTTGACATTATGTTGCTGCCGCAAGGCAGGGGCTTCCTCCACAGAGGCATTGGCTATCTGCGTGAGCAGGTTCCTGTTCTCTGTCTCCAACTGGCTTATCTGCGCCTCCAACAGGGCTATCTTGCTATTCGCCTCACGTTCCTTCTCGTCCAGTTCCGATAGGTCGAGATTATTTTCTGATACGCTTGTCCTCATGGCGCATTCCTTGCTGTGGGCATTGAGCGAACCGCCGCACTCACGGCACTTGTACTGCGTGCTGCCCTGTCCGAGGGTGACACCGTCCGAACAGGTGACGCTGATGGTCACGCTCTCCACGCCCTTCAGTTTGGCGGCATCGGTGGCTTGATAGTAACGGCGTGCGTCACTGCCGATGTAATAGACATAGCCCTCCTCGTTGTCGTTATACTCCGAGAGACGTGCCTGCAACTGACGCTTGAAGGTATTCAAGTCCATGCTGTAGGAGTCGAAGACATCCTCATACACCTCTTCCACGTTGTTCCAGCTCTTGGTAACGTGTATCTCGTAGGCGTAGGCCTTCTTGGTCTGCTTGCCGCCACGGCTGATGATGTACGACGACATCCAATAGTTCATCGTATAGGTGAAGCCGTCGCTCTGGGCGTTGAGCTGCTGCACACGGCTGCGGCTCCATCCGGCATGGTTCTCCGAGTTGGCCAGTATCTGCTCTCGCTGCGTGCTGTTAGGGTAGAAGTTGGGGTCGGAGGTGTTGATACGATACCAATGGTCACCGTTCAGAATACTGTTGTCATCGGTCGGCGGATAGTAGTCACAGAGGCTTACGCTGCCTTGGTCTCGTCGGGCAATGTACCAACGCTGTGTATAGTAGTTGCCCTGCGTCTCGCTCAGATAGTCTGTCATCCACGAGGTGATGTTGTAGTTGGAGAGGTCGAAGAGGGCTGCCACGTTGTCCTCGCCACCCACCAGACTAAGGAGTGTGCTGCCGATGCCGTTCTCTGCCTGTTCATAGAGGTCATGGTAGTTGTCATAGATGTCGATGATTTTACTCACCTTGCCATTGAAAAGGTCGTTGAAGGCACTCTGCTGCAAGAGTGCGCCTGATGCCCCGTTGATACCTGCCGTCGCCAACGATGCTCCCATATTGTAAAGCGTCTCGATGTCGGCGGTGAGGTTCTCCACGGTGAAGTTGCCGGGCACACTGGCGATGTCATCCAACAGCTGCTGCCAATCTACATTGCCTATCTCCGAGAGTTTGAGGATGGCGGCTATCTCTTGGTTGATTTCCAAGAACTGAATGTCGGCAAAGGTCAAGCTACTGTTGGTCACGACACTCTCAAACTGCATACACAGCGACTTTGTGTCGGCGCATATCTTCATCAGGTAACTGCCCCAGTAGAGGGCGGTCTGCGGACTTTTCAGCATCATTCCTGCCACCGTCCATATCTTGGGCATAATCTTGTTCGCCACCATATTGTGGATGCGGCGGTAATAGTAGTTCTCCGTGCTACTGCTCCAAATGCCGAGGTCGGTGAATGCCTTGCGCTCCAAGAACTTGGCAGCGAAGATGCCGGCAGTGGCAACCTCTGCGGCATTGTAGTGCTTCAAGATTTCGCCCACCTGCTCGTTATAATAGCTCTCTGCCATAGCTCCAGCACCGAATGCGGCAGCCATGGCGGCAACGATCTGCTTGTCGTAGTTCACGCTGTAATACTGCGCATGAACCCTTCCCACGACAAGTGTAAGACACATATATATTATAATAAGGTATAAACGTCTCATTGCTTCACTACTTTACGTTTTTACTACTTTCAGTTTCTACTATTCCACTACTTTACTACTTGTAGTATTTACTATTGGTAGTATTCACTACTAATCGTATTTACTACTAATCGTAAATACTACCCAGCCACCGTTCCCGAAAGTTTTGCTTTCGGGCATCTGGGCTTTACGTCTATTCCGGGATTTCCGTTTCCATCAATCAGCCCCCGTGCTCGCCGTGTCAGCGGCGAGTGGCTCCATCGTCCGTCAAATTGAGCACATGCCCCGCCTCATTGACCTTCTGCGCAAATGCCAACGACTTCCCGATGCCACTGGCATCCCAATCTCTGCAATACCGCTCGATAGCCTCCTGATGTCTGCACTTCAGTTCATGCTTATAGAGTTTCAATGCCTCCTTCTCAGCTCGCTCGGTGGTGTAGGTCATATAGCACTCGTGCGGCTCCTCCACACCATACACTCCGCTCGTCGATCCACGTCGGATAAACACCTCACGGAAGAAACTTCTTCCCTCCTTGTTATCCAAGCGGTTGACAGTGAATATCTTCTTGCAATCCACATCCGTCAATCCTAATATCGCCTTGATCTCGTCGAATCGCTCACGAAATTTGCTTTGGTCGAGCAGCATCACCACGTCGGAGTTGTTGATGATGGCTTCCTTCACGATGGGACTGCCGATGATGTCCTGTATCTCCTGTGTCACTACGCCCACGCTCGCCCAGAACTTTCGGGCTGTCTTGTATAGGTACTTGATGTACTCGGCCATCAGCGGCGAGGCGATGGCTTTCCATGCCTCCTCGATGACAAGGCACTTGCGGTTCTTCTTCAGGCGCATCTTCTGCAGGAACACGTCCATGATGATGAGCGTCACGATGGGGAAGAGCTGCTTGTTCTCCTTGATGGCATCCACCTCGAAGACGATGAAGGTCTCGTCGAACAAGGTGCTATCCACGTTCTCGTTGAGAATCTTGTCGTACTTGCCGCCACGGTAGAAGTTTTGGAGCATATAGGCGAAGTTGTCGCAGTCGATGGTGGTGATGTTGTTCTCGATGCAGATCTGGTCGAGACGCTCACAGGCGAACTCATAGAATGAGTCGAAGGAGAGGGTCTTCACGCTCAATGCCATGCGCCGTTCCTCCAGTCCCTTGATGAGTTTCTCCACCTTGTCGTGTATCTGCGTCAGCTCCGTGCCGCGCCGCTTCTCCATGGTGGAGAGGTTTTTTCTCAGTGTCTCCTTCTGTGAGGAAGGATAGGGCTGCACACCGTTGAAATAGAAATCGTAATACTCCGTCACCAACTGCTCCACGACACGGAACTCCAGTTCGGGTATCTGCGTCTCCGAGCCTTTCCATATCAGCAGTATCAGGTTCTTCAGGAAGTCTATCTTCTCAATGTTCAGCTCCCGCTTGCTGATGTTGAAGGGGTTCATGGTGATGGGCTTGTCCTCCGTATAGGCGATGTACTTGCCGCCCACATACTCGCAGAGTCCCTCATACGAGTTACCCGTATCGACCATGACGATGTCGGTGTTCTGCTCCCACAACTGACGCACCACGCTGTTCATGTGGAACGACTTGCCGCTGCCCGAAGGACCCAAACAAAAAAAGTTCGAGTTGTCGGTCAGCTTCTCCTTTCCCTCCTTTCCTGTGATGTCGATGGCTACGGGCACACCTTGGCGGTCGGTATAGTATATCTTCAGCGGGGTGTCCTCATTATGCACGATGCGCTCCTTGTACATCAGACAGGTGGCGGCATCGCCGAGGGTGAGGAATCGGTCGTAGTCGGCATTCATGCCATAGCAGTTGCCGGGGAAAGAGTTGACGAACAGCTCCAACTGGTTGTAGGCCCGCTTGCTGATGTGGATGCCCATGCGCGAGAAGGAGTTTTCGAGATGGTTGGTGCATTTCTGTATGTCGGTGTCGCCGCTCACTGCCACCACGAGGTTGTAGTGGGTATAGACGAGCTGCTTGCTCTCACGGGCTATCACCTCCTGCACACGCTTGATGTCCTCTACAGCCATCAGGTTGCTGGGGTTGGGCATGGAGGCATGGCGGTTTTTCTTCTTGTCGAGTAGGGCAAGCTCACGCTTCTGGTTGGGCACGAACACCATCTGGTTGAACACCACGCAGTCGGCTCCGGGCACGCTATCGACGATGCTCACGAGATCAACGGGCATACTGGTGTTGTTCACCTCGATATTTGCGTAGGGACGGATGACCGACGGCAAGTTGGCATAATCCACATCCACAAGGCTATACACCTTGCAGCTACGGTCCCCCATGCCGATGGTCTCGTCATCGACCTTGAAGTTGGTCATCGACACCACCTTGTCACGGAAGTTCATGGAGAAGAAACGGTCCACATACTCGCAGGCTTCCGTTTTGCCGAGGAATCGGGACTTCACGCCGGCATCCCTCAGCTGGTCGTGCACCTTGCGTATCTTCACCAAGAAGTCACGCCATTTCTTGTTGTCGAACGACATCAGACGGCTCTTCTTGTTCTCCTGTGTGATGGTGAGGTAGCAGACGCTGTCGGTAAAGGGTCTGCCGTTGAAATAGCGGAAGTAACTCTCGCTCAGGAACTCATGATTTCCACCGTTCTCTTCCTTGAATGCCTTCCTCACAAACACGTCCTGCTTGTGCAGCGCATAGCCTTCGCCCAAGGTCTGGGCAAGGGCGGCGAAGAGGTGGGTGAACTCATAGTAGGCCTCGATGTTGGCGGAATACTTCTGCACAGGGTTCTCCATCTTCAGAACAGCGGAGTATTCGCCCGTCTTGGTATAGAGCACGCCGATGCCATCCACTTCCTCGATGGAGAAGTAGATGTCCTGGAAGATGCGCTTGCGCTTCCCTCCCGTGCCGAATGCCTTGACACTGATGGCCATGCCCACGCAGATGGCTGAGAATATGAGTATGATGTATAGGGTCATTGTTCTTTTTCTTTTTTAATCGCAAAAAGGCGGGCGCACCCTCATGCGTGATGCCCCCACCTCCATTCACTTACAATCATTGATAGCTTTCCACTTGGACATAATGGATTCTCTTTTTTGTTTTACACTTTCTTTGAATAGGCATAGATGAATATGCCGTTGTCACTCTTCTTGCTGTGCAAGCCCTTGCGCTGCTTCATGACGATGAGAACGCCACCGACAGCTACGGCGAGGACTAGCAGCACGAGTCCTGCCACGAAACCGAAGATGCAGTAGCCGAGGATGAAACCCGCAACGGCTCCTCCTGCGGTGGCTGCCGCCCAGTAGATGTAGCGTCCCTGCAACCCGAAGAACTCCAATGGACGTTGCAGTCCCTTGAAAATGGGATAATCCGGAAAACGCTCTTGCTTTGTATCTGCCATAACTGTCAGTGTTTTAACGTTCTACATACTCACAATCTCACGCTGCGTTTAACCTCCAATGCCGAAGAACAGAGGCAGTGCCTGGGCTGCTGCAATGAGGAAAATACATGCGCCGACGACCATCATGATCTTCTTTTTCACGTCCTGTTCCTCGTTGTTCATGGCGATGTAAACGCTTATGGCTCCGACAATTGCAACGACACCTGCAATGGCATAGCAGAGCTTCACCACGATAGGTACATACTTGGCAATCTCCTCCGTCACTGTGGTAAGCGCGGTCGTTCCTGCCGAGTAGTCGCCGGCTGCGTTCTGTGCCATTGCTGCGGTGGTGCCGACAAGCAACATCAGGGCGAGCGTTTTCATGCGCTGTGAAGAGAAGAATCCCTTCACCTTCTTGTTAATCCTTTCAAACATTCTTTTTACCTTTTAATTTGTTACACTTTGAGTTATCTTATCTCGTATCACCTGTATCTCAAATCTGATAACCGAAGAAAGCGGGGAAGACGATGGTCGCTCCTATGAGGAACAGGCAGGCTCCCACCAGCATCATGATGTTCTTCTTCACTCCTTCTTCGCCCGTATTCATCTTTATATATATCTGCAAGGCGCTGACTATGACCACGATGCCCGCCACTGCATAGCACAGATAAACGATATAGAGCATCATCGTCACGGCATAGTCATGGGCACTCGCAAGTGCGTCCGCTCCCCAGCTGTAGTCCACGTTGCCACACTTAGCACTGGCCAGAGCTGGGGTTAAAGCGGCATATAATGATAGAAATGCACTTCTTGTTTTTGACATCATATCTCATTATTGAGTGATTCCACCTTGACCATGTCACGTCCATTGTGACGAAGACCGCGGGCGATGATGGTGTTGTTCAATTCTTCCGAATACATGGGGTCGGAATAGGTGGTATTCACTTCCTCCATCTTCTTCTCGATTGCGCTTTGTATCTTTTCAAGCACATGAGGCTTGCTCTCTTCCGCAGTGGCGGCTGCCTCCTCTGTAGGCTCTGCAAGCTGCTTCTCCTCGTAGGCTGTCTCATATTGGTTGTCGCCTACGCTGAAACCACCGTCGCTCTCGCTGACCGCTATCGACTCTTCCTCGTCGGTCATGTCACTGACATCAAACGACTCGCCCTGTGACTTCTCGTCCTTGGGCTTTCCGTACAGATCCTGCACGATGATGACCGTATAGTAGATGACATAGATTATGGTCACGACAATGGCGAATATTACAAATGACTTCATATTTTCAAGTTTGATTTTACTATGGTTTGGCTTATTGCCGATGCAAAGGAACTACCTTTTCTTCAATCTTAAACCGAAATGACTTTCCGCGGAGCCAAATCTTAACTCTAATTTTGATTACACTCGCAATCATACTCAAAAATCAAACTCGAAAGGCACAAAAAAAGCCCTTCCGATAGGGAAGAGCTTGTAAAGAGGGTGGATGAAAAAAATGTGGATGGCTATATGGTCAGGTACTTGCCATGGGAGAAGTCCTGATGTTCGTTAGAGAAAACATAGCCCAACTGGTTGGACAAGCATTGGGTGTTGCCTATCCTGGCATCGATGTTGGTGTGCGAATGTCCGTATATCCAATAGTCTATGCCGCTATCGGTGATATAGTCCTCCAACTCTACGGTGAACGCCACGTTTGCCTTGCTGCCTTGAAACTTTGGGTGGAGCATACGGAACGATGGTACATGATGGGTGACAACAATCTTATGGGCTGCTTGCGAATATGCCACTGCATCCTTGATAAAGGTGAGGCAACGTTCATGCTCAGCATTGAATTGGGCATGGGTCATCAGCTCACCTTTATATAATATACGGCGGAAGTCGCTTATCACTTGCTCGGTGAAGTAAGCGTCCTCCAAAGGAATCCTCGACCAAAGGGTGGAGAGGATGATGTCGGTGTCGCCAATCCTCGCAATACCGTTGTAGTGGCTGAATACATTGGGACGTACCTCCAAGAGATAGCCGTCGGGCAGTGTCGCCACATCATAATATTTGTAGAACTCATGGTTGCCCATGCAGCAATGCACCTCCTTGTAGTTCTCCGATGCCCAGTCCCAAAAGGGATGCTTGGAGTAGTTGTCATCGCCGAGATAGCCGATGTCGCCGGCAAGCAGCAGTATGTCGCCCGTCACCTCCAAGGGGTGGGCTTTCAGATACCGCCAATTGTCGGCAAACTCCAGATGCAGGTCGGATGCGTATTGTATCTTCATATTGGTCATGCTTCTATAAACAATTCATCCAGTTGATCTAACAGTCCGGTCACAAATGCCTCGTCTTGACCGAGTGACTTTGACAATGGTTCTGCGAGAGTTGACCAGTCGGCTCTGATGGAGGCGACAAACTCCCTTATACATGCCACTATTGAAGCAGGAGCCTCAATGTTGTCCTCAGTCATTATGACCACATTTTTCAGGATGTCCGAACGGTGCTTCTTGATGTCTTTGGTGTTCACATGCTTGCCGTCCCGCTTGTCTGCCATGAGATTTAGGTAGGCTCTTGCCTTCAGTGCTATCAAGGCAGCGGAATTGGCATGGCGTATGCCATCAGTCAGTTGGCTGTGTGCGATAGTAAAGTGATAGTAATCATCGTCCATGATGATGGCACTAAGACTCGACACATCTTCATCGGTCGGGATAGGTTCTATGACAAATCCCTTTGGCTCTCCAAGCACGTCGGGGTGGCGTGACAGCAGTTCTATCATCTCGGGATAGCCGTCTTTACCATCAAGGAAACGATACATTTCATACCTTGGTGGCTCACCAGCCTCCTGTTTCCTCTTTTCAGGTCGATAGCCAGCCTCCCGCACAAACTGCCAGAAGCGATTGGCGAAAGCCTCGGTCATGTTCTCTACGATGACTATCATGTCGATGTCGTGTGTGGCGCGTGGACGCACCACGGTATTGGTCATGGTGATGTCACAGGCTGCTCCGCCTATCACCACATAGTTTTCTGAGTATTCCGCAAATGCTTCACGGAACTTGACTAATCCTTCCATTTCTGTTCACTGATTATTCGTTCTACTTCTTTTTCTACTCTCGGATCATCATCATCTCTCAACGAAAGGACAAGGGAAAGGCGATCAACCCACTGGCTTTTGTCGCCCATTTTGCTGACAACAGGGTATTTCCATACCTCTATGATATAGTTGCCGTCATAGATGTTGGGATTCTCCATGACATCAGCCGACTTGACGGCACGATATTCCTTGCTTGTCATCATTATCATCTCTTCCCGGTCACGATTAAGCATGGAATAATGTGCCAGGGCATTGATGCCGCATACGGGGTATTCCGCATCCAAGCGTATGTCATCGCAAAAGATGCGGTTCTCCACAGGTGACAGCAAGACGTTCTGAGCCTTGTCCCACAGTTCCTTGCCCTTCAACTCGAAGTGTACCACCTTGCTGCGCTGTCCGTTCTGAATCTTTTGACACAGTCCTACATCTTCAAGACAGGTGACACCCAACGTGACGCTTTCGTAAGAATATGGAAGCAACGGTGCAATATCCCTTGGCGACATTCCTTCAATACTGCCCACCTGTAGGTGATAGAGTAGTATGTATTGCGCCACAGGGGTCAATACTTCGGCAATCTTCCTGTTGCTTGTCTTCTCCAATGCTATGATGCCTGGCAGATGGGCATATTCCTCGGACATGACAAAGAAGACTCCTTTGTCTGCCAGTCTGTGTCGCTCGTAGGTGGGTCCGGGCGCAAGGATAAACACCGCAGGCAGTCCCAGGGCTTCGGTCAACCGCTTGCCCGTGATGGCGCAAGTCCGTGGAGAGGGATTGCCCTTCTTGGGCTCAACGAACAGCAGGGGCGTGCCTTGGTATGTGCCATCATAGAAACGGTATGAGAGTTTCTCGCCAACCGTGATGCCTTTCAGGCTTTCCTTGGCACGAGGTTCCACCTCAAAGCGTCTGCCCAATATCCTTATTTCTTTTTTCAATTCCATTCTGCTACATTTTAATAATGTATTAAAACGATGCAAAAATAAGGATAATAATTGAGAATCAAGCATGTTTGGGCGAAAAAGTGCAGATTTGATATGTAATTTCAATGCATTTGAGCCATTTTTGCATCAAATGATGGTGTTTTCGTCTTTATAATGTCATTCAGATGCCGTTCGTTTCTTCCTCATCAGATAGTCGTTGACATCCTTGTAGTCGGCATATCTGAAGGACTCGTCCGTCACCCTGTACTCGAATACATTGCTGATGCTCTCAACCGTCTTGCGTCCTGCCTGGTCGTTGTCGAGGAAGCAATGGATGTGGGTGTAACGGTCAAGGTAATGCAATGCCTGTTTGAGGTTGGCGACTGAGTTCAGTATCATATAGTCGCAAGGGCTTTCAACGACAAACCATCGGTCTTGCTGTTTAACGAGGGTCATATAAGCAAGGAAGTCCATGAAGCCCTCAAAGACCAGACAACCGTTTTGCCACTCGTTGAACGTATGGGCAAGCAGGGTGATGTCCTTATGCCCGATGCAGCCCTTGAAATAGGGATTGCGCACCTCATGTCCTTCACTCAGATTGCCAAAGGCAATGCCATAGTAATGTTTTTGCTCAACCTTGTAGTGTATCTCCCTGCAATACATCCTGCCAATGGTGATGTCTATCCGTCGGCTACTGAAATAGGACAGCAGAGAATGGTTGCTCAGTGGGAGCAGCTTCACATCGTTCATCTTGGTTGTCGTGTATTCCTTGGCTGCGATAGCGGTCTCGATTGCCTTATCCACAGTGGCAATACTCTTGGACGCAAGGTAGGCAAGGGCATCGGAAACGGATTGTTTGTTATACATACGCTTTACCAGCTCCACAAGGTCACCGCCCTCCTTAATGGCGTAGTCGTACCACAGGTTCTCCTTCTTGCTGACCTTGAACGATGCGGTCTTCTCGTCCTTGAAGGGTGACAGATACCAGTAGGCATTGCCCTTCTTCTTTTTCAGCGTTACATTCTCCTTGTCTAAGAAGTCTATAATGCTCAGTTTCTTCGATTGTTCAATATTCATTGTACTTTCATTTGTTCGGTTTTACTTTGTCCATGGAAACAGTTTACTTTACCCTTTCTCCTATATAGGCACACCCGTAAACTAAACCATTTGCTAAACTACTTTTCCGCTTCCCAATTCAGCCTCCGATTTCGGTTTACTTTGGCCTTATTTCTTATATATAGGTACGGACGTAAACTAAACTGGTTTCTGAACTGTTTTTATTCCTCTTCATGGAACAGGTCAATCTCGGCAGGTGTATATCCGAAATAGTAATGATTATCCCGCTTCACTATGAGCTTTTGCTCGTTAATCAGGTATTTCAGCATTTTGATGATGACGCTTCTGCCACGCTTAAAGCCAATGTCTGCATAGGCTTGCGTTAATTCCTCCACCATGCGATCGAATCCTTTGATAGGTTTCTCCTTGAATGCAGCCGTCAGCGCCTCGTTATGCTGTTCGGATGTCAAGTCTTGGTAAGTAAACCTTGACGGTTGCTTGTCACCTTCTTCCTTCTCCGGCGTGTGCTCGACAATCTCTGGCAACCCTTCCTCATTGACTGTAAAGGCAAACGGCTTGAACTCCTTCTCACGGATGTGCATCGCCTTCACCTCGCTGATGTCGGGATTGGTGGTGCTCTTGGTGATGACAAGCACCGTCTCTGCCTTGTTGTTCATCTCCGTACCGATATGCCCGCGCACGTTATTGTCGCCCTTGTTCTGATGCAATACGCAATGGATGTGCAGGTCATACTTTGATGACCATTCCATCATCTTGTTGATGACCTCGACCGATTCTCCCGCATTGTTGATGTCGAGAAGCAGGTCTCTGATTCCGTCGATGATGACCAGTCCATAGCTTTGGTCTTGGGCAAGCGCATAGTCTATGACCTCTATCCTGACGGAGGGCGTGTACTCTCTCAGACAGATAAAGTCAAGGTTCTCGTTGTCGATGCTTGTAGGTAGACCAGCGAGCTTCAGGATGCGCTCCAGCACATTATGGCAGTGATAGCGGCTCTGCTCCGTATCTACATACAGTATCTTGCGTTTCCCCTCTGGCAGACTGGCGCGATAGTTCAGTACCTTGCCGTTGGCGAGGGAAGCGGCTACCAAGGCAGACACGTTGAAGGTCTTTTTCGCCTTTGCCTTACCAGTAGAAGCACTGAAGTTGCCCAATGTGGCTATGCTGGAATTATCAACCCATATAATCTGAGGAGGTGTTTTATAAGTATCTGTTGCCTTTATCAACGATTCGCTCAATATGCGATTGAGACGCTGTACTCCTTCCTCTTTTGAGTTAGGCTGTACATGTTTGTTATTTTCTTCCATTTTCATTCTTTCGGATTATCAATTTCTATTTTCGTTACCATTCCAATGACCTCTTGTTTGTTTTGGAGCAGCCACTTGTCGATTTCTTCTCTATTAAAATACAGCATTTTTCCCCTTGGCTTATAGTGTGGAACTTCTTTTGCGGCTGTAAGTTTGTATAGCAGGCTTTCAGAAACACCAATATACTTACATGCTTCGTCAAACCCCAAGACGGTTTTGGTCTGCTTGACCATCTTCTCCAATTCCTCGATTCGCTCTATTAGTTTGTCAATAGGTCCCAAAGCCTCCAAACTGTCTTCTATTGCGACAATTCGCTCATAGAGTCTAAAATGTCTTTCATTCATGTGTCACGTACCTTAATTAAATTGTTTACAGACAGTAGCACGGTTATATTAGCCGTCTATTCTTTCTTTGTGTAGATAGTACATATTCCTCTGCTTCTCTTTGAATCTCGTTCTTCGATTTGCCCTTGGTTCCTTGAAGCCATTCATCTATCTCAGATTTGAGGAACATGATGCGTTTGCCTCTCTTGTGAAACGGTATTTCCCGATTGCTTGTCCAGCAATATATGGTATGCTCTACCGGATGTGTTGGGAGATAAGCACATAATTCAGCAACCGTAAACCATGTTTCTTCTTTTTCTGATTGAACAAGTTCATATATACCATCAATCTTGTCTTCTAATGATGACAGCTTTTTCAGTACCCCCGTTATAGCGTTGGGAATATCTTCAAATCTTATACTATTTTCTTCCATGCTAATTATTTTTTATGATTTTTGATGCAAAGTTATGGGGAGACTGTCACTAAATAGAAAAAGTAACGTGATAGTAAGGCAGTATCAACCAAACTATCACGTTTTTACTTTCATTTAGCAGAATTATTGTGATTTATTCCTCTCTTAATATCTGTTCGATGGATTTGCAGATGGCATATTGACTTGCTGTCATGGAAACGTTTCTTCTTATCCTTGAAAGAGAAGAGGAAAGACAACTTGAAGTTATGAATTTCTCTGTTCCATCCTTTTTGATACTGGTTAAGAAGCGACCTTCTCCCATGACATATTGCCAATTATTGTTTATCAAATGGTATTGAGCCATAGCGTCAAACAGTACGGCTACATTACGTACATTCTTTACACGGATAGATGCGTCCAAGTCGCACTTGAATAGGCGACACAACTCGCTACGCACATCACTGTTGTCGGCAAAATCAAATATGTCGTGACTTTGGACAAGTTCTACCAACAAATCCATCTGTCTGTCTGACAATTGGCATCCCAAAGTGAGGATGGACGATTTCTTTCGGGTAAGGATTGGCAGACCAGTACCCACATGTTGAAGAAACAACTCAATAAGTTCCTGCTTGGAATAATCTTCTTTTTTCTTGATTATTGACACACACTTAGAGTCTCTAAACAAAGTACCAATAATGCCAATTGCCATCTGTCGCGAGTTCTTACAACGTGCACAATCACAGTCAATATATTGGTGACTGCGCTCAAATAGTTCTATGAAGTACTCTGTCTTCATATGATTCTTTTCAGCTTGAAGATACCAACTTCTTGCGATCTCAAACAACTCATACAGTTCTCTGTAGAAGTCTTCTGTACACTCCACATGTTTGTGGACACGCTTGCTCTCTTCAAAAAGAGAGAAGCCAAAAAAGGCTGTCTTTTTTCATTTTTATCTGTTTATTGTTATAAATGTTTGGTTTCCACGAAAGGTTAAAGTGCCAAAACAATAGCATCATTACATAGAATGTTGAAAATGAAAGGCACTAAAAACCACCTGTACAATAAAGGACTTATTGATACAAGTGGTCTTCTATACTAAGTGCTTACAAATGATAATCACTATTCATCTATGTCCAACTTAAAAGCTTCTGTAGCTTCATCTTTCTTCTTGTCAATTACTTTTGCGTAGATTTGCGTGGTTTTTACATTGGTATGCCCTAACATTTTGCTTACGGTATATATGTCTGTACCGTTAGCCAATTGTAACGTTGCATAGGTGTGGCGGAAGCAATGAAAGGTGATGTGCTTGGTAATCCCTGATGCTTTTACCCACCGTTCCAAAGGCCTAGATATCCATGAAGGGTCAGGCAGTCCGGCAAACACCAACAGTTCTCCGTCTTTCTTGCGCTCACCGCAAAGCTTGTATGCCTGTGGCGATATAGGCATGTATTCAACGCCCTTAGTCTTCTGCTGAGTGAAATTGAGACGGTACCCACCATTGTATTCTTCAACCTCTGACCATTTAAGCTTTTGAATATCGCTATGTCGCATTCCTGTCAGTGCAGAGAACAAGGCTGCCCGTTTTAGTATATCATCACACGGAGTCTTTGCCAATATATTAAGTTCTTCCAGTGACAGATACTCTCTTCGAGCACTCTGAAACATGATATTTTTAGCCTTGGCAGCAATATCACAATTCAGATAGCCATCCACGAAAGCTTGTTTGAGTGCCGCCTTGAAGATAGAGAAGTACGTCGATGCCGTATTCCTTGAAATAGTTCCTTTCTTAGAACCACCCTGCGGTGCCTTTATCAAGAAGGAACGGAATGCCTCAATATACTTCATGTCAATCTGCGAGAACTGTATGTAGTCACACTTGGCAAACATTGACAACAGTGTGTGCAATCTGCGCCAGTTGACAACTATCGATTCTGACGCAGTTTCCTCTCTTTCTTTGATTAACTTCTCAATATACTCCAGAACATTGCATTTTGAGCGTTCGCTTTGTTCTGCCATTTCCATTTGCTGGTCAGTAAAGAGAGCCATGTTGTCGTACTCTTTTTGACGCAGGACTCGAACGCCATCCGCATAAAGGCAAGTTTCCATATCTTGCTTGGATTTACACTGAATAACGCCATTGTCATCTCGCTTGGGCTTGTACTTTATTCTACCAGCAACGGCTCGCTCGCTTCGTCGTTTATCCCATATAGGGGTAGTAATAGACCTCCTGAGATATTCACGCACTCGTTTGGGTTTGTCATTTCCCGTCTCATAAACAGGATAAGCTTCAAGATAGATGAACCACTCATCTCTCCACTCACTTTTCTTTAATTTGACGGAGACTTTAGTATAATCTAATCTTTTCATAATGGTTTTATATCTTTATAAAGTTTGTCTATTGATTCCTTGTGAGCATACACATAATTACCGATTTGCCGGGTCGGTATTGAGTATTTTCGTATATGAGCATACACGGTGCTGTCATCCAGATGAAATTTCTTGGAAATCTCACCTATTGTATAGCAATCCTCTGGTTCCATGCGGTACATGGTAACTGGTTTCCTTGGCTTGGTGTCAAGCGGAGACTGTCTTAACGGAAACAGATTCATTAGTTCTCCTTTGCATACAAGTCGTATTCCTTTCTCTGGCTCAATGAAGGAAATCTTTTTCATGTAGATGAGCCTATAAATGGTTGAGCGGCTTGCACCAAACATAGCATACGCTTCCGTTATGCTGATATACTCTTTAGACTTGGGCATATTGCTTACAATCTTGTCCAGTTCAAGTTGGCGTTTTTCTTCATCATGCTTACGCTTCCACGCCACCTTGGAGCATTTGGGTGAACAATACCAGGACTCCAAAGTCCTTGCGAAGAACTCTTCTCCGCACACAGGACATTTCCGTACTATCTTATACTTTGCTACTGCCATAATTCATTCATTTTGTAGTTCTTAATATCTATTCTTCTCATCATATCTACTTTTTCTTACAGGTACAAATAAGGTACAGATGTTTATAATAATAACGCAAAGATAGCAATATTATTGTGTACGGCCAAAAACAAGAAAAGCGTGTAACTCATTGAGCTACACGCTTTCCATTTGATATTGTATTCTTATTTCTCTATGTGCTTATTTCACCTCCTCAAAGTCGGCATCTTGGACATCGTCGGCGCTGTTGGATTGGGTGCCTTCGTTGGGTTGGGCGCTTCCTTGGAAGCCTGCACCACCAGGGTTGAAGCCTGCGCCTGGTTGCTGACCTGCGCCACCTGCTGCATACATCTTCTGGGATGCGGTCTGCATGGCTTTGTTGAGGCCGTCGATGGCTGCGTCAATCTGGGCGATGTCGCCGCTGTCCTTGGCTTTCTTGAGGGTCTCGATAGCTGCATCGATGGCTGGTTTGTCGTCGGCAGGAATCTTGTCCTTGTTGTCGTTGAGGAAGTTCTCGGTCTGGAATATCATGCTGTCTGCCTGATTCACCTTGTCGATGCGCTCGCGTTCCTTCTTGTCGGCATCGGCGTTGGCTTCTGCCTCAGCCTTCATGCGCTCGATTTCTTCTTTGGAGAGACCTGAAGAGGCTTCGATACGGATTTCCTGCTCTTTGCCTGTTGCCTTATCTTTGGCAGACACCTTGAGAATGCCGTTGGCATCGATGTCGAAGGACACTTCAATCTGTGGAACACCACGACGTGCGGGTGCGATGCCTGTGAGGTTGAAGATACCAATCTGCTTGTTCTGGTTAGCCATTGGACGGTTACCCTGAAGGACGCGGATGGTTACTTCTGTTTGGTTGTCGGCAGCGGTTGAGAACACTTCTGTCTTCTTACATGGGATGGTGGTGTTCGACTCAATCATGGTGGTCATCACCTGACCGAGTGTTTCGATACCCACGTTCAGAGGAGTCACGTCGAGCAGCACGATGTCGCCCACACCTTCTTCCTTGTTGAGGATGGCACCCTGAATAGATGCGCCCACAGCCACCACTTCGTCGGGGTTCACACCCTTGGAAGGAGCCTTGCCGAAGTAGTTCTCAACGAGTTGCTGAACAGCAGGGATACGGCTTGAACCACCCACGAGGATTACTTCGTCAATGTCGCTTGTTGAGATGCCTGCATCCTTGATGGCTGCCTGGCAAGGAGCGAGACATGCCTGGATGAGGTTGTGAGCCAATGACTCGAACTTAGCACGGGTGAGTGTGGTCACGAGGTGCTTTGGCACACCGCCAGCAGCAGTGATGTAGGGCAGGTTAATCTCTGTAGAAGAACTGCTGGAAAGTTCAATCTTAGCCTTCTCGGCAGCTTCTTTCAGACGTTGCATAGCCATTGGGTCGAGTGAGAGGTCAACACCCTCGTTGCTCTTGAAGTCGCTGACGAGCCAGTCGATAATCACTTGGTCGAAGTCATCACCACCGAGGTGAGTATCACCGTTGGTAGCAAGCACTTCGAACACACCGCCACCGAACTCAAGGATAGAAATATCGAATGTACCGCCACCGAGGTCGAACACGGCAATCTTCATGTCCTTGTTAGCCTTGTCGATACCGTAAGCCAGTGCGGCAGCAGTAGGCTCGTTCACGATACGCTTCACGTCGAGACCAGCAATCTGACCAGCCTCCTTTGTAGCCTGACGCTGAGAGTCGGAGAAGTAGGCAGGCACGGTGATGACAGCCTCTGTCACTTCCTGGCCAAGATAGTCCTCAGCCGTCTTCTTCATCTTCTGCAGGATGATGGCAGAAATCTCCTGTGGAGTGTATTTGCGACCCTCGATATCAACACGAGGTGTGTTGTTGTCGCCCTTCACCACCGTGTAAGGCACACGTGCGATTTCCTTCTGCACCTGGTCGTAAGTCTCGCCCATGAAACGCTTGATGGAGAACACCGTGTTCTTTGGGTTCGTGATAGCCTGACGCTTGGCGGGATCACCCACCTTACGTTCGCCATCCTTCACAAAACCTACCACTGAAGGAGTTGTGCGCTTGCCTTCAGAGTTAGCAATCACTACAGGCTCATTGCCTTCGAAAACTGATACACAAGAGTTTGTTGTACCAAGGTCTATACCAATAATCTTTCCCATAATTGTATTGTTTTAATTTTTTATTCTTATATATTTATAATGTGTGAAATTTTGCGGTTTCGGTTTGCAAAAAACCTTAGCCGAAACATCATAAGGACAAAAAGCGTGCCAGCCATCAAGACTGACACGCTTTTCTTTCATGACTGACATGACACTGACAATGTGGCATAATTGGCGTGACATTGAATGCCAAAATTGACCCTATTATATTACAAAAAATGGCTTGCGGGAATAGAACGAATCACTCCATCCTCTTGGCACACAATCACGTTTTCGCCATTCTTTGCTTTTGTCTCCAGCATTTCTCTTTCGGCAAATTCCAAACCACGGACAATCTTTTACTGTATATTCACTCATCATTCACTTAATGCTCCCTCTGCACCTCTTTCAATGCCTTCTGCATCAGGCTGTTTACCTCTTGACAGTCGGCGAGCAGGTTCCAGATGCCGTCCTCCGTCAGCACCCCTCGCTTCAAGTTCTGAGGCAACCGCCCCGCTTCATCGTCCTCGAAGTCCTTGCGCCATTCGTCGCTGCCATAATAAGTTTTGAGTGCTTGGATGGAATCTTTTGCCGCTTCGTATTTCTCCAGCGCAGCAGCGAGTTCCATTACAGCCACAGATGCCTGGTCAAGACATCGCTCCATCTGTTTGATGCGTTCGATTTGATTCATGATAAATAGTGTGTTAGGTTTTCTTTTGCAAATTTAGATAAAAATTTGGGAATTATCAGTCAAGTTGAGATAGAGAATTTTCATTTCTGTAGAGAAAGATACGGCTAAAAGGATTATGACCCCAATATTCTAAAGTTTTTCTGGAGAATCGTTGTGCGTATCATTCGGATTTCGTATTTTTGCAAAAAATAATGGTTTGTCTTTTCAATTATATAAGTATGGAACGAGTATATTGGTTCATCTTGATGCAATTGATGATTGTGCCAATCTGTGCGCAGATTCTACCAACGCAGCCAGCAGACAAAGAAAATGCTACCCCCCAGAAGATGGAAAAGGAGAGTGAAGAATTCTTTTGCGATATTTGGGAAGAAACTCCACGTTTTCCTGGAGGCGATGAGGCTTTGATGAAATACATCCAGCAAAATTTGCGCTATCCTGAAGATGCCAAGCAGAAAGGCGTTGAAGGGCGCGTATTTGTAAACTTTGTGGTGGAGAAGGATGGAAGTCTCAGCAAGTTCAAGATTCTCAGGTCTGTTGACCCGCTTCTTGACGAAGAGGCTCTCCGCGTAGTGAAGGGGATGCCCAAGTGGATTCCTGGGAAGTTGGGGAAGGAAATTGTCAGCATGCGCATTACTTTACCAATTCCTTTCATGCTTCACCAGAAAAAGAAATAAAACCGATAGGGCAGTGGTTCATTGCCCGAAGAGCCTTATTGGAGCTTCCTTCCTCTCGTTTCACTATTTCTTCACATACACTTTCGTCTTGCCCACATTGGAAAGGCGGATGCCATTTTCAGGCCCGTCGCAAAAAGCGTTCAGTTCCTGTTCAGCCCTTCTGCGCCCCAATCCTGTGCGAGTCATGTAATCCCTCACCGTCATGCTGCCGTTCGCTTCGATATACTCCACCACCATTTGAAGCCGCTGCTCCGACGAAATGCACTCGCCCAGCTGTTCCTTCATGCTCTTCACCTGATTCAGCACCGTCTTTTCTCGCACTCCTCGCAGCCATTGCTTTTCGGGCAAGAAGTTTATCTTTTTGATATACACACCGTTCTGATTGGCGCACACCTTCTTTTTTTTCTGCGTGCCCATTTCTTCCTCCGACAGCATGCCCAAAATCAGATTGAACGTGCCAAAGCCGTCAATCTTCACCGAGTGCCCTTCGGTGAGATAGGCGTTCAGCACATCGGGCACTGACCTCATGACTCCTTCAAACCCTGAGCGGTTGAACGAGGTGACGTCTGAGAAACGCTGCGCAATTTTGTCGTTGGAGATGCAATGCGAGTGTTGCACCTTCGGGTAGAATTTCTTTTCGCCAGTTTGGTGAATGTCTGGCATTTCTTCCATGATGTAGTTCATGTTTTCAGTTTGTTTTATCGTTACCATTCTCCGCTCCCTTCGCCTTCGCAAGTGCAAAGATAAGCTTTCTTTCTCTAATTTCCTAACTGTTCGGCAAAATTTTGAAAGTTTCAAAATATTTTTCCAAAGTTTCAAAATATTTTTTGCAACTTTTGAAATTTATTTTGCAAGTTTCAAAATTTTTCTTTCCAAGGGGGAAAAAGGAAGAGGGTAGGGAGGCGGATTGAAAAGGGGAACGTGAGAATGGCAACGAGTCTTCATTCCGAGCGTTTCTCTGCCCTCATCTTCTTCAGCATGTCCATCGAGAGGCTGCTGCGTATGGTGGTGAAGAGCGGATGGAAGAGGTTGATGGGGCGGATGGCCGGATGGAACAGTGCGGCAAAGAGCCATGCGCCGATGGCAACGAGCAGCAATATGCCATAGATTTCCTTCATCGATTCGAGCAAGGCCTGCGCTTGTGCCGTTCCGTAGAGTTGTGCTATGGGAACTTCGCTTTGCCAAGCCTGTTCGCTTTGTGTTACATCCCTTTCGCTTGAGGCAATGGCTTGCTTTTTCGTTGTGTCTTTCCCTTCTTGAATGAGCGCAAGAGGATTTACTTCTATATGAGTGTCTTCTGACAGTGCTAAGGCAATGACCAATTGGTGGTTCAGCACTTCGCGGTTGTTGCTTATCTGCGTTAGAGCCAACTCATAACCCTTCAACTGCAGTTCATGTCGGGTTACATCATTCTTGAGTGCCACACCCTGTGCGTGCTTGGCGTTGATTTCGTCAATGAGTTGTTGTGTTTGGGCAATGTTTTGCTCATACACTTTCTGCTCGTTCTGTAATTGGCACAATTGCAAATAACAGCCAGCCAGCATCAGGCGCACATTCTCGCGCATTTCCTCCTTCGAGAGCAAAGCCATCTTTCGCTTCATCTTTGCCAAATCGATGCTGGCTGTTACGGCTCCGCCCGAATAGATGATTTGCGAAGCCTCAAAAGCGAAATTGTTGCCAAAATGAGGTAAATGCGCCACTTGAAAGTCTTTCCACTCGCGGGCAAACACATTTGCGTTGCCCAAATAGCTCACGGCCAGGTTTACATCCAAGTCGGGCAGCCGTCCGCTTTTGGCCACTTGGATGCCTTCTTCAGCTTCGCTCACAGCCAGGTCCATCACAGCCAAGTCGCGATTTTGCGTCTCGGCCAATTCAAACATCTGCTCAAGAGACAGAGGCAAAGACTGCTGTGCAAGCACGTTTCCTGCAAAGCTGACACATATTGTTGCCAGACTTGCAGTTTTGAAAAATGTCTTCATCAAATGATTAAAAATGAATTAATAAAAAGCAGGCTCTTTCATTACGAATAAATAAACTTTAAGCACAACGTCTGGCGTTACGAGCCCATTCTGCATTTTCTCTGTTTCTGAGGGCTGCGAAGCTTAAAGCACGACGGAGTTCCTTTCTTATCAATTACGAACTACAGAGTTTCCTAAAACGGCTGCAAAGGTAAGAAAAATCTGGTAAAAAAAACAAAAAATCTATGCACTTTCTTTTCTGTCAGGGCGTTTTTCCCTTTTCAGAATCGTTGCCAAAGGGTCACAAAAAAGCACTGAGGGGGGCCTCAGTGCTATGAATGATGCTGGCTTTTTTTTTGATGAGCTGTAGCTCTTTTGGGCTCAGCGTCAGGCGATGCTCTTTAGTCCTTTAGCGAATACGTAATGGTGGATACGACGCGCACCTTCTTCTTGTAAGGCTCGTCAGCATCGTCGATGGAAAATTCGCCTTGTCCGGCTTCCACAATCTTGTTGATGGTTGAGTGGCTGTTCTCAGCAAACTGGCTGGCAGTCTTTTCTGCGTTGGCAATCGCCTCGGCCATCATTTCAGGCTTTAGCTGCTGAAACTGGGTGTACTCGTATTCGGCATAGTCGCTTTCGAGGATGACGCCCATGTCGAGCAACTCGTCTGTGTTGCATCGCAGTTTGTTGATGAACTGCGTGTTTGGGGAAGTGACATACACGGAGCGAGAGGTTGTGTAGTGATAGCGAGGTTTATCCTCGCCCCATGCGTTGGACAGATTGTCGTTCACGTTGATGGTGCTTGTCTTTACAGTAGCCTTCCCCTCCACGCCATTCTCTTCCAGAAATGTCTGGATGGTGGCTACGTCGCTGTTGAGGCTGGCATAAAGTGAGTTAAGCTCGTCGCCGCTTTTCTCAACAGTCAACGTCCAAGTCGCTTTGTCTGCATCAACAATTCGTTCGGAGAGGCCCTTTACGGTGACTCGGCGGTCTTTGTTGGTGAAATTGTCAATACCGCTCTTGATGCACAATCCCAGCACCATGAGCCCAGCTGCCAAAATGACTGCTGAAATTACTTTCTGATACTTTTCCATCATTGTCTCCTTTCTTTTGATGTGTTTAATTTGGAAGATTATTTTTGCAGAATGTTTTGTATGAACGACCAGCAGCTTTCGCGTGATTTCACTTTCACCAGGGTGTGGAAGCTGACAATGTATTCCGACAGACCTTCATGAGGAGCACCCCGATGCCAATCGTAAGTGTAACCCAAGCGTGTCCAGGGAAGAGCATACTTGCCTGTATATGCTAACGATTGATTCAGCCCAAACCACTCGCGAAAGTGGGTCTCGCCCACGGTGTAGGTCTCATCGGCAAAAGCTGGAAAAGATGTGGCGGAAGTGGATGTGTTAATGCTGGGGTCGTAGGCGGGACGGAACATGTAATCGGGGTCGGCATAGAACTCCACCACCTGGTCGTAGTCGCAATCCACTCCCAATCCCAGCATCTGCACCATCCTCATGCGCACCTGCACGCTGTCCAGCCCTTCAAATTCAGCGGCTCGTCGCTTCCAGTCAGCAGGCAAAGCCACCCACACACCCGTTTCCTTTTGAATGCGGAACGTGTCGGGCTCAGCGTAAAATTGTGTCCCATACTGATTCATGAATGCTGCCACCAGCACCATTCGCTTGTCGCCAATTGTCATCCACTCTTGTTGTGGGTCCTCAGGGTCAATAGGCATCAGCGTGTGCGACACCTCCGTCTCGTCCACAATTTCCGCATCGGCAATGGCTCGTTTCAAATCGGTACGCAGGGTGTCCTCGTTTTCAAACCACGCCTTTTTGTCTGGTTGTTCAGCAGAGTAGGCATTTGGCATAATAAGCAATCCGGCCGCTATTGCATACAGCCGCATTGTCCATAAAAGATTCTTCGTTTTCATCAGTTTCATATTCTATTGGTTGCTTGTAGCACTTAATATTCCTCGATGAGATTGAGCATCTTGATGGTGGCCTTGATGGCAGCTTCCGTCTGGTCGGCATCGAGAGCCCGCGTGCGATAGGCTTTGTCGTTGTAAGTCCAGGAGATGGAGGTCTGCACCAACGCATCTGTCCGTCCGCCTGGGGGGATGCTGACCTGATAGTTGGTGAGCCAAGGGAAGGTGCGGTTGAGCTTGTCCTTGTAGATGTGGCGCACTGCGTGTATGAAAGCATCGTACATACCGTCGCCCATAGCCGATTCCTCAAACACCTCTCCATCCACTTCCAGCTTCACCGATGCCATAGGCTTCAATCCGTAAGCCGTTGAAACCATGTAGGAAATGAGCTTCACTTTGTCGTCAGGCGCATTGTGCTTCAGCACATCGGCTACGATGTAGGGGAGGTCTTCTTGCGTAATCAGCTGCTTCTTGTCGCCCAACTCGATGATGCGGTCAGTTACTCGTCTTGTCTGTTCGGGAGTCAATTCCAACCCCAGTTCTTCGAGATTCTTGAGAATGTTAGCTTTGCCAGAATTTTTGCCCAAAGCATATTCGCGCTTTCTGCCGAAACGTTCTGGCAGGAGGTCATTGCAATAGAGGTTGTTCTTGTTGTCGCCATCGGCATGTACCCCAGCCACTTGCGTGAACACGCTTTCGCCAATGATGGGTTTGTTGGGAGGAATGGCGATGCCCGACAAACTTTCCACCATCGTAGAGACGGTGCCCAGATTCTCTTCTTTTATATGTGTGTGCACGTGTGCGTGGTCGTTCAGTATTGCCTGAACCGACGACAGAGGAGCATTTCCCGCCCGTTCTCCGAGTCCGTTCACAGCCGTATGCACTCCCTTGCATCCAGCCAATACAGCAGCCAGCACATTGCTGTTGGCCAGGTCGTAGTCGTTGTGCGCATGAAAGTCGAAGTGCAGGTTGGGGTAGCGGTTCACCATCTGCTTGATGAACGCATCAGTCAGTTGTGGGTTAAGAATGCCTAAGGTGTCGGGCAGCATGAAGCGCTCCACTCCGCAGTTTTGCAAAGCATCGACAAAACCAAACACATACTCAGGGCTGTCCTTCATTCCGTTCGACCAATCCTCCAAGTACAGGTTCACGCTGATGCCCAGTTCTTTGGCGTATGAAATGCTGCGCTTGATGTCTGCCACATGTTCGTCCAACGTCTTCTTGAGCTGAAACTTGCAGTGGCGCTCGCTGCCTTTGCAGAGCAAGTTGATGTGGCGGCATCCGCACTCGTTAATCCAGTCGAGTGAAGTCTTGCCGTCCACAAATCCGAGCACTTCCACTCTGTCCAGCATTCCTCCCTGTCGAGCCCAGCGGCAGATGTTCTTCACAGCCTCTTTCTCGCCGTCCGACACACGTGCGCTGGCCACTTCAATGCGATCCACATTCAGGTCCATCAGCAGCATGCGCGCAATCATCAGTTTTTCGTGGGGAACGAAACTAACACCGTTTGTCTGTTCACCATCGCGCAGCGTGGTGTCCATGATTTCTACAAATTTTTCCATGCTTTTTACCTTTTTCGGCTACAAAGGTACGGATTTTCAATGAAAAAAGAAGAACGTAAAGAAAAAAAGCGTAACTTTGTCGTAAATTCTCATTTTTTAACTTAACTAATTAAATAAAATATTCCATGTCTATAAAATCAAAAATTCTTGCTCTTGTTGCATTTACCCTCCTTGGAAGTGCGGAAACTATTAGCGGACAGTCCTTGCAGGGAAACCAACCTAATCCTCATCAACCTCAGCAGGGACGACCTGCTGGCGCATCGGCTCCCAATTGGGCGCAAGACCTTGCTCGGCGCATTCAGATAGACGCTTATGCACAAGGAGGGTTCACTTACGAACATACGGGAGGCAAAGACAATAACACCTTTGACATAAAGCGAGCCATGATTATAGCAGCACTCCCCATCACCGATCGCTGGTTCGCCTTCTTCATGCACGACTTCAGCAGCGAGGTGCAGGAATACTATACTTCCTATCGAGTGACGAATAACAAAGCGTTCAACGTGAAACTTGGTCAGTTTAAGAACGCTCTCACTTATGAGAATAGTCAGCCAGCTTTCGCGCTCGAGGCCATCAGCCTCACATCGGAAGGCGTGGGCTATTTGGCAGGATGTGGAAGTGACAGACTTTTGGGCACTCAATATGGACGTGACCTCGGATTGGAATTGTTTGGTGAAACGAATAGCGGAAAGCTGAAATACACCTTGGCGGTAATGAATGGACAAGGGGTCAACAAAAAGGACGGCAATAACGAAAAGGACTTCATTGGCAAACTGGAATACCGCCCCACTTCTGAACTCAATTTCATCGTTTCAGGACAATTGGGGCGCGGACATGCTGTTGAGCGATCTATCTACAACCCAGACATACAAGTGGGCGACAACTACAAGCGCAATCGTTGGACGGCGGGTTTTGCCTATAACTCACGCCCCATCCGTCTGCGTGGTGAATATGTGGAAGGTAAGGATGGCGATGTGACCAGTCGTGGTGCTTATGTAACAACAGCCATTCCTGTAGTTCCAAAGTTAGAACTTGTGGGTTCTTACGACTTTTTTAACTACAACATAAAGGCTCACATGGATCAGCATAAAGCTATTCTTGGCTTTCAATATTGGTTCTACAAGAACTGCCGTTTTCAGGTTCAATATGTCTATAAGAGTGCGTCGCTGCAAGACCATTCCTTCGTCACTCCAGGGGGCGATGTCGTCAACAGCAAAGTTTTTACCCGCGGAGCCAACCATGCCATTCTTTGTCAAATGCAAGTGCGCCTGAAATAAGGAGAATGAAAGGCATAAAAAGAAGGAAAAACTTATTTGATGAGGGGATTTGAACGACCATAATTACCCGAAGGCGTACCAATATCACGGTACGCCTTCTTTTTCTAATGACCATTTCTACAGATGCTAAATATAATCGCTACCTTTGCAACCGAAAACAACATTTTCAATTAAACACAAAAATACAATGAAACTACGAAACAAACTGACGCTCGCAATGCTGACTGTCTGTCTTGCATCGGGCAGCCTTCATGCACAAGGAGCAAAAGAATTGCCAGATTGGACAAAGGATTTGGCAGAGCGGATTCAGCTGCACGGCTATGCCCAAGGCGGCTACAATTACAATCATAAGGGTAGCGACGACACAAACACATTTGAAATTAAGCGCGTCCTCTTTTGGGCCAATGCTCAAATTACCGACCGCTGGTCTTTCCTTTTCATGCACGACTTCTCGAGTGTGGTGCAAGAGTACTACACGGACTATCGCCTGACGAACAACAAGGCGCTCACTGTCCGTTTGGGTCAATTCAAGAACGGACTTTCCTACGAGAACCCACTCTCGCCCACCAATCAAGAGGCCATCGATGTGTATAGCGAAGGTGTGACCTACCTGACAGGTTGCGGCAGCGACCCACTCTTAGGTGTGCAGTATGGTCGTGACCTCGGACTTTCTCTTTTTGGTGAGACAAAAGACGGAAAGCTACGTTACGAGGTGGACGTAATGAATGGGCAAGGGATTAACAAGAAGGACGGCAATGCTGAGAAGGACTTTATCGGGCGCTTGGAGTTTCGTCCTGTGAAAGGACTCAATCTGGTGGCTACCGGGCAGTTGGGGCGTGGACATGCCATCAACACTTCGCTCTACAATCCCGGCATTCAATTGGGGCAGGATTATAAGCGCAACCGCTGGACGGTGGGCTTTGATTATAAATCCAAAGCCTTCAATGCTCATGGTGAATACCTCGAAGGAAAGGATGGCGATGCAACCAGCCGCGGAGCGTACATCACGGGCAGTGTGCCTCTTGGCAACACCCATTGCGAACTCGTCGGCTCGTACGATTTCTTTAATTTCAACACCGACCTCTGCATGGATCAGCACAAGGCCATCTTTGGCTTGCAATACTGGTTCTACCAGAAGTGTCGCTTCCAGGTGCAATACGTTTACAAGAGCGCTTACACACAAGGCAATCAGTTCATTCATGGTGCCAACCACGCTGTCATGTGCCAAATGCAGATTCGTTTCCATTAAATTTTCGATAACATCATGTTGATTAAAATTCTTCTCACCGTCATCTTCTTGGCTGTGACGGTTTATGTGGGTATCTACTCGCGCAAGCAAGCCAACAATGTAGATGGATTTGTGCTCGGAGGCCGTTCAGTAGGTCCGTGGCTCTCGGCCTTCGCCTTCGGTACCAGCTATTTCTCAGCTGTTGTTTTTGTAGGCTATGCAGGTCAGTTCGGCTGGAAATACGGCTTGTCCAGCTCATGGATAGGTATAGGCAATGCACTCATTGGCTCGCTGTTGGCATGGATTATTTTGGGAAGGCGCACCAAGCTGATGACTCAGCACATTCAGTCGCGCACCATGCCCGATTTCTTTGGCACCCGCTTTGCCAATCAGGGACTTCGCATTGTCGCCTCCATCATCGCCTTCGTTTTTCTCATTCCCTATACAGCTGGTGTGTATAGCGGCATTTCCAAACTTTTCGATATGGGCTTCGGCATTCCTTACGAATATTGCATTATCATCATGGCTCTCCTTACCGCTGTGTATGTGATATTGGGAGGTTATAAGGCAACAGCCATCAACGATTTCATTCAAGGCATCGTTATGCTGGGCGGCATCATCGCCGTTATTCTTGTGGTGCTCAACAGTCAAGGAGGTTTTTCTGAGGCGTTCGCCAAGATGAAGGAAACCATACCGACCGTTCACGACCTCGAAAGTCCGCTTTATAAAGACTTCCAGCCAGGCGACTTCGCTTCTTGGTTCGGTCCCAACCCCATGAGCTTGCTGGGTGTGGTGGTGCTTACATCGCTCGGCACTTGGGGACTCCCCCAAATGGTGGGTAAATTCTACTCCATTACCGACGAGAGTGCTATCAAGCGTGGTACCATCATTTCCACCATCTTTGCTCTTGTTGTAGCAGGTGGATGCTATTTCTTAGGAGGCTTTGGACGCTTGTTTGGCGAACCTGTTTGGAACGATGCACGCCACAATTATAAGTTTGACGACATCATCCCCACCATGCTCGATACAGCGGTCAACTCCGACCTTCTTATAGGCCTCGTGATGGTATTGGTGCTCTCTGCTTCCATGAGTACATTGGCTTCGTTGGTGCTGACTTCCTCTTCTACTATGACGCTCGACCTCATCTACCGCGACAAGCGCGCTACGGCCGATGAAGTGAAAGGAGGTGAGATAGATGACGAAGTGGCTGAGAAGATAGAACGCCGCAAGGTGGTCATCATGCGTGTGCTCATTGTGTTCTTCATTACCATTTCTGTGCTCATCGCCTTGAATCCTCCCACATTCATCGCCCAGCTTATGGGTATCTCATGGGGTGCTTTGGCTGGTGCCTTTTTGGCTCCATTCCTCTTGGGGCTATATTGGCGTGGGGTGACCACCGCTTCCGTTTGGGCATGCTTCATTTGGGGTGTGGGCTTCACGGTAGCCAACATGCTGTTGGGCAATCCTATCAACCCCATCGACTGCGGAGCCATCGCAATGGTGGGTGGCTTCCCTGTGGTGTTGCTTGTCAGTCTTGTGACAAAGAAACTGCCTCAGGCAAAACTTGATAGCATCTGGAAATGCTATAAGTGAAGCTATGCATTCAGGAGGGGGGTATTTATACCAAGATGTTTCTAATGTCGCGCAGATGATAAACTTCTTGAATGGGGGGGAGAGAATCTCCCCCTCTTTTTGTGTTTTGTCCATCCGTTGCGCATTCCTGTTGTTCCATCAGTTTGTCAAGGGGATAGTCTGGAAAACGGTTAAAGAAAATGGTGGACAAACCATAGTGTCTGGCTCCAAGAATGTCTGTGTTGAAGTTATCACCTATCATGAGGGTGTGTTCTTTCTGTGCGCCTGACTTTTGGAAGGCGTAGTCGAAAAATAAGGGAGAAGGTTTGTTGGCACCAGCATCTTCGCTCAGTATGATGGAGTGAAAATAATCATACAGGCCGCAAGCGTGAAGTTTCTTGTATTGCACTTCGTGGAAACCGTTGCTGCATAGGTGCATGCGGTAGCCTTTCTCGCGGAGATAATCCATTAGTTCTTGCGCTCCATCCACAAGCCCTGACTTCACAGAACAGAGAGCCAGAAACTGGTCACTGACTTTCATGCAATATTCTTTTGTGGGGGTTAGACCCTTTCCGAGGCTGAGGGGGTGGCGAAAACGCTCTACGATGAGGTGGCTCCGTTCAATTTCTCCTTTGGCGTATTGTGTCCACAGGCGGATATTTGTGTTCCAATAGTCATCGTAGAACACTTGCGGATCATCGAAGTACAGTTCCCAATGCATTATGTCAAACAACTCGCTTAAAGCGATAATAGCATTGCCGTGGGTGTCGTAGAGGGTATCGTCGAAATCGATGAAAAGATCTGTGTAGTTCTTCATTCTGAATGATGCCAAGCACAGTGAAGCTCTTAGTTGAAGATAGCGTTGAAACACTTGTCGGCAGCTCCGGCATTGGCATTGATATAGTTGCCAGCCGCTTGACCGGCTTTCTGTAGGTCAGCAGGAGAGGTAATGAACTTGTCCATAATGGAAGCGAAGCTCTCGGCATCCTGATATTCGAAAGAACCTCCGCAGGCTTTGAGTGCCTGAGCCTCGCGGAATTTTTGATTGTTGGGACCGAATAGTACAGGAATGCCATAGACGGCAGCTTCGGGTACATTGTGGATGCCTACGCCAAATCCACCTCCCACAAGAGCTACTTTCCCGTAGCGATAGATGGACGAAAGTTTTCCGAAGCAATTGACAATCAGTGCA
Source organism: uncultured Bacteroidales bacterium (assembly GCA_902789725.1). Taxonomy (GTDB): domain Bacteria; phylum Bacteroidota; class Bacteroidia; order Bacteroidales; family Bacteroidaceae; genus Minthosoma. The sequence goes on from CADAPC010000004.1 coordinate 45,196, forward strand.
TCAATTTCATGAGAAAGCATGTCCTTGTTTTGCTCTACCTGAGTGTATCTCGCATGGGTGAATCCATTGTCATTCAACAAATTCTCAATGTCTTTCAGATGGGTCTCGCTGATGACATGTGGAGCGATGATGAGTTTCCAGCCTTTATGCTTTGCGAAGTAGGGAATATAGATTTCTTCATCCGGTCCCCATGAAGACCCCGCAATGAAGCAGGGAGAATGGCCAACAAATTGTTCTACCAAGGGCAGGGGAGCAGCAGCATCTTTGATGGCAATGACGCGGTCGAGGCGGGTGTCGCCCACAACTGTTACATTTTTGATACCGTGTTTAGCTAATAGCTCCTTAGATGTCTCGTTCTGAACGAAAAGGTGTGTGAACTGGCGGATGGGCCTCAGCGAGCCGTACCATTTGAAGAAATATTGGTCAGGGCGAAATATGCTGCTCACACTATAGGTCTTGATGCCCTTTCGGTGGCAAAAAGTCAGGTAATTTGTCCAGAATTCATATTTAATAAATATTGCAATTTCAGGGTGGGCCAATCGAAGGAAGGAGAGAGCATTGCCTGGAGTATCGAAAGGCAGGTAGCAAACAAGATCTGCTCCTTCATAGTCTTTCCTCACCTCGTAGCCAGAAGGGGAGAAGAACGTGAGCAATATCTTGTATTCAGGGCAATCCTTGCGTAGCCGTTCCATGAGCGGACGGCCTTGTTCAAACTCTCCTAACGAAGCTGCGTGAAACCACACCACACGATCGTTCTTCTTGATGTGGCGGCGCAGCAAGATGAAGGTTTGGCTAATGCCTACCACCATCTTGCGTGCCTTCTTGTGGAAAATGGCTGCCAACAGCATACTCCACGTAAACAGATATAGTCCTAAAGAATATAGCATGAAGATCTTTGTTTGAGTGAAAAGTGAATAATGAAAAATCTAAGTTACTATTTGCAAATGAATGCCAACAAAACGAATGGCGGGTAAAATGGATTTTTCACTTTTTATTTAAGGTATGTTCTAATAATTACTAAATCTGAGATGATTATCTTCCATTGTTTTTGTTGCTTTTGGGCATCTTTGGGCTTAATCCCTTGGGCCATTGAAAGCTAATTTTTAGAACATACCTTAAAAGATTCACTTTTCATTTTCGCTTAGTTTTTCAATCGCGAACTTCATTCTCCGCAACACTTCCTCTTTACCGAGGAAAGCAGACAGCTCGTACATGTCGGGTCCCTGTCCCGTACCCACCAAAGCCACACGCCAGGCGTTCCAAGGTTTAATGCCCGTAGCTTCGGTCCACGGAGCTATGACAGCCTTCTGGCCCTCCACGCTCCAATCGTCGATGCTTTCCAGCACGGTAAGCATCTGCCGCATTTCGGTAGCAGTTTTCTCTGTCCAGTTTTTGCGTACGAATTTGTCGCCCTCCTTGTCGAAGTCTGTGGGCGCAATAAAGAAGAATTTGGTGAGCGGCCACAAGTCGCTTGGGAAGGAGATGTTGCGCTTTTTCTTGTTGCCCAAGCCGTCAGTGTATTCTATCACTTTCAGTTTCATCATCCGCACCACCTCTGCTTCCTGTTCTGTGGTTGCCTCGATGCCATTCTCCTTCAGCACCTTGTCGAAGCCAGGACACCAATCTGTGTCGGGGTGCTGGATGAGGTACTGATGATTGAACCATGCTGCCTTCACATAGTCGAACTTGGCACCGTTCTTTGAACACTTCGACAGGTCGAACAGCTGCACCATCTCGTCCAGTGTCATGAGTTCCTGGTCGTTACCCGGATTCCAGCCGAGGAGCGCCAGAAAATTGATGACGGCTTCGGGCAGATAACCTTTCTCGCGATAGCCCGTCGAGGTGTTTCCGCTCTTAGGATCGTGCCATTCCAAAGGAAAGACGGGGAATCCCAGTTTGTCGCCGTCTCGCTTCGAGAGTTTGCCGTTGCCAATGGGCTTCAGCAGCAGAGGCAGGTGGGCAAAACGCGGCATTGTGTCGGCCCAGCCGAAAGCCTCGTAGAGCAAGACGTGGAGCGGAGCCGAAGGCAACCACTCTTCGCCACGAATCACGTGAGTCACCTCCATCAGGTGGTCATCGACAATGTTGGCCAGGTGATAGGTGGGCAGTTGGTCGGCACTTTTGTAGAGCACCTTGTCGTCTAAAATCGAGGAGTTGATTTTCACTTCGCCACGAATCAAATCGTCCACCACCACATCTCTTCCCGGCTCAATCCTGAAACGCACCACATACTGCGCGCCGCTGTTGATGAGGTCTTCCACCTCCTCCTTCGAGAGGGTGAACGAGTTGCGCATCATGCCGCGGGTGGAAGCGTCGTACTGGAAATTCTCCACCTCCTTGCGTTTCTTGTCCAGTTCCTCAGGCGTGTCGAAAGCGTAGTAAGCCTTGCCTTCGTCCAGCAACTGCTGAACATATTTCTTATAGATGTCCCTGCGTTCACTTTGGCGATAAGGGCCATGATTGCCGCCAAACGATACTCCTTCGTCAAAAGGAATACCTAACCATTTGAACGACTCTATGATATACTCTTCAGCTCCAGGCACCAAGCGGGTGGAGTCAGTGTCCTCGATGCGGAAAATCAAATCACCGCCATGTTGTTTGGCGAACAAATAATTGTAAAGAGCGGTTCTCACGCCGCCAATGTGGAGAGGTCCTGTTGGGCTGGGCGCAAAACGCACCCTTACTCGCCTCTCTGTCGAGTTGGACGTACTTTCTGTCATGACTTTTTTGAAATTTGGGTGCAAATTTACATAAAAATCATGAATTATAAGCTAGGCGGATAAAGAAATTGTGTTTCTTTAGCGGAAAACGTTGCTAAGGGCCGAACTAAAGAGCCTTTGAAGGACATATCAACAGTGCGACTGTGTGTCGGAAAAAGCTTATTTTTCTTTCGCTTTCCCCATAGGTTTCCTTGCATCTTCTTTTAGTAGTTGTTCGATAGTTGTTCGATAGTTGTTCGATAGTTGTTCGATAAATGAACGGACAACGAACGGAGAACAATCGGATAACGAACGGATATGAATGGGGGGAGATATAGAGGAGAACAGGAGGAAAACCTGTAGAAAAGGAAGGGGGGGGTCTGCTTGCTTGGGAACATAAAAAAGCAGACAAAGCTGTTAGCCTTGCCTGCTTCTACATTATTGTGGCGATTCACCCCCACTCGATAGTGCCTGTGGGTGAGTTATTGCTGTTTTCACTCCCACTCGATGGTACCAGTGGGTTTGGGAGTGAGGTCGTAGAGCACGCGGTTCACTCCTGGCACCTCGGTGACAATTCGTTGGGTGATGTGGTGGAGAAGTGGGTAGGGAATCTCCTCGATGGTGGCAGTCATCGCATCGCGAGTGTTCACGGCACGAATGATGACGGGCCAGTCCCAGCTGCGCTTGTTCTCCTTCACGCCAGTTGATTTGTAGTCGGGCACAACAGTGAAATACTGCCACACCTTGCCCTCCAGCCCGTTCTTGGCAAATTCTTCACGCAGGATGGCATCGCTCTCTCGCAGGGCTTCGAGGCGATCGCGGGTGATGGCTCCTGTGCAGCGAACGCCTAAGCCGGGTCCCGGGAAGGGCTGACGGAACACCATGTTGTCGGGCAGACCGAGTTCTTTGCCCACCACGCGCACTTCGTCCTTGAAGAGCAGTTTGATGGGTTCCACCAGTTCAAACTGCATGTCCTCTGGCAGGCCGCCCACGTTGTGGTGCGACTTCACAGGCCCCGACTCCACAATGTCGGGGTAGATGGTGCCTTGAGCCAAGAAACTGATTCCTTCCAGTTTGCGAGCCTCTTCCTCAAACACACGGATAAATTCGGCACCAATGATTTTGCGCTTCTGCTCAGGGTCGGCTACGCCTGCCAGCTTGTCCAAGAAGCGGTCGGTGGCATCGATATACACCAGGTTGGCATCCATTTCGTCGCGGAAGACGCGAACCACCTGCTCAGGTTCTCCCTTGCGCAGAAGACCGTGGTTGACATGAACCGACACCAGTTGCTTGCCTACAGCCTTGATGAGCAGGGCTGCCACTACCGACGAATCCACTCCGCCCGAGAGTGCCAGCAGCACCTTCTTGTCGCCAATCTGAGCCCTCAGCTCTTGAATTTGTTCTTCGATGAATTTCTGTGCCAAAGCAGGAGTGGTGATTCTCTCCATCGTCTCTGGCCGTACATTACCTGTAGCCATAATTTTCCTATTTTATTTAGAGATTGATAATCGTTTGCAAATGTAGCAAAAATCCTGTAAACCGCCAAATTTTGCAGGTGCAAAAGCCAAATGAACCTTCCTTCCGCTTTCTTTCCTACGAAATTTGTGACCATTTCAAAAAGTTTTTGTAACTTCGCAGCCAATTTGTAACATCAACTTGAAGCAACTATTTGTAACATCAATATTCAAAATAGAATTTATGAAATTTGATTGGAAAAGACTCATGCCCGATGTCTATTGCATCGCTCTGTTTGCAGTTGTAGCATGGGCCTATTTTATGTCGCCGGTGAGCAAGGGCTATCGGCTGGAACAGCATGATAGCGGTGCGAACGACGGAATCAATGTGGAAATCAATGCTTATCGCGATGCGCATAATGGCGAGACTCCGCGCTGGGTGACAAGTCTGTTTGGAGGTATGCCCACCTATCAGATAGCCCCCTCTTACGACTCAGCCAAGCCGATGGGTTTTGTGGAAAAGGCATATCACTTGTGGTTTCCTGATTATGTGTGGTTCATCTTTGCTTCGATGTTAGGTTTTTACATCTTGCTCAGGGCGTTTGATTTCCGGCAGTGGATGGCTGCACTTGGAGCCGTTGTGTGGGCTTTCAGTAGCTACTTCTTCATCATCATTGCCGCAGGGCACATCTGGAAAGTAATGGCTTTGGCTTATATTCCGCCTACTATAGCGGGTATGGTGTTGTGCTACAAGAAGAAATACCTGTGGGGCACCATCGTGACAGCCATATTTGCAACGTTGCAGATTCAGGCCAACCACGTGCAGATGAGCTACTATTTTCTGACGGTGGAGTTGCTTTTGGTTGTGGCTTTCCTGATTCAAGCCGTGCAGAAGAAGGAACTGGCTTCGTTTGGCAAGGCAACGGGTTGTGTGGCTGTGGCTGCGTTGATTGCCATTTGCCTGAATGCAACCATTCTCTACCACACTTATGAATATGCTAAAGACACCATGCGCGGCAAAAGCGAGCTGGTGAAGAAAGGCAAGGTGGAAGACCAAACGGACAGCGGCTTGGAGCGCAGCTACATTACGGCTTGGAGCTATGGTATTGACGAGTCGATGACGTTCTTGATTCCGAACGTGAAGGGTGGGGCCAGTGTGCCGCTCTCGATGAACAAGACCGCCATGAAGAAGGCCGACGGACAAATGGAGCAGATGGGCATATACGGTGCTTTTACACAGTATTGGGGCGAGCAACCAGGCACGAGCGGCCCTGTATATCTGGGGGCTTTGGTGTGCATGCTGTTTGTTTTGGGTCTGTTGGTTATTCCCAATAAGCATCCTCTGAAGTGGGCACTTCTTGCTGCCGGACTGTTGACCTTGTTGCTCGGATGGGGTAAGAACTTCATGCCATTCACCGATTTCTTCATCGACCATGTGCCCATGTACTCGAAATTCCGCACTGTTGCGAGCATTTTGGTTGTGGTAGAATTTGTGGTACCTTTCATTGCCCTGTGGGGTTTGAAAGAGTGGGTGAAGAACCCTAAGTTGAACCCACTTTATTGTGCTACAGTCTTCACGGTGGTCATCTGCCTGATTTACGTGATGTTCCCTGGATTAGGAAGCGATTGCGTGAGTTCGAACGACAAAGCGGCCGTTCAGCAGTATGTGGGGGCTGGCTATTTTGATGAGGGTTTTGGACAGAACATTCTTCGCAGTCTTTCTGATATGAGGGCGGCTATGGTGAGTGCCGATGCTTGGAGGAGCATCCTGTTCATACTGCTGGGACTTGCAGCCATGTGGTGGTATGCGAAGAAAGCAAAGAGTGGTTCACCATCAGCATCGGATAAAGAGCAGGCCGCAAGAGGAAACGAAAAGGCTGTAGCTTGGCTGAGCGTATCTCTTCTGGCCATTTGTCTGATAGACATGTGGGGGGTGAACAAGCGTTACCTGCACGACGACATGTTTGTGCAACCTCAAGGGGCGGCTCGTATTCAGAAGACGGATGCCGACAATTATATCCTCAGCAAGAGCGGTGCAGGGCGCGACTACCGTGTGCTGAACTTCACAGTGTCAACTTTCAACGATAACAACACCAGTGCTTTCTACAGCTCGGTGGGTGGATATCATGCAGCCAAATTGCGTCGTTATCAAGAACTCATCGAAGCACACATTGCTCCAGAAATGTCGAAAGTGTATGAGGCTCTGCGTCAAGCACCTATCGACACCGTGGCGATGATGGAGCAGCAGACACCTTACCCCATTTACGACCTCAGTGTGGTCAATACGGATTCTCTCTTCCCTGTCATCAATATGCTCAACACCCGTTGGTTCATTCTTGGAGCTGGCGAGAAGGGTGAAGTAAAGATGCCCGTAGAAAATGTCACCGCGATGGGGAATGCTTGGTTTGTGACCGACATTGCTTGGGCGAAGAATGCGAATGAAGAACTGGATGCTCTCTCTGAGGTGAACCTTCGCCACACGGCTGTAGTGGCTAAAGACGACTTTGGATTCCTGAAGGCTGGTGGAGAAGGAACGGTGAAGCTGACTTCCTATATTAGCAACGAGGCAAAATATGAGGTGGAGTCGGACAAAGGTGGTTTGGTGATTTTCTCTGAGGTTTATTACCCAGGATGGACGGCAACGATTGACGGGCAGCCAGCCGAGGTGGGACGTGCTAACTACGTGCTCCGTGCCATCAATGTGCCGGCTGGCAAACATGAGGTGATCTTTACGTTCAATCCGCAAAGTGTACAAACCACGGAGACTGTCGCTTATGTCGCCTTGGCCGTATTGGTACTGCTGGTTTTGGCTGGCATAGTATTATCCATTAAAAAGAAGAAAGAATGAAACTTTCACTTTTGCAACCTGATATTGTATGGGGCAACCCCTCGGCCAATCAAGAAAAGTTGGCAGAAATACTTTGGGGACTTGACCCAAGCGACGTGTATGTGCTGCCCGAAATGTTTTCTACAGGTTTTTCTGTTGAGCCTCAGGGAATTGCTGAGTCGGATGGCGCATCGTTGGCTTGGATGCAGAAGATGGCACAGGAACTGAAAGGTGCCATCTGTGGCAGTGTGGCGACAGAGGAAGAAGGCAACTTCTACAACCGTTTCTATTTCGTCAAGCCCAATGGCACTTACGAAACCTACGACAAGTGTCACCTGTTCACCTACGCCGATGAACACCGACGTTACAAACGAGGTGCTGAACGTAAAGTGGTGGAGTTTCGTGGTGTGCGTTTTTTGTTGCAGATTTGTTACGACCTGCGTTTCCCTGTTTTCTCGCGAAACAATGAAAAGATACCCTACGATTGTGCGCTTTATGTGGCATCGTGGCCTACTTCGCGATTGGCAGTGTGGGACACGCTGCTGCATGCACGAGCCATTGAAAATCAATGTTATGTAGCAGGTGTGAACCGTGTAGGCGAGGACCAAAGCGGTCGCTATAGTGGGGGAACGTTGATTGTTGACCCTTATGGCAACACGGCAGCCGCTTGTCCCCTGGATGAAAGCACAGCTATCACGTTGGAACTCGACTTGCAGAAACTCAAAGATTTCCGTCGCAAGTTCCCTGTTCTGAAAGATGCAGACCTGCTGAGAAGATGAAAGGTACCTTTAGCTCGCTGTTAGGCATTGAAGAGCGTGAAGAAAGTGACCTCCCATTTAGGCATTGGGTATTTCCACCAAGAAGCGGACACCGTCTTTGTAGTCGGCATCAAGAATCATTGTGCCTCCTAAGTCTCTGACGTGCTGTTTGGTGAGTCCTAAGCCAATGCCGAAGCCTTCGCTGTAGATGTCCATTTTGAAGAAGGGATCAAACACATGTTTGTGTAGTTCAGCCGGAATGCCTGGTCCATGATCTTCGATGGTAAAGCGTACCATTCCGCCTACCACCTCTGTTCGGAAGTTGATGGGATTCTCTGATGCGAATTTTTTGGCGTTGATCAGCAATTCGCGCACAGAACGAACCAAATAGAGCCTGTTGCTGTGGATGGTGAGTGGGTTGGGCAGGAGGTTGGTATAGTTGATATCTGAACCCTTTGGGTACATTTCCTTGACGTTTTCCATTATTTCTTCCACGAGGCTATTCACTTCTATTTCTTGTTTGCAGTCCAGTGGGTAAGACTCTTTTCTTGACACATCGAAGAGCATGTGGGCCATACGCCTGATGATGATAGAATTTTGGTTGATGGCCTCGACCGCTTCCTCTGCATCCTTTTCTGACATAGTTGTTTGGTTGTCTCTCAGCACCTGGATGAATCCTCCAATAATGTTGAGTGGGGTGCGTATCAGTCTCGATGCTTCGCGGATGGTGTCATCCTTGCGTTGCGTGGCCTCTTGAGCCAATTGGTTTGCTTTATCAAGTTCCTGATTGTTCCGTTCTGCTTCCTCGTTTGTCTGCATGATGTCCTTGATGTTTTGGTCAATCGACTCCTGCATGGTGCTAAAACTGTTTTGTAAATTTCCCACCACGTCATTTCGGTTGCTGCGAGGCATCTTCGTGCTGAAGTCACTTTGGGCAAGTTGCTCTGTCTGCAGAGCCAGCTGGTCAATAGGCCTGATGAAATGCTTTGTGGTTTTCCAACAGAAGAAGAGCATGAGCAGCAAGCCGATGAGGATAAGCGGAATGAGCACCAACGTAAGTGTTTGGTACGACCCTAAAATGTCACTCTCGGGACACACTAAAGCGATGCTCCATTGTGTTCCCTTTACGGGCTGGTAGAACACCCAATATTTGCTCCCGTCAAATTCTACGTGCTGCGACCCTTTTTCCCCTGTCGTCATCGCTTTACCCAGTGCGCTGATGTCTGGATGCTTATCCTCATCATACGCTGTGAAGATGCTCTGCTTGCTTTGTTTCAGCCGATTAGGGTGAACGATGTATGCACCGTTGCTCCCTAACATGAGGCAAAACGAGTTGGGGTAGGGTTTTTGAGAAGCGAGGATGTTGTTCAACCAGGCGGCAGACAAATCGGTGGCAATGACGCCAATTTGGTCGCCCTGTTCAGTGAATAGAGGTTTGCAGTAGGACGTGATGATAAAGGGCGAAGACAATGTGCCCTCGTTAAAGTCGTTGTAAGGGTCGGTCCAGCATGCTTTTCCAAGTTCGGTCGGTTTTTTGTACCACACCTTTTCGTAGTAGTTATAGTCTTTCTCCACCTCGGTTTCTATCAGTTGCTCTTCGCGAATGGTGTAGGCGGAGAAATTGTGACTTAACTGTGGGAAGAACCCTGGCTCCATCGTGATGGAGCATCCACTGATGTTTGGGTTTAGCTCCACCACTCTCCGCGAGTAGTTGAGCAGGGAGTCTGGATTTGGGTTCTTCATTACGAGCCAGCTAATGTTTTCGGTGGCCACTTCCACTTCCTCCATGTATTTTTCGATATGTAGAGCCGTGTTCTCAAGCGAGTGTGTGGCATGCAGTTTTGCTTCCTCTTTTACAATTTGGCGCGAGCGCACGAAAAGGAAACTGATGCATACAATGAACACGGGGGCGACGATGAGCAAGATGCCAAGGCTCAGTTTGAATGCTAAAGATTTTTGAATATGTAAAAGAGGTCTTTTCATACGTTTCGTTTCTGAATAATCCATCGGTTGGCAGAGGAGAAAGTCATCTTCCCAATTTTTCGAGCAGGTTGGTAATCACCTTGATTTGCTTCAACACGGTTTGCATCAATGTGGGTATTTCGTCAAGCTGTCCCTTCTTATGCCGTTCTTTCAGTTGTCGCACAGAACTTTCAATCAATTTAACGGGTTGCAGCATTCTATCTGCCACTTCATGAATGAACAACGTCTTTGCCTCGTTGGCATTTTCCACCTGTGCATAGATTTCGTTCAATTCTTCGTGGCGTTGCTGGAGCGCTTCTGTCAATTGTTTCAGTTCGCTGATGCGGGCGGAGAGTGCTTTGTGCATTTTGATGAAACTGTGTTGCAGGGACCCAATCTCATCTTTTCTTGTTGTGGGCTTGATAGTCAGGCTGTATTCGCCCTTTGCTATGCGTTCAGCTTCGTTTGCCAGCATCTCAAGAGGTTTTAGATGCATTTTGACCATCAGAAAACAGAACACCAAAATAAATAATAACCCTAAAATCATGATGATGGTTGCATACATCCTGAGCCTTTCGTTGGCATAGAAAATGTCGCTTTCTGGACAAATGATGCAGGCACTCCAGTGCTTCGCGTTCAGTGCCTCGTAAAGCACGTAGCTGTCTTTGCCAAACAGGTTGACAGCCCTGCATCCATTTTCACCTTTCAGCATTGATTCCACCAATTCTTTGACCTCGACATTGGTCGAGTCGGCTTTCACTATATCGGTCACGAAAGTGTGATAAAGCCTTGTGCTGTCAGGGTGGATGAGGTAGGTGCCTTGTACGCCTAACATGCAACAATAGGAGTTGGGGTAAGGCTTCGTGCTCAACACCGTCTTTGACAACCAATCCACCTCAATGTCGGTAGCCAACACACCCACTATTCTTCCTTCTTTGTTGCGTAGAGGAGTGCTACACGTCACCACCGTGGAAAGAATCTCGTCGCCTTCAGCATGTGGCCTAATCCAGCAGAGCTCTCCCACTTTCATGGGAATGTTGTACCAGTTGTGTGCCACATACGGGGAGTTGCTGAGTACAAAAGGCTCTATTTCCATCGGGTTGCCACTTGTCAAAATGCTGTCGTTCCGAGTTCGGTCGCGGAAAGAATAGCGGTGGAACAACTCTCCTTCGCCATCGTAAAATCCTGGCTCGAGCGCAATGGCACACCCTACGATGTGCGGATTGTGCCGTAGCAACTCACGTGTATAAACCGACATCATGTTCGGGTCGTCAAGATGATGTTCCACATTCCATTGCATATTGGTAGTTGCCACCTCCACACCATGCAGCATGTTCTCTATGCGGTTGACCGTACCATTCAGCGTTTCTTGCGCCTTGGCCAGCGACTCTTTCTCGATGGCATTGTGGGAAACAGTAAATAATATACCCAAAGCTGCCACAAACAGGATGGTGACAGACAGGAGCACTCCAGCACTCAACTTGGTGGGAAAAGCCCATGAGCGACCTATGGACTGGAGAAGTTTTGGATATGTCATATTATGTACTATTTTATTGTGCCGTTGACACAGCGCGTAAGGCTTTTTCTTAATCTTTGGCTGCAAAGGTAGCGGAATTTTCTTATATTGCCAAACAAAACTGCATATATTTAAGTATTTTCGTGCCTTTCATAGCATTGCTTTATGTTGCATGGTGGATAAAAAGACTCCTTGCTTTATATGCACACTTGCCTTAGCAACAGAGTGCTTTTGCCATACACATAAAAGAAAGTTCCAACTTTTTCTAAAAAAAACACACCTCTTTTTTGCTCGTATCGAAGAAAAGAGGTATTTTTGCATAATCATTCTCATAACATTTCATTAAAAATAAGAATTGTATTATGGCATTTTTAACAGATGACAAACTTGTGATTGTAGGAGCTGGTGGTGCTATCGGCTCAACAATGGTGCAGTTGGCTCTGACCATGAAGCTGACTCCCAACGTGTGTCTTTACGACGTGTATGCTCCAGGTATGGAGGGCGTGATGGAAGAGATGTTCCATTGTGGTTACGATGGTGTGAACCTGACAGCTACCACTGATGTGGCTGAAGCTTTCAAGGATGCTAAGTACATCATCTCGTCGGGTGGTGCACCCCGTAAGGCGGGCATGACTCGTGAGGACCTGCTTGCTGGCAACTGCAAAATTGCAGAGGAACTGGGCAAGAACATCAAGGCTTATTGCCCCGATGTGAAGCACGTGACTGTGATTTTCAATCCAGCCGACCTGACAGGTCTTGTAACGCTGCTCTATTCTGGCCTCAAGCCTGGTCAGGTGACCACTTTGGCAGCCCTCGATTCAACTCGTCTCCAGTCAGCTTTGGCCAAGAAGTTTGGTGTGAAGCAGTATGAGGTAACAGGTTGTGCTACCTACGGAGGTCACGGCGAGCAGATGGCTGTGTTTGGCAGCGCAGTGAAAGTGGCAGGCAAGCCTCTTCACGATCTCATCGGCACTCCAGCCCTTCCTGAGGAAGAGTGGGAACAGCTGAAAGTGGCTGTTACCAAAGGCGGTGCAAAGATTATTGAACTTCGCGGACGTTCCTCTTGGCAAAGCCCAGCCTATTGCTCGGTTGAGATGATTCGCTCCGTAATGGGTGGCGAGAAGTTCCGTTGGCCTGCTGGCACATACGTGAACAACGAGAAGTACAACCACATCATGATGGCTATGGACACCACGCTCGACACCAACGGCTGCACTTACAAGATGCCTACGGGCACAGCTGAGGAATTGGCTAAACTCGACGCTTCCTACGAGCACCTCTGCAAGATGCGTGACGAACTCGTGACTCTGAACATTGTGCCACCCATTTCAGAGTGGAACAAGATTAATCCAAACCTCTAATGATTCTTTGAAAATTGAAGAAGTACGGTAAGTACACGCTATTAGGTTGGAGTTGGCGCATCCTTCTGGGGATAGTGCTAACTCCAATTTTATTGTTCCTGTTGCTTGCCGTACTCATTTATGTGCCTCCCGTACAGAAATTTGCTGTAGATAAGACCGCTGAAATACTGAGCGAAGAACTGAACATAGACGTGACGGTGGAAAGTGTGCATCTTGCTTTTCCGCTGGATTTGACGATGGACGGCATCTTAGCTGTGCAGGATGGCGACACCGTTTTGGCGGCACGTCAATTAGACATCAGCATCAAGGCGCTCCCTCTGTTCCAATTGCAGGCCGAAGTAGATGGCATCCATTTGTATGATGCTAAGTTGAACACCAAAGACTTGATAGATGCATGTGTGGTGAAAGGACATGTGGCTGAACTGAGTCTTGCCAGCCACAGCACAGATTTGCAAAACGAACTTGCTGTGGTTAACAAGGCACTGCTGAAAGAAGCCGACCTGATGGTGTTGCTCAACGATTCTGTGCCTGAAGACACTACCGAAAGCGAACCCCTCGCTTGGAAAATACAATTGGACGATGTTGAGTTTCAACAGGTAAGAGCCACCGTCCTGCTCACTCCGCAGAGCGACAGCACCTTTGTCACCGCCAACATCGCATCGGCTCATGCTAATGGATACCTTGATTTGGGAAAGGAAATCTATCAAGTACACCACCTTGGTATCACACAATCTGAGGCAGGATTTGAATATCGCAACGAACCGCATTTCCCGCATCAACTCGACCCCAATCATTTGTACTTTACGGACATGAATCTGGCTGTTGATTCTTTCGAATATCGGGGAACGGGCGACATGACCCTGCTGCTGACCCAACTTTCTGGCATAGAACAAAGCGGACTCGTTATAGCTGAAACGCGGGGGAGGGTAGAGATGGATTCGCTCTCCCTGACAGTTCCTCAACTCCATGTGCGAACTGCCGACAGCGACCTGGCCTTGACTTACCGCATGGACCTGAATGCTTTTGATGACATCAATCCTGGAACATTTGCATTGACAGGCAAGGGGCAGATGGGGAAAGACGATATTCTCTATTTTACTAAGATGGGGGGTGAGGAGGACACCCGCGATGTTCGCAGCTTGATGTCTAAAGAATTACCAGCCCGTCCTGTGGAGGTGCAGCTGAAGGCGAGTGGAAACTTGCAAACCCTTGAGGCGAGTGAACTGCACGTCAAGGTGCCCACCAAGTGCCTGTTAGATGGTACGGCCACACTTTGGGATGTGGCCGACGACCTCTCCCTTCGCACCCAGTTGAAGATGAAAGACGGGCGTGGAAGCCTCGACCTGAAGGCAAACTACGTGATGAACACCGATGCTTACAAGGCCGAACTGGCTTTCAACAATTTCGTGTTGAACAACTATGTGCCTTTCGATGAACCCACCGTACTCACAGGTCGAGTGTCGGCACATGGGCACGGCTTCGATTTCTTCTCTCCCCGCACGTTGTTGGATGCCCAAGCCCACCTCACCGATGCACACATGGGGAAGATGAACCTCGGCGGAATGAATGCCGACGCATCATTGAAAAGCGGTGCACTAAACCTTACCTTAGCTTGCGACAACAATCAGTTGCAAACCAATTTCATCTTCGATGGCGAAATGAAAAATAAACACATTCAGGGGACGCTGAACATTGACCTTCCCTTTGCCGATGTGCAGGCAATGGGATTTAGCGACGAACCGCTTACAGCCACCACCAACGGAACCCTTGATTTTTCCTATAATTTCGACCACCTTTTCCGCATCGATTCTTACATCAACACGCTGGGGTTGAAAGTGGGCAGCGACAGCATCTCCACCCAAGTTTTCAATCTCTATGCTGAAGCCATGCCCGACTCCACCGCTGCCACTCTTCACACCGGCGATATGTTTGTTTCGCTCTTCGCACCCCACAATTTGTTCAAGCTCTTGCCCAAGGTGGAACGACTGCAAAGGGAAACCGTCAGGCAGTTCAAGCAGCACAACGTGAATCTCGATGAACTGAAGGCTTTTCTGCCCCACCTCTCGCTCTCCATCGCTGCCCGAGACGAAAACCCCTTTTCCGACATTTTGGAGGCAAATGACATCAGTTTCAGTGAACTTGCGGCAGTCATCACATCTTCTCCTACCGAAGGCCTCATAGGTAAGGGGCATGTGTATGCTTTCAAGAAAGACAGCGTGAGGGTCGATACGGCTTTCTTCGATATAGTGCAAGACACCACCCAACTTGACTACCACATCGGCGTGCAATGCAGCGACCAACCCTTGCTGCCTGCCTTTCGCGCCTATCTGGACGGTTATCTGATGGCCGATCGTGCCGATGCCCACCTCACCTATTTCGATAAAAAGAATCGCAAAGGCATCGACTTGGGCGTCAAAGCGTTGGCCAATGACACCTGCGTCAATTACACACTCTATCCTCAGAAGCCGATTATCGCCTATCGAGAATTTTCCATCAACGACGATAACTACATCACCACGTTCCCCAATCGGCCTACACTTTCCGACATACGCCTCTCCAGCCTTTCCGACAGCACCTATTTTGCCGTTTTTGCCGATGAAGACGGAGAAGGACGGCAAATTGCCAATGTCATTGCCAACGACTTGAACCTGAGGGAAATCTTGGCAGTGGTGCCCATCCCAGGCCTTCCCGACTTGGGGGGCATGCTCCATCTGGATGCTACTTATATCGACCAAGGGGAAAACTTCATGGTTGAGGGTCAAATGGATGCCGACCGATTCTCCTACGAGGGTATGACCGTGGGCAATCTTCAGTCACGCTTCACCTACATGCCCCAAGGTGAAAACCTGCATGTCATCGATGCCGATTTGGCCTATAACGACACGCGCATCCTGCAGCTCGATGGCACCTACAATGCCGAGGCAGAGGGGGCTTTGGATGCCAGCCTTTCTTTCCTCGACCTTCCCATGTCCATGCTTTCAGCTTTTGTGCCTAATCAGGTGGCGAGGTTTGATGGACATCTCGCGGGCGACTTGAAAGTCACCGGACCGATGGATGCCCTCCTTTTCAATGGTTATCTGATGCCTGACGATGTGCATCTCCTTTCCAACACCTACAGCGTGGACCTTTCGTTGGCTAACGACACGCTGGCTTTCAATAACAGCCGCATCGATTTCGATTCCTTCAAGTTCTACAGCGTCAATGATAACCCGCTCACGCTGAATGGGTATGTCGATTTCGCCAACCTTGACGAGGTCTTCATGTCCCTTTCCCTTAACGGGCGGAACTTCAAACTCATCGAGGCACCTTACGACAGCAAGAAGCTGCTTTATGGCAATCTTTATGGCGATTTCTTCGCACGCGTTATCGGTTCCACAAAGGACCTCACCGTTCGTGGTTTGGTGCGTGTGCTCCCCACCACCAACCTCACCTACATCATGTCGGAAACAGCACTTTATCAGACCGACCGCTTGGAAGACATCGTCACCTTCGTCGATTTCAGTGTGCCGCCTCCACCCAAAGAATCCTTGCCCGAAAGGACTTACATGGGCATTGATATGAACGTTGTGTTGAGCGTGGAGGATGGTGCCAAACTGCGAGGCGAATTTTCGGCCGACAAACAGAGCTACGTCAATGTGCAAGGAGGTGGAAACATCACCATGTCCTACACTCCGGAAGGTGTCTTCAACCTGCAGGGACGTTACACCATCAACGAGGGAGAAATGAAATATACCCTTCCAGTCATTCCGCTCAAGACCTTCAAAATTCACCCCGGCTCCTACGTCGAGTTTATGGGTGCTCCGGGCAATCCTGTCCTCAACATCACCGCTACTGAGCGCATCCGTGCGGCAGTGGGGCAGGGCGATGGAAGTAGCCGCAACGTGCCCTTCGATGTGGGTCTGAAAATCTCCAACACCCTCGAAAACCTTGGCTTGGAATTTATCATCGATGCCCCCGACGACATCAATGTCCAGAGTGAGTTGGCCAACAGTTCAGCCGAGGACCGCAACAAGCTCGCTGTCGGCATGCTCGCTACGGGCATGTACCTCTCTGGCTCCAACAGTAAAGGCTTTGTGGCAGGCAATGCCCTCAATGGGTTTCTGGAAGAAGAAATCAACAAGATTGCAGGCAATGCCCTCTCCACTATGGTGAATGTCAGCGTGGGGCTTGACCAGACGATACGCGACGATGGGTCGAAACGCACCGACTACTCCTTCAAGTTCTCGCGCAAGTTCTTCTCCGACCGCCTCAATGTGGTGATTGGTGGCAAAGTGAGTTCCGACAACAACAATCAGGTTCACAACGAATCGGGTGCCTACATCGACGATGTCTCCCTCGAATGGCGACTCGACAACGGAGGCACGCAATACGTCCGCCTTTTTCACGAAAAAGATTTTTCCAACCTGCTCGAAGGAGAAATTGACAAGAGCGGGGTAGGTGTCCTCCTCCGTAAAAAAGTGGACCGCTTCTCCGAATTGCTCATCTGGAAGAAAAAAGAAACCGACCTTCCCGAGCGGAGAGCGGGCAACACGGGTGCTCCCTCTGGCAATGTGCAATCGTCATCCAACAATGCAGCCATCGAAAAGAAAGAAGAATGAAACCGATACTCTTATACATCATTATATTATTGGCCGTAGTGGGCATTCTGACTGCCTGCTCCACCACCTCCCATTTGCCTGAAGGGGAAGTGCTCTACACGGGTATAGAAAAAATACGAGTGCACGACCAGCAGGACACTCCGGCTGAAGCCATCGCACTCGAAGAAGTCAATGCAGCCCTTGCCTACAAGCCCAACGGCTCTCTCTTGGGCAGTTCCTCTAAGCGGAGTCCTCTGCAGATTGGACTTTGGCTCTACAATGCCTATGTCGATAAACCGCGCAAAGGTTTCAACAAGTGGATGTTCAACTCTTTTGCCGGCACCCCTGTCACCATTTCCCAAGTGTCGCCCGAAACACGTGTCAAGGTCACCACCAACGTCCTTCAGAACTATGGCTACTTCCGCGGACATGTCGATTACGAACTCCTCCCTCAGCGCGACCCCAAAAAGCAGCGCATTGCCTACGATGTCCATCTCGGACAGCCCTACCTTTTCGACAGCATCCGCTACGCCTTTCGCGACAGCATTCAGGACAGCATCATCCGAGCCACACGCGAAGAAGCCCACATCCGTCGCGGCGGACAATTCTCTACGCTCGACCTCACTAACGAGAAGGACCGTCTCGTTTCGGCATTCCGCAACAACGGCTTCTACTTCTACCGTCCTGACTACATCTCCTATTTTGCCGACTCCACCAATACCCCTTACCGGGTAAAACTCCTTGTGGCAACCGACCCCGACTTGTCTCCACAGGCCAACCGGCAATACCATTTCGGCAAAATGAGTGCCTACATCCGTCAGAGCCGCACCAGCACCCTCTCCATCCAGCGTCGCAGGGAGGGACGCACCAATGTCTATGACGATTCCCTCACTCGCCGTAGCCTCAAGATTGTCTGGCAAGGCAAACGCATCCCCATCGCTCCCCGGGTGATGATGAAGAATTTCAAGTTTCGCCCTCGTCAGCTTTTCAATCAGTCGCTCGTCGATCAAACCCTTGCCAACCTCCGCAGCATGGAAATATTCTCCAATGTGCGCTTCACTTTCCAACCTCGTGAAGTGGACAGCCTCAGCGCGAATGGCACCCTCAGCGCAACTGATACGCTCATCGCTCAACCCTCGCAACTCAACCCTCAATTTTTCAACGACACCCTCGATGTCCGGCTCGACCTTACGTTGGATCAGCTCATCAATGCCGACTTCGACTTCAACTTCACCTATAAATCCAACTATCAGATTGGCCCAGGCTTTGGCATCACCCTCTCCAAACGCAACGCCTTCCATCACGGCGAAACCCTCTCCATGCGGCTGAAAGGCAGCTACGAGTGGCAGACGCGCAAACTAAGGGGGGAGACAGAACGCATCAACTCCTACGATGCAGGGTTGGACATCTCGCTGTCCTACCCTTGGATTGCATTCCCCTGGCTCAACAAGCGCTTCTACAAATACCCCACTTCCACCGAATTCAAAATCGGCATCGAACAGCGCAAACGAGCTTACTACTACCGCCTCATGTCCTCCACCATCGAAGCCACCTACGGGTTCCAAACCAACCGCTCGTGGAGCCATGAGTTCAAGCCTATCACCATCACTTACAACAAAATGCAGGACACCACTGACAGGTTCGATTCTATCTCTCAAAAAAACGTGGCACTCTATGCCTCTTTGCGCGACATCTTCATCCCTGCTCAGCAATACACCATCACCTACGACAACACTTGGAACTCCCAAATTCGGCACACCATGCACTTTGAGGGAACCGTGAAGCAGTCGGGCAACTTCCTCAATCTCACCAATGCTCTTCTGGGTTTCGACTACTACGAGAAGAACAAGAAACTCCTCAGCACCCCTTATTCCCAGTTCCTCAAGTGTGTGCTGCAGCTGAAGAACATTTTCCACATCACGGAGAAGAGTTCCATCGCCACGCGAGTGCAGTTTGGTGCTGTCTGGACCTATGGCAATTCCAACTTTGCCCCTTACAGTGAACTCTTCTATGTGGGTGGAGCTAACAGCGTTCGAGCCTTCACCCTTCGCACCATTGGGCCAGGACGTTATCACGAATCAGATGGATGGGACATGAACCTCGACCAAATGGGCGACCTGAAGCTGGAACTCAATGCCGAATACCGTTTCCCCATCCTCAATGCCTTTCAGGGGGCATTCTTCCTCGATGCTGGCAACGTATGGCTTATGCACGGCGACGAACTTCATCCCGGCGGAAAATTTGGTGAAGGGGGGTTCTTCAACTCCCTTGCTGTCGGCACAGGCTTCGGATTACGTTATGACCTCGATTTCCTCATCCTCCGTCTTGATCTTGGCATCGGGTTACATCTTCCCTACGACACTGGCAAGTCCTCTTACTACAACATCCGTCGCTTCAAGGATGCCGTCGCCCTTCACTTTGCTGTGGGTTATCCATTCTGAGCACCCCTCCAGAGCGAGTGCGATAGTGTTTTCTCGTCCGACTTTAGTTTGGCTTATTTGCGTGTTGCGTTCAAAGTAAAAAGATTGGCTGTTACTGTTAAATTAACAATCGCTTGTTAACGTTTGGCTTGATGTTTTTCTTTGGTCATGTCGATTCTCTCGTGCTCTCTTCCCACTTGCTGCAGGTTGTGGTTTGAACAGTACGTTTTAAGGTCATCCGTGGACAAAATCCTGTTCTTCGGCGGACGAACAAAATTTCTCCCGCCGAAGAAATTTTTCTTGCTCGCTTTGTCCCTCTTTCGAATCACGGCGCAAAGGTACGACATTCCATTTTCTGTTGCAAACAAATGGCCGTTTTTATGTCAAAAAACTTGATTTTTGAAAAATGCCCCCAAGCGAAGACCTCCCAAAAACGGCATTTTTAGGTATCAAATAGGCAAGTAAAAAAATGGCAATTCACTTTCTTCATACGCCAAAGAGTGTCATGAGTGTCACGAGTGTCATGAGTGTCAAACTCGATTTTCAACTCGCCTTTTTTGAGCTCACGTATATATATAATAAAAATAATTATAATTTTTATTATATATATACGTGAACTTTTTTCGCCCATTTCGAAACTGACTTTGACACTCATGACACTCGTGACACTCGTGACACTCATGACCACTTTTGTGATTGCAATTGATTGATAATCACAATTCTGCGTAAACGCTCAAACGCATCGTGAGTGTTAAAGTGTCAAAGTCGATTCTCCGCAGATGGGATTTCTGCTTGTTCATAGGGCGTAGGAAACACTAAATTTCCATTCGTGGAACTTGGCGGTGTGGGAAGGGTAGAGGCGGTAGTTGCCGTGACGAAGGTTGAATTCGTGCTGGAGGTGGAGCTGCATGTTGCGAGTGACGTTGAATTGAAAAAAGAGGCGGTTCTGCAAAACGGTCTGCTCGCCTTTGTCGCCCCAGGCGTTAATGCCTTCGTGCAGTTTCGTATCATGTTCTTCGGGATCGTCAATGATTTTCTGCAGCGTTTCGGCGTTGGCACCTTTGAAGATGAAGAGGCGCATGAGGTAAAACTGGTTGCCGAAAGTAATGTGGCGGTTCCAAACGAATTGGAACTGGTGACGCAGGGAGAAGCCTGTGCCGAAGTTGTATCGACGTATGGGAAAGTAGTCGGTTGCGGCTCCTCCGAGGGGAACGGCTGAAAAAAGGAAATCGTGTTTGAGGGAGGTGGCCAATCCGTGCCGTTCGGCATGAAACCCTGCACCGAAGCTGGCTGCTTCGCTGATGATGGAGAGATTGCCTGCTCGCTGACTTTCGTTGTCGCCGTAGTGGTCTATGTACTTGATGTTCTGATAGAATCCGATGTCGATTTTCCATCGGTGAGGCATCTGTCGCTGAATGGAGCCGATGCGCCCGGCAATGTCGAGTTCACCCACGGTGGGGTGATTCTTGTCTAAATTGATGAGTGCATAAATGTCGAAGTAGTCGAAGGCGCGGGTGGTTTTGCCGAGGTCGAGGTGGTTGAAGTGGTTGCCGTAGTTGAAGCGAATGTCGAGGAAGGGGATGTGTTCGAAAAAGCGTTTTCCCTCCATGTCGGGATGGATGGTTCCTACTTCGTGGATGTATCTGTCGCCCAACCCTATCTGGAAACTGCAAGGTTCGGGGGCTTCTTTTTTGCCCGGATGGAGGCGGTTGACCCGAAACATTTCTCCCGACAAGATGCGGTGTAACCCGCGAACAGGATTGAGCATGGTGCCGATGAATTCGCGGAGCACACGGTTGATGCCTCGTTTGGAATTGTCGAAAAAGATGTCGGATGCACGGTGGGTCACTTCGCCAATGGCAGCTCCGCCTATACCTGTGGAGAGGAGGTCGTTGGTGGCGGGGCGATTGGTTTCGCAGAAAATTTCCCATGTGAATGAGCCAGCCAGCGGATAGAGAAGGGAAACGCCGTAGGAGAGTCCATGTTCGCGTGCTGCATTGTAGAACATGCTGCCGTGGTAGGGGTGGGAAAATTGATTGCCTGAAAAGCTGTCGTTGTCCCACACCCAACCGTCTGTGAGGTTGGTGCGGAGCGAGTGACTGTTCACTCTTGCCCATTCGCGGTCCGTGATGAAGTGGTCCCAACTGAACACAAGTGCATTGATGGCGAGGTCTTCAGCCAGCGCTTGAAGGGCTGGATTTCGTGGACCGCCGTTCGGCTTTTTGCCGAAGAAATGGAGTGGGCAGGTGTAGGGGGCGAGTGTGTCGTGTTTTTGCAGATGGATGCGTGTTCCCGTGATGGAATCGTGCCAAATGGAGTCGTTGACAACGGCTTTGACCTCACTGCATTTGGCATAAAGAGCGGTGAGGATGAGGATGCGTATGATGGGAGAAAAATGGGCACTTTTCAGTGTCATCAACTTTGTCATGTTGGGAATGAATCGATTTTGGCCACAAAGGTACGATTAAATTCTGACATAAATAGTTTCTAAATGGGGAAAGTTTTGTCCTGTATGGTGTATTTTCGTTGTTCGAGAAGCAACATTTCTTGTTCTTTAGGTTTTATGTCGATGAAAAAGCGTAACTTTGCAGCTTGAATAAAAAGAAATTTTGTGAAATAAAAAATAACATGATGACAGCAAAAGAGATACGTGAGTCTTTCAAGAAGTTTTTTGAAAGCAAGGAACACCTCATTGTGCCCTCGGCTCCGATGGTTGTGAAGGACGACCCGACGCTGATGTTTACCAATGCGGGCATGAATCAGTTTAAGGACATCATTTTGGGCAACGCCACTCCTAAGTGTCGCCGCCAGGCAGATTCGCAGAAGTGTCTGCGTGTGAGCGGCAAGCACAACGACTTGGAGGAGGTGGGGCACGACACTTACCACCACACGATGTTTGAAATGTTGGGCAACTGGTCGTTTGGCGACTATTTCAAGAAGGAGGCCATTTCGTGGGCTTGGGAGTACATTGTGGATGTACTGAAGATTGACCCTAAGGACCTCTATGCCACAGTGTTTGAGGGAAGTCCTGAGGAAGGACTGGAACGTGACGATGAGGCCGCCGGCATTTGGGAGCAGTTCTTGCCGAAGGATCACATCATCAATGGAAACAAACACGACAATTTCTGGGAAATGGGCGATACGGGTCCTTGTGGTCCCTGTTCTGAGATTCATGTGGATTCTCGTTCAGCGGAAGAGAAGGCTCAGGTGCCCGGGCGTGAACTGGTGAATAAGGATCATCCGCAGGTGATTGAGATTTGGAATCTGGTGTTCATGCAGTACAACCGCAAGGCCGACGGTTCGTTAGAGGGTCTGCCAGCCAAAGTGATTGATACAGGTATGGGCTTTGAACGCTTGGTGCGCACATTGCAAGGCAAGACTTCCAACTACGACACAGACGTGTTCCAACCTCTGATTAAGGTGTTGGGCGATATGGCAGGATGCAAATATGGCGAGGACGAGAAGAAAGACATTGCTATGCGTGTAGTGGTGGATCACTTGCGCGCCATCGCCTTTGCCATTGCCGACGGTCAGTTGCCCAGCAACGCGAAGGCTGGCTACGTGATTCGTCGCATTTTGCGTCGCGCTGTGCGTTATGGCTACACATTCTTGGGTCAGAAAGAAGCCTTTATCTATAAGCTTGTGCCAACGCTGGTGCAGGAGATGGGCGATGCCTTCCCTGAAATTGCTGCTCAGCAACAGTTGGTAATGAAGGTGATGCAGGAAGAGGAGAGTTCCTTCCTCCGCACGTTGGACAACGGCATCAAGCTCTTGCAGGGTGTGATAGATGAAACCAAGAAGGAGGGCAAGACGGAGATTGCTGGCGACAAAGCCTTCACGCTGTTTGACACGTTCGGTTTCCCGCTCGACCTGACAGAACTCATTTGTCGTGAGCAGGGATTGACGGTGGATGAGAAGGGCTTTGACGTGTGTATGCAGGAGCAGAAGAACCGTGCAAGAAACGCAGCTGAGGTGAAACTGGGCGATTGGCATATCCTGAGCGATGTTGAAAGCGAGTTTGTGGGTTACGACAATACGGAATTTCCTGCACACATTGTCAAATATAGGGAAGTGCAGCAGAAGAAACGCACGGCTTATGAAGTCATTCTCGACAAGACACCGTTCTATGGCGAGATGGGTGGTGAAGTTGGCGATTCGGGTGTTCTGGTGAGCGAGAACGAGGAAATCAAAGTGTTGGACACGAAGAAGGAGAACGGCGTGTCGATTCACATTGTGGATAAATTGCCCGAACAGCCAGAGGCTGAGTTTATGGCTTGCGTGGATGTGGAGCGTCGTCGTGCCATTGAGGCCAACCACACTTGCACTCACTTGCTCGATGAGGCACTGCGCGAAGTGCTCGGTACGCACGTGGAACAGAAGGGTTCGTTGGTGACGGCTGAAGGACTGCGTTTCGACTTCTCTCACTTCGAGAAAGTGACTCCAGAGCAATTGCGCGAGGTGGAGCACATTGTGAATGCGAGGATTCGTGCGAACATTCCTTTGAAAGAGTACCGTGACTATCCAATAGAGAAGGCTAAAGAACTGGGTGCTATCGCTCTGTTTGGCGAGAAGTATGGCGACCGGGTGCGTGTGGTGCAGTTTGGCACCAGCGTGGAGTTCTGTGGTGGTTGTCACGCTCAAAGCACAGGTTGCTTGGGCATGATGAAGATTCTGAGCGAAAGCAGCATTGCCGCAGGTGTGCGCCGTATTGAGGCCATCACGGGCAAGGCTGTGGAAGACACGCTCGACAAGATGCAAGACTTCATGACAGACCTTCGTGGTTTGCTCAACAATGCTCCTGATTTGATGGCTACTGTTCAGAAAGCGATTGCTGAAAACAAGGAGCTGCAAAGTCAGGTGGAAGAGTTCAAGGCGCAGAAGGCTCAGGAACTGAAGAAGATGCTCGTTGAGCGCGCCTATGAAGTGAATGGCGTGAAGGTCATTAGCGGAGTTCTCCCAGTGGAACCTCAGCATGCTAAAGATATGGCTTTCCAGTTGCGTGGCCAGTTCCCCGAAGGGCTTCTTGTGGTGATTGGCAGCGAAGCCGGTGGCAAACCCACCCTCACGGTATCGTTCTCGGACGACTTGGTGAAGGAGGGTAAGAACGCGGGTCAGTTGGTACGTGAAGCTGGCAAACTCATCAAAGGTGGCGGCGGCGGACAACCCCATTTCGCTACCGCTGGCGGCAAGGACCCTGGGGGCCTGAAAGCTGCTGTGGATAAGATTATTGAGTTGGCTGCATTGTGATGAAAATTGCAAGCTTTCCGCTTTGAGCAAATATTGGCAGAAAAAGATTGGTGCACAGTTTTGTAATCCGCAAACTTGTGCACCAATCTTTTTTTGTATCCAGAATTGTTATTTTTTTCTTACACCAAGATTTTTCTTTTTGCTGCCTATGATGTTGTTTTTTGATGCTTATGAAAAAATATTTTGAAAGTTTGAAAATTTATTTTGAAAGTTTGAAAATTTATTTTGCAAGTTTCAAAAAATAATTTGAAACTTTAGAAATTTAATTTCTTGGGCAAAAAAAATCAAATCTTCAGGCGGAGCATGTCGATTTTAGCGATTGAAATGGAATGTCTGGCTCCTGTTGCCCTTTTCGACAAATAGGGAAAGCTCGCTTTCTGTGAGTTGCTTGATGGTGAACTCTTTGAAAATTCCAGTCAGTGCAGTGCCCAATTTTTGTGGGTTATCGCCCTGCTGCTCTTTCAGCATCTCTGTCATTTTTCTCATGAAAACCTCCTTCATTTCGTCTATCGCCATTCCGGCTTTTACATCGGGATTGGTGGAGGTGATGTTGGTCACTCTGAAATCGCTCCGCTCTACATAGAACGTGGCATTGACTTTCTTACCTTTCCTCGTGTAGGTGCCAGGAAAGGTGATGGCAACGTCGAAGGTGGTGGCACCGTCCACAACCTTTTCAAATAATTGGCAGGTGATGGTCTTCTCTGTGATGTCAAGCCCGAAACTCAAGCTGATTCCTTCTTCTGTGTAGGCAGCGTTGAGTTCTTTGTTGAATGCTTCGTCGGCTATCCACTCGCCTGCGAGGCTTTGTGCCGACACGTTGGCGATGCTCAGCATCATCAACGCAAAAATGAATGTAATTGTCTTTTTCATGCAGTAATAAACGTTTTGATTCTTGATTTGTTGTAAGAAAGGGCAGATATCTTGGATTAAATGTCCTTCATGACTTGTTCTTTGGGCCAATTGACGAAGAAAACTCGCTTGGTGGCTCGGGTGATGGCCGTGTAGAGCCAGCGGTAATATTCGGGTGTGAGCAGTTCCTCCGTCATGTAACCTTGGTCGATGAAGACGTTGGTCCATTGCCCACCTTGCGCCTTGTGGCAGGTGACGGCGTAGGCGTACTTGATTTGCAAGGCATTGTAGTAAGGGTCTTGGCGCAGCGCTTTGAGTTTTTCTTGCTTGGAGCGCAGGGTGGGGTCGCTGGCGTAATCCTCCATGATATTATTATATAATGTGTTCTGCTGTTCGCGGGTGAGGGCTGGGGCTTCAGCTTGGAGGGTGTCGGTGAGGAGGGTGAGCTGTAGCGTGTAATGATTGAAGTCAGGAAACTCCAGCTCCGCATCAACAAAAGTGAAGCCGTAGAAGTTGCGTTCGTTGCGAACCCTGCGTACAATGGCCGTGTCGCCGTTGGCGATGAAGTCGAATGGAGCGCCTTCCTCCTCAGTCTCTTTTTGTGCTTTCTCCGTAGGGAGGGCTTGCTTCTCTGTCCAGTAATAATTGTTCTTTGCCACCATCAGCATGTCGCCACTTTCAAGTATCTCTTCGCGCCAAAGGATTTTGCCTCGAATGCCGTTGTTGTAGATGTTGGCACGCTTGTTGCTGCGCGTCACCACGATAGTTTCATCTTCTCCATCGCGGTTGTAGCATTCTTCGAGAACTTCGATGAGTTCGTTGCCTGGGATGTTTTTTACGTCAGGAAATCCTTGAAAACGGATTTGTGGCAATTGGGTGCTGGGGGCTGAGAATTGGGCAAGGAGGACTTGGCGCAGGTGGGTGGCGTTCCAGAGAATGCCTGAGGAGTCGGCTTGCCGCACCACTTCGGTGAGGGTGTGGCTGATGACTCGGAATCCATAGCCTTGCATGTAGTCGTCTTGCAGCGCCGGGCTTTCGGTGTCGCCTACGGGTGGAAGCTGTGCTGTGTCGCCCAGCAGGATGAGGCGGCACCCTTTACCCCCATAGACGAAGTGGACAAGGTCGTCGAGCAAGCGTCCTGTGCCGTAAAGACTGCCGGAGAGGTATTCGTCGTTGGCTATCATGGACGCCTCGTCGCAGATGAAGAGGAGGTTTTGGCGCATGTTGAAGTTGAGCGTGAAGATGCTATCCTTGTCGATGGACTTTTGGCGATAGATGCGTTTGTGGATGGTGAAGGCTGGGTGGTCGGCATAGAGGGAGAGCACTTTGGCGGCACGCCCTGTGGGAGCCAGAAGTACACACTCCTGCTCGAGCTGTTCCATTGTCTTGACCAAGGCGCTCACTAAGGATGTTTTCCCTGTGCCTGCAAAGCCTCGGAGAATGAACACGCTGTCGGCATCAGGCGAAAGGATGAACTCGCAGAGCGAATCGATGACTTTTGCTTGGTCATGTGTTGGTTTTAGCCCGAAATGATGCAAAATCAGGTCTTTTAGGTAGTCATTTATCATCTTTTTTCAAAAAAATGCTTAAAGTAGTGGGTGAAATTAAAAATTTTGCATTATTTTTGCAACGAATATAGTGATTATTCATGAACTGAACTATCAGTAAGGCAAAAAACTTGCTTTTAGGACGGTAAAAAAGTGTTGAATTAACAAAAATATAAAAAAACATATCATGAAAAAAAGTGTTATCAATGGTATCCTTGTACTTTGTACATTGGGTCTCGTCGCAGCATGCTTTTTCAGCATCTACAGCGACATTGCCTTTGATGAGGAAAAGGCAGCGCGTGAAAAACTGGTTATCGCTCGTCTGATGGACATCCGCAATGCGGAAGAGCAGTACAAGATGACGTTTGGCGAGTATTGCGGAACAATCGATTCGCTCATCGATTTCGTGAAGAACGGAAAAACGGTGGACAGAATCTACAAGGAAGGGGAGTTGACCGATGACCAGTTGGAAGCTGGTATGACTGAGCGCGAAGCTGTGGCCAAAGGACTCATCAAGCGAGACACCGTTTGGATTACTGCTGCAGAGAAGTTGGGCATCGCTAACCCCGACTCAATGAAATTTGTGCCAATAGGACGTCCCGCTGACGGCACCATCGCTGAAATTGTGCGCTCCACTTTCGACCCATCTGTCTATGACACCATCTATCAGGGTGTGATTGAACTGCGCAAGAAGGCTCAATACAACACAAAGTCGCAAGAATTTGACATGCTTGTCGAGTTCCGTGCTCGTTTGGATGACTACATGGCTGGCATGAGCGAGAAGAAAATCAAGAACTTGAAGTCGGACCTGAAGAAGCGTCACAAAAACCATGCTGAACTGATGCTTGACAATGAGGACCAGACAGAAGGCCCTTGGTATGGGCTCCGTATGGGTGACTTGGAAGACACTAACAACAAGATGGCCGGTAACTGGGAGTAAAATTGCTTGGCAGTTGTTAATAGACAGTAAACACTTGATGGCAGAAAACATGATTAACAATAAAAGTTTGTCCATTCGGCTCTGCTCGAATGGACTTTCTTTTTGTACGTATGCTCCGGGACAGGAAGAGCCGTTTGTGTATAAAGTGTGGGATGTGAATCACACCATCTCAATGACTGCAAACCTAAAGGAGGCACTCAGGACAGAGCCTATGCTTCAACAGCAGTATCAGCGGGTGAACGTGCTGATAGCCACTTCGCATTTCACAACGGTGCCTGTGGCGGCCTTTCAGAAGGAGGACATACAGGCCATTTATCAGTTTGCTTTCCCCAAGGATGTGCCTCAGCATGTGAGCTACAATGTGTTGAGGCGTTCGGGCATTGCTATCGTCTTTGGACTTGAGCGTAATATCTATCAATTGCTGCTGGACGATTTTCCCCGTGCCCGCTTCTATGCTTCGGCAAGCACGCTGATTGAGTTTTTTGGCGAGAGAAGTTTAATTGGCAAGGGCAGGAAAATGTTTGTCTATCTGCATGAGAAGGAGATGACACTTTATGCTTTTGACCAGGGAAGAATGCTGTTTGTCAACACGTTTGATGCGGTGAGTGTGGCAGATATCCAATACTATACGTTGAGTGTGTGGAAGCAGTTGGCATTTGACCAAGTGGATGATGCTCTCTTTGTGGTGGGAGATATGGAGGGGCGCACTACGGAGTTGGTGGAGAAAATCAATTATTTTCTGCAAAATGTGTCGGTTATTGATCGTAGCGAGGACTTTAAAGACAGGTTGACAATGGGCAACCAATTTATTCCTTACGATTTGCAGAGTCTTCTGGTTTGTGGCTTTTAATCTTATTCCTTTCGATTGTAATAAACATTTCTCCATGAGAGTGATAAGAGGTAAATATAAGGGAAGGCATATTCCCACTCCCACAGGTTTTAAGGCGCGTCCTACGACAGACTTCGCCAAGGAGGGATTGTTCAATATTCTGGAGAATGTGTATGTGGATTTTGATGAGGCTCCTACAGCATTAGACCTCTTTGCGGGGACGGGTTCCATTGGTTTGGAACTGGCTTCGAGAGGATGCAGCAAGGTTGTGAGTGTGGAAAAGGATTTCAAGCATTGGCAGTTCTTGGCTCGTGTGCAGAAAGAATTGCTGGCAAAGGAATGGTTGCCGCTGAAGGGTGACGTATTTAAATATGTACGTGCGTGCAAAGAGCGTTACGACATTATTTTTGCCGATCCACCTTACGCTTTGGACAATTTGAAGGATATTCCCGATGCAGCCTTGCCACTCTTAGCAGAGGGTGGGCTACTGATTCTGGAGCACGGAAGTGCCTACGATTTTTCGGCACATCCGCGTTTTGTGAATCATCGCAACTATGGCAGCGTGAATTTTTCCTTTTTCCAGTAGCAGCCTTTGTTCTCTCTGAAGGAATGCGCTCAAAGGAAGGTGCTTGCGGCAAGCAAAAGCCCAAAGAGGAATATGTTTCTTGCTGTAGCTCCAAGCACTTGATTCAGCGCATGTCCGTCCAACGTTTTGAGTTGGCGAAAGGTGCGGAAATGAAGAATCAGGTAAATTAGCATGAGCGGATAGCGGATGCTTGAATAAGGAAAAAGGAAGAGGGCTGTGAAAGCCAAGATGGTGGAGAATACTCCTAACCACAGGTAGAGGTCGAGGCATATCTCCTCACCTTCTTTTTGACCTTTAGCCTCGCCCAACTTGCGTTGTTGCGCTTTGATGATGCGAACCACTATGGTTTGCTTGCCACTCACTTTATCTTGATTTCGGTCGCGGTAGTTGTTAACCATCAGCAGGTTGTCTGTCGCTAATCCCATTGCAAGGCTGGCAATGATGAGTGGAATGTTCCATCCCCCGTTGGTGATGACGTAGTAGGTGAAAACTACGGGCACAATGCCAAAGAAGATGAGTACAAGGAGGTCGCCCCATCCAAGGTAGGAGAGGCTGGTGGTGTAGAGAAAGCAGAACAGCACGCACAGAATGCCGATGATGAGGAGTTCCCATTGCATGTTCCACAGGAGTATAGCCAGCCCCACTAAGCAGGAGAGTGCTGTGGTGATGAGAATGCCTGTCCACATGGCCCCAGGTGTTATCCACCCCTGCGCACAAGCTCGCTCTGGCCCCAATCGGTCTTTGCGGTCTGTTCCTTTCTTGAAATCAAAATAGTCGTTGATGAAGTTGGCATCAATCTGCATCAGTACAGCAAAAAGAAGGCACAGGAGGAAGGGGACAAGGAGTTGAGGGTTGAATGCTGTGAGTTGTGTGCTGAAAACTGCGAGTGGGGAGGCGGAAGCCGACAAAGCCGAATCAAGGGTGGCTGGCTGCGCCGTGTTGAGTATCTTGGAAAAAGCCAACGCTCCTCCCACTAACACGGGGGCTATGGCTCCTGTCAGCGTTTTAGGACGGGCGGCCAGCACCCATGCTTTGAATGAATTGGTCTTGATCATTTTATGCCCCATTTTCTACTCATTCTCTCCTTTCCAATACTGGATGGTTATCGTGTTGTTGGTGAAGAACATGGCTCCAAATCCTCTACGCTCGTTGTTCTGGTATTTCCCGTAATAGTAATTCCCATTGTTATAGTAGTAAATGCCTACTCCTTCGCGTTTTCCGTTGACGGTCTCGCCCACATATTTGTCGCCATTCTGGTAGGTGAGCGATTCAAAGCGGTAAACCTTTTCATAGTCGGCCGGAAGTGCGTATTTGTCCCCGTCTTTCATGATGTAAAGAGGGTCGCCTGTTGTCAAGTCGTAGCAGATGTAATGTTCGTTTGTGCCGACTTTTGCCACTTGAGTGCCCATCTTGATGCCAAACAGAAAGTTTCCCAGACGATACTGTCCGTAGATAACACCATCGTTGTCGGTGTAGTAGGCTCCAAATCCGTAGATGTTCCGCTCGCGTGTGATTTGTCCAAAATATTGTCCGAAAGATGATTTTGCTACACCGCTGGCAAAATTCTTCACGTAATCGACGAAAGTAGCATCATATTGCGATGGAATTTGGGGATATTTTTCGAGACGGGTGAACTGGGCACGCAGCGTAAGTACCAATGTCATACCCATCAGAAAAAGAATTGCTTTCTTCATAAATATAATAGTCTGTTTTGCCAATTTTATAAAAAACGTTACAAAATTACACATAATAACTTAAATTTGCATCAAAATACTAAACCTTTTCGTAACTTTGTGGTCGAATTAGCTGTATTCCTAAGGAAATTTAATCAATTAAAAAACAGTATATGAAAAAAACTTTACTCGCTATGATGCTCACGTTGGTGGGACTCAGCGCAATGGCTCAATCGAAATTTAACGTCTCGGGTACAATCCTTGAAGATGGTACGAGCGAGCCAGTCATTTCAGCCACAGTACGCATTCTTTCGCTGCCCGACAGTACGATGGTGGGCGGAGCTGCTACGGGATTGGATGGAACTTTCACTGTGAAGAATGTGAAAAAGGACAAGTATGTGATGAAAATCACCTATGTCGGTTTCCAAACAAAACTGATGCCCTTGGACCTGAACAAGGAGAAGAAGAAAGATGTAAGCGTTGGATATATCACCATTACGCCCGATTCGAAAATGCTGAAAGATGCACAGGTGACTGCTAATGTTGCTCAGGTGCAAGTGAGTGGAGACTCGATTGTTTATAATGCTTCTGCTTTCCGTACTCCTGAAGGCTCTGCCCTGGAAGAACTTGTGAAGAAATTGCCTGGAGCGAAGGTGGATGATGATGGTAACATCACCATTAACGGTAAGAAGGTGACAAAAATCTTGATGAATGGTAAGGAGTTCTTCCTGGATGACACGAAGATGGCTATGAAGAATTTGCCAACAGACATGATTGAAAAGCTGAAAACTTACGAGCGGAAGAGTGACTTCACACGAGTAACGGGTATAGACGATGGACAAGAGGAGACGGTGCTCGACTTGACTGTGAAGAAGGGAATGAACAACGCTTGGATTGGAAACATTCAGGGCGGTTATGGCACAGAGGACCGCTACACGGGCAACTTGACGGTGCAGCGTTACAATGAGCACAGCACCTTCACGGCAATGGGTGGACTCAACAACACTGGCGACATGGGCTTTGGCGGAGGCGGCGGCCGAGGCTGGGGACGAGGTGGCAATGGATTGCGCAACTCGAAGAACTTTGGCATCAACTTCGCCACAGAGAACGACTATCTCGAATTGGGAGGGAACGTGCGCTACCGTTATGATGGGAGCGACAACCGCAGCTGGTCGTCCACCAAGAGCTTCGTTACTTCACGCGGTGCTTTCAACAACAGCGAAAGCTTCAGCCTGAGTAGCAGCAACAACTGGAACTCTAACTTCCGCCTGGAGTGGAAACCTGACTCGATGACCAACATCATTTTCCGTCCTTCTGGTAGCCTGTCGCGCAGCAAAGGGTATAGCAACAACCAGTCGGCCAGCTTCAACGACGACCCCAACGAGTTGACTGACGAACCTTTGGATGATGCGATCAGCGTGATTAACAACGAACTGGATGTGGACGGACTCCTCGACATCATTATCAACACCAACGTGAGCCGCCAGCAGACTTTCAACGAAAACCGCCGACTGGCTGGTGAACTGCAGGCTAACCGTCGCCTGAACAACCGAGGACGCAACATTACGCTGCGTGCTTCGGGTAACATGGCCGGTTCAGACAGCAAGCAACTTTCGGCAGCTAACATCAAGTATCAAAACACGGGTACGGAAACCACCAACAACCGTTATTACAACACGCCTGGCAGAAACCGCTCGTTTGGTGTTCAGCTGACTTACTCTGAACCCATTGCCGACAGAACTTATCTGCAATTCTCCTACCGATATGACTACAGCTACAGCAAGTCGGACCGTCGTGCTTTCGTGCTCGATCCTACAGCCTACACCGACTTGGCTGAATCGTTGAATCGTTTCCGCTACAACATTGATGGGGCGGTTGATTACTTGCTGACCAATGGACATCGGGTGTATGGCGCAGAGGATAATGACGAGGCAGAACGGCTCAGCCAGTATTCTGAATACAACAACTACAACCACACGGGGGGCATTAGCTTCCGTAAGGTGACGGATATGTTTAACTTTAGTGTGGGTGTGGAAATTTTGCCACAACGCAGCGTGCTCGACTATAAGTACATGGGTACACAATATCCAACGGTTACTCGCAACGTGTTCAATTGGGCTCCAAACCTTGACTTCCGTTATTATTTTACTCAGCAGACAAACCTGAGAGTGAACTATCGTGGACGTACCTCTCAACCCAGCATGACGAATCTGTTGGACATTACCGATGACTCCAACCCGCTCTACATCACCAAAGGTAATCCTGGTTTGAAGCCTTCGTTCAGTCACAACGTGAATTTCAATTTCAACACCTTCACCACTGAGCACCAGCGAGGCATCTTCGCTTGGGGTGGAGTAAACATGACACGCAACAGCATCAGTAACCGCACAAGTTATGACGAGACGACAGGTGTTAGAACGACTAAGCCCGAAAACATAAACGGCAACTGGAGTGCTAACGTGGGTGGTGGTTTCAACTCCTCGCTCGACAGCAACAACTACTTCACTGTGAACAATTTCACCAGCCTGAACTATAGCCACAACGTCAGCTATCTCGACCCGCTGCAATATGCAGAGGACAAGTCGAAGACGAACACCACATCGGTGTCTGAAAACTTGGGATTCGAATTCCGTAAAGACTGGTTCGAAGCAGGCATCAACGGAAGCTTCAGCTACAATAACTCGCGTAACTCGGTGGTAACTACTGGTAACATGGAGACTTGGACCTTCAGCTATGGTGCCGAAATCAACTTCATTTTCGATAACGGCCTATCTATTTCTTCCGACATCAGCGAAAGCAGCCGTCGTGGTTTCTCTTCTGCCAGCATGAACACCAACGAGCTTCTGTGGAATGCTACAGCTTCTATGTCTTTCCTTAAAGGGAATGCGCTGACTCTCAGCCTCTCGTGGAACGATATTCTGCGCAACCGCAGCAACATCAGCCGTACCATCGATGCTTATCAGCAAAGCGACTCTCGCTACAATGCTATCTACTCTTACGGAATGCTCCGCGTCATTTACAAACTCAACATCTTTGGCAGTGGAGCAGCAGCTAACCGTGGTGGTTGGGGCGGCTATGGAGCTGGCTTTGGAGGCTTTGGCGGAGGCTTCGGCGGTGGTGGCCGAGGTGGAAGAAGATAAGCCTACATCTCTTTACAACAAAACGTGTCAACCAACAGGGAGGCTCGATTTACATATCGTAGTCGAGCCTCCCGTTGGTTTCTGCGCCTATATGCGCAATTAGGGGAAGGTTATTGCGAAATAAGGCTGGGTTATTGTGTAATAAGGTTAGGTTATTTATTGTGTCTCTTTTTTCTCTAACAACGCAACAGCGTAGGCACTGATGCCTTCCTCGCGCCCAGTGAATCCGAGATGCTCAGTGGTGGTGGCTTTGATGGAAATGTCATCGGGGTCGATAGACATGACTTCCGCAAGGGTTTGCTGCATCTGAGGTATGTGGGGGTTGAGCTTGGGGCGCTCGGCACATACGGTGCAGTCAATGTTGCCGATGGTGTAGCCTTTCTCTCCGACGATGTCGAGTGTCTTGCGGAGAAGAATCTTAGAGTCTATGTTCTCATATTCGTTTCCTTTCTTTGGAGGAAAATGATAGCCGATGTCGCGCATGTTGGCAGCACCAAGAATGGCGTCGCAAATAGCGTGGATGAGCACATCGGCATCGGAGTGACCGAGAAGACCGAGGGTGTGATCTATCTGAATGCCGCCCAACCAAAGTGGACGTTCTGCTACTAATTGGTGAACATCGAAGCCAAAGCCTATGCGAGTTTTCATGAAGTAAATGGGGTTTATGGGCTTAATGGAGAGCTATAGGTCAAATTTTTGTTGGAGATAAATGCCAAAGGCCGGAAGCGCATGGTTGGTGATTATCTGCGCCGTCTGCCAAGCAGGTCGCCGATACCATCCATGTCGAAGGCAAGAGAGAATCGTAGGGTTTGGTCGAGCGGGTTGCTTTGGGCGGTAGAGATGACGTAGCCTGCATCGAGGGAGAATACACTCATCTTGAAACCTGCGCCGACAGTGAAGTAGGTGCGGTTGCCCTTGTTCGGGTGCTCGTAGTGGTAGCCTGCACGGAGGAAGAATTGGTTGTTGTAGGCATATTCCAAACCTGCACTCCATTGAATTTCCTGCAATTCTTCCTTAAAGCCGTTGGGGGCATCGTGAAAGGACTTGAAGATGCCGGAAATGGGGGAGACGTTGTAGTAGCCTTCGCCTTCAAGCCAAGTGCGGTAGTCGGAGTAGTTCTGCTCGTAGTCCTTTGCTTCACCACCTTCAGTTTCAATCATGTGTTTTACGTATTGATCCATTGTGGGGCGTGTGGGCACAAGGAGTTTATTGGCATCGGCTGCGATGGTGAGGGTGTTGTATTCGTCGAAGGGGACAAGCAGCGAAAGACCGAAGCGCATGTTAGTTGGAATGAACTCAGAGGTGTTGCCGCTGTCGTATGATATTTTGGAACCGATATTGCTGAAGTTGAGTCCCCATCCCAATTGACTCTCATGTCCGCTGAGGTTGATGTAGCCATTGTGGTAGAGGGAGATGTCGGCTGCAAAAGCTGAACCAGGAGAAGTCTCGTCATCCTTGTAGGCGAGGTCGGAATAGATGTAGCGCAACGCTACGCCCGCAGAGAATGTTTCGGAGAGCATGCGTGAGTAGGCCACATCGACAGCCATTTCGTAGGGCTTGAAGGTGACGCTTTCGTCGTCCATCAAGGATACTTCGCCTAAAGAAAAGTAACGTAGTGAGGCTGAAAGCGCATCGTAGGTGCCCAAACGGTAGTAGCCTGTCAGGTTGGCAAGGTCAATGTCACTAGCGATTTGGCGCAGCCAAGGGGTGTAGTTGAGTGAGATTCCTGCACGGCTAATGCAGAAGGGGTATTTGGCGGGGTTCCAGTACTGCGAGTTGACATCGGGGTCGGTGGCTGCACCCACGTCGCCGAGTCCGGCCGAACGTGCGTCGGGAGCGATGGCGAGTGAGTTTACACCGTGATAGATGGGGTTGAGCTGATTCTTCACGTCTTGCGCATGCAGTACTGTAAAGAAGCAGGCGAATGTCAATATGAATAGAATTTTCTTCATCTTTTGTTGTTATTGTCTTCTTGTCTTCTTTTTTCCTCTGGTTTGTTGTTCTTTTCTTGTATAAAAACGAGGAAAGCGCTGAATTATTGTGTGACGATGAACTTTTCCACTTTCGAGGAGATAACCCCTTTGGGGCATGTGAGCCGTTCGCGACGGATGTAGATGCCTCGTGGAAGGGAGACGGTGTCGTTGACGTTGTGCAGTCTCCGTCCAGCCATATCGAAGATTTCATATTCTTTGGTGAGTCCTTCAACAACTTCGAATTTGTAGGCAGCTTGTCCCAGATTGTTGAAGGTGTCGAAGGCTCGGATGACCATTGTGTGGACACCAGGTGCGAGGGCTGGGAGTGTGTAGGTTACGGTGCCTGAACGATAGTCACCGACGGAAGGGCTATAGTAGCTGTTTAGCGTATAGGTTGTGGATTCGTTTCCGTCGATGATTGCTACGATGTCGTGACCCAGTCCGTTCTGGGTGGTGTTGATGCCAGTCGAGTCGGACAAATTGATGTAGAGGGTGGGGGTCTCGGTTGTGTAGTGATAGTCGGTCATGTTGTAGCCGTCGCTAAAGGTGGCGATAGATGGGCCGATGGTGTCGTTCACCGCATCAGTCTTGGTGCCTCCGATGAGGAAGTCTTCGAAGCGTCCTTGTGCTTCGGCAGTTTTCTCTTGGTTGGTTGCATAGAGGAGGATGAGACCTGAGAGATTGGAATAGTTGATGTCGAGCGGAACGGGGAAAGTAAAGGAGAATTTACCTGCTGTCACAGAGTCTGTTCCAGTGAAGATGGTTCGTGTGCGGGCATCGTATTCGAAAGGTGCACCGCTGATGTGCATGTTGTTTTTGCAAATGATGTGCTCCTCGCTGTCGAAGACGGTTGTGTTGATAGTACCCTTGAATTGAGTGGCGGTTTCGCCGTTCTCATCTTCTATGTGACCTGCTACGGTGATGGTTTCTCCGGCGGAGATGGTTGGCTTCTCGCTTGTGCCGATACTTTGTCCGTTGAAAGCATCAATTTTCACGGTGTGGGTGGGGGTGATGAGGCGGATGGCTGGGTCGCCCAGCAAAATGAAATGGGCTTTGTTGAGGGTGTCGAGCCGGCTCAAGTAGGTTTTCCCGTAGAGAATGTCAGCTTTGGCTTGTGCTAAAGCTTCGCCGATGGTGAAGTGTTCGCCGTTGTTCTTGAGTCCTAATACGTGGGACATGAAGTTGCGGTTGATGGTTCGGTTGGGTGTGGAATAGACGGTGCGGGCGGTTCCGATGAATCCCATAGCCGCACCCTGTTTGTTGAGCACAGCCTCGCAAGCGAGATTTTCGGTGTTCATGTCGAATGGGGCCACATCGCAGGCGGCAGTGATCCAAAGTGGCAAGCGTGGTGATGTCCAGCTTTGAAATTCGCTGGTTCGGAGCACTTGCTCGTGAGAGAGGGTGTAGGCTGCTCCGTGTCCTGTGTAGTTCATGATGAGAGCTCCTTCCTGCATGGTCTTGTCGATGGCGGCATATACTTCGGGATAAGAATTGCCCGTTGCGGACTGCTCACGGTTGTAGCTGTCCCAATAGATGCGTTGGTAGTTGTAGTTGGGGAAGAGCTTGGCCGTGTTGGTCAGCACGTTTTCGGCGTCTTCCATGTGAATGGTGCTGGTGTCATCGTCACCCATCATGCAGATGGTGTTTTTCCAAGCCCCAGCATGTACATTATATATATATGTGATGAGCTTGTCCACCACGGCTTTGGCTTCGAGCTCGGAGGTGACTGGCAGACGACCCACACCGCAGTCGGGAGCTTCTTTGAGTGGGGAGGCTCCTTTGCCATCGGCCAGTAGAGTGAAGTATTCTTCTGCTACGTAAGAGTCGGTGTGTGACCAAGAGTTGTCGGACTCGTAGGCCAGAAGGTAGTCATCTTGCGATTTTGAGGAGAGTTCTTTGGTGATGAGCCGGTTGTCCCAGAAGCAGTTTCCGAAGAGAAGTAGGTTGAGACTTCCTTTCTGGGGACCACTTAGGGGTGATGAAGTATATTGGCGTTCGTAGAGCATTTTCATCAGGCGCCGGTAGGCTGTTGCATCAGGTGTTCCAGATGAGAACTCGTTATAGACTTGCTCGGCAGTCACAACCGTGCATATGAGTCCGTCTTTGTCCTTGTGGGCGTTAGCCAAACGTTGGGCTTGGGCGGTGAGAGTGCCGTTGGAGGGCACAATGATGAGTAGGTTGATGCTGTCGAGTGCGTGGAGGTCTTGGTTGACAACGTCGCCGACAGTTTCGGGTGTGGGGAAGGTGGCGGCTGTGTTGACAGCCACAAATTTGCTTTTGAAGTTGGCTTCCACATAGGGCTCAGCCCAATAGGTAGTGCCTGAGAGGATGCTTTTCACTTCGCGGGTCTGCGAAGGCGAAGTCACTTCCCAAATGGAGGTGGAGGAGTTGGCTCCTTGGAGCGAGAAGCGATAGTTGGTTGCCGTTCCTCCTATGTCTTGGAAGGAGAGAAAATTTTTCCCCTGCAAGGAGAGTTCTGCTGGATAGCTGGCGCAGATGTAGTCGAGGTGTCCAGTAACAGCTGTGCCTCGAGTGTGTTGCAGGGTGACGTTGAGGGACGAAACCGCTTGATCGTAGAGCGTGAAGGATTTGTTGCCGACGCTGGCATATTCGTACTGTGAATCGGCTGCGAAGTTGATGGTGCCGAGGTTGTTGTCGCCTACTGCTACAGAGAGTGTGGAGGATGTTTTGCCTGATGCTCCGAACTTGACTTCCAGCGAGATGTCGCCTGTGCAGCGGTTGTTAAAAGTGAGGTTGTAGGTTTTGCGAGGTCCTGTGGCGAAGTCATAGGAGTCGAAGAATGTGCGTCCGCAGTTGAGAAAGGAAAATGCGTCCTTTTCCTCAAGGGTGTGAGCATAGTATTCAGTCTTTCCTTCGGTAGTGGTCTTAGGAGTGGCATCGATGGAGGTCATTTGCGTGGGAGTGCCGCTGTCTGTGAGGAAATAATAAATGTAGGAGGAGTAAGGGTTGTTCTTGTGGGTGTAGGGCGACTGGTTGTTCTTTCTGTTCCACTGGATGGTGCCGCAGGAGTAAAAGAGGGCTGTGCCGTCGGCTTTGCGGTAAAGTGGAATTTGGGTAAGGTCATCGCTGATGTTCTCGATGAAAGTCTCTGGCAGGATGGGGAGGTTGTAGCCGTAGAGGCTGACTTTTTCTGGGTTGGAGAAGCCCATGCTTTTCAGGGAGGAAGCGGAGAGTTGGTACACTCCTTCGTCTTTCACGCGTATTTTCACCCACTTGCCTGTAGCGAGTTTTGAGTGTTCGGCATAGCGTGATTGTGCATTGGCTGTGAGGGTCAATACTGTCAGGAGGATGAAGAGTGTGTAGAACTTCTTTTCTATCATTTGATTTTTAAATCGAGTAGTTTTTGTTGGCCTATGTAGGCTTCTATTTTGTCGCCTTCCTTCACAGAACCGATGCCTGCGGGGGTGCCGGTGAAGAGTAGGTCACCAGTCTTGAGCGTGAAGAATTTGGAGGCGTAGGCGATGATGTGGTCGATGGTGTGAATCATGTCGGCGGTATGTCCCGTTTGTCGCCGTTCACCGTTCAGATCCATGTGGAAATGGATGTCCTGCACGTCGCATCCGAGTTCTGATTTGTTGATGAATTTTCCTATGGCTGCGCTACCGTCAAATCCCTTGCAGCATTCCCATGGGAGACTGCGTGAGCGGAGTTCCTGCTGAAGGTCGCGTGCTGTGAAGTCAATGCCAACGGTCAGCTCGTTGTAGTAGCGGTGGGCAAATCGTTCTGCAATGTCTTTTCCCACATGGGCTATTTTCACCACAATTTCGGTCTCGTAGTCGAAACGTTGGGCAAAGTCGGGGACGAAGAACGGTTTTCCCGGCTGAATGATGCTCGAATCGAACTTCGAGAAAAGGACGGGCTCTGAATCTAATAACGATTTTTTTTCTTCTTTAGTGTGTAGCTCGTCGATATGTTGGGCATAGTTCATGCCTACTGCCAGTATTTTCATGGGAATGGGGACTTATGGGACTTCTAGGGCTTATAGGTCTTATAGGTTGAATAGTCTTAAGATGTCGTTTGTTTGAGCGAGAATCATCAGGGCGAGGAGGAGGTACATGCCGAAGTACTGAACAACAAGGAGGAAGTTGTCGTTGAGCCGTTTGCCTGTGATGAGTTCAAAGAAGGCGAAAAGTGCGTGCCCTCCATCGAGTGCTGGGATGGGGAGAACATTGGCGAATCCGAGCGCGATGGAGAGGAAAGCAGTGAGTAGCCAGAATTTCTGCCAATTCCATGCTTCGGGGAAGATATTGCCGATGCTGATGAATCCGCCCACTTGTCGAGCACCTTTCTTGGTGAAAATGTATTTCATTTGGTCGGCGTAGCTCGAGAGGGTCTGCCAGCCGTATTTGATGCCGGCGGGGAAGGCCTCGAGGAACCCGTAGGTTTTGGTGGAAATCTTGTCTTCATAGGGTAGGGCATTGGCGAAGCCGAGCGTGAACTGCGGGGTGAGGGTGACTTCCTTTACGATGGAATCGTTGAGCACGAGGGTGATTTGTCTTGCTTTGAGGCTGTCGCCGAAGTTGGCTTTTTCGGGCAGAGCTTTCTGCAGAGCAATGAGCGCGTTTTGGAAATCGTTGAAGTCTTTCACCTCGATGCCGTTGATGGAATTGATGCGGTCGGTCTTTTTGAGTCCCATGTCTTCGGCAGGAGTTCCTGGTAAGATGCTGTCGATTTGGAGCGGTGCTCGCATGGCTGCGTATTGTGGTTGCTCAATCATGTCGAGCAGAGAGATTTCCTCAGGCATGTTGATGGTGACTTCTTCTCCCTGGCGGAGTACGGTGACAGTTTTGGCGTTGGACATGTCTTGCAGCACTGCGGTGTTCCAGGAGGGAACGTCTTCATCATCGGTTCTGATGATGATGTCTCCGTCGCGGAATCCGTCTGCTTTGGCTTGTTCAGAGAACTTCATGCCATAAGTCATGTCTTCACTTTTCACGAAGCTTTCGCCCCAGACGAAAAGCACCATTGCGTAGATGACGAAGGCTGTGAGGAAATTGACGATGATGCCTCCGAGCATGATGATGAGTCTTTGCCAGGCGGGGTGGGTGCGGAACTCCCAACTCTCGCCTTTCACGTCGGAGTTGGAGATGATGATGTTTTTCATGAGCTGCGGAAGTTGTTTCCAGAAGCTCTTTTGGCTGTCGTTTTCGTTGAAGGACGATTCATCGACCATGCCAGAGATTTTGACGTATCCGCCAAGGGGAATCCACCCAATGCCGTATTCGGTCCCGTGGTATTCGTATTCGCCGTTAGGCTTGCGGGGCACGGGGGCTTTGCGGAAGAGTCGGCGCCACCAATTCATGTAGGTGCTGAAAATACTGAATTTCCAGTCGAAGAAAAGATAGAATTTCTCTACTCTCACTTTGAAGAGTTTAGCCGCCAGGAAATGGCCTCCTTCATGCAGAATGATGAGGAGGGCGAGTGCGAGAATGAGTTGTAGTGCTTTGATGAGTATAGTGTCCATTGGTTGTTCTATATATATAATAATGTGTTAGCTTTGTCGGGAACTGCGCTTTTATCCGTGCCGTAGCATGCATCCCGTTTGCTAAAGGGGCTTCTTGCCCGTTGTTATAGGAGAGTTGCGGCATATTGCCGGGCTTCCTTGTCGGTGTCGAGGTAAGTGCCGAGCGAGGAGGTGTTGGTGAAGGAGATATGCTGCATGGTCTGCTCGATGATTTCAGCGATGCGATTGAAGCTGATGCGATTGTCGATGAAGGCTCGGTTGGCCACCTCGTTGGCAGCGTTGACGATGCACGGCATGTTGCCGCCTTGGTGCAAAGCCTCGTAGGCGAGGTGCAGGCAGCGGAAGCGCTCGATGTCAGGGCGTTCGAAGGTGAGATCCTTGAGCGAGAAGAGGTCGAGGCGCTCGCCATTGAGGGGAAGGCGTCGAGGGAAACTGAATGCATACTGGATGGGAAGCCGCATGTCGGGTACGCCCAGCTGGGCTTTTACGGC
Source organism: uncultured Bacteroidales bacterium (assembly GCA_902789725.1). Taxonomy (GTDB): domain Bacteria; phylum Bacteroidota; class Bacteroidia; order Bacteroidales; family Bacteroidaceae; genus Minthosoma. The sequence goes on from CADAPC010000004.1 coordinate 87,530, forward strand.
TCCGTCCTCAAACTGCACTGCGCTGTGGATGACTGATTGCGGATGCACCACCACTTGAATTTGCTGAGGGCTGACGCCGAAGAGCCAGCGTGCCTCGATGACTTCGAAGCCCTTATTCATAAGGGTGGCGGAGTCGATGGTGATTTTTGCCCCCATGTTCCACGTTGGGTGAGCAAGGGCATCGGCTTTGGTGACGTGGAGGAGCTGTTCCTTGCTGAAATGGCGGAAAGGACCGCCGCTGCAGGTGAGGAGAATTTTGTCGATGCGGTTGCCGGGTTCGATGCATTGGAAGATGGCTGAATGCTCGGAATCGACAGGCAGGATGGGGACTTGGTTCTCGTTCGCCAGCCGTGTGATAAGGTCACCTGCCACTACGAGCGTCTCCTTGTTGGCTAGCGCGATGGCTTTCTTGGCGCGGATGGCTGCTATGGTGGGTTCGAGACCAGCAAACCCCACCATGGCGGCGAGCACCATGTCCACGTTGTCGTCCTGCACCACTTGGCACAGGGCGTCGGCACCAGTGTAAACCTTTATGGGAAGATGGGCGAGGCCTTCTTTCACTGTTTCGTAGTTCGACTCTTTGGCTATCACCACCGCCTCGGGGTTGAATCGGCGCGCCTGCTCGATGAGCAGGTCGGCGTTGTTGTAGGCTGTGAGCACGTAAGCTTCGTAGAGGTCGCTATGTTGGCTGATGACGTCGAGAGCCTGTGTGCCGATGCTGCCGGTGGAGCCTAATATGCATATTCTTTTCTTCATAAATCTAATAGTCCTATTGGTAAATCCATGACCATAATTTTCTTCTCTTGTCTGATTTCGGCGATAAACTCCTCATGGGCGGGAATCATCACCTCTGAGCCGTCGGGGCGCTTGACGATGAAGAGCCAGTTGTCCGTCTGGTCATCAATGTCGATGATGATGCCGATGGGCTCTTGCGTGTCGCTGTCCAGCATTTGAAATCCGATGAAATAGGCCAGCGACACCTCGTCCTCGTCCAGTTCCTTCTGGTATTTCTTCTCTATGAAGACGGGACTGTTGACCAGAAATCGCACCGCGTCGGCCGAATCCAGATCCTCCAGCTTCACGATGGCGGTTGAGTCGCTGCGGAAACGGTATTCCTCCAAGTAGAAAGGCACCAGAATGCCGTCCACCTCGCAGATGAGGTAGTCGGCCTCAGCCCTGTCCCACACGTCGTCGGTGAACTGAAAGTTAATCTCCCCCTTCAGCCCATGTGCCCGTCCCATGCGTCCAATTTGATACACGTCTTCCTGCCTGATCATATCAGTGTGATTCTTTTTTCTAAATCCGTTTGATAGCCGCTTCTCTAAATCCGTTTGATGGCAGCCCCCAGAGCCGTGAGCCGGCCTTCTATGTCTTCGTACCCACGGTCAATCTGCTCAATGTTACTAATCATGCTTACGCCTTGGGCTGAGAGAGCAGCGATGAGCAGGGCGATGCCGGCACGAATATCGGGACTCGACATCTTTGACCCTCTCAGTTTCATCTGGTTGTCATGTCCCACCACCACAGCGCGGTGAGGGTCGCAGAGAATGATTTGTGCGCCCATGTCGATGAGCTTATCTACGAAGAAGAGGCGGCTCTCGAACATTTTCTGATGGATGAGCACCGATCCCTTCGCCTGAGTTGCCACCACGAGCATGATGCTCAGCAAGTCGGGGGTGAGCCCGGGCCAAGGAGCGTCGGCTATGGCCATAGTACTGCCGTCCATGAACGATTGCACTTCGTAGTGCTCGTGTTCGGGAATGTGGATGTCGTCGCCCTGTCGCTCGATGGTGATGCCTAAGCGGCGGAAGGCTTGGGGAATGATGCCAAGGTTTTCATAACTGACCTGTCGGATGGTGATGTCGCTGCCCGTCATGGCTGCCATGCCGATGAAGGAACCCACCTCTATCATGTCGGGCAGGATGGTGTGGGTGGTGCCGTGCAGCTGTGTCACTCCCTGAATGGTGAGCAGGTTGGAGCCTATGCCCGAAATGCATGCGCCCATTTGGTTGAGCATGCGGCACAGTTGCTGAATGTAGGGTTCGCAAGCTGCGTTGTAGATGGTGGTGGTGCCGCGAGCCATTACCGCAGTCATGACGATGTTGGCGGTGCCCGTCACACTTGCTTCGTCCAGTAGCATGTACGTGCCGCGGAGTTCGTTGGCATCAATTTCATACACGCCGCGTTCGGTGCTGAAATTGAACTTTGCGCCCAATTCCTGAATGCCAATGAAATGGGTGTCCAAGCGTCGGCGCCCTATTTGGTCGCCGCCAGGTTTGGCCACGCAAGCTTTGTGGAAGCGGGCCAGCAGGGGACCCAGCGTCAGGATGCTTCCACGAAGGGCCGAGCACCGCTGCACAAACTCTTGGCTGCCGAGATATTCCATGTCCAGCTCGTCAGCTTGGAACTGCCAGGCATGATTGCCCAACTCCCGCACCTTCACCCCCATCTTGCTTAGGAGTCCGATGAGGTTGTTAACGTCCAAGATGTTGGGCACATTGCGTAAAATGACAGGCTCTGGTGTAAGCAGAATGGCAGAAATCACCTCCAGCGCTTCGTTTTTTGCACCTTGCGGAGTGATTTCACCACGGAGCTTGTGGCCGCCTTCTATGATAAATGATGACATCGCTGTTTGGTGGGTTGTGGGGGACTGTGGTGGGGAGGATAGGGGCCTCTTTAGGCCTGCTTCCCCTTTATTTCTTCTTTTTCTTCTTTACGCTGGTTGAAATGCGAGAACTCAGCAATTCGCCGTCGCTCACCAAGGGGTGCAGATGCACATTCAGTTGAATGGCACCGTGGGTGAAGTGGGCCAGATCGTCGGCCACCTTCTCGTCGCTCATGGTGTCGGTGCTCCAGTTGGAGAGATCGCGCTTCATGTGGTTGGCCACCGCGAAGGCCAACTTGTCTCGCTCCCTGCCCGGCTGCATTTGGCTGAGGTGGTTGGTGAACTTCTCCACAATGGCTCCGTAATTGCGCTGACACATGCGTTGCTGGGGGTACTTCAAGGCTTCGGGCGGAATAGCTTCGCTGTCGATGCGCTCAATTTCCACAGGGTAGTCGATGTCGAGTTCGTACTTGGATATGGCTGCCAGGTGGTTCCACAATTTTTTCCTGAAGTCCTCCTTATCGGCCGTCTGCTCAGCCATCAAAGACATGGTGTCGATGATGGTGCGCGCACAGCGCATCCGTTCACTGCGGTTGGTCAAACTCTTGCAGTGCTCCACCATCTGCTGAATACCTCTGCCATATTCGGGCAGAATCAGCTTCTCTCTCTCAGTATTGTAATCCATATATATTGTTTGCAATCTTTTATGCTGTCAATTCTTTCCTTCTTTATTCCTTTCATCTTTCCCATTTTATTCCGTCAGCCCTTTCACCTTGCCCACCGTGGCCTGAAAATCCTTCAGGTAGTTGGGTTCGAAGTAGGCCACGTCGGCAAAATCCTCTTGCAGGAACTTCTTCTCGGCCAAGGGCGACATGTATTTTGCCAAGAGCGGCACCCCGTCGAGAAAATGAGCATTGGGGTGCTGAATCACCACCTTGCACTTCTCTGCTCCGTTGCCGAAGAAGTAGATGGGGTGGGCTGCCAGCTGTTCGGCAAACGAATGCTCGTCCACCACCACGGCCTGCGTGGGCAGTGTGGGCTTCAGCGCGCGGTTGAAGAGCGCTGCATAAACTTCCATGCGTCGGGCGTCGAGCATGGGGCAGAGGAGGGCATCGTCGGGCAGGTCGTCATGCACCAGCAGCACGGGCACGCAGAGCACCTGCAGGGTGGGCACGTCAATGAGCTTCAGCCCACGCCCGTAGGCTATACCCTTGGCCATCGACACACCAATGCGCAGCCCAGTGTAGCTGCCCGGACCAGCGCTCACCGCCACAGCGTCGAAGGGGATGGCATGGTTGTCGGTGAACGACATGGCCTCGTCGATCATTACGCCCAAGGCTGAGCCGTGGTTGGTGCCGTGCTCCTGGACCGTGTCTCGATTGTCTGTCTGGAAAATGATTGCGCTGTCTTGGCTCACAGCCACGCTGCAAAGCTCGGTAGCGGTCTCAATGTGTAAGATTACTGACATTTTGCGTCGCTAATTATATAAAATATGTGCAAAGGTACGGATTTTAAGTGAAAAGAGGGCTCAGTTTTCACTTTTTTTCCCTACTTTTGCATAAAAATTAGTAAAGCGACATGATACAATCAATGACTGGCTACGGAAAAAGCATCGTAGCATTCAACGGGAAGAAAATACATGCCGAAGTGAAATCGCTCAACAGCAAAGCTTTCGACCTCACCACTCGCATCGCCTCCATCTACCGCGAAAAGGAAATGGACGTGCGCCAAATTCTTCAGCAGAAGTTGGAGCGTGGCAAGGTCGATTTCGTGCTTTGGGTGGAGAAGGACGAGACCTCTGCGGCTTGCCTGTTCAACCTTCCCCTCGTCAAGGCATACAAGCAGCAGATAGAGCTAATGCAGCAAGAGCTGGGTCTTCCCGCTCCTGACGACTGGTACGCCACGCTGCTCCGTCTGCCTGACGTTTTTGCCCACACCGACATGGAGGAACTCTCTGACGAAGAGTGGCTCCAGGCCCGCTGCGCTGTGGAGGAGGCTGCCGACGAGCTTGTCGCCTTCCGCCAGCAGGAGGGCAAGGCTCTGGCCGCGAAGTTTCAGGAGAAAATCGACAACATCGCCGCGCTGCTCGCCTCCATCGAGCCTTACGAAAAAGAGCGCACGGAGAAAATTCGCCAGCGCATTGTCGATGCCCTGGAGCAGAATCTGGGAGTGGACTACGACAAGAACCGCCTGGAGCAGGAGATGATTTACTACATCGAGAAGCTCGACATTTCGGAAGAAAAGCAGCGCCTCGCCAACCACCTGCGCTACTTCGTCGAAACCATGCACGAGGGGCACGGGCAGGGAAAGAAACTCGGATTCATCGCCCAGGAAATGGGGCGCGAAATCAACACTACCGGCTCGAAGTCGAACCTGGCTGAAATGCAGAACCTTGTGGTGAAGATGAAGGACGAGCTGGAGCAAATTAAGGAGCAGGTGCTCAACGTGATGTAGCTCACCTCCCCGGCACCTCGCAGCCCATGCCACGTGCGCCGCGCACCTGGTACGAGAGAGAAGGCATGCCATATTTTTCATTCAACACAGCATTCTATGGAAGGAAAACTGATTATTTTCGCAGCCCCCTCAGGTTCGGGCAAATCGACCATCATCAACAGCATCATGGCCGACGGAGGAGCCGAAGCACTCAATCTCCACTTTTCCATTTCGGCCACTTCGCGCGCTCCTCGTGGCGAAGAAGTAGATGGCAAGGAGTACTTTTTCCTCACGCCCGACGAGTTTCGACGGAAGATTGACGCTGGCGAGTTTGTGGAGTACGAGGAGGTCTATCCCGACAAGTTCTACGGCACGCTCAAGTCGCAGGTGGACAAGCAGTTGGCTCAGGGCGAGAACGTCGTCTTCGATGTGGATGTGAACGGTGCATTGCGCATCAAGCAGCTCTACGGGGGCCGCGCCCTGAGCATCTTCATCCAGCCCCCCAGCATCGACGAACTGCGTCGCCGCTTGGAGCATCGCGCCACCGATGCCCCCGAAGTCATCGCCCAGCGCATTCGCCGTGCCGAATACGAGCTGGCGCAGGCCGAAAAGTTTGACGAGGTGGTCATCAACGACGTGCTCGAAGTGGCGAAGGTGGAGGCCCAGGTGCTGGTGGAGGATTTTCTGGGCGAATAGAACGAGGAAAAACTGCGTCCAATCCCCAAACTCGGGGGAACCATCCCGAAATGGAAGACTTCACCATGCTTGGGGAAAGACTCAATCTTGAAAGGAGCGAATCCTCGTGCTTTGCACGAATAGCGTTTTTTCTCGAACACGAATCTCACGAATCTCACGAATGGAAGGTGTTACAACCACATTCGTGAAATTCGTGAGATTCGTGTTCGTTATTAATTAATCGTCTGTTTCAAAAATTCGTCCAATCCGTTCCATCCGTTATCTGGAAAAAGACCGAATTAGAAGCCTGAGCTTACAGGTTACCGCGCTCCTTATCGAGGTAGTACTTGTAGGTGCCCACGGTCAGTTCGTCGCAGGCTGCCTCGTCGCACACCACAATGGCGTGGGGATGGAGCTGCAGCATGGACGATGTCCACTTGTGGCTGATGTCGCCGTCGATGCAGTGCTTCAGGGCGCGGGCCTTGTTGTGACCGCTGCACACCAGGAGCACCTCCTTGGCATCCATCACTGTGCCGATGCCCACAGTCAGCGCCTGCTTGGGCACGAGGCTGAGGTCACCGTTGAAGAAGCGGCTGTTGGCATGGATGGTGTCGGTAGTGAGCGTCTTGATGCGAGTGCGCGACGACAGCGACGATCCTGGCTCGTTGAAGGCCAGGTGGCCGTCGGGGCCGATGCCGCCCATGAAAAGGTCGATGCCTCCGGCCTGGGCAATGAGCTCCTCGTAGTGGTTGCACTCAGCAATGAGGTCGTGGGCGTTGCCGTTGAGAATGTGTACGTTCTCAGGCTTGATGTCGATGTGGCTGAAGAAGTTGTTCCACATGAAGGAGTGGTAGCTCTCAGGGTGATCCTCCGGCAGGTTCACGTACTCGTCCATGTTGAACGTCACCACGTTCTTGAAGCTCAGCTTGCCAGCCGTGTACATGTCGATGAGGTTGCGGTACAGGCCCAGTGGCGAGGAGCCCGTGGGGCATCCTAACACGAAGGGTTTTTCCTCCGTTGGGTTGGCGGCAATGATGCGGTTGGCCACGTAGTTGGCTGCCCACTTGGAGAGGGCTTCGTAGTCGGGTTCAATAATTACTCTCATAAAGCTTTTGTGTTTAAAGTGTTTATAATTGGGGTTAATTGTGTTCAGAAATCTCGGAAGATTGGACAGAAAAACTCTGGAATTCGGGAATCTCAGAAGATTGGGAGTTCTGCTTGGCCGTATTTCCTATTCCTTGAGCGGATTCCAGCCCTGCGCTTTGAGTTCAAACTCCGCTCCGTCGCGGGTGATGAGGGCGCAGCCAAGGCTCTCCTTGGTGATGTGGCCAATGAGCTTCACGCCCTCCATCTGCTCCACTTTCTCGTGGTCGGCAATGGGGACGGTGAACAGGAGTTCGTAGTCCTCACCTCCGTTCAGTGCGGCGGTGGTGAGGTTCATGTTTAGCTCTTCGGCCATGACTGCTGTTTGGTAGTCGATGGGGATTCGCTCCTCGTAAATGCGGCACCCGCAGTGGCTCTGGGAACAGATGTGGAGCAGTTCGGACGAAAGGCCGTCGCTGATGTCCATCATGGCGGTGGGGTGGATGCCGGCCTGACGCAGCTGCAGCACAATGTCGCGTCGGGCTTCGGGGCGCATCTGCCGTTCGAGCAAATACTCGCGTCCGCTGAAGTCAGGCTGCGAAATGGCCAGCCGTTCCGTGTCGGTCTTGGCCGTCTCTATTTGTTTGTAATACACCTCCTTTTCGCGCTCCAGCAGTTGGAAACCCATGTAGGCCGCTCCCAGGTCACCGCTCACGCAAATGAGGTCGGTCTCCTTGGCTCCGTTGCGGTAGATGGCCTGCCCCCTTGCCACTTCACCGATGGCGGTGATAGAGATGGCCATCCCCGTGCGCGAGCTGGTGGTGTCGCCTCCCACCACATCCACCTGGTGCTGCTCGCATGCCAGGCGAAGGCCCTCGTAGAAGTCGTCCATGTCCTCCACGCTGAAGCGTTTGCTCAGCGCCATGCTCACGGTGATTTGCTTGGGCATGCCGCCCATGGCGTAGATGTCGGAGAGGTTGACCTGAGCCGCCTTGTAGCCCAGGTGCTTCATGGGCATGTAGGTGAGGTCGAAGTGCACTCCCTCCATCAGCAGGTCGGTGCTGACGAGGATGTCCTTGTCCTCAGCGTAGTTCAGTACGGCGCAGTCGTCGCCCACACCGTAGTGGGTTTCGGGGTTCTGCGGCTCCATGCCTTGTGTGAGGCGCTTGATGAGTCCAAACTCGCCGAGGGTTGCTATTTCTGTTGCCATAAATGTGTTGCTGTTTTTAGTTTTCTGTATGCTTTGCGTTGTGGGGCTGCTCCTTCTGTAGGGCATTGCGCTGGTGCTGCTCTACATAGTGCGTGATGATGTTGTCGAATTCCTGCTGCTTTCCGTCGAGAAACTCCACCTCGATGGGGATGACCTTCACGTTCTCCAGGCCATGAAGGCGCGTTGCGTCCTTCTCCGTAGTGAGGATGGTGCGGCCCTCCGCGCAATGGCGAATGGCTTCGATGTCGGTCTTCGTGTAGGCATGATGGTCGGGGAAGCTCATGGAGTCGAAGTGAGGAATAATCTTCCGTAGGTCGTAAATCATCTGCCTGGGCGATGCGATGCCTGTGACCAGGAGCGGGTTCTCGCCCAAGTCGGCAATGTGGTCGGGATAGGAGTAGGTGGTGAAAAACACTCGCTGCCATGTACTGGTGTGGAGCGACTCGACAATGCCTCGGCGGTCCATGGGTGTGATGTAACGTGGACATTTCGTGACGATGATGAGGTCGGCTCGCTCCAGTGCGGATACAGGCTCGCGCAAACGGCCTACTGGCAGCAGCTTGTCGAAATAGACCAGACGGTGGTAGTCCATCAGGAGGATGTTGAGCCCAGCCTTTACGTAGCGGTGCTGGTAGGCATCGTCGAGGATGATGACTTCGGTGGGCGGTTGTATCTCGTTGCGCATCAGTTGGGCAATGCCGTGCCGGCGGTCGGCATCGACAGCGATGTGAGCGTCGGGAAATTTCTGCTTCATCTGGAATGGCTCGTCGCCAATCTTTTGCATGGGAGTGTGGCCCGTGGCCAACTGATAGCCTTTCGATTTGCGTTTGTATCCTCGACTGAGCACCGCCACTTGATAGGATGGCGAAAGGAGCCGCATCAAATACTCCGTGTGGGGGGTCTTGCCCGTGCCTCCCACGGTGATGTTGCCCACATTGATGACGGGCAGGGGGAAGGATTGGGAGGGGAGCATGCCACAGTCGAACATCAGGTTTCGGATGCTGACTCCCAGCTCGTAGAGCCAGGAGAGTGGCAGTAGCCAGTGGTTGAGTTTGATGTGGTCGCCTTCCATTAGTTTTTACGTGTAGATATTAGTACTTTCTTTCCCATTCCTTCCTTTTTTATGCAAGGTGCATGCGAGGGTCACTTCACATATTTGTAGTATTCGCAAGCGGCCAGGAGCCATGCGCCTGTGCCGAAGGGGGCTTGCGACTGCGCATTGACGGTGCGAGTGGGGTCGGGCTTCTCGCCAATGGGCTGCACGTAGCCGATGCTGCCGTCGGGCTGGAGGGCGATGGTGGAAAGGTATTTCCAGGCCTTGTCGATGACGGGCTGGTATTGCCTGGCTGGGAGGATGCCGTTGTTCACTCCCCACAGGATGCCGTAGGTGAAGAAAGCTGTGCCGGATGTTTCATAGCCGGGAGCATCGTCGGGGCAAAGGATGGAGCGAGTCCAGTAGCCTTCGGGCTGTTGGGTGCGTGCCACGCCAGCGGCGAGTTGCTTGAAGCGGTCGAGGTAGAGGGCATAGTATTTGCTGTCTTTCGGAACGTCCTGCAGCACTTTGGCCAGCCCCGCCAGCACCCAGCCAGCTCCGCGTGCCCAGAAGGATTTCCCCTCGTTGCAAGCGGTCTTCACCTTCGGATAGATGTACTTCCCGTCGCGGTAGTAGAGCTGGGCTTCCTTGTCGAAGAGCAGCTCGTCAGTCCACTTGAAGCATGCGTATTGCTTGTCGAGCAGTTTTTGGTTGTGGGTGACGGTGTAGAGCTTAGAGAAGATGGGCAGCCCCATGTAGAGGGCATCGGCCCACCACCAGTAGTCGGTGTCGGGGGTGGAAGCTTGGTAGCACATCACCTCTAAGGCGCGCTCAATGCGTTCGGCGCGGTGCTCGTGCTTGTAGAGGTCGATATATACTTGGAAACAAATCTGCCAGTCGGCAAAGAGCACGTGGTTCATGCCTTCGCCGTAGGTCTTGTATTGCCATTTCGTCTTGTCGGTTTGGGTAGCACCTTTCCAGTGGTTATATTCAGCCCAATCGATGGCATAATCAAGATAAGCCTGCTTGCCGGTCAGGTTATATACTTCTTGATTGCCTGTAAAATAGGCGGCATTATCCCAAAATCCGCGACACTTGGGGGTGTTGTGGCTTTGCCAGTAATCGTTCACTTTCTCAATGGTCGAGAGTACTTCCTGCTGTCGCTGGGCGGTGTTTGTCTGCGCTGCGGCAGTTTGTGCCATCAGGGCAATGCCAGCGATGAGTGTTGAGATTCTTTTCATGTTGTTGGTTTTATTAGTTAGTAGTTTTCAGTCCCATTTTTGCGGCTTCGTCCATGAGTAGTTGCTTGGCCGCTTCGTATTCGTTGGGAATTTTCCCGTCGAGGATGGCATCTTTGATGACTTGTTTCAGCACGCCCACTTCCTTGCTGGGTGACAGACCGAACATCATCATGATTTCCTCGCCGCTGACGGGAGGCTGGAAGTTGCGTATGCGGTCTTTCTCTTCAATCTCCACCAGCTTGGTGCGCACGGCAATGAAATTGTCGAGGAATTTCTTCTTCTTCACCTCGTTTTTCGATGTGATGTCGGCCGTGCTGAGAATCATCAGGTCGTCAATGTCGTCGCCCGCTTCGAAGAGTAGTCTCCTAATGGCACTGTCGGTCACTTCCTCGTCGGCGATGACGCTGGGACGCATGTGGAGCTGCACCAGCTTCTGCACAAACTTCATCTTTTCGTTCATGGGCAGTTTCATGCGCCGGAAGATGGCGGGAATCATCTTTTCGCCAATGTCATTGTGGTTGTGGAAGGTCCATCCCTGCAGGGGGTCGAATCGTTTTGACTTGGGCTTTCCTATGTCGTGCAGGATGGCTGCCCAACGAAGCCACAGAGCGTGGTCCTTGGGCGAATTCCACTGGCCGTTTCCGGGGGGAAGATTGCCAAAGTCTGCTGTCGCCTTCGCCACGTTGTCCAGCACTTCGAGCGTGTGGTAGAAATTGTCCTTGTGTCCTCTGCCGTTCTTGGTCTCTACTCCTTGCAGTTGCACCAGCTCTGGGAAGATGAGAGGGAGTAGGCCGCATTGTTCTAATTCCATGAATCCTTTGGAAGGGATGGGGGAAAGGATGATTTTGTTCAGCTCGTCGGCAATGCGTTCGGCCGAAATGATGCTGATGCGCTCCTTGTTGCGGCTCAGGGCTTGGAACGTATCTTCCTCGATGTGGAAGTTCAGCTGAGTGGCGAACCGTATGCAGCGCATCATGCGCAAGGGGTCATCGCTGAAGGTGATGTCGGGGTCGAGGGGAGTGGCGATGGTTTTATCTTCCAAATCGGCCAATCCATCGAAGGGATCGACCAACTCGCCAAAGCGGTCCTTGTTCAGGCACAGGGCCATGGCGTTGATGGTGAAGTCGCGACGGTTCTGATCTTCCTCCAGCGTGCCGTCTTCAGTGACAGGCTTGCGCGAGTTGCGGTCATAGCTTTCCTTTCTTGCTCCCACGAATTCTATTTCCAACTGTCTGTGTTTCAGTTGGGCGGTGCCAAAATTCTTGAAAATGGCAATGTGTACTTTCTTTCCCAGTTTCTTGCTCAACGCTTCGGCAATGGCTATGCCAGGACGTTCCACGCGCCGTTGGGGATCCACCACCACGATGTCTATGTCGCTCGATGCGCGTTCAAGAAAGAGGTCGCGCACCCATCCGCCTATTACATAACAATCCAACCCCAGTTCTTCTGCTGTGTCGGAAATGAGGTGGAAAAACGGATGGTCTATCTTGTTGACAATTTCTTCGTGAGAAAGAATTTTCATGGGGGCCTTGTTGTTGGTCTAATTAAAACTGATGTTTAATTGGTTGCAAATATAGAGAAAAAAACCGAAACGGAATGTCTATATGTAAAAAAAATAAAAAATGTCAAACAGAAAAATATAAAAATGGGGCTTGTATGCCGTACACCCCCCATTTTTTTGTACAGATATCAGCTCTCAGTTCCGTTGTCGTTTGTTTTTCTTCTTCCATCGGAGTGGAACTTTTATTCTTCCTCCTCTTCTTCACTTAGGTAGCTGTCGCTGGTGCTTTCTATCTGATCCAGTTTCCCGTTCTTCCAGGCATACACTTCGTGGTAAGTGTCGCCTACGACCGTGCTGTAGTTGCTGACAATGGTTTTGTTGTCGGCATCTATTTCAACGTTGACGATGTCCTCCAGTTCTGCCACCCGGTCAAAGCTTTGGGTTTCATTATTCCACACGAAGCCTGCGTAGGAAAGCATGGGAAAGTTGCTGGGGTTCACTCCGAAGTCGCCTAAACATACCAGCACATCAGGGAATCCGTCGAAGTTGAAGTCTTGTTCCTCCACTTCCATTCCTCCCATCAAATCTTCGTCCTTTGACCACAAGAGTTCGCACACAAAGCGCTGCGTTTTCTCGCCCGACTGGCAGGTAAGTACCACTGCGTTCACTTGGCCTTCTTCGTCTTTCTGGAAAGAGGTCTGGAAGGTGTAGCTGGCGCGTGCTGACGGAGTTTCTTCTGCAGAAGGCGCAGCTTTTGTGGCTATGGAATCTTGGGTGTCTGCATCCTCGTTTGATGTGGAGGGCTGGTTGTTGTTGCATGCCATTGCGAGTAAGGCGATGGCCATAAGAAAATATTTTTTCATATCTGATGATAGGATGATAGGATGGTTGATTAATGTGGTTGAAATAAAGTGGTTAATAATTGAGAGTACTGTTCCCCTCCAAGTCTATGTAGCCTTGCTTGTCGCCCTTCTGAATTTTCACGATGCCTTCGTGGAAGTCTTCATAGGCAATATATTCGCAAGGAATCACCTCTTTCCCTGTTCGGTCTATGTAGCCTTCGTGGTCACCTCTCCACACTCGGGCACGACCATCATGGAAGGGGTGCGCATCCCTGTACAGGTTCTCTTTCAACTGAATGACCAGTTTGCCCGTTTTGTCGATGTATCCAATGGGCGTGCCCCAATGGTGTATCATGGCCAGGCCTTCGCTGAAGTCGCGACCGGCAACACCACGGTCCAGCGTGATAACGGTCTTGCCCGTTTTGTCAATATATCCCCAGCGATCTTGCTCTTCATCGAAGATGGATGCAAGGCCTTCGCTGAAGGAACAGGCTGTCAAAAACTCTCTTTCAAAAGCTTTCTTGCCCGTCTTGTCGATGAATGAAACTCGCTCCCTTGCCGGATCCGTTACGACGAGCGCAAGGCCATCGTGGAAACCTTCAGGGTTCTCTTCTGCTCTTGAACTATACTTGCAGGGAATGACCAGCTCTCCTTCTGTGTTGATAAAGCCCCAGCCGTTGCCTTCATACACCAGTGCCATTCCGTCGGAGAACGTGTCGGCCCACTCCCACTTTTTGCCTCCAAAGGCTGGCTTGCCTGTTTTGTCTATGTAGTAATACTTGCCGTCGTCTGAACAGTATTTGCAAGCATATCCGTCGCTAAATTGGCTCGGGCCGCCGTCGTGTGTTTCGAAGAGTAGCTTTCCATCGTGGTCGAAGTAGTACCAAGTGTCTTCCTTGTTTTTGTGGCAGCACATGATGCCATCTGAATAGGTGAATACGGAATAGTCATACTCAAACGGAATGATGACCTTTCCCTTCTTGTCGATGACGCCCAATTTGCCCTCTTTGTTAATCACAGAGGCTCTGCCCTCGCTGAAATTCATGACGCTTTCAGCTCCCTCAATCACTTTGGCAATGGCTTTCAGATTATACTTATCACTTTCAATCTCCGCACTTTCAGCCTGCACCTCGGCGGCGAGGCTATCGGTCTCAGCTTCCTTGGACAATCCGTCCGCTTTCTTTTCGTTGCACGATGCCATTAGCATCAATGCAATGGCTGAGAAAAAAAAACTTTTTTTCATGATTTTGGTAATGTTAAGTTATAAGTAGTAATTTATTTGAGCTTTTTCGAGGACAAAAGTACAAAATGTTGTTCAGATAGCCTAACATTTTCTAAAATAAGTGCTAACTTTACTGCCAAAATAATGAAATATGAAAAGATTTCTTTATATCATAGCACTTCTTCCTCTGCTTTTTAGTTGTGAAAACCGTCCTTCGTTGGTTGAACAGCGCAAAGCCGAAATCAAACAGAACGATTCTCTGGAACTTGTTCGGGCACGAGCGGATTTGGCGCAGGCTGACAGTGTGACCACCTTTAAGGAACTGGAACTGGCTGATTTGCAAAAGCAGTTTATTTTTGAGAAACAAGAAAAGTTCCAAACCATTGGTTGCTATGTTTTGCCTTCTTATGCTGGAAGTAAGGCTAAGTTTTCGTTTTTCCCGGAAGTAGAAGAGGGGGGAGCGCTTCTTTTAGTATCGATTGATAAGAAACGGAACTATACCTTTAAGGAGATTCCTCTCGCTGACCCCAATTACGAAGCCTATCTCCCATCAGGCTTATCGACATCAGTGAAAAACGACATTGCCCAATGCTGCACGCTTGCAAAGGCGATTCAAGATTTACAAGCAGCGCGTGAATTGCAAGAAAAACTTACGCTGAAAGTCCTCTTCTATGAAAAGAAAGGAGAAAGCCGTTGAGCCTTCTCCTTTCTTCTTTATTAAGATATGTGTATCTGCTTATGATTACTCAGCGCGGAGTGTGAAACGCTTGAAGTCAGTTACTGTAAGCTCCTTGTCGATGCTCTTCAGGTACTGAGCCACAGAAATCTTGTTGTCATCGATGTAGGCTTGATCGAGCAAGCAGTTCTCTTTGTAGAACTTAGCAACCATACCTTTGGCGATGTTCTCAATCATTTGTGGCTTCAGGTTAGCCTCAGCGTCCTTTGCTGCACTTACCTTGATTTCACGAGCCTTGTCGGCCTCTTCCTTTGTCAACCAGCCCTTTGCTGTGTTCGACTCAATGTGGTCTTCTGTATCTACGTGAGCAGGATTGATGCCAGCCTTCTTCAGCGCATTTTCTACAGCCTTGCCAATCTGGTTCTGCTTGGCCTTTTCAACAGCGGTGCGCAACTCAGTGTCCTTCACATCCTGTGGCACACCAGCCTCGTCAAGAGCTACAGGCGACATAGCGGCAACCTGCATGGCTACACCCTTGCCAGCCTCTTCGAAACCCTTCTTGTTCAGCACAACAAGAGCGCAGAGGAAGTTCTGGTTCATGTGGTTGTAAGCAACAATGTCCTCACCTTCCACATAGTTGAATCCGTCAAGTTCCATCTTCTCGCCAGTCACACCCGAACGGTTTGTGATGGCATCCTTGATGTTCTCACCGTCGATAGTCAAAGCGTTCACCTCGTCCATGCTCTTGCACTTGTTAGCCACAACAGCATCGATAATCTTTGTTGCAAGGGCTACGAAGTCTGCATTCTTAGCCACGAAATCGGTTTCGCACTTCAGTGCAATCATTGCACCATAGTTGCCATCTACTTTTGCAAGTACACAACCCTCAGCAGCCTCGCGGTCAGAACGCTTAGCGGCTACAAGCTGCCCCTTCTTGCGAAGGATTTCCATTGCAGCCTCCATGTCGCCGTTGGCCTCTGTGAGAGCTTTCTTGCAGTCCATGAGGCCTGCCTGAGTCTTTTTGCGGAGTTCGTTAATCTCCTGTATAGTAATTGCCATAATTTTATTTGAATATTAAGTTTTTTATTATTCAGCTGCTGGAGCCTCAGTTTCTTCTGCTGGTGCTTCCTCTTCAGCCTCTTCTACTGTGGGAACTTTGCCTTCCTTCTTCTCTGCGTTAGCTTCCTGGTCGGCCTTCTCCACCTTGCGCTCCTCAAGACCTTCCTTGATAGCCTCGCACACAACGCCGAGAATCAAGTCGATTGACTTTGTAGCATCGTCGTTTGCAGGAATCACGAAGTCAATGTTGCGTGGGTCGGAGTTTGTATCAACAATGGCAAACACGGGGATGCCCAAACGGTTTGCCTCGCTCACTGCGATGTGCTCCTTCATTACGTCAACCACAAAGAGGGCTGAGGGCAAACGAGTCAGGTCGGCGATAGAACCGAGGTTCTTCTCCAACTTAGCACGCTTGCGACGAATTTGGAGATTCTCACGCTTTGAGAGCTTGTCGTATGTACCATCGTTCAAAAGCTTGTCGATGTTAGCCATCTTCTTCACAGCCTTGCGGATAGTGGGGAAGTTGGTCAACATGCCGCCTGGCCAACGCTCAGTCACATAAGGCATGCTTACTGAAGATGCCTTTTCTGCGATGATTTCCTGTGCCTGCTTCTTTGTGCCGACAAAAAGGATGCGCTTGCCGCTCTTGGCAATCTGCTTGAGGGCATCTGCTGCCTGGTCGAGCTTAGCAACTGTCTTGTGAAGGTCGATGATGTGAATGCCATTGCGCTCCATGAAGATGTAGGGAGCCATAGCGGGGTTCCACTTGCGCTTCAGGTGACCAAAGTGTGCACCTGCTGCGAGAAGAGAATCAAAATCTGTTCTTGCCATAATTTTTTTGAATTGTTTACTTTCTTTTTGAGTTAATGTTTGGTTTTAACCAACCCGTAGGTCGCTCTTTTTTTTGCGAGAGAGCCTACGAGTTTAGATACTAAACGATTATCTTTGTTCTCCCTTGTCTTCCAATAATTTGTCTTCTGATAATTGGTCTTTCAATAAGATGAGTAAGACAATTGAAACCGAAAGAGCCGGGATGAAACTTTTAACGCTTAGAGAACTGGAAGCGGCGACGAGCCTTTGGCTGGCCTGGCTTCTTACGTTCAACAGCACGTGCATCACGTGTGATGAAGCCTTCAGCACGGAGTGCCTTCTTGTCTTCTTCGTTAATTTTCACAAGTGCACGGGCGATAGCGAGGCGGAGAGCCTGACTCTGGCCTGTGTAGCCGCCACCAGCGAGGTTTGCCTTGATGTCATACTTTTCAGCAACACCAAGGAGATTGAGTGGCTGCTTCACCACGAACTGTACGAGTTCTGATGGGAAATAATCAGCAAGTTCACGCTTGTTGATTGTGATTTTACCAGTACCTTCTGTAAGGTACACGCGAGCAACGGCGCTCTTACGACGGCCGATTGCATTGATATATTCTACTGCCATATACCTTATTCTTATTTGAGGGTGTTAATATCAAGTGTTTCTGGCTTCTGAGCGTCCTTGTCGTGCTCAGCGCCTTCAAAAATGTAGAGGTTCTTCAGAAGCTTGCTGCCAAGGATGCCCTTGGGGAGCATGCCCTTCACTGCATGACGGAGCACTTTCTCATATCCGTTTGGACGCTTCACCATTTCAGCATAAGTTGCCTTGTGCTGACCGCTTGGATAGCCTGAGAAAGTGATGTAAATCTTCTGAGACTCCTTTGCGCCAGTAACCTTGATTTGGTTGGCATTGATAACAATTACGTTGTCGCCACAATCCATGTTGGGTGTGAAGACGGGTTTGTACTTTCCGCGAAGTACCTTTGCTACTTTAGATGCAAAACGTCCAAGAGTCTGTCCTGCTGCATCCACTACCACCCACTTCTTGTCTGCTGCTTCGGGGGTGATGTAGCTTGTCTTAAAACTGTTTGACTGCATTTTAACCTTTTTGGTTTTAAATAATTAATAATGTGTGTTCGCTGCCAGCTCGGCTCCGAAGAACTCGACTGACGTACTGTGCCCATCGGCTTTGCTCCGTAGAGTTAATCCTTTGGGTTTTCTGCGTTTCACGGACCGCACTCCCTTTGTTGAGATAGTGCTATCCACACAGAGTCTGAGACCTTTTTGTGGCCTCTCGATAGAAATCGGCTTGCAAAGGTACGACTTTTTGTGAAAGTGACAATGATTTTTTCTTCTTTTTTCGTTTCTTATTCAAGAATTTGCTACCTTTGCATCAAAATTGACCCATTTATGTTGCGAAAATTTACAATCTTTCTTTCTTTTCTGTCCTTTGCTTGTGTTTTTCTGCAAGCTCAGACATACGTGCGGAAGTCAAACCTTCCCCATCTTTACATAGAAACTTTCGACCGTGCTCCCATCAATAGCAAGGAGGTCTATGTGTATGCCACCATGTATTATGTAGATGAGGCAGATGTGGTGACTCAGTACGACTCCATGCAGATTCGTGGGCGTGGCAATTCCACTTGGGGGTTGAGAAAGAAACCCTACAGAATCAAGTTCCATGAGAAAGAAAAGTTTTTGGGCAAAGGGTATGCCAAAGCGAAAAACTGGACGTTGATGGCCAATGCTGCCGACCACTCCCTGATGCGTAATGCCATCACTTCGCTCATGGGCGATTACTTGGGCTTGAAGAACAATCCAGCTCATAAGTTCGTGGATGTCACCCTCAACGGCACTTTCATTGGCAATTATCAAATCAGCGACAAGATTGATGTCCGTCCCCATCGTGTCAATATCACAGAGCAGGATTTGCCATTGACTCCAGAGAGCGACATCACTGGGGGGTATCTTTTAGAGGTTGACGGATTCAGAGATGGAAACTATTTCACCACTTCTACCTATCAGGTGCCCATTCGCATTCATTACCCTGACGATGAAGACATCAATTACGCTCAAAACGAATATATCCGTCAGTACATGAAGGATTTTGAGAAAGTCCTCTCTGGTGACAATTTTGCCGATGCCACTGATGGCTATCGAGCATGGGTCGATTCTACCTCGCTCGTCAACTGGTTCATTGCCACAGAGGTGAGTGGAAATGTCGATGGCTACTATTCCACCTATTTCTATAAAGACCAACAGGATTCTTTGCTCTATTGGGGTCCCCTGTGGGATTATGACATCGCTTATAATAATGACAACCGCACTGATCGTGGAGGGGGAAATAATACAGAATATCAGCTCATGACCGACCACGGTTATGGTGCCACTAAAAATTGGATTAATCGCATGTGGCAAGACCCTTGGTTTGGCAAACTCGTCAATCGTCGCTATGCCGAAGTGGTTGAGGCTGGATTGGAAGACTATCTCAATCAGCAAATCGACTCTATTGCTGAGTTGTTGCAAGAGTCGCAGGAACTCAATTTCAACAAATGGGGCATCTCCACAAGGATGCTTCGCGAAAGAGTCCTCTTTTCGTCCTACGATCAATATGTCAGTGACCTGAAGGCATACTTGGGCGTGCACATTCCATACTTACAGACGGCTTTTGCCGAAAAAAAGGTTGCGGAGCCAACCCCTCCCTTCGTGCCAGCCAATTATTATTACACTATAGCCAATGCAAATAACGGTAAAGTGTTTGACACTGTCGATAAAACAGGTGATGCGGGCGACTTTGTTTGCTCGTGGGAACTTGCGGAAAGTCAATACTCGCAGCAGTGGAAAATTCTTCCTGTAGGGGATTATTTCATGTTGGTCAATCGCAATGGAGGAATGGCTCTCAACGATCCTACAGCTGGCGTCTCTACACCCACCACCAATGTTGGCACTCAGCTGAACACAGCACTTGCCAATGCTGAAGACGATCGGCAATTGTGGAGCATCGTCCCTCAAGGCACTGAAGGCTACTATAACTTGGTCAACAAATACACGGGCCACACGGCCAACCAAAATGGGGGCGGTTCAACCAATGGTACCTCCATCCTCAGTTATACAACCGACTCTCGCAACAGTTCCAGCAAGAACCGCCTGTGGTACTTCACCCCTACCGAAGAAATCGAAGAAATCATTGACCCGGATAATCCGGATAATCCAGATAACCCAGAAAACCCCGATAATCCAGATAACCCAGATAACCCAGAAAACCCTGATAATCCAGATAACCCAGAAAACCCCGATAATCCAGATAACCCCGATAACCCATTAGATCCAGATGACCCATCTAACCCATCCGATGACCCCTCCACCGATGCTATTGCAAGTGTAGAACCCGCGGAGTATGCTCTTGGTTACAATTCACAAACCAAAACTCTCCACTTCGGAGCGGAAGAGCCTGAACTTCTCACCTTTGCCGTCCACATCTACTCTTCCAATGGGCAGCATATTCGCACCTTTAGGGCATCAGAACAATGCTCTGTGGCCGATTTCCCTCGTGGGATGTATATCATTACTTGGAGAGTGAGTGGGAAAACACGCTCCACCAAGCTGATGGTTCGATAAACCTTTTCCATTAACAAGAGGCGACCTCCAAGGCCGCCTCTTCATTTCGTGCATTATCTTTATCTCTTCATTCTTTCTTTTTCTCCAACACCCTCACAAATTCCACCTCATATCCAAGTTGGCTAAGCACCTGACTAACAGCATCCTCGGCATATCGTTCAGCCTTTCTTCGGTTCTCAGCTGTGTCAAATCGCCTCCTGATTTGGCTTTCCACCTTTCGCTTCATTTCGTTCGTGTTAGGCAGATGCTCCGCCCAGTAATTGGCATCGTCCGAAAGGAAAGAACTACTTTGTGTCGTTGCCACATACTCTATAGGGGGCAACTTCACAAACACCGTCTTCGTGGAGTCACTTGTCTCATATTCCACACGGTTAAGGTCCACCTTGTAACTGCACCGTTGTCTCAACGTCTGCACGCACGAATGCTCTTCATTTGTCCAAAACAAGTTGTGCTCCACTTTCTGTAGCGTGGTGTAGTCCTCAATCAGTGCTGTGCACACATAAATTTCTCCTCGCGGGCGCACTTCCTCTATGCTCGCCATTGTGCGCTCCATCGGCAACTCCTTTTGCTCGTCCTTTCCGCATCTTTGTATGAATGTCACTGCCAACGTAGCCAAAATAATCGCAGCTGCCACTCCTGCCAACACGCGCTTGTTTCTCATCCATCCGTTCATTGTCTCCATTCCTCCTTTCTGTGCACGATCACCTCCACATTTTCCATTCCCAGACTTTTTACTATCGATGCAAACACTACTTGCGCATTGTGTTCAATGTCCTTGCCCACTATTTCCGTAAAGTCCTCTTCCATCACAGCCCTATAGGTCTTTTCCATCAGCCTATCCACTTCCTCATGGCTGATTTTGTCTCTTAATCCCGACGACATCCTCACTACCGACTTCTCATCCACCTTGGCTTCGTAACCCGAGTCAATCACTTTCGCTTCTGGCAGCAGAATCACTACAGCCGTGCTATCATCCGTCAGCTTCACGTCATCGGTTGTCAGGCCTCGCAAGTCGTACCCGTATTTGATGGTTACATCAACAGGCACTATGCACTTCCGCTCACCATATTTCCAAGTGGAAGGGTCTTTCAACTCAAACTTCTCGTGTTTGCTCGAATCGTAGATGGCAAGTTTTCTCACTCTCACCTCCGTTGTCACTAAATCAGCCTTTTGCTTGATGCCCGACAGAATCACCGACTCCATTTTGGGCACCTCGCCTTCCTCCTTGCCCTCACATCCGCTGCAAGCCGTTAGCGAAAGTACCATCATCAGCACTCCCAAGTAAGTTATAATGTGTAATTGCCTCATTGCGTTCCTCTTTTTTGATGTCTCCATCTTAATAATGTTCCAGACAAACTGGATTCCACATGCAAATATACATGATTTTTCTGAAATACACGCTCCCTCTTGCAAGAAATTTTTCAGCGCAGATGCTCTCACCCATGGATGGACACCTCGTAGCGATTTGAATGTGATGCTCTTCCACGACACGAAGGACGATGTTGTGCCGGTGGAAAATTTCTATGCCATGAGCCAGTTTCTCAAGAATCATGGAATCAGGACTAAGGAATATGTCGGCGAGTACAGTTCAACTCAGACAAAGAAACTTGGCGTAACCAATCACGAGGTGTCAGCACTGACCTTTTTCCTTCTTATCGTCGAGTGGATGCAGTTAAACTATTAAGGGGTTCTGCTGCATAGAGTTCATGGATGCTGGCCGAAATACTTCCCTTGGATGTACTGACAAGGATATACGGCAACATCATATTTTTTCACTCCGCTTTTCATGTGTGTTGGAATGCTGGCAGGGGAGTGTGCGTAATCGCACTTAATCGTGCGAATGCGCACAAAAGTGAGGTGTTGGGAAGGATAGAGGTGTTTTTGCTATGGAAAGTCGAACCTATGTGGATTTTTTTCTTTACCTTTGCCCCCGAAAAATCATAAAACGAAGCAATGATGGAAGGAAAAAAAGGTAAGGTGCTCGCCATTGACGATAACGAAGACATTCTCTTTGCGCTGAATTTGTTGCTGAAGCCATTGGTGGAGGATATCCGTGTGACGAAACAGCCCGAACAAATAGACCGATTCTATGATATGGTACATCCAGACGTAGTGCTGTTGGATATGAACTTCAAACGCGATGCCATCAGTGGTGAGGAGGGGTTCGAGTGGCTGGAGCATATTCTGCATCGCGATGCGCAGGCTGTGGTCATCCTCATGACAGCATACGCTGATGCCGATAAGGCGGTGAGGGCACTGAAGAGCGGAGCTACAGACTTTATCACCAAACCGTGGAACAACTCCAAGCTTTTAGCCACGCTCTTCGCTGGCATTGAGCTGAGTCGCGAACGCCACAAGAGCCGACTGCTGGAACAGCGCATGGAGGTGGCGGCATCGCCCTTCGGCGCAACGGCGGCACCCACCATCATCGGCCAGAGTCCTGTCATGCAGCGTGTGTTGCAGACGGTGGCACAAGTGGCACCGACCGATGCTAACGTACTCATTCTCGGCGAAAACGGCACAGGCAAGGATGTTATCGCCCGGCAGTTGTGCGCTCTCTCCAAGCGAGCCACAAAACCTTTTGTCAGCATTGACCTTGGCAGCGTGCCTGAACAGCTGTTCGAGAGCGAACTTTTCGGTTATGAGAAGGGGGCTTTTACTGATGCCCGTAAGTCGAAAGCCGGACGCATGGAAACGGCATCGGGTGGCACGTTGTTCCTCGACGAGATAGGGAACCTGCCGCTGCTCTTGCAGACGAAACTATTGGCGGCCTTGGAGCGAAGAGAAATCTCGCGCCTTGGCAGCACCCTGGTGACACCCATTGACGTGCGTCTCCTTTGTGCCACGAATGCCGACATCCATACCGAGGTGGCCGAAGGACGTTTTCGCGAAGACCTCTTCTACCGCATTAACACCATCGAGATTACCATACCCCCACTGCGTGAACGTGGCGAAGATATCATTCTGTTAGCTGAGCATTTCCTCCATACATACGCGAGCAAATATAATAAGGTGGTCAAAACGCTCAATCGCGATGCCCGACAGAAATTGCTGCGCCATACGTGGCCTGGCAACGTGCGTGAACTCATGCATGCCGTGGAGCGGGCCGTGTTGTTGGCCAATGCTCCAGCTCTCTGTGCTCAGGACTTTGTGTTGAAAGAGTCCGTGCGCCGCACGTCACAGGCGCAGACGTTAAACTTAGAGCGTCTGGAACAGGAAGCCATCGAGCGGGCCATGCAGATAGCTGGAGGTAACGTTACTCGTGCAGCTGAATTGTTGGGAATCACAAGGTTTGCATTGTATAGGAAACTGAATAAATCATGAAAACATATCTGCTATACATCGTAGGTCTCTTGGTTCTTATGACAGTGTTGGGCGTGAGTGTTCAGGCCCACCTCGTCTGGCCATCCATCGCTGTGGCTATTGCCCTGCTGTGGCTGTGTGTCTCGCTTTACGGTCGTGTCGAGCGTCTGCTCTATGCCTATCACGAGGCAGAGAAGATGAACGAGAAATTGCGCACACGGCAGACCGATACCGAACGGCAGTTGCAGTATTTGCGGCAGCTGACGGAGAACGTCGATACCGCCCTCTTTGTCTGTTCCATCGATGGACGTATCGACTGGATGAACCATGCGGCAAGTGTCATTGTCTCTGGCACATCCCTCCCCAGCAACATTCTTCAAGCCATTGCTGAACATGCAGAAGTGGTGGACGGCTGCGCGCTCTCCGCCGTCCTGCTCCGAATGGATGGACAGCGTCGCCTCATTGTCGCTTTGAAAGATGTCTCGACGCTGATGCAGCGGAAGGAGATGGAAGCTTGGCAGCAACTCATCCGTGTGCTAACTCACGAAATCATGAACTCCCTCACGCCCATCATCTCCATCAGCGAAACCTTAACTGGCGCGAACGAAGCTTTTGCTGTCATCAATCGCCGTTGCCACTCTCTGCTCGACTTTGTGGAGAGTTACCGTCAGCTTACTCGCGTCAAGGCTCCCGAACTCACGAATTTTCCTGTCAGCCAACTCCTTGAACACATTTCAGGACTCTATCCGCAGATTCATACTCAAGGTGATGGACTGTTGACAGCCGATTGTTCCCAGTTGGAGCAGGTGCTTATCAATCTTGTCAAGAATGCCTACGAAAGCGGGGCCACTAAGGTGGAAGTCTCTGTCAGTGATGGCGAAATTCGCATTCGTGACAACGGAGGTGGCATGTCGCCCGATGTCCTCGAACATGCCTTCATTCCCTTCTTCACCACAAAACCTGCCGGCACAGGCATTGGTCTCAGCCTCTGCCGCCAAATTATACTCAAGCACGGAGGTTCCATCCGTGTGGAGAGTGAGGAGGACCGCGGCACAACCTTCATCATCAAGCTGTAACCTGTCATCGTGTGCTTTTCCGCACACCTCTGAGCGTATGCGCACAGTGTCGTCAAAGCTTTGTTTTTATATCTTTTTGGTTTCCAGTCACATCGTGTTCTGGCACGATTGTTGATATGTAGTGATGTAAACAATCATCAAGTCATTATGAAACAAGCATTCCGTATCATCACCCGCATGAAGGGCTACACGGCGCTGTCGCTGCTCGGCCTCATCATCTCGCTCAGCGGCACCGTCATCATCAGCCGCTACCTCTACCAGGAGTGGACTATCGACCACTTCATGCCCGCCCTCGACCGCACCTTCCTCTGCTGCGTACAGCTTGAGGGGGAAGGCGACTGGAGGCCCATGGAAACCTTCGACCCCAACCACGAGTCGCAATTCGTCTCGCCCGTCTTGAATCAGAGCGACGTGGAGTGCTGGACGAACATCCACCTGCGCGAGATGTATGCCGTCACACCGGAGAAGGGCGAGACGTTCTATCCCCAAGCCCTCAGCGTGGACAGCGCCTTCGCGCAGGTTTATCCATTAGAAGCAGTGGAAGGCACGCTGAAGCTGCGCGCCAAAGGCCAGTGCATGGTCAGCAAGGAGCTGGCGGCGCGGCTGTTTCCCGGCGAGAGCGCCGTGGGCAAGACCATCACCGTGGGCGATGGCGACGTGAACACCGTCGTGGGCGTGTTCCGCCAGCCCAGCACCAAGTCGAGCATACGCTTCGACATTGCCGACTTCGCCGACGAGGACTTCTACGCCCCTCATAACAGCATTGCCATCGGAGTCGTCCGACTGAGCGAGGGTGCCAGCGTCAGCGACTACAACAAGCGACAGCCCGAACAGCGGTTAGCTATGTTCGAGGACAGGCCCATACGCTATGGCCTACAGCCCTATACGCAGGAGCTGCAAAAGAATTTCACCAAAGGCTATTGGGGGGAATTTGACTGTGCCGTTCATAGTGCGTCGGCTGCCCACCTGTGGATGCTGCTCTTCGTGGCCATGCTGTTGCTTGGCGTGGGCCTGTTCAACTTCGTGAACCTCTTCGCCGTGATGCGCTCCCACCGCCGCCACGAGCTGCACGTGCGCCGCCTGTTCGGTGCCTCGCGCTGGGATGTCTTCGCCCAGCTCTATGCAGAGACCTTCCTCGTGGCCTTGCTCACCATGATTGGCGTGTGGACGATAGTAGAACTGGCCGAGCCGCTGCTCGCCACCTATTATAATATAAAGGTGATGTTTCAATGGAAGTTTGACGTAGGGCTGACGCTGGCTGTTATCTTTGGATTGCCGCTGATAGCGAGTAGCATACCGACGAATTCATTCCACTCCCTTCGGGAGGGGGTAGGGGTGGGCCTCCAGTTCTTCATCTCCCTCGCCCTGCTCACGGTCAGCATCTATTTTATGCGGCAGCTGCATGTGATGCTGACGGCCGACCCAGGCTTCCGCACCAAGGGCTTGCTCAACGCCGTCATCTATCCGCCATCGAACCGTGGGTCATGGACACAGGATGAATTCTATGCCATGATAGAGAGGAAAAAAAGCCAGGCGGAAGTCGTGCAGCAGCGGCTACAGGCATTGCCCTACCTGAAAGGCATCGACGTGAATGAGGATTTCATCAACGGCAGTTTCCCCGTTGGGCTTGCTGACGGCAGCAGCATCGACATGCTGTATATAACGGGCGGGGCGGCTCGTATGTTCGGCCTGCAACTGGTGGAGGGCGTGCTGCCCGACGACAGCCTGTCGATGGAGGACTATGCCTGCGTGGCCAACGAGGCGGCCATCAAGGCATTAGGCATCAAGAACCGCGAGACCGACCTCGTGCAGTTTGCCGACCGCATCTTCTGGACTGCTGCGCGTGAGAAAGACAATCCACCCTACCGCATTGTCGGCGTGGTGCGCGACTTCAACACGGGCCGTCAGTCAGAGCCGGTGCGCCCGCTGATTCTCATGTTCGAGAAGTGGGAGAAAGACTTTCGGTTTGATGCCCGCCAGATGGAGGGGCGCAACTACCTGCTCGACGTGGCCGAAGGGCACGAGGACGACATTATCCGCGAGCTGAAGGACCTCGAGATGGAGCTCTTCGGCACCAGCGAGCTGAGATACCAGTGGGTGGAGGACCAGCGACAGGAACTCTACCGCGAGGACCAGCGCACGGCCCGCATCTTCGTCACCTTCTCGCTGCTGGCCATCGCCGTGACGTGCCTCGGCGTGCTGGGCCTGATGATGTTCGACGTGCGCCGCCGCTTCCGCGAAATAGCCCTGCGTAAGGTGAACGGAGCCACGTTCTGCGACATCGTCCTGCTGCTCTCGCGCCGCTACCTCATCATCTTTGGGGTGGCTGCCATAGCCTCGCTGCCCGTCAGCCTGCTCGTCATCCACCACCTGATGGCCTCATACACCATACGTACCTCCTTTGCCTGGTGGATTCCGCTACTAAGTATCGTCCTCATCCTCATCCTCTGCGCCCTCACGCTGTGGTATCAGGTGTGGAAGGCCACAAGAATCAAGCCCTATCAAGTGCTCAAAGAGAACTAAACAACGAATTACATGAATTAAACTTTCAGTTTGCAATAATATGATTAAGACACTCAATCTCGAGCGTGCCTTCCAGACGGAAGAGGTGCGCACCATTGCCCTCAGTGGCGTGAACATCGACATCAACGACGGTGAGTTTGTCGCCATCATGGGACCCAGCGGCTGCGGCAAATCGACACTGCTCAACATTCTCGGACTGCTTGATGCCCCCACGGGAGGGCAGTACCTGCTGGGCGGACAGGACGTGAGCCACCTCACTGAGCCGCAGCGCGACCAGCTGCGCAAGGGGCTCATCGGCTTCGTCTTCCAGAGCTTCAACCTCATCGATGACCTGACCGTGGAAGAGAACATTGAACTGCCCCTTCTCTATATGCGTCTTCCGAAGGCTGAGCGTCACAAGCGTGTAGAGGAAGCTATGCAGCGGATGGACATCAGCCATCGTGCCAAGCACTTCCCCCGCCAGCTTTCAGGCGGTCAGCAGCAGCGTGTGGCCATCGCCCGTGCCGTCGTCGCACGCCCGAGAATCATCCTCGCCGACGAGCCGACGGGCAACCTCGACTCGAAGAACGGCCGCGAGGTGATGGAGCTGCTCAGCCAGCTCCACGACGAGGGAGCCACCATCGTCATGGTGACCCACTCACAGCGCGATGCCTCCTATGCCCAGCGCATCGTCAACCTTTCAGACGGGCAGGTAGTCACAGAGGTAGAATTATAGGTATATGAGAAGGTGGCTGTTCATATTGCTGTTTGCAACCATAAGGGCAGAAGCCTGCGCCGGACTGCCATCCGACAGTTTGCGGCTGACACTCAGCGATGCCATTGCATTAGCGCAACAGCAGTCAAGCGACGCGCTGGCGGCAAAGCACTCGCTGGAGGCTGCGGAGTGGAGTTTCCGCTATTATAAAGCCAACTACTTGCCCTCAGTGGCGCTGAGCAGCTCGCCTTCGCTGAACCGGCAATTAAACAGCATCACCCAGCCCGACGGTACCAACGTCTTCGTGCGGCAGAATCAACTGAATACCGACCTGTCGCTGAGTGTATCTCAGCATGTTACATTAACCGGCGGCACGCTGTTCCTGCGCAACAACCTACAGCGACTCGACGAGTTCGAACAGCGCACGCACGGTTATAGCAGTGTACCTTTTTCTATTGGTTATCAGCAGAACCTCTTCGGGCATAACAGCCTGCGGTGGGCACGGCGTACGGAACCGCTGCGTCACAGCATTGCTCTGAAGCAGTATCGTGAGACAATGGAGTTAGTGGCCTCGCGCACGAGCACTTATTTCTTTATGCTTGCCTCTGCGCAGACGAACTTAGCTATTGCGCGACAGAACTATGCAGTCAGCGACACATTGCTACGCTATGCCCGTCGCCGCTATGAGCGCGGAAGCATCACGGAGAACGAGATGCTGCAGTTGGAGGTGGGTAAACTGACCGAAGAGACAAACTGCCTGAATGCCGAAGCAGAGGTGGAGGATGCTATGCAGACGCTGCACTCCTACCTTGGCATCAAGGCGCAAGTGGCCTTAGAGGTGGAGCCCGACACGTTAATCAACCACAACGTGGTGGATGCCGACGAGGCGTTGGCTTTAGCTTTGGCGAACAATCCCGACCCTGAGCAACTGCGGCTGAACGTTGTGGAGAGCGAGAGCGCGCTGTCATCGGCAAAAGCCAACCGCGGGCTGAAAGCAGACCTGTATGTGCAATTCGGTCTTTCGCAGAAAGGCTCGACACTGAAAGAGGCTTACACCCGACCTTTGGAACAGGAATATGTGAGCCTGACGCTGTCGTTGCCACTCTTGGATTGGGGACGCGGAAAGGGAGAGGTGCGTGTGGCGAAGTCACGATTAGAACTGACACAGATACAGAGCGAGCAGGCGTTGCAGGACTTCCGGCTGAACGTGCTGAAGATGGTGAGGCAATACAACCTTCAGGCCTATCGTGTAAAGATTGCATATAGAACAAGGGAAACTGCACTTCGACGCTACGAGGTGGCGCGATGGCTGTACATGCAAGGGCGTACTACGCTGCTGGAGTTCAATACGAGCATCAACGAGAAGGATAATGCTCAAAGAGCCTTCATCAGTGCGCTGCAAACTTATTGGAGCTTGTTTTATGGATTAAGAAGTCTGACGTTGAAACAATAAAAGGGATGGATATAAAGATACCGAAAAAACCGTGGTATGTAAGATACCGTATGTATTTGCTGAGCGGTGCCATGTTGGTCGCTCTATTGGTTTATGCACTAGTTTTGCAATTAGGACCTCGAACACTGAAGGTTGACATTGCCGATGAGCAGATAGCAACTGTCACAGAGGGAGAGTTTCTGGAGTATATTGATGTAAGCGGCATGGTTGCTCCGGCAACAAGTATGCGGGTGAACGCTACAGAAGGTGGTACGGTGGAGCGTATCTGCTGCCAAAATGGTGATGTGTTGAGACGTGGCGATACCATACTTGTCCTGTCAAACCCGAAAGTATTGGAGGAGATGGCGGCAGAACGGCAGAGCTATGACCTGCAACAGATGCAGCACCGACAGCAACTCATCGAGATGCAGCAGAAAAGCATCACCCTGCGCAGTCAAGCCCTGCAGGCAGACTTCGAACTGAAGAAGATGGAACAGGACTATGAGTTGGCTGAGGAAGAGGCTCGCATGGGTGTGAAAAGCAAGGCGCAACTGAAGGTGGCAAAAGACGAATATGAATATAACCGCCGGCGCACACTGCTGAACATCGAGAGCCTGCATCAGGATTCCGTGCTGAACGTAATTAACCGTCAGCTTATTCAGCAACAGATGGCAATGGAAGCACAGAAGCTTGGAAACAGTAACCGCCGTCGCGACGCCCTTGTCATTCTGGCTCCTACCGACGGACAGATCAGCAACCTCAACGCCGTCATTGGTGGACAGGTGGCTGCTGGGGAACAGGTGGGTGAAATAGGCGTGCTGACAGACTTTAAGGTGACGGCTCGCTTGAATGAATACTATATCGACCGTGTACAGTCGGGCCTACCTGCCACCTCCATGTTGAAGGGGCGCATGCTCCCCCTTCAAGTCAGCCGCACCACGCCTCAAGTGCAGGAGCACACTTTTGCCGTGGAGTTAAAACCTTTGGGAGTGGATAGGGCTTCACTCCGCTTAGGTCAGACCCTTCGTTTGCAAATCGAACTTGGCAAGCCAGAACAGCGAGTTATCATCCCCCGAGGAAATTTCTATGCACAAACGAGTGGCCAATGGATTATGAAGGTCGATGCCGCAGGGCACTCTGCGCATCGCGTCCCCATCAAATTAGGGCGTCAGAACACAGCGTATTACGAAGTGCTCAGTGGCCTCAACACGGGCGACAAAGTCCTTATAAGCGGTTATGATTCTTTCGGCGAGTCAGAGGTGGTGACCTGGTGAATACATGCCGTTGTCTTTAACCCACAACTGCTCAACACCCAAGACAAAGTTGCAAAGGCATACGGTTTCGTTACCATCCCTGAAACTATACTCTTCGCCCCCGACGGCACCATCCTCGCCCGTGGTCTAAGCATGGACGAATTGGAAGCGAAACTCGAAGAGATATTTCCCGACAACAAATAAAACAAAACAAAATGAACAAGAAAACCATCATCACCGTCCTCCTCGCCCTCGTCGCAGTGACGGGACTGGCGCAAAAGCATCTGCCTGCGTTTCAGTATTCGAAGGAACCTGCGGTGTTAAGCGGACAGATTATAGGAAACAACCAGCAGATAACGGAAAGTGTACATGTCCGCTATGTATTGAAGTACACATCGGGAACTGGAGATGCCCTCAGACAAGCAAGTGCTGCCGTGGATGCCGACGGAAGATTCAGTCTGAACCTGCCTACGGGTACAACG
>CADAPC010000005.1 GCA_902789725.1 uncultured Bacteroidales bacterium
TTGGGCCATAGCTCGCTATGCCCCTGCGGTCTTGCACCCAAATCTACTCCAAAATCAACTAAAAACAATTGAAAGCTAATTTTTAGAACATACCTTAATATATGCAATCATGAGAAAGATGAAAAAAATGATGCTTGCCGCCATCCTGATTTGCGGTACAACAACGTTACTGAATTCATGCAGTAGTAATCATAGAGATGCTGGTGCGCCCGACTATTCCCAGGAGTCCTGTTGGGACAAAATTCCAGAAATCGCCAAGGAATTCGACACGTTCTTCATCTATCCGACGGAGTACATGGGTTCGGACGAGGGCGCCCCTGATTATGCCCCGCTCGACAATCCCGATATGGTGGAAGGTGCCAAGAACGACCACATAATAATGGCGAGCGCATTCGAGGAGTCCACAAACCTGTTCATACCATACTACCGACAGGCCAGCGCAATGGCCATGAAAAGTGCTTATGACAAGACAGGGGATGTGCGTGCTGCGTTAGTTGGCACCCCCTACGAGGACATAACCGCTGCGCTTGACTACTATTTTGAGAACTACAACAACGGACGTCCGTTCATCATCGCAAGCCACAGCCAAGGTTCGGCC
Source organism: uncultured Bacteroidales bacterium (assembly GCA_902789725.1). Taxonomy (GTDB): domain Bacteria; phylum Bacteroidota; class Bacteroidia; order Bacteroidales; family Bacteroidaceae; genus Minthosoma. The sequence continues at coordinate 599 of CADAPC010000005.1, forward strand.
ATCAACAGCCTCGTCCTGGAGAGTTACTTCAAGGAGCACCCTGACTACTATAAGCGTATGGTCGCCTCGTACATGATTGGCTTTTCCGTCACGAAGGACTGGCTGAAGGAGAACCCACACTTGAAGTTCGCGACAGGCGAGGCCGACACAGGAGTCATCGTCAGCTGGAATACCGAGGGCAGGCAGAACATCGAACAAAACGCCAAGAACGTAGTGGTGATGCCGAATGCTATTAGCATCAACCCGCTGAACTGGAAACTCGACGATACCTATGCGTCGGCAAGTGAAAACAAGGGATCGCTCATCATAGACGAAGAGGCCGGCACTGTCAGCATCGGAGACATCGGCGCTGACGCACGGTTGAACACCGCTCGTGGCGTGGTGGTGACGAACGCCAAGTCTGAGCCCATTCCTTTGACCGACTTCTTTGGCCCTCAGAGTTTCCACAATGGTGACTACACGTTTTACTACAATAACATCAAGGACAATGTCGCCACGAGGATTGCGGCATATAAAAAATAAATAGGTTATGAAAGCAACGATTTGTAAAAGTTGGATAAAGACGTTGACGTTTATCGTCGTGATGGGCGTCTTTTTCGGAATGAGTTTACTTGCTGAATGCAAGAACTGGAACAGTGCCGACCTTGTTGCGTATGGTAAGATATTCGCTTCCGGAGGCAATCAGGTGGTAGAAGCCGCCTTTGCCGTGAAGGATGGCAAATGTGCTGACTTCCTGCTCACTGACAAGGATGTGCTGACTTGCCCAGTGGCAGAGATTCACACGGCCAAGCCCACAGCGGCTTACTTTGAAGAAAAGAAGGTCGTCCCCATAGAGACGGATAATGAGATGGAAAAGTATAAGGAAATTGTCAGATCCTGGTACGGCGAGAACAAAAAGATTACGGACGGCCGCTATGACAAATCGCTGGCCGTCAAGTGCATCAATGGTACCTTCGTCGGCAAGAAGACGGAGAAGGTGATTGCCTTCAGGGGTATTCCGTATGTCGGTCAGCAACCTGTAGGCAATCTGCGCTGGAAAGCTCCAAAGGACGTTGTTCCTGACGACGGTGTGTTCGAGGCCTACTACAATGCGAAAAGTGCCATGCAGCCCGAGGCCGAGATCTCTTCCCTCTACTTTCAGGGCGAGGACTGCCTGTACCTGAATGTATTTAAGTCGGATGATGCTGCAAATCAGAAAAAGCCTGTCATCGTATGGATTCATGGCGGTGCCTATGAGTATGGTGGAACGGTCGATCCGCTATATGACTTCCACAATTTCGTAGAGGAGAATCCAGATGTCATCGTCGTTACTGTCGCTTACAGACTGGGGGTCTTCGGCTTTTTGCATCTGTCGCACTTGCCAGACGGCAAAGATTATCCTGACGCACAAAACCTGGGACTTCTGGACCAGCAAAAGGCATTGAAGTGGGTGCATGAGAACATAGCTGGCTTTGGTGGCGACCCCGATAACGTGACCCTTTGGGGTGAATCGGCTGGCGGTGGAAGCGTCACCTCGCAGTCATTGGTCAAAGGCTCCAGACAGTATTTCAAGCGGGTCATTGCCGTGAGCGGTACACCCGCCTTGTCAAGGTCTAAGGAGCAGGCGGTCGCTTGTACAAATGAATTGATGGAGGCTTTAGGCTGTAAGACCGTTGCCGACCTGCAGAAGGTAGATGTCGATAAACTCGTGAGCACAGCCTCTGCCTTGCTCCCGCTGCGCGTGGCTCCCGAAAGAGACGGCGACTTACTGCCTCTGAATCCGTGGGAGGCTGTTGCAAACGGTGCTGTGAAGGATATCGACTTCCTGCAGGGGGTAAACAAGGATGAGATGAACTTCTTCATGGTGACAATGGGTGGACCTGAGCCTTTCAACGAGTGGGCCTCAGAAGTAAAAGCCATGAAATATGCCCCGATGACAGACGAAGAAAGAGCGCTTGCTGATGGCTTTTTCAACAGCATACAAGGAGAGAGTTATGAACCATATACACGTCTGTTCAGCCAGATTATGTTCAATGCGCCATGCGTCAGGATGTCGGAGGAGCAGGCCAAGGCTGGCGGCAAGATGTACACCTACCACTTCACGGTTGAATCGTCTTTGCCGCTGATGAAGAGCGGACATGGCGTGTCGCTTCCTGCTATGTTCAAGCATCCGGATATGGACGGCGATACGGGCCGTGCATTCGACGAGACCTTCTCGAAGACAGTACGTAAGATGTTTGTGCAATTCTCGAAGACTGGCAATCCGTCCCTCACCGCGGAGCTGTCTCCCGACGGCAAGGCCAAGGTGTGGCCGCTCTACGACCTGAAGGACAAGCAGGTGATGGTTCTCGACGAATTCAACATCCACCCAGAAAAGGAATCACAGAGAAAGATCGTTGATTGGGAGAGGACCTATTTCCTGACCAAATATTTCAGCTTTTGAGAAGAAAGTCTGTTTCATCTACGTTTAAGGTATGTTCTAATAATTACTAAATCTGAGATGATTATCTTCCATTGTTTTTGTTGCTTTTGGGCATCTTTGGGCTTAATCCCTTGGGCCATAGCCAACTAAAAACAATTGAAAGCTAATTTTTAGAACATACCTAAAGTCTCTTGCAAAATAGAGAAGCGGCATTAATGGCTTGAACATCGAGCTTATCCCGAATTCGGGTTGACAGAACATATGAACTGTTGACACACAAAAGGGGATTGCTACATCGGGAATACCTTCTTGCCTTCGAAGTAGGTGGCGGCTGGCTTGGCCTCGTGGATCTCCTTCACAGGACAGGTCAGCACGTCCTTGTTGACGAGCAGGAAGTCGGCATACTTGCCTTCCTTCACACTGCTACGTTCGTTCTCCAGAAACATCTGCCTGGCGACGTTGATGGTCAGGGCGGTGAGGGCCTGCTCACGGGTGAGGCATTCTTCCGTCCACCATGGCTTCCCGTTTTCTTCGTGATAGACACCCGTAAGTACTATCTCCATAATACCGAAGGGGTCGTCGGGAGCACCGCAAAGGGCGGGGAAGTCGGAGTGTGACGACACGTTGATGCCGTAGTCGAAGAATGACTTCATCGGGTAGCCCTTGTCCTTCATGCCCTCTGGGAGTATGCGCATCAGTTCTTCCTGCAGCTCATTGTCGGCATGATGCCACAGCATGCCTGAGGTGACGTAGATGTTGTTGTCTGCCATGCGCTTGTAGTCAGCCTCGTTGACACCATACACGTGTACCAATGTGTTGCGCATCTCTTTTTTGCCAGCGTTGACGTAGGCATTGACAATGCGCTCAACACCTTTGTTTCCCATTACATGTACGTGCATGGTGATGCCCTTTTCGTTGGCTTTGCGGGTGATGTCGGTCAGCTCCTCTTCCGACCAGTTGGGGATGCCCTGCTTTTCGCCGGGATAGAGCGGCTCGACAAATCCGGTGCCACTCTCCACGGTGCCGTCTATGAACATCTTGAGCCAGTTGGTGCGGATGTGCGCTGACTCGTATTTCTTCGTGGCAGCAGCCTTCTCCAAGGTTTGGGCTACGTCCATCCAGCTGTCCAGTTCCCAAGCTGTACCCAGCACGAAGTGCATGTCGCCGGCCTGGTCCATCTGCTGGGCGGCCTTGTAGAAATTGTCGTTGAAGAAATAGGAGGAGTAGCCGTCCTGATACATCGTGTAGCCTTCCGACAACAGTTGCTCCTGAATGCCTACCATGTTGGCCTTGGCCACATCGACGGAAAACAGGTATTCGTTGTCGAGGAATGAGCGCACGTAGGTGCCTGCCTGTTCCTTCACGTAGCCGGTGGGTATGCCGTTGGCATCCAGTACAATCTCGCCACCGCGTACCTCCGTCTTGCCTGCCGTGCCGTCCTCGTTGATGAGACCTGCTTTCTTCAGCAGGATGGTGTTTGCAATGCCTTTGTGACCTTCTTCGTCGGCAAAGTAGATGGGGATGTCGCTACAGACTTCATCCAGCATTTTGCGATAGCACAGGTCGCGGGGGAACTTCATCATCTCCCAGCCGCTGCCAAAGATAACCTTGGCCCCATTGTCCTTTGCCTTCTTCACGGCAGCGGGGACTATCTCCTTGATGAACTTGTCAACATCGGTTTCGCGGCTCATCACGGTACCCACAGTCTGGATGGCATAGCCCAGCGAATAGTGGGCATGGCCATTGCCGCAGCCTGGCATTACGAGGCCCTTGCCACTGTAGTCTATCACCTCGGTCTTGCCTTCCTCTACAAAGGCTTCGGCTCCGGCCTTGTCGCCTACATAGACATACTTCCCGTCCTTCACGGCAAAGGCTTCTACAATCTGATTGTCCTCGGCGGTGTAGATTTTGCCATAGACCACCAGGTCGGCACAGTCATTGCTCTTGCAGCCAACGAGCATCCCTGTCCCAAAGAGAATGCTCAGCACTGCGATAATCGATAAAATCCTTTTCATAATGCTTGTTCTTAATTTTTAAAGCGTAATTTTTCACTCTTCACTCTTGATTCTTCATTTCGAAGACTTTCTTGCCTTCGAAGTAAGTAGCGGCGGGCTTGGCCTCGTGGATTTCCGTTTCGGGGCAGGTCAGCACGTCTTTCGTGACCAGCAGGAAGTCGGCGTACTTGCCCTCCTTGATACTACCACGCTCATTCTCGATGAACATCTGTTTGGCCACGTTGATGGTCAGGGCGGTGAGGGCCTGCTCGCGGGTGAGGCATTCTTCTGTCCACCAAGGCTTGGCCTGCTCAGGATAATAGATTCCCGTCACAGCCACCTCCATGATGCCGAAGGGGTCGTCGGGACTGCCGCTCAGTGCGGGGAAGTCAGAGTGTGACGACATGTTGATACCGTGGTCGAAGAAGGATTTCATAGGATAGCTCTTCGTCTCCATGCCCACGGGCACATAGCCAGCCTTCAGCAGCTCCTGCTTGTCGTTGGAGAAATGGTGCCAGAGCATGCCTTCGGTGACGTAGATATTATGGTCTGCCATGCGTTGATAGTCGTCGGGCATCACCTGATGGACGTGTACCAGTGTATTGCGCATCTCGTCCTTTCCTCCGTTGATGTAGGCACTGACGATGCGGTTGACACCCTTGTTGCCCATGACGTGTGTGTGTACAGTCACTCCCTTCTCGTTGGCTTTGCGCGTGATGTCGGTCAGTTCTTCCTCTGACCACAGCACGACGCCCTGGTGCCCGTCGGGATAGACTGGCTCTACGAAGCCGGTGCCGGGCTCTACCGTGCCGTCAACGAAGATCTTGAGCCAGTTGGGCTTTACTCGGGTGGAAGCGTATTTCTTGGCATCGCCGGCCTTAGCCAGCACTTTGTCCATATCCATCCAGCTGTCCAGCTCGGTGGTCAGCCCCAAGACGATATGCAGGTCACCGGCTTTGTCTAGCTGTTGGGCGGCCTTGAATATGTTTTCGTTGAAGAAATAGGTGGAGTAGCCGTCGATATACATCGTATAGCCCTCTGACAGCAGATGCTCCTGCACGCTCTTCATCGTGGACTTCGCTATGTCAATGGAAAAGAGTTTCTCGTTGTCTAAGAAAGAGCGCACGTAGGTACCGGCCTGCTCCGACAGGAAACCATTTGGTAAGCCGTCGGTCCCGAAACCAATCTCGCCACCACGTATTTCCTTTTTCAGCACCTTTCCGTCTTCACTCAGGATGCCGGCCTTGATCAGCATGATGCTGTTTGTCAGACCTTTGTGACCCTCCTCATCGGCAAAGTAGATGGGTGTGTCGCTGCAGATGGCATCCAGGTCGTGACGGGTAGGCATCTTGTTCTGGAAGGTCATCAGGTTCCAGCCTTGGCCAAAGATAGCCGTGGCCCCAGTGTCTTTTGCTTTCTGGACGGCAGCGGGAACAATCTCCTTCAGGAACTTTTCGGGACTGTCGTCATAGCTGATAATCGTTCCTACTGACTGGATGGCATAGCCCAGCGTGTAATGTGCGTGGCCATTGCCGCAACTGGGCATCACAAGACCCTTGTCGCTGTAGTCTATCACCTCAGTCTTGCCCTCTTCTACGAAGGCCCTGGCTCCCGCCTTATCGCCTACATAGACATACTTGCCGTCCTTCACTGCAAAGGCTTCTACAATCTGATTGCCTTCGGCGGTGAAAATCTTGCCATAGACAACAAGGTCGGCACTGCTATCCTCTTTGCAACTGGTTTGCATACCCATGCCGATGACTGCACTCACAACAGCGATGAATATGTGCATCGCCTTCATGAAACTCATACGAAATGTTTTTTCCATAATGCTTCTTTTGGTTAATATTAAGTGGTACAAAAGTAAGCATTATCAGCCAAACGGCAATGTCCTCAATGAGCGGGAATGGAAGTTCCTGCTGATTTCATAACATTTTTTGCAGATTTTATAACTCAATTATAGTTTCTCGCCTTTCCCATCAGCCCTCAGCCCTCTCCCCTCTATAATCTTGCATCCACGTCGTCACGCTCTTACCCGTGCGTTGTTTGAAGGCATTGCTGAACGTGCTGTAGTTGCGGAAACCGCTATCCAGGGCCAGTTGCTTGAGCGTGAACTGTTGGCGGTCAGCGACAGCCTGCTGGTAGCGGCTGATGAAATAGTCGATGCGCAGGCCGTTGATGTAGGCATTGTATGTGATGCCCTTTCGTGAGAAATATTGGCTAAGATAGTTTCGGTTGGTACCGATAGCCTTGCATAGCTGTTGGACGGACAGGTCGTACTGTAGGTAGAGTCTGGTCTCTATGCAGTGCCGCTGTAGCAATGGTCCAATCTTGTCTTCAGCGAGTTCCTCCCTTTCTGTGATTATGGACTGTGGCTTGTTGATACTCAGGTCGCTGAGCGACTCTACCCTCCATACGAGGAAGCTGACCAGAATGATGCCATTGAACTGCATGGCGTATTTGAAGAAAAGATTATGAATCTCGAACGTGTACAGGCAGAATCCTGACAGGATGATGGCCAGTACCACTAAACTCTGCCATACTTCTTTATGCTCCAGGTCGGCATAGTTGTCGCGCAGCCAGCGTCCGTATTGTCGGGTGGCGCGAACGAAGTATATGACGAGTCCGACGATCATCAACAGATAATAGGTATAGATCACCGGCAGAAAGGCATCGCTGCTCGTAGCGATGCACACCGTTATGCCTATTACGAGTGGTGCCATCATCACGGCGATGGGCCAGAGCGGGCGTCGGCGGTCTTGCAGCATGGTGAACAAAATGGCTATTGACAAGGGGAACACCGTCAGGAGGTCGAGTAGTGTGCCTACAAAATAGGTGGTCTTGATAGCCTCGGTATCCGTGAGGTAGATGAGGGGCATGAACCACAGGTGGCTCAAGGTGGATGCACCCATGAAGGCTGCCGTCCACCGGCGCAGGCGTACTGGCGATGTGACGCTGGGAACAATAGCGTTGGCCCGTCGGAACAGCAGATAACAGCAGGCAACCAGATTCAATGCTGTCACCGCTGAGTAAACCATCAGATAAATGATCTCTTCCCGTATTTGGTCATACATATCTTCGTTGTTTATTGGCTGTGCAAAGTTATAAATAATACGTGAAATATACAAATTGAAACGTAAGAAAATAGCCCCAACCGTCCAGAGGGGTTCGATTGGGGCAATACTTGATTATTTGCTCAGTTTGAGCATGATGGATGTGTTACTTTGTGATGGGCTTGTACTTTGGCACCAGTGTCTTCATGAGCACCCAAGCGATGAGGTAGGCAACGGCGCAGTAGCAGAAGACAATCATGTAGCCAGCGGGTTTGCCTGTGACACCAAAGAACTGGAAGGCCTCGCCCTGAGCTTCAGCATGAGTGAAAAGAAGACCGCTACCCCAGTTGATAGCGAAGGAGCAGAGTCCGCCAAACATGGTGCCGATGCCTGTGATGGATGCGATGGCTGACTTGGGAAACATGTCGCCGATGGTGGAGTAGAGGTTGGCCGACCAGGACTGATGGCCTGCACCTGCCAAGCCGATGATGATGCAGGGCCACCACACGGAGGTGTCGGCCAGCGGCTGGGCAAACATGGCGAAGATGGGGAAGAAGGCAAAGATGAGCATGGCCAGCATGCGGCCGGCATAGGGTTCCATGCCGCGCTTCTCGACGAAGTATTTGGGCAGATAGCCGCCGCCGATGCTTACGATAGTGACGATGAGGTAGAGCACAAAGATGAGAGCTTGCCCCATGGGGTCAGAGGATTTGTAACCCAGTTCGGAGAAGTAGGCAGGTGCCCAGAAGAGGAAAAACCACCACACGCCGTCGGTGAGCAGTTTGCCCACGATGAATGCCCAGGTTTGGCGGTAGGTGAAGCACTTGAAGAAGGAAATCTGTAGGTTGTCGTCAGCTTGCTGGCGAATGGGGGGGGTAGTAGCGACTTTTTCTTCATCGGCTGGGGCATTGTTGTCTTGCTGAATGTAAGCCAGCTCAGCTGCGTTGACATGGGTGCTTTCGGTGGGGCGGTTGTAGAGCACGGCCCAAAGGATGGCCCAGATGAATCCTACGCCACCAATGATGATGAAAGCCATTTCCCAACCCATTGACTCTGCCAGCACGGGAATGGTGAGTGGGGCAGCTAAGGCTCCCACAGAGGCTCCGGCATTGAAAATGGAGGTGGCCAAGGCGCGATCCTTCTTTGGAAAGTACTCGGCTGTCACCTTGATGGCTGCAGGGAAGTTGCCCGCTTCGCCAGTGGCCAGCACAATGCGGCAGGCCAAGAAGAGCCACACGCTGCAAGTGGAGATGAGCAGGGCAAGGTCGGTGCCAGCCTTGACAGCACGGAGAGCTTCTTCGTTTTCGATGCCTGTGAGCGACATGGTGATAATGCCGCAGGTAGCGTGGAGGCAAGCTCCGATGCTCCAGATGACGATGGCCCAAATGTAACCTTTCTTGGTGCCCATCCAGTCGATGAACTTACCAGCGAAGAGCGAGATGAATGCATAGAAGATGGAGAAGGCGGCTGTGATAAATCCGTAGTCAGCGTCGCTCCAGTGGAAGTCGATGGCGATAAAGTCTTTCCATGTGAGTGAGAGTACCTGGCGGTCCATGTAGTTGACTGTGGTGGCCAGAAAGAGCATTGCACAGATGATCCAACGGTAGTTGGTCATTTTTGTTGTTTGTTGATTGTTCATTTTGAGTTGCTTGATTATGTTTTGGTTAGGTCTTGTTTCGTGAGGGTGATTTCCACTCCGGCTCCTTGGCATTCGGCTCCCATGGGTGGGTTTTCCTTGAGCATGCGCAGTTGGACGGCCTCAATGGTGGGGTGTTCGGTCATGAGGGCTTTGGCGATGCGTCCAGCCGCATGTTCCAACAGTTGAGAAGGGGTGGCCATTTCACGCTTGATGGTGCTGAAGACGCTTGCATAGTTGATTGTGTCGCTCAGGTTGTCGCTCTCAATGGCGGCTTGGAAATGGGTCACCATTTCAACGTCTAGGGTGAAATAGGCACCGATGGTGCGCTCTTGCGGCATCGCTCCGTGGTAGGCATAGAGCCGAAGTCCCTTGAGGATAATCTTATTCTGCACAGCCGTTTTCGTCTTTGAGGTTCTGTTCGTCGGGTGTGTCCTCAGCCTCCTCCGAGGTATATTTCTTCAATGCCCTCGCCACACCATTTGCCCAGGTGTTGATGTTTTCGTTTTCCAACTGGAGAGAGCTGACCAGCTTGATGACGTTGGTCAACGGCATTCTGTAGCGCAGTATGCCGCTGATGAGCTTGGCGTAGTTCCAGTATTCTTTGTTGAACCGTTCGGAGAGTCCCTCGATGGTTGTTTTGTATCCGCGGCGGTTGACGAAGGTGAAGTCATAGCGTTTGCTTCCGTCAGGCTCGGTGTGCTTGATGATGTGGCCTCCAGTTACGGTTTTGGGCAGAGCGATGCCGTCTTCATCATCGAGCACGCCTGTAAAAATTTCGTAGGGGTAGCCGTCGAGGAGTCCCACGAAGGCCACCCATTTCTCTTTCTTGTTCTGGAACTTGACCACATCGCACTCGAGGCTTGTGGGGCGTTTCTCTGTGATTTCGAACTGGGGACGGAAGGAGTAGATTTCGTTGTCGAGCAGTGAAAGCAGTTCTTTCCGCTCGTCATTGTCCTCAGCCTCAGCAGGCGTGGATGTGAGTGCCTTTTTCAGTTTCTCTTCCCCAAAGTCGTTGAGGATGTTGAGAATGGCTGTCGATAAAGTCTGTATAGATGACATGTATGGTGTTTTTGTTGCAATGAATTGTTAAGTATGGACAAAAATACGAGGATTTTTCGACATGACAAAATAAATGTGGGGGGAAATGCGTAACTTTGCATAATTAGAAATTGTAAAACCTCAAATTGTAAATTCTTATGTCATCATTTACGAATAGACGTACCATCCGCAAATATAAGGATGAGGACATCTCGGCAGCGCAGTTAGAGTCGTTGCTTTATCAGGCTTCGCGTGCTGCCACCATGGGTAACATGCAGTTGTACAGCGTAGTGGTTACTCGCTCGGCAGAGATGAAGGAGAAGCTTTCGCCACTGCATTTTGGGCAGCCGATGGTGAAGGGCGCTCCTGTGGTGTTGACATTTTGCGCCGATTTCAACCGATTCACGAAGTGGTGTGAAGTTCGCCATGCCGATGCTGGCTATGACAATTACCTTTCCTTCCTGAATGCAGCGAGCGACACGCTCCTTTATGTGCAAGCTTTTTGCACTTTGGCCGAGGAGGCAGGGTTAGGCACTTGCTACCTGGGCACGACGCTATATAATCCGCAGGGCATCATCGACTTGATGAAGTTGCCTCGTCTGACGTTTCCTGTTGCCACCATCACGGTGGGGGTGCCAGCCGAGTGTCCTGAGCAGACAGATCGTTTGCCTTTTCAGGCTTATGCGCATGCGGAGACGTATCAGGACTATACACCCAACCAGTTGGACATTATTTATTACGTTAAGGAGCAGTTGGAAGAGAACCGTAAGTTTGTGGAGCTGAATAAGAAAGAGAATCTGGCTCAAGTGTTTACGGATTGCCGCTACACGAAAAAGGATAATGAGGCTATGTCGAAGGGGATTATAGAAGCGCTGAAGCATCAGGGGTTCTTGTGATGCGTGCACTTTGTAACGTGAAAGCGCAAGAGGGCTGTTTGTGATGCGTATTCAGAGAAGTGGATTTGCATTGTGCATAAACAATGTGGGAGAAGGCTTGAGTTTGAAGCCTCCTCCCTTTTTAATGAAGGTAATTTAAATGAAAGGTAAAAAAATAGTTAGGAATAGGTATTGGTTAGGTATATGTTTATCGTTTTAATCTGGCTGTCAGCTCTGTGATGTCTTGACGGGTGTTTTCATCCACATCCATTTGGTCTTTGATTTGCTTAATGGCATGGATGACTGTAGCGTGATTTCGGTTGCCGATGTGTAAGCCGATTTGCACATGCGACTTGTCGGTCAAGGCATCGGAGAGGTACATGGCCACTTGTCGAGCGTAGGCGATTTTTTGTGTGCGTGTGCGAGAGTTGATGTCGCTCACTTTCAAGCTGAAAAATTCGCATACTTCCTCCTTGATTTCATCGATGGTGAGTGGACTTTCCTTTCCTTCTACAAAGCGTGGCATGATTTTCTGCACCAGCTCCATGTTGATGTTGCAGTTGTACACAACGGAGTAGGCCATGAGTGAATTGATGATGCCTTCAAGGTCACGCACGCTGTCGTCCACGTTTTCGGCGATGAACTTCAGCACATTGGTGGGAATGTTCAGGCCTTCGTCCTCCACTTTGGCTGCGAGGATGTCGTAGCGAAGATGCTGGGTGGGTTTTTCAATTTCCGCTTGCATACCCCACTTGAAACGTGTGAGCAAACGGTCTTCCAACCCTTGAATAGCGATGGGGGGGCGGTCGGCTGAGAGGATGATTTGCTTGCCGTTGATGTGCAGATGGTTGAAAATGTGGAAGAACGTGTTCTGCGTTTGGGTTTTGCCCGAAAGTTCTTGCACATCGTCGAGAATCAGCGTGTCGATGGTTTGATAGAAACGGATAAAGTCGTTCACCTTGTTCTGTCTAACAGCATCGGTGTATTGGACGGTGAAGAGGTGGGAAGACAAGTAGAGCACGCGCATGTGTGGGTGCAGTTCCTTGATGCGTAGGCCAATGGCATTGATGAGGTGGGTTTTTCCGCATCCTGATGGACCGTAAACGAAGAAGGGGTTGAAGGTCTTGGCTGGATTGTTGGCGATGCTTTCGCCTACAGAGCGTGCCAAGCGGTTGCTTTCGCCCTCAATGTAGTTTTCGAAACGGTAGTGGGAATGGAGCTGCGAATCGAGGTCTTGCACTTGGGGGGCTGTGACATCGTCGGGTGTCTTGCGTGCATCGTCGCGTGCAGGACCGTTCACCACCTTGGAGGTGATTTCTGTTTTCTCCCTCACTTCGCCACCCTTGCGTGCATCCACCACCTTTACATTATAGTATAGCGACTTGATGTTGCTGCCAAATACTCGCTTGAAGGTGGAAACCATCAATGGCAGAAAGTTCTCCTCCAACAATTTCTTGACAAATTCGCTGGGTACATTCAGTATCAGTTTGCCGTTCTCGAAGCTATGCAGCTCGACGAAGGCAAACGACGCAGCGAATTGCTCTGGGGTGATGTTGTCTCGAAAAATTTCAAGGCATTTGGCCCACAGAAGTTTTGGACTTGTTTCCGTTTCTACCATATTAGTTTGGAAGTGCTATGCTGTAATTCTTAACGAGTGCAAAGTTCGGCTTTTTTTTTGAATCTGCCAAATTTTATTTTTCTGCTGTTTTGTGGTGTCGCTATAAATTTGCTTCTTTTCAATCAATTACGTTTGGGGAGTTCTTGACGGTCTTGACTGATGTTGATTTTATTCTTTGTGTTGATAATGAAATGCTTGCGTGCTTGTTTCACATGTGAAACATTTGCACATCACATGCTTTCAGGGAGTTGTAATTATTTGTTTTTGTAGCCATTTTTGATTGTTGAGAATGTTGCTCAGAAAGGTGTGCGCTTGTTTGAACTAAATTCAAATAGCGCACATTTCCCATCTTTCATTCTTTTCCTTGAGGCTTATCTTTTCTGCCAAAAAGCGAGAAGTGGACATAACGTTTGGGGTGAAGACGGAAGTCCTCCAACAGGCGTGATGAATTCATCATGGTGGAGTCGATATGGAGGGCAATGGAGTTGTCGTTCATGAGCATTCCGAGCGAGTTGTCCTTGCTGCTCATGGCTGTGTTGATGCGGAAGGTCATGTCCTGCACATTGCTGATCGTGGTGTCGGCCTTGTGTGCCATTCCAGCCAGGTCAATGCTGTTGAGGCTATTGGTGGTGGTCTCTAAATTGCTGCAGATGTTGTTGGTTTTGGCGATGAGTTGCGGCACATCCTTGCCCAAGAGTCCGTTGATTTGGCTGGTGGTTACTTTCAATTCGGCCGATACGGCTTCCATGTTTTGGAGGGAAGCAGCAATAGAAGGATTGTTGGCCAAGTTGTTCATGGCGGTCAGGATGGAATCCACCTTGGGCAGCAGAGCTTCCACTTGGGGTATCATGTTGCCTGCCGCGCTCATCACATCAACCATCGGACTCCCCTTGATGGTATCGCCCGGATGTAGCAGGGCTGTGGGGTCGGGTCCCAATTTCAGGTTCATCATTGCGCTGCCCAGCATCTCTTTGGTCATATAGACGCTGGTGCCCTGCGGAATCTGGAATTTAGGGTCGATGGTGATTTCCACCGTCAGGTTTTGTTTGGCCGCATTGAAGTTGATGGCTTTCACGGTGCCGATGGTCAATCCGTTGGCTCGCACGTTGGATGCTGTGGGCATTCCCTGCACGTCAGCAATTTCTACAAAGTAGGACACTTCGTTGTTGAAGAGCTTGAGTCCTTTCAGAAAGATGATGCCTACGTAAACGATGATGGCTGAGAATACTGCCACCAGGGCGATTTTGATTTCTTTGCTTATTTTCATTTTATTCTTCAAAAGTTACGATGAAAGCTTGTGGAAATTTATTGAGGATGGATTTTCTTATCTTTTTGGCTTCGTTGAGGGTTGCGGCTGAGCCGTAGGTGTAAGTGTAGCGGCCATTTTGCTGGTGCATTTCACATTTCAGCCCCTTGAACTGCTTGTCGTTGCTTTTGAGCTTGACGTTGCCGGCCAGCACCTGCACCTTATAAACGGTTTTCTTCCCTTGGGGTGTTGAGGGTGTGGAGTTGTTGTCAGGAGCGGAGTTGGAAGGGGTGGCTGTGTCAGGCGGTGTTGTCACTTTTTCCAGCTTAGACTCCTTGCCTGTTTGTTGAGCCTTGTAGGTGACGATAGCGTTGTAGATGGCTTTTGCCAGTGTCTGTCTGCCGCTCTGCGACATTAGGAATTGCTCTTCGGATGGGGTGGAGATGTAGCCCACTTCGAGCAGTACGCTGGGCATATAGGTGAGGCGCAAAACGGCCAAATTAGCTTGGTGCACACCCATGTTGTTGCGTCCGGCGGTTCTGACCATTTCGTTCTGCACGGTTTTGGCAAACACCACACTCTCCTTCATGTCGTGATCCTGCATGAGTTCGAACATAATGTTGCTTTCGGCCGATGGGAAGTAGTCATACTTCTTTGCGGCTTCTCCCTCGAGGGCGATGACAGAGTTTTCGCGTTTTTCCACTTCCAGATTCGTTGAAGCAGTTCGCAGGCTCAGGGTGTAGGTTTGCACGCCGCTGGCTTTGCGGGCTGTCTTGGGCAGAGCATTGGTGTGGATGCTCACGAAGAGGTTGGCTTTGGCTTTGTTTGCTATTTCGGCTCTGCGTCCCAGTTCGATAAACACGTCGGTGCTTCTTGTGTAGATCACCTTCACGTCTTTGCTGTTGGCTTTGAGCAGTTTTCCCACTTCGAGTGTGATGTCCATATTGATGTCCTTTTCTCGGTTTCGAGCAGAGGACCCAATGGCTCCGGGGTCTTTGCCTCCGTGTCCAGCATCCAACACGACGGTGAACTGCTCTCCCTCGGCCTTCATTTGCAGCGGAGTGGCGAAGAGCAATATGCCTATATATAATATAATGTGTAAGTCTTTCCTCATATGCCAATTAAAATTCGTTGCAAAGATACAAAAAAATCGAGTAAATATTGTCTGAAAAGAAGAAAAGAATACCGTTTCCGATATTCTTTTCTTTCTTATAGAACAAATTGACCTTCACTCTGCCTCGTGGCGAATGCATTTGTTCTTCATTTATGTTTCTCACTCGTTTAGTCAGAGAAGGTGCACTTGCCCATCATCTCTTTTTTCCGCTTTGGGTGAAAACGGACACGTTTATCTTCATGCCCGCCATGAACCAGATGCCGGGTTGTTGAACGTTGGGGAAATCGTAGTATTTGTGGTTGGTCAGGTTGTTGGCCTGAGCGTAGAGGGTGTAGTGTGGCTGCTGCCATTGGAGCTTGAGGTCGAGCGTGGCAAAGGTGCCGAAACTTTGGGACTGTCCCGTTTGGGCATTGTCGAACTGCCCTTCCCGATTCTTGAGCGTGAAGTCCCACTGGGCAGAGAGTGATTGCCAAATGCGGTGATTGAGCGAGGCGACGAACTTGTGGCGCAGGAAGGTCATGCGCGAAACGTAGTTGGCATCGTGCTCCTCATTCACTCGATGCTTGTAGTTGTAGCAATAGCTGAGGGTGAGGCGTTGCAGAATGGACTTTTCACCTTGCAGACGTGTGAAATTCATGCTGGCCAAAGCTTCTGCTCCTATGTTGTCGATGTCGCTGTTGGCTGTAGTGTAAGCGGTGGAGCCTTCATACTTAATCCAGTCAATCATGTCGGTTCCCTTGCGGTAGAAACCTTTCAGATGGGTGCTGATGAAGGCGTTGGCGAAGCTGATGCCAAGATGCCAATCGGTGCTCTTTTCGGGTTTCAGCTTGCTGTTGCCCAAGATGCCAGGGCCGTTGTAGTAGAGGTCGGTGTAGGTGGGGGTGCGTAAACTTTGGTTGAACGATGCGAAGAGTTTGAGGCCTTCGGCGGCTCGCCACGAGATGTCGATGCCCGGGTAGAATTTCATGCCTCCGCTCACAGCCGTGTTGTGATTGGCCAAAGCTCCGATGGAAATGGTGATGGGGTCGAGGATGAAATTGTGTTCCAGGTAGATGCCAAGGTTCGTGCGTCCGTCTTTGTATTTGTAATGCTCATCCCATCCAGGTACTTTGTATTTGTGCTGATCCTCAGGGGCAATTTCCTTGCCGAGCCGAGTGGAGAGAATGTTTTCGCGGCGCAGCTCAACACCCACGGCTGTTTTTCCGAGTGCCCACGTGGTGTAGGCGTTGAGGTTGGCTCCATAGACATTCGTTTGGTGAAAGTTCTGATAGTCCTTTGGGCGGTTGCGCCACCAAACGTAGTGGTCGAGCGAGCGGTTCCAATAAACCTGCAGGGGCACATGCACCTTGCCCTTATATTCAGCTTGTGCGGCAATGAGGTAGCGCCGGTCTTGTTCGTACTGCGAGTTGGAGCCTGTGCCGTAGAAAGTGTTGGCTCCGTAGTTCATTGTGCTGAGTCCTGCTTGCAGCGTGGCATCGAACAGCTTGCTTCGGTATTTTGCGTTCCAATAGGCTTGACCCTTGTTGAAATCATCGTTCAGGGTGCCTCCGTCGCTGCGTTGGTAGCCTCCGCTGAGGCGGTTGTTGAAGTTGCCCGTCTTGAGCGTGAAGTGCCCGTTGGCTCCGAATGTACCGTACGAGCCCCCTTGGAGGTGTGCGCCAAACTGGCTGTTGCTTTCGGTGCGGGTGACGATGTTGATGGCTCCGGCAAATGCTTGGCTGCCATACACTCGGCTGGCACCTCCCTCAATCACTTCGATGCGCTCGATGTCGTCAACGCTGAGGGGAAGATCAACGGTCAGGTGGCCAGTGTGTGGATTGGAGATGTTGATGCCGTTGAGCAAAACGGTGAGCTGGTCCTCAGTGCCTCCGTTCACCCCTATGTCGGTTTGGATGCCGAATCCTCCTCGTTGTCGCACATCCACACCTGCTGCGAGTTTGAGCAGGTCGTTGACGGAGTTGGCGCTGGATGCCTCAATGTCCTGGCGGCTAATGACTTGCACCAGCCGAACGGCTTTGTCGGCAGGGAGAGGTGCGCGTGTGGCTGTCACCTCGGCGGCAGCAAGCTGCAATTCAAGCACGGGCGTGTTCTCGTTGGGTTGAGCCTCCGCCTGTTCGTAGATGGGTGTGTCCTCAGCGGGTTGCTGGCTGTGACCCATAGCCATCTGTGCTGCAGCCGATTCGGGGCATGCAACAGCAAGAGTGGCTACGCTGAGTACCCCGATGTTGATTTCTTTTTTCAAACTGAGGAAGATGGCATCGCCGTGGCGAGTAAAGTGGTGCCACACGATGGCTTCCTGCTTCTTGAAGCTTGTTTTTTTCATCATTTTTGTTTGATTTTTTATTATGATTATTATGTCCCAATATTGGGATTTTTTTCTGAAAAGGTTGCGGGGGGAGAATGGGATGTCCGCTCTCATTATTTCTGTTTCAGATTTCGCTCAGCATCCAAGCGCAGGAAGATGAACAGGAGCAGGGTGAAGCCCCACAAGGATGAACCTCCGTAGGAGAAGAAGGGTAGGGGGATGCCGATAACGGGTGTGAGCCCGAGCACCATGCCCACGTTGATGAAGAGGTGGAAGAGGAAGATGCAGAGCACGCTGTAGCCATACACCCTCGACATGGTGTCGATTTGCCGTTCCGCCATGACGATGAGCCTCCAAATGAAGAGAAGATAGACGATGAGCACGCCAGCCGCTCCCACAAAGCCTTCTTCTTCGCCCACGGTGCAGAAGATGAAGTCGGTGTGCTGCTCAGGCACGTATTTCAGTTTCGTTTGAGTGCCGTTGAGGAATCCCTTGCCCCACAGTCCTCCTGAGCCGATAGCTATCTTAGCCTGGTTCACGTTGTAGCCAGCTCCGCGAGGGTCGTCGGTGATGCCCAGGAGCACCTCGATGCGTGTGCGCTGATGGTCGGCCATGTGGGCGATGACTTTGCTGCTCATGTAGTAGAGCGAGGTGGAGAGGATGGCGAAGAGGGCAATGAGGGCGTATTTGTAGATGTGTCGGTAGAAAGCCATCAGGATGATGACGAGAATCATGAGGATGCAAGCGCCCAGCATCACGTAGCACACATCGAAGGGGATGGCGAAGAGCGAGAAGAGCAGGGCTATGACGGTGGAGCCATAGCAGATAGTGGCCAGAATGTTCACGGTGAGCAGGTCATGGCAATATATCCACACCATGCTGATGGTGAAAGTCATGGCGAGCAGCAGCACCGTGAACTCTCCTATCGACACGGGCATGTAGGTGATGAAGTCGTTCTGGAATTTGAGCCCCACCACAAAATAGACCACGCAAGCAAAGCCTGTGAAGAGCAGGGAGCCTGTCATTCCTTCGCGGTAGAGCATGAGAAAAAAGGCAAAATAGACAAGGGCCGAACCCGTTTCCTTTTGTGCCACGATGAGCAGCATGGGAAAGAAGATGAGGGCGATGGCGACGCCGATGTCTTTGCTTTTTTTGATGTTGAAGCCGTAGCGGTCCATCCATTTGCCCAAAGCCAACGCAACGGCAAACTTGGCGAACTCGGCTGGCTGTATCTTGACCGATTCGGTGATGGGCAGCCAGGAGCGCGAACCTTTCGTTTCGGGCGCGATGACGATGGTCACCAGCAGGAGCAGCATCATGGCTGCGTAGATGACGTAGGCGGCCGAGTCGAACAGTCGCCGCTCGATGAGCATGATGACAGCCGCCAGCACCAGCGATGTACCGCCCCATACGATTTGCTTGCCCGAATTGGTTTCCCAGCTGAAAAGGTCGGGGTTGTTGAAGTCGTAGCAGGCTCCGCACACGCTGAACCATCCCCACACTATCAGGATGATGTAGAGGAGGATGGTGATCCAGTCAATGCTGAGGAAGATGCCTTTACTGCTTGTATTTTGTTCTGTCATTTTTTGTATTTTTGTTTTGCCTTTAACGCTCGCGGGTGCCGTAGTCGATGTGGCGGGCTTGGAACATAGCGGCTTTGGCCTCGCTTGCTTTTGACAGTTCGCCTTTGATGTATTGCTCCATGATGAGGGCACCGATGGGCACACCGTAGGTGGCTCCGAAGCCACCGTTTTCCACATACACGGCAACAGCTATTTGGGGGTCGTCCATCGGTGCGAAACCCATGAAGGCCGAGTGGTCCTTGCCGCGGTTTTGCGCCGTGCCCGTTTTGCCGCACACGGCATATTGGCTGCTGTTAGCACTTCGGCATGTGCCTCCCAGCACCGCTTTGCGCATGCCTTTGGCCACCATTTCGTAGTATCGTTTATCCACTTTGGTGTAGTGCTTCTTTGTCAGCGAGTCGGCTATTTCGCCTCCCTCCACAGCCTTGACGATGTGGGGAGTGATGTAGTAGCCGCGGTTGGCGATGGTGGCTCCGAGGTTGGCTATCTGCAGGGGGGTGAGTGTCACTTCGCCTTGCCCGATGGCGATGGAGATGACTCCCAGCGGATTCCATCGGCCCAAGCGACGATCGTAGTAGTCGGCATTGGGTATCATGCCTCGTGCTTCACCTGGCAAATCTACGCCAAGCTTGTAGCCAAAACCCATCGACACCATGTAGTCTTTCCAAGTGGTCATGGCCTCCTGTATGGTCTTGTATTTCGAGCGGTTGCTGAGCATGTGATAAAGCCCCCAGCAGAAGTAGCCGTTGCACGAAGTGGCGATGGCGGGAATGAGCGGCAGGGGTGAGCCGTGACCGTGACAGCCCACCTTCATGCCTCTGAATCGGAATCCGTGGCTGCACGAGTAGGCTGTGGTGGAGTCGATGATGCCTTCCTGCAAGAAAGTGAGCCCTTGCGATGTTTTGAAGGTGGAGCCGGGGGGATAAGTGCCTGAGATGGCACGGTTAATCATCGGCTTCATCGGGTCGCGCTGCATTTCCAGCATTTGTGTGCTGCGCTGCTTGCCCTCCATCCGGTGGGGGTCATAGCTGGGCGAGCTGACCATGCAGAGGATTTCACCCGTTTTGGGTTCGATGGCTACGATGGCTCCCATCTTGCCCTCCATCAGCCGTTCGCCCAGGGCTTGCACCTTGGCGTCGATGCTGAGTGTGAGGTTTTTGCCGGGCACTGGTTTGCGGTCGAGCTCGCCGTTCTTGTAATGGCCCTGAATTCGCCCGCGTGCATCGCGCAGCAGCACCTCCACTCCCTTCACGCCGCGCAGCTCGGTTTCGTAGCTTCGCTCCACACCTTGCTTGCCGATGTAGTCACCGGGGGCGTAGTAGTCGCTGTTATCCACTTCCTGCTTCGACACCTCAGCCACATCGCCCAGAATGTGGGCGCAATGGTTGGTGGCATAGCGTCGTATGGTTCGCTCGCGCACGTAGAATCCGTGGAACCTAAACATTTTCTCTTGGAAGACGCTGAACTCGCTCAGGGGCATCTGCGCCATGAAGAGTTGCTGCGTGTAGGTGGAATAGCCGGGGTTTTTGTTCTTGTCCTTGATGGCGAGCATGCGCTCGTCGAACTGCTGCTGGGTGATGCCGATGGTGTTGCAGAAGTCGAGCGTGTCGAGGTTTGTCACCTCTCTCATCACCACCATGATGTCGTAGGCAGGCTGGTTATAGACAAGCAGCTTGCCGTTGCGGTCGTAGATGACGCCTCGGGATGGAAAGATGATGTTGTTGAAGAATGCGTTGTTATCGGCTCGCGTTTTGTACTCTCCGTCGCTGAGCTGCAGATAGGCCAGCCGTGCAATGTAGCTGAGCACAACGATGAGTGCGATGCCAGCCAGCACAAACTTTCGGTATTCGTATGTGTGATGATTCATTGCCCCTCCTTTCCTCTGCTCAGTTTGGCACCTGGCCCTGTTTGCGAGGGTGCACGAGCAGTTCGATGAAAACGATGATGATGGTGGTCAGGAGTGTAGCTCCAGCGATGGAGAGGAGCGTGAGTGGCCAGTCGCGCAGGGTGAAGGCATCGAGCGCGTAGTAAGCCACGTGCAGTACAAACATCAGCAGCGTGATGTAGGTGACGTATTTCCAGAAGCCCAAGGTTCGGAACGTGGGGGTGAGGTCTTCGGCAGAGTTGTAGGGGGTGAACATGCCGAGCAGCAGTGGCTGCATCATGGCAGCCAGGGTGCAGGAGGCTGCGGCCATCCCGGCCGTGTTGCTGAACATGTCGTTGAGCAGTCCTGCGCTGAAAGCCCACAGCAGGATGCTGTTGCGCGACGAGTTGCGGTGAAAGCACGCTATCATGTAGCCCAGCACCAGCGGCGTGATGTAGCCCAGCAAGTGTATGTGGTTGAACACTAACACTTGGAAGAATAGCAGTATGGATAGTCTTGTGAGACGTTGCAGAAATACGGAATTCATCTTACGGTATCAGCTTTTTCTGTGTCCTGGACGGTTTGAGCGCCTTGCGCCTGAATGAACTGCTTCTCCAGCTCTTCCTGAATCTCTTTATCTACAGCCCTTTGCTCCGCGGCTTTCCGCTGTTCCAACTCTTTCAGCTCCGCGGCTTTCCGCTTTTCTTGCTCGGCCAGAATGCTGTCTTGCTTGGCGGGGTCCTCAGCTTGCTGTTCCAGCAGGCGGCGTTCGGGCGAGTGGTAGTTGGTGATGACCGACACCTCGCGCAGCGTGGTGAAATTGGCGAAGAGCTTCACTTTGAGCATGTAGGACATTCCGTCGGCCGAATCGCCGAAGCCTGCCACTGCGCCGATGGGGAGCCCTGCGGGGAAGACATCGGAGTAGCCGTTGGTTTCGACAATGTCGTTCTTCTTCACCTTCACGTGGCGGGGGATGCTGGTAGCGTAGGCTATATTGGCACATCCGCGCTGCCAGATGAGCGAGCCGAAGTATTCCGAATGGCGCAGCCGGCAGCTCACCTTGCTGTTGACGTTGAGCAGGGGCATGACGATGCTGTAGTGCTGGCTGGTCATGTACACAATGCCCACCACGCCCTGCGAGTTCACCACGCCCATTTCGGGCCGGATGCCATCGGCCTCACCCTTGTTGATGGTGATGAGGTTGTTGGCTTTGTGCAGCGTCAAGTTCACCACTTTGGCCGGCACCGTGTGGTACAGGGGCGGCAGGGCTTTCATGGGGTGGGTGTTGACGAGCTTGCTGTCCTCCAGCTGCTGGCGCATGGTGTAGAGCTGCTGGCGCAGTTGCTCGTTGGTGGCTTCCAGACGTTCGTTTTCTTCCTGCAGTTGAATGTAGGACGTAATGCTACTAATGACGCTGTAGGCCGAGCCCACCACGTCATTAGCCGTTGTGAAAAACACGCTCCGCTGGCGCCCGTTGAAGCTGAAGAGGAAGAGGAAGCTGATGGCTTCGAGCAGCAGGAACAGGAGCCAGTGTTTGTATTGGATGAGGATGTCGATTAGTGCACGCATGGGGCACGCTTATCTCATGAGGAACTGGAAGTTGTTGACGTTCTTCAGCGCAATGCCTGTGCCCTTTGCCACAGAGAGCAGGGGCTCTTCATCTACGTGGAATGGAATCTGGATTTTGTCGCTGAGGCGTTTCGACAGGCCGCGCAGCAATGCACCGCCGCCGGTGAGCCAGATGCCGTTCTTCACAATGTCTGCATAGAGTTCAGGGGGGGTGTCTTCAAGAGCGGAGAGCACGGAGGTCTCGATTTTGGCGATGGTCTTGTCGATGCAGTGGGCAATTTCCTGGTAGCACACAGCTACTTCGCGTGGGAGAGCCGTGATGCGGTCGGGGCCATGCACCACGTAGTCCTCGGGAGCCTCGTCGCCCAGGTCGGTGAGCACCGCGCCCACGTTGATTTTGATGCGTTCGGCCATGCGTTCCGATACTTTCACGTTGTGCTGGCGCGCCATGTACTCCTGAATGTCGGCCGTGAGCTCGTCGCCAGCCACTCGCATGGAGGTGTTGGTGACGATGCCGCCAAGCGAGATGACGGCAATTTCGGTGGAGCCGCCGCCAATATCCACAATCATCTGCCCTTCGGGAGCCTCCACGTCAATGCCACACCCGATAGCTGCCGCCATTGGCTCGTGGATGAGGTACACGTCGCGGCCGCCCGAGTGCTCTGCGCTGTCGCGCACGGCGCGCAGCTCCACTTCGGTGGAGCCTGAGGGCACACCGATGACCATGCGGAGCGAGGGGGTGAAGAGGTGGTGGCCCGTGTTCACCATCTTGATGAGGCCGCGCATCATCTGCTCGCAGGCATAGAAATTGGCTATCACTCCGTCGCGCAGTGGGCGGCAGGTGTACACGTTCTCGTTGGTCTTCTCGTGCATCATCTTGGCCTTTTCGCCCACGGCTATCATCTTGTTGGTTTTCTTGTCGAGTGCAACCACCGAGGGCTCGTTCACCACCACCTTGCCGTTGAAGGTGATGATGGTGTTGGCGGTCCCAAGATCCATTGCTATGTCTTGTGTTAAAGAGAAAAATCCCATATCTTTTCTTCCTGTTTTGTTGAGTTGCTATTTTTTTGTACGTTGCAAAGCCGACTTTGCAAAATGGCTTTTTCCTGCTGCTAACGAGCGTTTTTCTGCAAAATGGCAGTTTACCGAACCATTTGGCCCTGTTTTTGACGGGTGCTGAAAGTGCCGTCAGGAGGCGTCTTTATTTGGCAAAATAGGCGTGGATGGCTGTGTCGTAATGGCTTGAAGTGGCGAAAGCGCGCTTGGCAAACTGCTTGCGCTGTGCTTTGGTGGTTTCGGCACCCTGAGCCTTCACCATGTCGAGCAGGGGCTTATATTCGTTCTTGCTGGGCACAATGACCACGTCGTTGAAGTTTTTGGCTGCGGCGCGGATGAGCGAGATGCCGCCAATGTCGATTTTCTCGATGATGGTGGGCTCGTCGTTGGTGCTGGCCACAGTTTCCTCGAAGGGGTAGAGATCCACGATGACGAGGTCAATCTCCGGAATTTCGTACTTGGCTATTTCCTGCTGGTCGCTTTCCAGCTCGCGGCGGCACAGAATGCCTCCGAACACTTTGGGGTGGAGCGTCTTCACGCGTCCGCCCAGGATTGACGGATAGGTGGTGAGGTCTTCCACTTTCTGGCAGGGGTAGCCCAGGCTTTCGATGAAAGCTTGTGTGCCGCCTGTTGAGAGGAATTTCACTCCGTTCTTGTTGAGTTCTGCAAGTAATTCGTCCAGCCCATCTTTATGATAAACGGAAATGAGCGCCGTTTTGATTTTCTTTACGTCAGCCATTGTGGTGTCCTGAATTGATGTTTTTTAGTAATTTTTTTTGATTTCTTAAAGTGTCTGTGTGCGCACACATTTATGCGGCTACACATTTCTAATGAACTGCAAAGTTAGGCATTTCTTTCCATACATTGTTAAATAAAATTGAAATTTTCTATGTTTCTGACGATTTTTCTTGTCGGAATGAAAACTTTCCACTAATTTTGAATCCGTAAATATCAAATCACTCCATTTATGAAACAAATTTTTCTACTTGCGTTCGTTCTCTGCACCCTCTCGGCGCATGCCCAGTTTTTCTTCGATTTTCCTCCCCGCCGGCGTGTGGAGCAGCGAAGAGAACCCTACACGGCTCCTGTTTACAAGAAGGGGGAGGAGGGCATGAAGGCTTTTATTCGAAAGAACTTCAAACAGCCCAAAGAACGCGAGCAAGTGGATGGAAAAGTTGTCGTTGCGGCCTTGGTGAACGAGAAAGGCAACGTGGCAGAGACCCAGTTGGTGCGTTCGGTAAGCAAAAATCTCGATGTGGAAGCCATCAGAGTGTGCCGAAAAATGACGTTCAAGCCTGCCAAACGGGGCAAAAAGAAGGTGCAGGGTAGGGTGGACATTGTCTTCCCCATCCGCAATGGGCGGCTGTCCTACCTCAATCTGCCCACGGTGGAATTGTAATGACATCGTTGATTTTCAAGTAGATAGGTGTCTCTGGCTTGACGTTTTAGGCTTTCGTCACTCCTCTGTGACATCATGTATCCCTTACAATTATTACAGATGACAGTTTTTGAAAATGGGAAGAGAGAGTTAGAGGGTATTATTATAATACCATCTAAAAGAAAAGTCAAACCGACTTTCAAATAACTGTCATCTGTCATCTGTAAGGGCTGTCATCAAACCGACTTTCAAAAACTGTCATGACTGTAAGAACTGTCATGGCCAAATGCTTTTTCCCCATTACGCTGCTGAAAATGGCTCCTTACGCCCCTCTGAAATTTTTGCGGTTCGGAAAAAAAGCCGTAACTTTGTATCGTAAAAAGGAAAAATTCGCGCCGTGCATCGGAATATTTGCTTGAGGCGCATCCAGCAAAAAAAGAGGCGCATCCAGCAAAATAGTCAGGCGTTTGCGCTCGTCGCGCAACGACTCTGCATGATACCAGACTTCGGCCTTTGCCTGAAACATCCGCAACATTGTCTTTATCTGTTTCAATACGGCATCGCCATTGTAGTGTTTAGGCAGCACATAGGCACAGTTCACTATACTGAGTGAAGAAACTATACCCATCAATAGTCCCTCGTCAACCATGGAAAAGATGACAGCGGCATCCTAACAGAAGCCCTCACGATGGGCAAGGTGGTCGAGCAGGACATTTGTGTCAATCAAAGCTTTTATTTTGTCCATTCTTGCCAACGCTCTTCGAGTTCTTTTTCTAAGTCAACACATTCAGGCAATTTGCCCAAGGTCATAGCCATCACCTTTGCCGACGGCTTATAGTCCTTTGGAATCTTCGGGAAAACGAGTTCTCCCTTTTTCTGCTTCTTTTTATTCGTGGCAAAAAACGGAGCAGTAGAGAAAAGCAGAATTGCCTCACTTGATTCGGACCATCAGGCTGGAGCTTGAATAGGATTTGCCAGCGTGGGTGGTGGTGAGGTGGATGTTGACCGACGGGTTGCGGTGCGCCTTGCGGCAATGCACACGGCCTGTGTAGCGAATCTTCTGCCCGGGCTGCAACGTGGTGGTCAGCGAGGGCGACACGGCGAAGGCTTTGGGGTCGCTCACTTCGAGGTGGATGACAATGTCGCGCAGCACCGAGTTGGACGTGTTGGTGATGTAACCCTCCACTTCGATGATTTCGTCCTTGGCTATGTTGCCGTCGCCATCAGCATCCATGTAGGTGAGTTCCGAAAGGCTGACCAGGGCCGATGCCGTCGCGCTGCCGCTGTATGCTCCCCCGCCTGTCTGGTAGTCGCCGCCGTTGTCGTAGCCGTCATTCCTTCCGGCCTTTTCGTATTGCTCAGCCTTCGCTTTCTCGTTCTCTTCAATTTGCGATGCGATGCCCACGCCCAGAATGGCCCCCACGCCCATGCCGATGAGGCTGCCCAAGGCTGAATTGTCGCCACGGTAGCGTCCGTGGCCGGAAAGGAAGCCCACGGCCGAACCCACGTGGCTGCCAATCATGGCTCCGGTGAGTCCTCCTGCTGCTTGATTGGAACTTGTGCAACTGCTGGCCAGCATTAGGGCCGCAAGCGACATGCATGTGATTTTTGTCTTCTTCATCTCTTCTTTGTCGGTGGTTAAGAGGTTGAACATTTCTTTCTTCTTCAGTTTTGTCTCTCTTTCAGTTCGGTACTCGTCAGTCGATTTCGGCTAAGTAGTCGTCAATCAATTGTCGGGCAATGGACATCTTGTCGGGTATGGGTGGCAAGTGATGGCGGTCGAACCAACCTCCCCTGCTCAGTTCCTCGGCTTGCAGGTGCATCTGCCCACTCACATAGTCGGCCGTGAAGCCAATCATGATGCCGCTGGGGTAGGGCCAAGGTTGACTGCCGAAGTACTGTATGTTGTCGATTTCCAAGCCTACCTCCTCGGCCACTTCGCGCCTCACGCACTCCTCCAGCGTTTCGCCCGTTTCGACAAATCCAGCCACAAGGCCATACATTTCGTTGCGGCGGAAATTTTTGGCGTGCACCAGCAGGATTTCGTCGCCTCGGCGAATGCGCACAATGATGGCGGGGTTCACCTGTGGCCACACTTCTCGGCCGCAGTTGGTGCATTGCTTGCTGATGACGGTGGTGCGCCGCATGGGCGCTCCACACACTCCGCAGTACCGCGTGATGGAGTCCCAGTAGAGCAGTTCGGCGCCCTTGCCAGCCATGTTGTAGAACGCTCGCGGAAGCACTCCCCACGATTCCCTCAACCCTACTGTGGCCATCCCCTTCAGGTCGGTGGGTGGAGTGGAGAGGCTATAGGCCACGCAGGGTGTGCCGTCAATGGGTGGCAGCTCTTGCCGGGGTGTCCATTCCTTCAGCGGAAAGGGGGGCTCGGCCGAGCAAGGCACATGGTAGCCGCTTTCGTCGTGCTGCAGGAACAGCGAGTTGCTGATGAACACAAACCAGTATGTTTTCTCAATCTTCATATAGCCTTCATGCTTTTTCGGGGTCAAAATTAGGCATAAATTATGACTTATGCTGCATTTTTAGTATTTAAAATCCTTAAAAACGTTAAGACTTGCGCATTTAGTTGCGAATTACGGCAAAAAAGGTTACATTTGCATACGATTTTAACACACCCACAATTCAATGAGCAGTCAAAACCATGTGTACATCATTATATTAGTAGTCATTGCTGTCTTCATCTGTGTAGTGCCAGCTTGGGCTGAGAAGAGAGACGGAAAGGGCAAGAAGCATAAGAAGGTTGAAACGGTCATCGACCTCGAACCCGACCCGGTGGCCCATAAATCGCGCCCCGACCGCCATCCGGGCGAACTTAAAATGCCCCTGCTCTCTGCATCGTCCGCTCACGGCAAAGGCACCGGGGGCAGTGAGGCGCACGGCATTGACGTGAGTCACTATCAGGGGCGCATCAACTGGGACGAGGTGGCTCGCGACCGCCGCGTCACCTACGTCTATCTGAAGGCCACTGAGGGCACCGGCATTGTGGATGACACCTACAGCTACAACTTCAGCGAGTGCAAGCGCGTGGGGCTGAAAGTGGGCAGCTACCTGTTTTTCCGCCCCAATCTGCCCGCCAAGGCACAGTTCGACCTCTTCGTGTCGAGGGTGAAAACCAAGCAGCAGGATTTGCTGCCTGTCATCGACATCGAGGTAATCAGGGGCGTGTCGGCATTGGTCATGCAGTCGCGCCTGCTCGAGCTTTGCGAGCTTTTCGAGAAGGAGTACGGCAAAAAGCCCGTCATCTACACAGGCAAGAATTTCTACAACAAGTACATTCACGGCAATCATCGCCTGCGCTCCTACAAGTTCTTCATCGCCGCCTATTCCTTCATCGAGCCTGATCTGAATAACGATGAGGACTACGTGATGTGGCAGTATTCGGCCACAGGTTCTGTGCGGGGCATCCGCGGCAATGTGGATATGAGCCGATTTGTGGGCAGGCATTCCATCAAGGACATTCTTTACTGAGCAATGAAGGGGTGGCGCTTGGCCCATTCCCACACAATGCATGAGAGCTTCACCAGATTTTACCCCGAATGAAGCTCTCACTGCACAAAAAACATTAACTTATCTCTCTTTATTTCTTGTTCTTCATCACCGCCCAACGGTTCAAGAACTTATCTACGCGACCTGCTGTATCAACAAGCTTGGCCTTACCAGTGTAGAAGGGGTGAGAAGTTGACGAAATTTCTATTTTGATAACTGGATACTCCTGGCCCTCGAACATTTCTGTCTCATTGCTCTTGGCTGTGGAGCGCGAAAGGAACATATCGCCGTTTGACATATCCTTGAAAACGACTGGGCGATAGTTGTCTGGGTGAATACCTTTTTTCATTTCTTTTTGTTTTATACAGTCAATATACTACTGCTGGTGTAACAAATTATTTTAATTAGTTTTTGGTGGCCTTCTTTTGAGAAGACGGTGCAAAGTTACGATTTTTTATCAAACGGACAAAACAAAAATAGAGTTTTTTTGCCTTTTACTGCGAGAAAGTAACCTTGTGAATAAAAAAACTCACTTCTCATGCCGCTAAACTCTTAATTTTTCCGTATCTTTGCATTCGTTTTAGTGAAACATAAAATACACATTATTCTATATAATTAAAAATATTATTATGGTAAGCTACAAAGAACTAGGTCTCGTGAACACTCGCGAGATGTTTAAGAGAGCTGTTGCTGGCGGTTATGCCATTCCAGCTTTTAACTTCAACACTATGGAGCAGATGCAGGCCATTGTGATGGCTGCAGTGGAAACAAAGTCGCCTGTCATCATGCAGGTGTCAAAGGGAGCACGCAACTATGCCAACGGCACCATCCTGCGCAACCTTGCCAAGGGTGCTGTGGAGTATGCAAAGGAACTCGGCTGCGAGCATCCTGAAATCGTTCTCCACCTCGACCACGGAGACACTTTCGAACTCTGCAAGGACTGCATTGACAACGGCTTCTCTTCTGTCATGATTGACGGCTCTTCACTCCCTTACGAGGAGAACATCGCCCTCGCCAAGAAGGTGGTTGACTACGCTCACCAGTTCGACGTGACCGTCGAGGCTGAACTGGGTGTGCTCGCTGGTGTGGAAGACGAGGTTCAGTCGGCCGAGTCTCACTACACTAAGCCCGAAGAGGTGATTGACTTCTCTACTCGCACTGGTTGCGACTCTCTCGCCATCTCTATCGGCACTTCTCACGGTGCTCACAAGTTCACTCCCGAACAGTGTACACTCGTCAACGGTGTGCTCGTTCCTCCACCATTGGCATTCGACATCCTGCACGAAATCGAGAAGAAACTCCCCGGTTTCCCCATCGTGCTCCACGGTTCTTCTTCAGTTCCAATGGAAGAAGTGAACACCATCAACAAGTACGGCGGTCACCTCGAGGCTGCTATCGGTATTCCAGAGGAGCAACTCCGCAAGGCTGCCAAGTCTGCCGTTTGCAAAATCAACATCGACTCAGACTCTCGTCTGGCCATGACGGCTGCCATCCGCAAGCACCTTGCTGAGCATCCTGGCGACTTCGATCCACGTCAGTACCTGAAGCCTGCTCGCGAGAACATGAAGAAGATGTACATCCACAAGATTGTGAATGTGCTCGGTTCCGACGGCAAACTTGCTCAGTAATCTTTGATAAATTTTTTTCATAGGAGGCGCAGTCGTAGGCCACAAGCTTATGGGTGCGCCATTTTTTTCAGATGATGCGACTGTTGATTCTTTTCATTTCAGCTTTTATGTGCTCCACGTTGCTGCTGGCTCAGGTGGAGAAGGCCGACACGGTGCAGATGGAGGAGGTCGACTCGGCTTTCTTGGCAGAGGTGGATTCGGTGATTGTGGCTTATGAGCGCTGGGAGCAGATGCGAAAGATTGAGGAGACGATTGGGGCGTACAATGACGTGAGGCTGCGCAAGGAGATGTCGTTCAAGACCGATGGAGCGTTGCATTTGGCGCGCGGGCTCTTGCTCTCGTGGACCGATCACGGCTTTGTGAAGCAGGAAGCTCGTTTCGAGCCGAAGGGCGACCGAGTGAACTGGACAGATTATGTGGTGGGCGGCATGCCCTTGCTGGTGAACTGGGGGCTGAAGGCTGCGGGTGTGGAGAGCCGCTCGAAGCTGGAGCGGATGCTCACAGCCAACGCGATGGCTCTCGGCCTTTCGTTTGGCACCACCGAATTGTTGAAGCACACTATTCGCGAAGGGCGTCCCGACCTGAGCGACCTGCACGCTTTCCCATCGGGCCACACCTGCTTCGCTTTCGTGTCGGCCACGGTGCTGAGCAGGGAGTATGGGCATTTGTCCCCCTGGGTGACAGTGGGAAGTTATGCAGCTGCAACGGGCACGGAGTTTTTGCGTGTGGGTCATAATAAGCATTGGATGAACGACCTCTACATGGGTGCAGGGATTGGGGTGATGACTACCAATCTGGCTTATTTCTTCACTGACAAGATTTTTGGTGTCGATGCCATCAACAAGCCCGAACTGCGCAGGAAGGATGTGCTGAGGCTGATGAAATTCAACGAGCGTCCTTCGGGATTCTCTTTCGTTACGGGCACAGAGGTTGGCGACCGCACCATCCGCATGGACGATGTCCGCATCAAGACGGGCGCAGCTATTTCAGCTGGTGCCGATGTGGTTTGGTTCATCACTCCGAAGGTGGCGGTGGAACTGCTCACCCGTGTGGTTGATGCACAAGCCAAGGTGTATGATTCGCCAACTGTCTTCACGGGAGGGCATCTGAATCTTTACCACTTCGACTTGGGTGGCAAACTCTCTCTCCCTCACATGTTGGGACAACGGGTGGCTGTGCGTGCATTTGCCGGAGCGCGCCTGATGGATGGCGATTCGTTCACCGATGGGCGGCGCACACTTGTGGTGGACGATGCCGCCAACTTTGAGTTTGGCTTGGGCCTCACCTACGAATGCATCGACACCAGCAACTATGCGTGGGGCTTCACGTGTGATTACTACCACACTTTCTCGCGCTACATGAAGAACCGCTACAGCGTCAGCTCATCGTGGAAAATTCTGTTCTGATGCCTTTCTTCTCTCTGTCTTCTATCCTCGCTCTCCCCAATGACAGATGACAGTTTTTTGAAAGTGCATTTCCACTCTCCATTTCCTCTTTCGTTTCTATCCTTTACACCCTTCTCTCTCAGCGGAGAGTGGGGTTTTTCAGTAGTAGCTGCCAATGAAGAGGAAGAGCATGGAAAGGAGCACGAGGAGCAGGTCGATGGCCTTGGAGCGCAGGTTCTTTTCGTGAAAGAGGATGGCTCCGAAGAGGAAGCTGACGAGCACCGAACTGCGCCTCACCATGGAGACGATGGAAATCATGGCTCCGTCCAGCCCGAGCGCGTAGAAGTAAGCGAAGTCGGCGGCGGAGAGGAAGATGGAAATGAGGATGATGCTCCAATGCCAACGAAAGGGGGTGGTTTCGTGGCGGTGGGGCCACCAAAGCGTCAGGAGCATGAGGAGCATGAGGAAGAACTGGTAGAAGGTGTACCACGACTGCACGGCAAGTTTGTCGAGTCCCACTCCGCCGTTCTCAGGCGCAGCTATGAGGAACTTGTCGTAGAGCCCAGATATGGCTCCCAGCACATTGGCCAGCACCACGAACACAATCCACTTGTTGTGCTTGAAGTCGATGCCCTCCTTCTTGCTGGAGCGCGAGAGCATGTAGAGGCCTATGATGGCGATGCTCACACCCACCCATTGCCACAGGTTCAGCTTTTCGGCAAAGAAGGTCAAGGCACCTATGAGCACCATTACGGGGCGCGTAGCGTTGATGGGGCCGACGATGGTGAGCGGCAGGTGCTTCAACCCAAAGTAGGCCAACAGCCAGCTGCTGAGCACGATGAGCGACTTGAGCAGTATGTATTTATGTTCTGTCCACCCATATTGGTGGGTGTAGAAAAGGCTGTCCTGGCTGATGTGCCCTTGTGCCGAAAGGATGATGAAGGGCAGGAATATGAGCGACGAGAACAGCGTGTTGAGGGTCAGCACTGGTATAACGGCGTTGTCGCGAAGCGATTTCTTCTTGAAGACGTCGTAGAAGCCGAGTAGGGCAGCGGAAAGGAATGCTAATATGAGCCACATAGATGGATTTGCTTCTTACATGTTATTGTTCATGAACATTCGTGGGCATGATGTGTGGTTATTCGTGTTCAATAAAAACATGGTCGGGGTAGGTGATGTTGGCAAGGAAGAGCGCGTTGCCGGGGACGGACATGCCTGCAGAGCAACGGTCCTTCTTCTCAATGATTTCGCGGAACTGCTGGAGGGTGAGCACACCTCGACCCACATCGAGCAGGGTGCCTACAATGGCACGCACCATGTTGCGAAGAAAGCGGTCGGCCGTGATGGTGAACCGCCACTTCGTGGGAGTCATCTTCTCCCACCGGGCAAAAGTGATGCGGCAGTTGTTCGTCTTCACGTCGGTGTGTAGCTTAGAGAAGGAGGTGAAGTCGGTGTAGTCGAAGAGGATGGCAGCTGCCTCGTTCATCAGGTCGAAATTGAGCGGCTGAGGGAAACGGTAGGTGTAATGTTCGAAGGGCGACTTCTCCGTGACAATATAATAATGGTACGTGCGCGAGGTGGCAGAGAACCGTGCATGAGCATCGGTCTTCACAGGCACAATCTTGTGGATGGCGATGTCCTGCGGCAACAATCTGTTCAGCCGATAAACCAGCTGCTTGTCCGCCTTTTGCTCAGCGTCGAAATGAGCCACCATGAGCGAGGCGTTCACACCCGCATCTGTGCGGCCAGCTCCTGTCACTTCGATGGGTTCACGAAGCAGGGTGGAGAGAGCCTTGTTCAGCACTTCCTGCACACTCATGCCGTTGGGCTGAATTTGCCAACCATGATAGCGTGCACCATCGTATGAAAGATACATGAAATATCGCTGCATCTCAACTTCTATCTTTTTTTATCCTGAAATCTTTTTAGCCTTCTTACGGCGTGACTCTGTTATGGAAAAACGTGCGTTTCAGTGTGCTTGATTTTCGTATGCTGGGAGCATGTTGCGTGGCGCGCTGGTGGTAGAAGTGCCAAAGCATGAGGGCTGAGGTGATGGTGGCGATGCCGTCGGCCGCAGCGATGCTCATCCACACGCCTTTCGTGCCCCAAAATTCGGGAAAAATAAGCAGGAAAGGAACGAGGAATACGAGTTGGCGGCTGACGGACAAGAAAATGCTCCTTTTGGCCAT
This sequence comes from uncultured Bacteroidales bacterium, assembly GCA_902789725.1. GTDB lineage: Bacteria > Bacteroidota > Bacteroidia > Bacteroidales > Bacteroidaceae > Minthosoma. Next base: position 34,038 of record CADAPC010000005.1, read on the forward strand.
GCCGATGCTTTGGAAAAAGTTGCCCACCACGATTTGGAAACCGACTATGGGACTCATGATGACGATGATTTTCATGCCCTCCACGGCCAGTTGTGCCAAAGCTTCGTCGTGAGTGAATAGTGCAACAGGGTAATGGGGCAGAAATTCGCACAGGATGAACGAGCTGGTCATGACGATGGTGGCCAGGACAATGGCCTTGCGGAGCACTTCGTTGACGCGCTCGGGCTGCTGTGCACCAAAGTTGAAGCCAGCGATGGGCTGCATCCCCTGGCAAATGCCCAGCACCACCATGACGGCGAGGAACGTGATGCCGTTGATGATGCCGTAGGCAGCAATGGCGAGGTCGCCTCCGTGGCGTGTGAGGCCCTTGTTGATGAGGATGACCACTAAGCAGGCGCATAGCTGCATGGCAAAGGGGGAAAGGCCAATGGTCAAGATGCCGCGGACGATTTGTTTCTTCAGCTGGTAGATGCCGGCATGGAGGTGGATGATGTCGCGCTTGTTGCTGAGCACGGCTATGACGTAGATGAGCGAAACGATTTGCGCCAAAATGGTGGCGAAAGCCGCTCCCTTGATACCCATTCCTAACGTGAAGATGAACAGGGGGTCGAGCACGGCGTTGATAATCACGGTGGCAATGGTGGCACTCATGGCCACATGCGGATGGCCTGTGCTCCTCAGGGCGCTATTTAGTCCTAAGTAAAGATGGGTGACCACGTTGCCGTAGAGGATGACGGTCATGTAGTCGTGGGCATACTGAAGCGTGTTTTCTGAAGCGCCGAAGAACAGCAGGAGGGGGTCGATGAACAGCAGCCCTAGCGCACCCACCACAATGCCTATGACGATGTTGAGCGACACCAAATTGCCCAACACCCTCTCGGCCGATGCGTAGTCTTTCTGGCCCAGTTTGATGCTGATGAGCGTGGAGCTGCCTACCCCCACCATCGCACCAAAAGCGGCACTGAGGTTCATGATAGGAAAGGTGACGGCCAGTCCACCCAATGAGAGGGTGCCCACGTCGGGAATGCGGCCAATGAAGATGCGGTCCACCATGTTGTAGAGCGACGAGGCGGTCATGGCAACTACGGCGGGAAGAGCGTACTTCAAGAGCAGCTGTCCTATGGGCTTTGTGCCTAATTCTTTTGTGCGGTTATCTTGCTGTTGCATAACGTTTGTTCTTTCTTTTCAAGCTTGGGGTTGCAAGTTACGAGTGTGCCCCCCCTGTTGCGCTTCGCTTACTCCAGTTCGCTCCAGGCAGGAGGCTCCACGCCTAAGAGGTTCTTCACAAAGAAATCGTAGCGTTTGTGCTCGCCGTAAGTTTCGCCCATGGTGTGGTGAGCACCAGGCAAGAGGATGAACTCAAAGTCCTTTCCGGCCTTCACCAGCGCGTTCACCACCTGATAGCTCGACGAGGGATCTACATTGTCGTCCATTTCGCCCACTACCAGCATCAGCTTTCCTTTCAGGTTCTTTGCGTGTTCCACATTCGAGCAGTCGATGTAGCTCTGATCCACGGGGTAACCCATCCACTGTTCGTTCCACCAAATCTTGTCCATTCGGTTGTCGTGACACCCACAGGCAGCGTATGCAGCTTTGTAGAAATCGCCATAGAAGAGGAGTGCGCCGAGGGCTTCTTGTCCACCTGCCGAGCAGCCGTAGATGCCCATCCGCTCAATGTCCATGTAGGGATATTTCTTGGCAGCCGCTTTTATCCACTCAATGCGGTCGGGGAATCCTGCATCTTTCAGATTCTTGTAGCAGACTTGTTCAAAATCGAGCGAGCGGAACGAGGTGGTCATGGCATCGAGCTGCACTACGATGAAGCCCAGCTCTGCCAGCTCCTGCAGGTTGTAGAGCCAAGGGGTGAACTTCTTGGGCACGTATTGGTCGCCAGGGCCGGAGTAGATGTACTCGATGACAGGATATTTCTTTGATGGGTCGAAGTTGCTGGGACGCTGAATGAGGCCCCACATGTCGGTCTTTCCATCGCGCCCTGGTGCTACAAACACTTCCGGTGCCTTCCAGCCTGTAGCTTGCAAACGGCTGATGTCGGCTGTTTCAAGGGTGGAAATGATGTGGCCGTCCTTCAGCGAGCGCAGCACAGTAACGGGGGCTTGGTCGATGGTGGAATAGGTGTCGATGAACGATTCCTTGTTGGGGCGGCTGAAGTTGGCCTCATGATTGGCGCGCTCAGGTGTGAGATCTACGAGGTTTTTCCCGTCAAGGTCTATGCGGTAGTAGTGAATGTTGTAGGGGTCTTCCTCAGGTATTTTTCCGTCAAAGCTCGACTTCACCACGCCCATATTTTTGCAGTTGCGACCGTTGGCTGAGAAGATAACGTAGCCTTTGCCCTTCTCGTCAATTTCGGCAATCTGCACCGCGCGCACCCAATAGTCGCCCTTTGTCACTTGCGTCAGCTTCCCTTTCTTTCTGTCATAGAGATAAAGATGTGCATGTCCGTCGCGGTCACTCTTCCAAAGAATGTGATTGGCATCCAAATCGCGGCGAAGGTTGCGCGAGTAGGCCACATACTTGTCATTTTTCTCCTCGATGAGTATGCGCACGTTTCCTTCCAAGTCCATTTCCAGAATGCGGTAGGTTTTGTGTCCACGCTCATTAAACTCGAACGTGAGGGTTTTTCCGTTCTCGTCCCAGTCGGGAGCTGTCACTTGATACTGCGAGGCAAACAGGGCTGTGCTTTTGGGACGGATGGTTCGTTTTCCTGCTACATCTACCACGACGGGTATGCGATAGTTCAGTGAATCGCCTGGTTTGGCATACTCCTGCTTGGAGTACTTTGGCTGCACCTGGTCGGTGGGTGAAGAGAGTGTGTAGGTGACGTAGCGCTTAGGAGCTGGCTTGATGAGCACGGTGGCATAGTATTTTCCATCTTTCGACCATGTGCCCCACGAGCTATAGTAGCAGGTGTCAACACCATCGGTGGTGATGGCAACAGCATGTTCGGCATCGTTTCCGTTCTGCACATAGAGGTTGTTGTTCTTGTGGACCATGTATGTACCTTTGTTTACAGGGCTTTCGGCACGGCCGTCCTTCTCATCGCGCACTTCCATCCAGTGGTGGCTATCCCCACCTCCGCCCCAATTGTTGCGGCGGCGGTTCAGTTCAGGGTTGGTGGTGGGAGTTTTCTCTCCCGTCAGCGCATCCACCCGATACCAAGCTGTGCTGTCGCCTGTGTAGGTGGAGTAGATGAAGAACTGATTGTCGGAATCGTCGTAGGAGCGTTGCACGTTGACGCTCCCGTTGGCCATCTTCCAAGAGTATTTGCGGCTGATTCCGAAGGCATTTTTGTAGTCTTGTACGGTACCTTGTGCATAAGTGCTCAATGTGGCGTTTGCCAGCAGAGCTAAAGCAATAAGTTTTTTCATTGGTTGATATAGCTTGTGTTTATTTAATAAAGTGTGAAATCTGTATAGAAATAGTAGTACCACCAGAAGGTGGAGCCAAATGGTTCCCACATCCGTTTGCCCATCTCTTTCTCGCTGAGTCCTTGTTGCAAGAGCGTGTTGTAGGTGGAGACGAAACGATTGAACTTGTCGGACACTAATGGGTCGAACCTGAAATCGTTCATTTCGATGGGGGAGTTTTCTGCCGTGCCTAACAGGATGGCAGCTTCTTGATAGAGGTGCGGAATGGTCTCCTCGGGGTGAGCATGGGCGTAGTCGTAGAAATGAACGCAGAAGGCGTAGTCGTTTTTTGCCCAAAGCGACATGCACAACGCTACATCCTCTAAGAGTGGGGTGTTGGCTTGTGGGAGTTCGGCAAAATGCTGAAGGAGAAAACGGTCGCAGAGTCCGTGGTCATCATCCAGTGTGTTGGCATCGTCGTGCATCAGTGGAGCCAGCGTCTGGTATTCCATGCTTTGCAAAAAATCGGTGCTGCTCATCAACCATCGTTCGTGCTCCTTTGCCCATTCACGATGGAACGTGGATGTTTTGAGCATAGACAGGTATTTTTCAGCCATGTCAAACTCTCTGTTCATCAGGGCTGTTCGTGCCATCATTTTCAGATTGCGGAAGCTCAATCCATATTTGACCGCACTCTCCATGGCGCGACGGAATGCAAAATTCATCTGTCCAAATTGGTAGTAGATGAGTGCAGATCCTAACTGAGAAATGTGTATCTCGGGCCCGTTGTTCTGCTTTGGTATGGTGCCGCAGTTGTTCAGTTCGAACATGCGGTCCAGCCGTCCGGTTTGCATGAGGGCGATGTTCTTGTAGATAACCATCAGGTTGGTGGGGAAGTCTATGTCGGCTTCGCTTTCTTTTCGGCTTGCCGATGCTTCTTTTTCATACGCCTCCATTTCTTTAATGACATCGTCATAGCGGAACTCATCCAAGGCACGATACATCCGCATTTCGTGCTTGAAATTCTTGTCGCTCAGCGTGGTGAGGAATGAGGGGCGGTGGTTGTTCAGGATGTTTATCTGCTGAGGGGGGAAGATGAAAATCAAGGTGATTGCTCCTGCGAGCATGCATAATTCTACGGGCAGTAGTTCATTCAGCCATTTGCCATGTTGGGTGCGGCGGAGCAAGGGCAGCAAGAGGAGGGCGAATAGGAGACAGAAAAGGAGTATCAGCGTGGGCAGAAAGGGGAATCCGGGAGTCTTAGCATAGTAAATCCAATAGCCGTAATCCAGCACGTTGAACAGCAAGAGCAATGGGAGAATCAGAGCCAGAGGGGAGTACTTGTCCTTGATGTTGAACAGTTGGAGGGTGAGCAGATAGATGAGTGCCCACAATGCGATGAGGATGGTGCTGCCCAACCACGGATGGTAGAAAAATTGTGTGAGGTAACACGCTATCCAACTCCCCCAGCCGCCTTGGTGGTCAACTACGTCCATCATGAACGTGTGTCCGCTGATGAACACATTGTTATCCTGTATGGTGTAGAGATAATCAGCATTCATCACCGGCAGCAGAATGTAAGCCACGATGATGAATGCGGACAAGTATATGTATTTGATTTGAATCCTCATGCCTGTTTGTGTGCTATGCTGGGAATGAGGTAACGTTAGCGTCTTGCGTATTTGGCAGGCACAGCATCTTCCTTTGCTTTCTTTGCAAACTCCTGCGGTGTAATGGTGACGGGCTCAATCATGAACTCTGGACGATTAAACGAGCGCAGGAAGAATGTGTTGAAGTAAGGGTCTTTTTGAGGGAGGGCAAAAGCCTTGTGCGCTTTTCCGCTCTTGTCGAAGTAAGCCAGCACGGGACGGGTGTAGTTTCCGTCATCGCGACGAGAATCCACCATAATCCAGCGTCCATTGCTCGACCATGATGGGTAGCTTTCGGAGCGGGGACTGTTCACAGCATCCAGTTTCTGCACTTTGCGGGTGGCTAAGTCCATCATGTAGATGTCAGCATCGGCGTGCCACACATGAAAGCAACCATATTCTGCCTGAGCAAAAAGGAGGTAACGGCCGTCGGGACTAACGCGGGGTAGAGTCACGCTCTGACCTAATGAATCGGCTGCGTTGTAAATCTTCTCCAAGTTGCTGAACTCTTTTGTTTCTGGATTGAAATCAGCGCAGTAGAGATCGTATTTCACTTCTGTATAGCGTTGAATCATCTCGGTCTCTTTGGCCAAGCTGTCGTTCTTGTATTCGAAATGAGCAGAGCAGAAGTAGAGCTTCTTTCCGTCGGGGCTCCAAGTTGGGAACACCTCCAGTTCGTCATCCAGCTCAGAAATGATGCTCACCTCGTTCTTCTCAACGTCATAAAGTATCAAATCGCTCTCTGTGTCCTGTACTTCTATCTTGTTCAAATCTTTTGTGTGGAACGACTGTCCCGTTTTGTTGGTGGAAAAAGCAATGAGGTTTTTTGTTGGGTGCCAAGACGGATAGACACCTGCACTGAGGGTTTCGTTGGTCTTCAGGTCAATCTTCCTAAGCTCCCCATGGGTCACCAACATGGTGCCGCCAAAACCTTGGCGCATGTGGAAGAGCATGTTGTCGGTTCTGTAGTTCTGGTAGGAGTGGCAGTTGATGCACTGGCCTGTGCTTTCTGTACTGACCGACATGTTGCTGTAAATCTCTCGCTCGTCAAAGTTGGTGAGGTTGCGCTGGTTGATGCTCAACCGCTCGTAGGCTACGTAGGAAGGCTGGATGACGCGGTAAGAGATATAGTGGTCTATCGAGTCCTCGGCTACATAGATGTTGAATGGCTTGAACACTTTCCACGTTCCTGCAATTTTTGCATAGACATCCACTTCGATGCTCTTTCCCTTCGAAGCTTTCATGATGTTTTTCCACTCATCTTCTTCTATCTGCACTTTTTGTTCTTTTCCGTAGGTAAGCTCTCCGCCTGGATACTTGAGGTTGGCCACCACCTCCTCTGCACCTTCTTGTACAGCAAAATTCAGGGGACAGATGTTGTAAGGAATGGTCACTTCGGTATAGTCGGGGTAAATTCTGGGCAGGCGCGACTCTTGTTGTGCACCTGTAGGCACGTCGGGATGATTGCAGGCTGCCAGCAATGCAATCAACCCCAAAGTGGTTATAATTGATTTTATTTTCATTTGATGTTTGGTTTCGTGATATGACGTATTGTTGTGACTAATTTAATAGGAGTGCACGTCGCGGCAGAAGAAATAGAACCAATAGAAGGTTCCTCCGTAAGCACTCTTCATTGTCTCGCCTACATCCTTGGGCTTCATGCCTGTTTGGAGCAAGGACTGAGACATTTGCTGAAAACCAGTATAGGAATCTTTCACTTTTTGATCAAAAGGCATACCGCTGATGTTCACGGTTTCTGGTTCCAAATGGCCATATAGGTAAGCTGCTTCCTGGTAGTGGACGGGCATGCTTTCTCCTTCATGCAGCGAAGCATAGAGGAAGAAACGAGGCCAGAACAGTTTAATGTCTTTTTGTATCAAGGCATAGTTCAGCGTCACTTCCTGCAAGAGTTTGTCGTCCTTGTTCATCGTGTTGCTGAAATAGTTGAGCAAGTACATTTCGCAGAGTCCGTTGTCGCCATCCAGCACGGTGCCCATGTGGTCGCGAAGCTCGCGAATTTTGTCAAACTCGGGGTACTTCTCAATGAGTTTGGGGTTCTCCGTAATGGGCATCAGGTTCTGCGCCCAATCCTTGTAGAAGGTGGATGTGCTGAGGATGTTGAGATATTTTTTTGCCACATCCATTTCGCCTCCAATGAGCGAGCAGCGGGCCAGCATCTTGAGATTGTCAAAATCGTAGCCAAATTCCACGCTATTCTCGATGCACCAACGTACGGTGAAGTTGGTTTTGCCGTGATAATAATAGATGAGTGGAGCGGCTGTCTGCACCATGTGTACTGTTAAGCTGTCAAAGCCATTCTTTGGAGGCTCTCCCATGTTGTTGTACTTAAACATTTTGCTGCCCATCTCTCCTTTGTTCATTAGGGCTATGTTCTTCAGCAACACCATCTCGCGCGATGCATCGCCTGGGATGCTGCCCATTTCATCGAGCACCTTATCCCAATCCTGCTCATCGGCGGCACGGTACATGCGCATTTCGGCATGATAATTATAGTTGTCGAAATTTTTCTTATCTGCCCACAGGTAAGAACCTACGAAAAAGGCGATGGTGGCAACGTATGCCAGCAATCCCATCCCTCCTTTCAGCTCGGCCCGTTTAGGTAAAAAAGGAAAGACCAATGGAATGGCCGACAAGATGATGAATGGAATGGTGGGAATGTCGCTGACCAGTTTGTCGTTGGTAAATTCGGGGAATCCGATTGTCCAAGCGTCTTCAATGCGCATTTCGGCATAAAACTGTCTGCTCAACAAGGGGACAAATGCAATGAGGAGAAGCGGATAGAGCGGGGTGACGATTCTTCCCAAAAGTGTATTGCCCTTGGGCTCAGCTATAGACTCTGTTGTGGGGACCTTTTCTTTACACTTTTCTGAAAGAAAATTTTTGACGAATGTATTTGCAGCTATGTAGAGTAGGGCCAATAGTGTGTACCATCCTGCAAAAGGATAAGTGATAGCTACTAAAGTGGTGGTGATGATGCTGTCCGCTTTCTTGCGGTTGAAATAACGATTAAACAGCACCAGGAGCATGGCAATGAGATAACCAACCGTGCCATAAAACCAATAGCCTGTTTGCTTCACGTAGTAGAGCCAATAACCGATGCTGATGGTGCTCACCAACAGACAAACAGCAGGTATGGCCAATACTGGCATCCAAGCCATCTTGACGTTGAATGCCCATTTGCTCACCCACAAGCTGATTACCCAAAGGGCTATCATGATGCCAGCTCCCCATGTGGGATGAAAGAAGTATTGCGTTAGATAAGCCGACACCCAACTGAGCATTCCTCCTGGTTGGCGCATGCATTCTTCCAGAAAGGTGCGGTCGGTGGTGAAAAAATCTTTCAGCTGAGCCATGTAAAGCATGTCGCTGTTGCATACAATGAGGTAGTACATACCTAATGCTACAACTGTGGCTGTTACAACCAAGGCTATTGCAATAGCAGCGGGTCTTGTAATGGTGAAGGGGGGCTTTTCTTTTTCTTTAGGTTGGGACAGATTGGTGTTAATAGAAGGCTTTTTCGTCTCCGCTATCGTCTGCTTCCTATAGTTTTTCTTATTCATTGCCTCAAATATTGTAATTTTGGCGACAAAGTTACAACTTTTTTATGAAAGACAAACATGTTTACTCAAAAGTTTTGGTAACAAGTGTCTTTTTAACAGCATTTTTTGTAAAGTGCCTTTTATGTCAGTCTTTGTGACGTTCTTTTAAAGTGCCAATGAGTGCATCCAAATCGTTGGCAAGCGTTTTGTAGTCTTTTCCTTTTAACGGACAAGCTTCCAGCCTTTTTCCCATTCCTGAAGGAATTGTGTCGTAGGCTTGCTCTTCCATCGCCTTGCCTTTATCGGTCAGGCATACTATTTGCTGACGTTTGTCTTTTTCGCCTCGATGCCGTTCTACCAATCCCATCTTCTCCATTCGCTGAAGCAGGGGAGTGACGGTGTTGGTTTCCAGCATCAACATGTGCGCAATGTCATTGACGGGTTGGGCATCCTGTTCCCACAGCACCAACAGCACCAGGTACTGTGGGTAAGTGATGCCTAACTTTGTGAGCAACGGCGTGTAGGCCTGAGTAACCAAACGCGCCGCTGTGTAGAGACGAAAACAAATTTGATGATCTAATTTTAATTCTTCGTGCATAGAGTTTCTACAATGTCTTTTTCAAGCTGTTCCATATTATCCGTTGGCTCGAAGCGCTTAACAACCTTGCCCTCGCGGTCAATGAGGAATTTGGTGAAATTCCACTTGATGTCAGGATTCTTGTCGTAATTGGCATCGGCCTTACGGAGCATGCCGTCGAGCAGACTTGACAGCTCATGGGCAGGATCGAAACCGCCAAAGCCTTTTTCGTTCTTCAGATAGGTGAAAATGGGGTCGGCACCAGGTCCGTTCACTTCCACTTTCTTCATGATTTGGAAGGTCACCCCATAGTTGAGTTGGCAAAAAACCTCAATTTCGCTGTCTGTGCCAGGATCTTGCTCTGCGAACTGGTTGCAGGGGAAGCCGATGATAACGAGGCCCTTGTCCTGATATTTTTTGTTCAGCTCTTCCAGTCTTGCAAACTGAGGAGTGAAACCACACTTGCTTGCTGTGTTTACAATCAGCAGCACCTTACCTTCAAACTGTGCAAAATCCAGTTCTTTTCCTTTGCTTGTTAAAGCCTTAAAGTCATAAATCTTTGCCATAATGTAATTTGTTAGTTTGTGATGAGTAACTTGTATAATATTTTTTCTTCCCACCATTTCCACCGCGCGTGTTTGTTGTTCGCTGTGCAAAGATACGACTAATTTTTATATCGCAAGCGATTTTTGTAATCTTTAACTAAGTTTTCTCAAAGACTCGTCAGTTGAAGTAAGGTTTTTTCAAGGGTTGAGTAATCAGCTACAGGCGAATCGGAGTAAGTGGCTACTACCTTTCCGTCAGCATCAACGATGAAGACGCGTGGCACCCCTCTTTTGGCAAACTTATAGTATAGTTGAGGGTCGGTGGGCATATAGAATGGCATGGAGAATCCTGCCTCGTTCCAATATTCCTGCACGATGTCTTTCGTTTGACTGCGAGGTACGTTGAGCATGATTATTTTCTCTTCGAAGTTATCGTAGAATTGCTGTAGTACAGGTAATTCCTTTTGGCAGTCGGGACATAAAGTGTCGAAGAAAGTCAAGATATAAACCTTCCCCTTCAGCGAAGAGGATTGGAGCACTGTGCCATCGGCACGTGACAGCGAAAATGCAGGGATTGTATCGCCTGCTTTTACCAATAATGCATCCTCTTCTCCATCCTGCTGGCAAGCTGTCAACAGGATGAAAAGGAGTGAGCATACTAATTCGATGTAATATGTACGATTGCTTCGTTTCATTGAATCGCTTTGTTTTTATTTTCTTATTAGTTTAGCTGCAAAACCGCCACCGTTGGCCATGTGGAGAGTGATGTGTTCCTCTGGGGCGTGGCTCAACGTGAAGGTTTGCTGGAATACTTGGTAATCAGTGGCATTCTTGTCGGCATTCGGCCCATCAAAGAAGACGGTGATTTCGTAAGTTCCTGTGGGGAGAAAATCGCTTGTTAGCGTGATGTCACGTCCATCCCAATTGGTTTCACCTGCCACATACCAGTTCTGGCCCTTCCGACGAGCGGTGATGATGTATTCGCCCATCTTTCCTTGCAGCACCTTCATTTCATCATAGACAGTGGGGAGTGAAGCGAGGAAAGCCGTGCATTCGGGTTCACGTTCGTAAGCCGATGGATTATCGGCCAGCATGGTAAGCGGACTCTCGTGCACAATATAATGTGCTAGTTGGTGACAGCGGGTACCCATCGTCATGGGGTTGTTGTAGATGGGTTGGAAATCGGCCTTGCTGGCATTGCGCATTCCTCCCGGGGTGAAATCTACAGGCCCCACCATGCCACGGATGTATGGAAAGGTGACATCATAGAGAGGCATATCTTTCACGGGTTCATCCACGTTTTGACCATTTTTCTGATATTTGGTTCGTTCTGTCCATTTCACTTCCTCCATTCCAAACACAGCTTCGAAGTTAACCACATTGGGCCAAGTGCGTGTGATGCCCTGCGGAGCAAATATCCCGTGGTAGTCGAGCATTAGTTGGCTCTTGGCGCAACGTTCAGCAATGCGGTAAATCATCTCGGTCGCTTCTTGGTCGTAGCGGTCAAGAAAATCGACTTTGAATCCCTTGATGCCCATAGCAGCATACTTCGCGCAGGCTTCGTTCAGTTGTTTGTCCAACACGTTGAAAACTGTCCAAAGGATGATGCCCACGTGCTTTTGCTTGCCATATTGTACCAATGCAGGCAAATCGAGTTCTGGAATGACGGTGAGCATATCGCCACTCTTCGGATTGTACCAACCTTCGTCCAGAATGATGTACTCTAAGCCGTGCTTGGCTGCAAAGTCAATGTAATGTTTATAGGTTTGCTGATTGATGCCTGCTTTGAAATCCACACCTGTAAGCCCCCAGTCGTTCCACCAGTCCCAAGCTACCTTGCCAGGACGAATCCATGAAGCTGATTTCTCGCCTTCACCTTTCGACGAAGTAGCGTTGAGACGTGAAGGTGCTGCTAACTGATAAGCCAGTGTGTTAGTGGGCATCTCTTTGTCATCGTGAGTGATAGCGAGAATGCGCCAGGGGAAAGTGCGGTTACCTTTACCTTTGGCTATGAAGTCTTCTGCAGCGGTTACGTATTTCTGAACGCGCCAGGGATAGAAATCGAAAGTCTTGGGATAAGGGGCAAAGCTTGCTCGTAACGAAGTCCCTTCTCCCTTCACAAACATGCCTGGATAGTTCTCCACGTCGGTTTCCAAGAGTGTGACTTTGGCAATCTTGCAATCTACTGTGGCTGGCAGAAAAGCTTCAATGTCTCTACTCTTCGAGAGGGGGGCAACATCGTATGTGGCTTGGAAGGCCATTGCCTTTGGCTTTTGTGGATTGGTAGAATAGGGCAGGTAAGCGGTGTGGTCGCCTGTAAAAGTGAACTGAGCCACTTCGTCTTTCACTGTCCATTCTCCATTGGTGGAAGTGGTGAAGAAACGGTAGACTATGCCACTGTTGTAAGCTCGAAATTCTACGTTCACGCCGTTTTTGTTCTTCACAATGAGCTGGTTGTATTCATCGTCAAACGAGGTGATTTTGTAGTTGGGGGCGTCGAAATGCTCCTTAACCGCCTTTGTGCTCGAACCATGGTATTGGCTGGGCTTCTTTCCTTGAAGGAGTAAGTCAGGAGTGCTCGAAATCAATTGCTTTCCATCGTCAGTTACGGTGAAATTCAATTCCTTGTCTGCTTTGATTTCAATCTTTAGTTTTCCGTTAGGAGAACTGATGTTGGTATTTACTTGAGCATGAGCGAAGCTTGCAAATGTTGTGAAGCCTATAGCGAACAATAAGTGTTTCATGTCTGTTATTTTATTATATATGTATATGTGTATGTATGGGGTTCTTCTGGCTTCTCGTTGCCGTTGGGACGGTGAAAAGTGAGCGGCTCATATTCACCCAGTGGATAACCCGTCACCACCAGATAGGCATCCTTCGTATCGGCTGGCAGCGTCAGTTTCAACGTGTTCTTCTGTCCAGTCATGATGTCTCCGTAGGCGGCTTCAGCATTGTTCTTCACTGCCACCAAACGATAAGCGTATCCGTCTTCCTTGTTGCTGCCGGCGAACTTCACCTTCACGGTTTTCTTGCCTTTCGTGTTGTCAAGCTTGATAACATTGGCACCAAACACTTGCAGCGGTTTGTCATTTACAAATTCGCCCGCATACTTCTTGTTCATTTCGTGCTTGCCTGGGAAATCAAAGGTGAGTAGGCGTGAATAGCAATCCACTGCCTCTTTGGCAAAGTCCTCGTTGCTTAGGCTGAACATGCGCATGTAGGTAGAAGCAGGGTCTTCGCCTCGCATGCCCTCACGGAACACGTCGGCAATGACTGTCAATCCATGCTTCATGCTCCAGTATTCGAGCAGGTAGGGCGAGTGGTAGATGTTTTCGCCATCGAGGAAGCGCAGGTTGGCATGTTTGATGAAGTCCTTCCAGTGATAGTTCTCGTCTGTAGGCCATTCTGGGTTTACGTTCCAGAGCATCCATTGGCTGGTCATTTCGAAAAATCCGCCAGCCATTCCACCTTTGCCTTGTTTGTCGCATGCAATCATCGACTGGAACGAGTGGCCTAATTCATGTGCGATGCAGTTCAGCTTCTCGTCTTGCACGCGGTTGGGTGCAATCCACAACGCACCAATCACGCCGTCGTAGTCGCCTCCGTAGGCCGTACCTTCGAGTGAATAATTGAGCATCACCATCATGCGGTAGCGGTCGGCATTGGAACCAGGCTTGATGAACTTGAGGTCGTTCTTGTAAAAGTCATAGAATGACTGAATGCGTGTGAGCAAATTGGGCAGATTCACCTTCATGTTTTGACCTTCCAAGTCGGGAGCTTTGCTTAGGTCGGACCCAAAAGGCTTTTCCCAAAATATGATTACGTCATCCGTATAGGCGCAGCGGGCAAAACTCCACTTGGAGTTAGGCTTCGTGAAGTCGTTGTCCTTCAAATCGGAGGGGATGTAAATCTCTTTCCCCTTGGGAGCTGCATACATGAGTTCCTTGACTTTTTCTGTCATAGCTGTTTGGGGCTGATCCTCCAACTTTGTTTGTGCCTTAGCCATGTTGGCACTGCTCGCACAGAGCAAAGTGACAACTGCAATTTTCATGTAATTTTTCATTTCTTTTATCATTTTTTAATAAGTGTGGTAAATAGCTAATCGTAAAATTCAGTGCGACAAAGATACGACTTTTCTTCCTCGCAGCAAAAAAAATAACGGTAAATAAGATTTTTTTGGATTTTTTGTGCATTCTTCTGATTTTTATTTCCTACATTTGCAAATGTTTTAATGCAAAAACACATGTTTTATTAACAATAAAATTGGTTTACACTTATGGTTTATTCAAAAGAAGTACAAGAAATGTGCTGCGTAGCCAAAGGTCCTAACCACGGACCCGCTCCAATCCCAGAAGAGGGCAAATGGATTCAGGCTAAGGAAATCAAGGACATTTCAGGAATGACACACGGCATTGGCTGGTGTGCTCCCCAGCAGGGTTGCTGCAAGTTGTCTCTCAATGTGAAGGAGGGTATCATCGAGGAATGTCTCGTTGAGACTATCGGTTGTTCAGGTATGACTCACTCTGCCGCTATGGCATCTGAGATTCTTCCTGGCAAAACAATTCTTGAAGCATTGAATACCGACCTCGTCTGCGATGCTATCAACACGGCTATGCGCGAACTCTTCCTCCAGATTGTCTATGGACGTACTCAGTCAGCTTTCTCTGAGGGAGGCCTGATGATTGGTGCAGGTCTTGAAGATCTTGGTAAGGGTCTTGTCAGCCAGATTGGTACCCTCTACGGCACCAAGGTGAAGGGCACTCGTTACCTCCAGCTCACAGAGGGTTACATCACGAAGATGTTCCTCGACGAGGACAACGAGGTTTGTGGCTACGAATACGTTCACATGGGCAAGTTCATGGATGCCATCAAGAAGGGTGTTGATGCTAATGAGGCTCTCAAGAGCGTCACAGGCACTTACGGCCGCACAAAGCCAGAACAGGGAGTTGTTAAATCTATTGACCCACGTAAAGAATAAGGAGGAAACAAAACTATGATTAGAGAAGTGAAATTCGAATCACAAGACCGTCGCATGAAGCAGATTCTTGCTGCTTTGAACGAGAACGGCATTTCCTCTATTGAAGAGGCAAACGAAATCTGCGAGAAGGCAGGTCTCGACCCATACATGACATGTGAAGAAACACAGCGCATCTGCTTCGAGAATGCCAAGTGGGCCTATGTAGTAGGCTCTGCCATTGCCCTGAAGAAAGGTTGCAAGAATGCAGCTGATGCGGCTGAGGCCATCGGTATTGGTTTGCAGGCATTCTGCATCCCTGGCTCTGTGGCTGACGACCGCAAGGTGGGTATCGGACACGGCAATCTGGCTGCTCGTCTGCTCCGCGAAGAGACTGAATGTTTCGCTTTCTTGGCTGGTCACGAATCTTTCGCCGCAGCTGAAGGTGCCATCAAGATTGCTGAAATGGCCAACAAGGTTCGCAAAAAGCCACTCCGTTGTATCCTCAACGGTCTGGGTAAGGACGCAGCTATGATTATCTCTCGTATCAATGGCTTCACGTATGTACAGACAAAGTTTGACTACTTCACAGGAAAGCTTGAAGTGGTAAAGACAAAGGCTTACAGTGATGGTCCACGCGCTAAGGTGAACTGCTATGGTGCTGATGATGTTCGCGA
This sequence comes from uncultured Bacteroidales bacterium, assembly GCA_902789725.1. Lineage (GTDB taxonomy): Bacteria > Bacteroidota > Bacteroidia > Bacteroidales > Bacteroidaceae > Minthosoma. Next base: position 49,365 of record CADAPC010000005.1, read on the forward strand.
GGGTGTTGCCATTCTCTGGAAGGAGAACGTAGATGTGTCTATTACTGGTAACTCAACCAACCCAACTCGTTTCCAGCATCCAGTGGCTGGTACTTACAAGAAAGAGCGCATCTTGGCTGGCAAGCCATATTTCTCTGTTGCTTCTGGTGGTGGTACAGGTCGTACACTTCACCCCGACAACATGGCTGCTGGTCCTGCTTCTTATGGCATGACCGACACGTTAGGTCGTATGCATAGCGATGCTCAGTTCGCAGGTTCGTCTTCAGTGCCTGCTCACGTAGAGATGATGGGCTTCCTTGGCATTGGCAATAACCCAATGGTTGGTTGCACTGTGGCTTGTGCCGTAAATGTAGCTCTCGCTCTGAACAAGTAAATATTTTTTACATTATTTTATAATAAATAAGGCTCGCACTCATTCGTGGGTGCGGGCCTTATTGTAAAGTGGTTCTTCCTCTCCCTTTAGGGCAATTTCTTTTTTAGTGTCAGAATATTGAATCCGTCAGTGTAATTGTAGGTGACAGAGTCCATGAGCTGTTTGACAAGAAAAATGCCAAGTCCTCCAATGGGACGGTCTTCTATAGAGAGGGTAGTGTCAGGGTCTTCTACTTGAGTAGGATCGAAAGGGGTACCGGAGTCCTTGATTGTAAAAACCAGTTGGGTTTCAGTGGTGGCAGCCTCAATCAGAATGTCGCCAATTGTGCCTTCAGGATAGGCATAGTTCATGACATTAACGACAGCCTCCTCAAGAGCGAGGTTCATGTTCATGGAGTCGGTCATGTTGTAGCCGAGTTGTTCAGCCACTTGCTCGACAAATTCTCCTAATGTGGGCACTTCTGTAATGTCGTTATGAAGCGTGAGTTTTTGTTGCATGATGTGATTATTTTTTGTGATATTGAATAAGTCCTTTTAAGGGCGACTGAATGATGTTTCCAACAGTATATCCAAGTTGTAGGCTTGTTTGGCGAAGCTCATCTTGGTAGTAGTATGCGATACTCCCAACAAAGTTCACTTTCGGATTTTCGGACAGATTATCAGTCCAATTGGCTGGGAGAATGTTGCGTCGGAAGTACTGCTCAAAGCAGTCGATAATAAACGAGTGGATGGCTGGATGGTGGCGATGACGTGCACAGAAAGGACTCAGCGAGGCTAAATAACGATTGGGCAATGGCATTCGATATACCTTTTGGATGATGGATGCCTGTGTTTCGTGAGTCTCATCAAAGAACAGCTGACACACGTCGTTGGGCAGTTGATGCTTGAGCACATCACTCACCAGCCGTTTGCCTATATAAGCCCCGCTGCCTTCATCGCCGAGCACATAACCGAGGGCTGGCATTGCTGTGTGGATGCAGGTGCCATCGTAATAGCAGGAGTTGCTGCCTGTGCCAAGAATGCCTACGATGCCTGACTGTTGTCCACATACTCCTCTTGCAGCTCCCAACATGTCGCTCTCCACATAAATGTGTGCGGAGGTGTCTGTCACTTGCCGTATGGCTTGTGCCACCAGGGGGGCTTTTTCGAGTGTGCAGCCGGCTCCATAGAAATAGATGTGTGTCAGTGTCTGTTGGATTGGCAGCGCAGGGAGCAGTTCGTGGTGCAGCACGGCACAGATTGCCTCTTCGTCTTGCACGAAGGGGTTGATGCCTTGTGTGTAGATTACTTTTTGGGGGTCTTCGATAAGACACCAGGCAGTTTTTGTGGAACCGCTGTCGGCGATAAGCGTCATTCTTTGTTATTTTTTTACAAATTTACGTTTTTGTCGCTATATACACGGCATTTTTTGATGTTTATTTTGAAAATAGTGCTGAGATTTGCTGAAAAAACGCTAATTTTGCAAAAAAAATTGGTTTAAGGTAAAAAATACGTTGTTTTAATCACATGAAATTGAATCCCAATAACAATCTGGTTATAATGGCTGGTGGTGTTGGCAGCCGTTTTTGGCCCATGAGTACAACTGAGTATCCTAAGCAGTTCATTGATGTCTTTGGCACAGGCCGAACGTTCATTCAAATGACCTATGACCGCTTTAAGGGGCTGATTGATCCTGAGAACGTGTGGGTAGTCACCTCCGAACGATATGCCGAGATTGTGGCTATGCAGTTGCCCGACATTCCGAGAGGAAACATTTTGCTCGAACCTTGTCGTCGCAACACAGCTCCTTGCATCGCCTATGTGAGCTGGCGCATCAAGGCGAAAAATCCGAAGGCCAATCTGGTCATCACTCCTGCCGACCATCTGGTGACTGATGTGGTAGAATTTCAGCGTGTGATTACATCGGCGATGAATTTTACGGCTGAGACCGATGCTATCGTGACTTTGGGAATGAACCCCACCCGTCCAGAGACGGGCTATGGCTACATTCAAGCCGATTTGCTGGAACCCTCGCTCCGAAATAAGGAAATTTTCCGTGTCGATTCGTTTAAAGAAAAGCCCGATTACGCAACGGCTGTGGAGTATGTGAAGAACAAGGAGTTTTTTTGGAACTCAGGCATCTTTATCTGGAATGTGAACACTATTGTCAATTCCCTTCGCATTTACGAGCCGGAAATATCCAAAATTTTTGAGGATTTGCTGCCAGTCTATGGCACAGAGAAGGAACAGGCGAAGATTGACGAAGAATTTCCCAAATGCGCCAGCATTTCGATAGACTATGCTGTGATGGAGCGTGCCGACGAAATCTTTGTCTTCCCTGCCGATTTCGGCTGGAGCGACGTGGGCACATGGGGTTCGTTGCATACCTTGGCACCTAAGGATAAGAACGGCAACAATGTGATTGGCGAGAACGTAAAACTGTACGAGACCAGCGATTGTGTGGTTCATGTGACAGAAGAGAAACGAGTGGTGGTTCAAGGACTGAATGGCTATATTGTTGCCGAAAAAGGTAATACGCTTTTGATTTGCAAACTGGAAGAAGAACAGCGCATAAAAGAGTTCTCTGCTGAATAATTTTGCTCGGTTTGGCATGAGAAAGTTTTTGCAGAGTTACTTACTTGTTATTGTATTGATGATGTTTTCTGTTCCAATGGGTGCAGAAGACACCATTCATGTTGTGGCTCCCGATTCAACGCCTCGCTTCATCTATTCGGTGGGTGGAAGTGCCGGCATGAACCATCTGTTGAACATCACAATGCGAGGCGAGAAACTGATTAAGAGAGGATGGGGAAGCAACTATTCGCTTTTCGTGAACTCGCAGGCCAATCCGTTGGATTCTGCCATCAGTGTATATGACCGCGTGTTTGGATTCCCTACGTTGGAAGCGGGGGTGCAGTTGCATGATTTTAGCCATGTGAGAATGCACACAGCTGACACTCCTTACATGTCAAGGACAGGCTATGTGTGGGCGGCTTACATTGCTTTTCGGCGCGACATCTACCGCAACCGAAAGTGGTCGTTCACCTATGCCCTTGAAAATGGACTCTCGCTGTGCTCACGCCCTTATCATCCATCGTACAATGTGGACAACGACTTGATTGGCCAGCATCTTTCCATCTATTTCGGATTCGGATTTTATGCAGGTTATCGAGTAACACCCGAGACGGAGTTAAGCATAGGATTTGAATATAAGCATTCGTCAAATAGTGCCACCGACCGCCCCAATAAGGGAGTGAATGCTTATGGGCTAACGTTGAGGGGACGTTGTGATTTAAATAGGCCCAGTTCTGATAATGGACTTACTTTTGCTCAGCGACTGAAGAGGTTGCAGCAGCTTGGTAAGAAGCATGTTGACCCCTATTTGTATTTAGACATCGATGCAACAGTGGGTTTCCGAACGATGTATGAGGAATGGCTTTTGCATCGCGATTATATGACAGCAGAAGAGCGTAGCGTTGATAATCATAAATTGGCACTTCACACCACCTGGAGTACGAGCATCACCCCGATGGTGCGTTACAATCAAGTGCATGCTTCGGGCTTGGGCCTGGAATATTCCTTTGCTGGCTATTTGGCGCGTTCGCCGATGATAGAAAAAGCCTGTGGGGTGGAGAAGAATTATCAGCACAGCAAGCATACGCTCTACATCATGGCTCATCATGAAGTGTATTACAAACAAATGTCATTGGCCATGTCGCTTGGTACCTATCTTTTTCGGCAGCACGGTTGGGTGGGGGATTTCTACGAACCTCCTGTAGTAGAGACCATAGGTATCCGCTTTTATCCAAAGTTCCTCAAACCTTTTTACATAGGATATAATGTGAAAGCCAATTTGGGAAAAGCATATGCGTTGGAACTGAAGGTGGGCTTACATGCGGGGAAATGGAAATTGAAAATAAGAGATTGACAAAAATAGGAAATTGGCAATAAAAAAGAAGGCTGTGTCGAACACAGCCTTCTTTTGTTGTTGGGTTTGATGATTGTTTTTCCATCAATCCCAAAATCCTTATGCTTCAGCAGGTGCTTCAGCGGCCTCTTCGGCAGGAGCTTCAGCCTCAGCCTGAGCTGCAAGGGCGGAAGCCTTTTTCTCTGCAATCTTTGCTGCGAGTGCCTCATTGGCTTTCTTCTCAGCATCGAGACGGGCCTTCTTGTCAGCCTGAGTAGCTGCAGCCTTCTTGTCAGCAGCCTTCTGAGCCTTTGCATCCTTTTCAGCTTTCCATGCAGCAAACTTGGTCTCAACAGCAGCCTCGTCGAATGCGCCCTTCTTCACACCGCCCAAAAGGTGCTTTTTGTAGTAAACGCCTTCCTTTGACAGAATGCTGTGAACGGTGTCGGTTGGTTGAGCACCAACGAGCACCCAATAGAGTGCACGTTCAAAATCCAAATCAATTGTTGCAGGATCGGTGTTTGGATTGTAAGTACCGATCTTCTCGATGAAGCGACCATCACGTGGTGCCTGTGAATTTGCAATCACGATGCTGTAGAATGCATAGTTCTTACGACCATGACGCTGTAAACGAATTCTTGTTGCCATTTTGCAATAAAAATGTTTAATTGTTAATGATTATGTCGCCAACTCGTGACGACGTGAACGTTGTCACTAACTCGTAATGACGCTGCAAAGTTACGGCTTTTTCTTTCAATTTTCGCAAAAAATCAAAAACTTTTCATGTTTTAAGTGTTTTTTTCTGTTTTTGTTTTCGTGATAGGGATAAAATTAGTACTTTTGCCATGTTTATTTGTAATGTACACTTTGCAAAATGTCATGTCAAATGGACATTCTGATATCAAATGTATAGTAAGCCATCAAAATGGAGAAATCAATAGAGCAGCAGGAGTTGTCAATAGAACTGGGTGAACAGCGTCGGTCGTCTGTAGGTCAGAATCAGAAAATTACCCATCAGGGCGTGATTGAGGCAGTTGAAGGTAATCATGTGCGGGTGAACATTGTGCAAGTGGCTGCGTGCAATAGCTGTAAAGCACGTTCGTTGTGCGCTTCGAGCGAGAGCAAGGAAAAGATAATTGATGTTTACGAACAAGGAGCAGAGAAGAAATATAAAAGTGGTGATCAGGTGACAGTCTGTGGGGCTTTGAGTATGGGAAAACAAGCGGTTCGTTTGGCTTTTGCCATTCCGCTTCTGCTGATAGTTATTTGGATGGTCGTGTCAATGGCCTTCTTACAAATGAGCGAACTAACTTCAGTGGGTATTCTCGCAGCCATCTTATTTGTATATTTCTATGTCCTATATCAGAACAGAGAGAAAATGGCAAAACGTTTTGCTTTTTGGATAGAGTAGGTGTGTGCCCTTTTTGATATGCTAACTTAAAAAAACTAACTAAATAAACATTTTATGGATTTTCAAGTAATTCTGATTGCTGTGATTGCTTTGGCTGTTTTGGGCTTTGTGCTTGCACTCTTGCTCTTTGTGGTGTCGAAGCGATTTGCAGTAAAAGAAGATCCCCGAATCGGTCAAGTGCTTGATGTGTTGCCTGGTGCCAACTGTGGCGGATGTGGTTTCCCTGGCTGTGGCGGTATGGCCTCAGCTTGTGTGAAAGCTGCCGATGCAGGTTCACTTGAAGGACTCAATTGTCCTGTAGGCGGTGCTGAATGCATGACGAAGGTTGCGGGAATCTTGGGAATGGAAGTTGCTGTGGCAGCTCCCAAACTTGCTGTTGTTCGATGCAATGGCACTTGTCAAGTGCGTCCTCGGTTCACCACCTACGATGGTGTGAAAAGTTGCCGCATTGCTAATTCCACCAGCATGGGCGAAACGCAGTGCTCCTATGGCTGTTTGGGTTGTGGCGACTGTGTTTCCGCATGTCAGTTTGATGCCATTCACATGAATCCCACGACTGGCATACCAGAAGTTGATGCCACCAAGTGTACTGCTTGTGGTGCCTGTGCTAAAGCTTGTCCCCGTGGCATCATGGAAGTGCGCAACGTGAGTGGCCCTAACAAAGATGCCTATGTCGTTACCTGTATGAACATGGACAAGGGTGCTGATGCCATGAAGATTTGTGGCAGTTCTTGCATCGCTTGCAAGAAGTGTCAGAATGCCTGTGGTAGCGATGCTGTGCACGTAGGCAACAATGTGGCTTACATTAATCCAGAGGCATGTGTGCTCTGTGGTGCTTGCTTTGAGGCTTGTCCACGTGGTGCCATCGCTTCAATCAGCGTGAAAGGTATAGAACGCAGAGTTGTTGCCACGATGCCTAAAGCCGCAGGCACCAAACCTGCTGCCAAAGCTACCCCAGCAAGTGCTGCTAAAGCAGTAGATGCTCCTGCAGCTCCAGTAAAACCTGCAAAGGAGTGGAAACCAATCGAAATTAACTACAATGCTTCGCTCATGCCCAGCCAGCAAATTCTTCTTGCTGGTCCGAAAGACATTAGCAATCCTGCACCTGTAGCGAAAGAGGTGAAATTTGAAGACAAGCGTACTGACGCTCCACTTCCACCAAGTCAGTTAATTCTGCTTGGACTTAAATAATTTATGACCTTTATGATTTTTTACAAACAAGGTCATTAAATTGTTCATTTTCAAAAATAAGTAAATGAAATTATGAAAACATTTAGAATAGGTGGCGTTCATCCTGCAGAGAACAAACTCTCTGCCGCAGAGCCAATCAAAGTTGCGGAACTCCCCAAGGTGGCTGTGTTCCCGATGGGGCAGCACATTGGAGCACCTGCTGTGCCTGTTGTCCAGAAAGGCGACAAGGTGAAAGTGGGCACCCTGATAGGCAAACCTATGGAGAAAGCCCTTTCCACATCTATTTTCTCTTCTGTCAGTGGGACGGTGCTGAAAGTCGATACCGTGGTCGATGCAAGTGGCTATAAAAAGCCTGCTGTCTATATCACGGTTGAAGGCGACGAATGGGAAGCGAGCATTGATCGTACAGACAAGCTGGTCACCTTAAAAGACAAACCTGAATTGACTTCCGAAGCCATTATAGAGAAAGTGAAGAATGCTGGTGTCGTAGGAATGGGTGGTGCATGTTTCCCCACGCATGTTAAACTCATGCCTCCCCCACAATTCAAGCCTGAATGGGTCATTATCAATGCCGTGGAGTGCGAACCTTATCTTACAGCCGACCATCGTTTGATGCTTGAAAAGGCTGACGAAGTGCTGGTGGGTGTTGAACTGCTCATGAAAGCTGCTAAAGTGACGAAGGGGTTCATAGGCATAGAGGAAAACAAACCTGATGCCATCCAGTTGCTTACGGAAAAGTGCTCAGCTTCACACCCTAACATTGAAGTGGTGCCTTTGAAGACCAAATACCCTCAGGGAGGTGAAAAGCAACTCATCGATGCAGTCGTTCGTCGTCAAGTGCCTGCTCCTCCAGCACTCCCCGTCTCAGTTGGAGCGATTATCCAAAACGTGGGTACTGCTTTTGCCGTGTATGAGGCCGTGATGAAGAACAAGCCTCTTTTTGAGCGTATAGTTACAGTGACAGGCAAGCAGTTGAAACACCCCAGCAACTTCCTTACCCGTATGGGCACCCCCATGAGTCAGCTCATCGAGGCTTGTGGCGGTCTTCCCGATGGTGATGCAAAAGTAATCGGTGGTGGTCCCATGATGGGCAAAGCACTCATCAACATCGAGGTTCCCATTTGCAAGGGTTCTTCGGGTGTACTGATTATGAGTGGTGAAGAAGCCCATCGAGCTGAACCCCAGCCTTGCATACGTTGCGCCAAATGTGTCAGTGCCTGTCCAATGGGATTGGAGCCTTACCTTTTGGCCACTTGCTCAGGCAAAAAGATGTGGGACAAAGTGGAAGCAGAGGACATTACCAGTTGCATCGAATGTGGCTCCTGTCAGTTTACCTGCCCCTCTAATCGCCCATTGCTCGACTTTATCCGCATGGGAAAGACAACAGTAATGACTAATATACGTGCCCGTCAGATGGCAGCAAAAAAATAAGATTAAAATGAATAAACTTATAGTATCACTTTCACCCCACGTTCACAGTGGTGATTCTGTGCAGAAAAACATGTACTGGGTGTGTATCGCCCTGGTGCCGGCACTTCTCTGCTCGTTCATCAGCTTTGGTGTAGGTGCCATTATCACAACAGCCATTTCTGTGGCCTCGTGTGTGTTCTTTGAGTGGGCTATCAACAAGTTCATGCTCAAGAATCCTAAATGTACCGTTACAGATGGCTCTGCCATTCTTACGGGCATTCTGCTGGCATTTAACATGCCCAGCAACATTCAACCTTGGATTATCGTGGTGGGTGCGCTCTTCGCCATTGGCATCGTCAAAATGACCTTTGGTGGTTTGGGTTGCAACCTCTTCAACCCAGCTTTGGCAGGTCGTGCCTTCCTGCTCATCTCCTTCCCTGTTGACATGACCACGTGGCCAACACCTGGGCAGGGATTCGGCACTTATTTGGATGCAGAAACAGGTGCAACTCCACTTTCTATCATGAAAGCAGCATTCAAGAGTGGCGATGCCAACATGTTACAGCAGCTTCCTTCCTTCCAGGACATGCTTCTTGGCAACACGGGGGGCTGTCTCGGCGAGGTGTGCGCCGCAGCTCTTCTGCTTGGCTTTATCATTCTCTTGTGGAAAAAAGTCATCACTTGGCACATCCCTGTCAGCATCTTGGCTACCGTTGTGGCGTTCTCAGGTCTGCTTAACCTTGCCAATCCCGTTTATGCCAATCCTTTGGCAGAACTCATGAGTGGCGGCCTCTTGCTGGGGGCCATCTTCATGGCCACCGACTATGTCACTTCGCCTATGAGCAAGAACGGACAGATTGTCTATGGTGTTGCCATTGGTGCTTTGACAGTTATCATCCGTGCTTACGGTGCTTACCCCGAAGGCATGTCGTTTGCCATCCTCATCATGAATGCTTTCGTGCCACTCATCAACAACAAGTTCAAACCTAAGCGCTTTGGCGAAGTGCCAGCAAAGAAGTAAAGGAGGGTAGTGTATGAAAAAGTTAAAATCTTCATTAACCAACATGCTGGTGGTGCTTACAGTCATCACCATTGTGGCTGCGGGAGTATTAGCTTCGGTCAATGCGGTAACAGCTCCCCAGATAGAGAAAATTAATGCGGAAAACCTCGCAGCAGGCATCAAGGCCGTGATGGGTAGCGATGACATCCAAGTGGCCGATCCTCAAGAGATTGATGCCTTCACCGCCTACAGCATTAATGATGCCGCTGGTGCAGCGTTGGGTACGGCAGTCGTCACTACAGAGAACGGTTTTGGCGGTCCTCTGAAAGTGTTGGTCGGTTTTAGTACCGATGGCGATATTCTTGGCTACACCGTTTTGGAGCATGCTGAAACTCCTGGCCTTGGTGCTAAAGCTGGAGAATGGTTTCAAGACAAGATATTGGGTATGAACCCCGGAAAGAATAATTTCACCGTGAGTAAAGACGGTGGTGAAGTCGATGCTATCACAGCTTCTACCATCACCAGCCGTGCCTTCCTGAAGGCCATTCAGAATGCCTATGACAAAGTGATAGCTGGTGCTGATGTCACCTCCGGTGCTACACGACCAGCTGGCAAAGCTGCCGTTTGCAACGGTGACAACGGTTGTTGTAAAGCTGAAAACTCACCTGGTTGCGATGGCGATTGCCACTGTGACAAAGATGTGACAGCGTGTGACATAGAGACTCCCGAAGTGATTGAATAACTCTCAAAAGAAAGGAAAAGAATATATGAATAATTTCAAAGTTTTGGTGAATGGTATCATCAAGGAGAATCCGACCTTCGTCCTTCTTTTGGGTATGTGTCCAACTCTCGGTACCACCTCATCAGCCCTCAACGGCATGTCGATGGGTCTCGCCACCATGTGTGTGCTCATCCTCAGCAACTTCATCATAGCCCTCATCAAAAAGCTTATCCCCGATGCTGTGCGCATACCATCTTACATAGTGGTCATCGCCAGTCTTGTCACCGTGCTGCAGATGGTCATCAAGGCATACGCGCCCGACATTGACAAGAGCCTCGGACTCTTTATTCCCCTCATCGTGGTCAATTGTATCATCCTTGGGCGTGCAGAGTCCTTTGCTGCCAAGAACGGTCCCATAGCCTCTATCTTCGACGGTATTGGCATAGGCCTTGGCTTCACTCTCGGACTCACCAGCCTCGGTGCCGTGCGCGAACTCCTTGGCACAGGTTCCATTTTTGGGTTCACCCTTTGGGGCGAAAGCTACGGAATGCTCATGTTTGTGCTTGCGCCAGGAGCTTTCCTCGTGCTGGGCTATCTCATTGTATTGTTCAACAAAATCACCAAAAAGGCATAAGGAGGAAAGATTATGGATTATGTATTGAATCTGGTTCTTATTATCATTGTTGCCATCTTCGTTAACAACGTTGTCTTGGCACAGTTTCTTGGCATTTGCCCATTCCTTGGCGTGTCAAAGAAAGTTGATACGGCTTCAGGCATGGGTATGGCGGTAACGGCAGTCCTGGTTGTAGCCACTATCGTCACCTACCTTATTCAGGTGTATGTGCTCAATGTCTTTGGACTCGAGTATCTTCAAACCATTGCTTTCATCCTCGTCATTGCAGCCTTGGTGCAGATGATAGAGATGATATTAAAGAAGACCATGCCCGCCCTCTATCAGGCACTCGGCGTGTTCCTCCCCCTCATCACCACCAACTGCTGCATCCTTGGTGTCGCTATCCTTGTCATCCAGAAAGACTACGACCTGCTTGAAGGTGTCATCTATGCTCTCTCCACTGGTATCGGCTTTCTGCTTGCGATGGTGCTCTTCGCAGGCTTGCGTGAGCAACTGGATTTGGTTGATGTACCTAAGCCTTTCCGTGGTGTGCCCATTGCGCTCGTCACGGCTTCCCTCCTTGCAATGGCCTTCATGGGCTTCTCTGGTGTGGATGGAGGCTTGAAGATTCTCTTCGGTTTGCAATAACCATGATTAAATGCATCGGGCGCATGAAATCTGTTTTTCATGCGCCCGACTTTTTGTTTCCGATAATATGCAATGTAACATACTAATTCAACTTGTCTCTCTGCGCATTATGAAAAAAGTGAGGGAATGTGCTGTTTATACTGTTAAAAGTACGAAAATGTAGGTGATAAGGTTTCTCTCTTGCATATTTTTTTGTATTTTTGCAAAATAATTAGCGATGACGTATGCTGATTTCAAGAATAAACAACCAAAACCAAGTATAATATGACTCACAAAAACATTCTTCTCATGGTCTGTTGTACTCTTTTTGCTGTAGCACTCAGGGCACAAGTGACTATTGACATCGACACCCAGCAGCGCGGACCGAAGGTAAGTCCCATGCTCTACGGCATCTTCTACGAGGACATCAACCACGCTGCCGACGGTGGCATCTATGCAGAGTTGATACGCAACCGCTCCTTCGAGGATGGTCCACGCTATGGCGCACCAGCCGACATGCAAGGTTGGACGACACTCGTAGCATCCCCTTCACGGTTGGCGGCAAGGCTCATACAGCCTTCGAAGCAGACACCTTTGCTGAACAATGTGCAGCATAATGCCCTGGAACTGACGGTCAACGCCTCGACCACAACGCCTGCCAGCTTGGTGAACGATGGCTATTGGGGCATCAATGCCGTGCAGGGACGCAGTTACCGACTAACCTTCTGGGCCAAGACGCTGAAATATAAGGGAAGCGTGAAGGCCGCCCTCTGTTCACAGGACGGTTTACAGACCTATGCCGAGGCGGTGGTCGGCGGATTCCCCTCCGCCAAGGCAAAAGGCTGGGCGAAGTATGAGGCTACGTTCATAGCCAACGGCAACGATCCGAAAGCACGGTTCGCTTTGATTTTCGACGGCGTGGGACAAGTGCAACTTGACATGGTGAGCCTTTTCCCGCCTACGTTCAAGAACCGCGAGAACGGCATGCGCCCCGATTTGGCAAACATGTTGTGGCAGATGCACCCGAAGTTCATGCGCTTTCCTGGAGGCTGCTTTGTGGAGGGTCAGGAGAGTCCCGACAACGCCTTCCGCTGGGAACGCACCATCGGGCCGATAGAAGAGCGCGAGGGACACTGGAACGTGAATTGGGGCTACCGCACGTCTGACGGACTGGGCTATCACGAATATCTCCAGTTGGCAGAGGACTTGGGTGCCAAGCCGCTCTATGTGGTCAACGTGGGACTGTGGCATGGCGGCATGACTCCCTACGACAGCATCCAGCCCTGGATTGACGAGTGCATGAATGCCATCGAGTATGCCAACGGCCCCATCACATCCAAATATGGTGCCATGCGTGCTAAGAATGGACATCCGGAACCTTTCGGACTGGAATATCTGGAGGTAGGCAACGAAAACAACCAGCCCGACCCTCGCCAGCAGAGCGACCACTACTACGAGCGCTATGAACAGTTCTACAAAGCCATCCGTGCCCAATACCCCAACATGAAAATCATCGGCAACGTGGTGGCGTGGGGCGACGACAATCCGAAATGGAACAGCAAGTTGCCCGTAGATTTGCTTGACGAACATTACTATCGCTCCCCTGACTGGTTTGCCGCAGCTTTCCACAAATATGACACCTACGACCGTCAAGGCCCGAAGGTATATGTGGGCGAGTATGCCGTGACAAATGGCTACGGAAATCTGGGCAACATGAACGCCGCCCTGGGTGAGGCAGTTTATATGATGGGCATGGAGAACAACTCCGACGTGGTGGAACTGGCATCCTACGCACCCATCTTCGTGAATGAAAACGACGCTCGCTGGCGTCCCGACATGATACGCTTCAGCAGCAGCCGTGTCATGGGCACACCAAGCTACTACGTGCAGCAGCTCATGCCACAGCACTTAGGCGCACAGGTTCTGAAAGTCAGACAGACAGACCCCTACAAAGGCAAAGTTAGCAAACCGTTGACACCCAAGCAGAGTCGTGTGGGCTATGCTACATGGGGCACGAAATCGTCCTTTACTCACCTGGACCCGCTGCCCAAGAGTGGACAGCCTGAATACATGACGGGTCAATGGACTGTTAATGCCGACGGCATCCTCTCGCAGACTGGCAACCGTGAACAGTGCATGGCCCTGTGCAAGAGCGTCATCGACAGCGACCACTACACCGTGAAGTGCCGTGCCCGAAAAGACAGCGGTGCCGAAGGCTTTATCATCGTCTTCAACTATGTCGATGAGAAAAACTACTGCTGGGTGAACTTCGGTGGATGGACCAACACACAGCACGCCATCGAACAAATCAGCAATGGCGGCAAGTTGCTGACCGACAGCAAGCGTGGACGTGTGGAACCAGGCCGATGGTACGACATCACCCTTCAGGTGGCAGGCGACAGCGTGAAGGCATGGCTCGACAACGAACTGGTCTTCGACACGGTGCTGAAGCATGACAACACGAAGGGCATCTTCTCCTCTGCCACCATCGACGATGCCAATGGCGAACTGATTGTGAAGGTAGTCAACACCAGCCATGTAGCAACCACCGCCCAAATCAATCTGCAGAACTTCGCGCCTCGAAGTGCCCGTGTGGTACGTCTGGCGGCCAGCGACGGCATGGAAGAGAACACGCTCGATGCTCCCACCCACATTCATCCCGTGGAGCAACTGCTCTCCCCCAAGAATGGGGGTGTCCTGCTCGATGTTCCCCCTTATTCGCTGAACATCGTCAGGATCAAGTGAAATGGTACTCAACTTTCGCTTCAGGTTATATGCAATCTCCAGTTCCTCTTGAAGAATAGAGTGCTTCAGGCTTGATGCTGATTGTTTTTTAGGCACAAGGCATACTGCTTTGTGCTTTTTTTGTATTCTTTTGAAAATTTGATTATCCGCAATTGTCCGTATATGCCCCTACCTAAAGAAGCGCCCTATTGGGGTGTTGGGGCACTCTTTCAGAGTGCTTGCATCCCTCCTCAGCCCTATCCGCAGGTCGTTCCGACCTACGGTTATTAAGCGAAGACGCATTCAGCGTCATTTGAGGATGAAACCGAATTCGCGGGTTAACGGTAGCATAAAGCCCCTGTAATGCCTGACGGGGTAAGGGGAAGGTGGGCGCTAACCATACATAATCACGTCTGCAGTGGCAAGGCAATCGTCAGATGGAGAGGCAAACTGCAAAATGTAGTCTACATCACTATTTGTTGCGGATTTTAAGGGAAACTCTTGCATCTTAGCAAATTTTTTTGTAATTTTGCCGCCCGAAAAGAAATCATTAACAGATAACATTAGCTACACAAGATGAAAAAGTTATGGACAATTCTGGCGCTCATGCTGCCTTCGCTGGGCTTTGCCCAGTGGCGTGTGGGTGTCAACGGTGGTGCAGACTACAATCACTTCATCATCGACAAACACTATCAGACGGACTATGTGTACGACGACCGCTGGGGTGTTACCCTCGGCGTCATGGGACAGTATGACGTCAACGACTGGTTAGGTATTCGCGCCGAGCTCGACTGGACGCAGAAGAATTACCGCCACCATCGGCAGGTGAACCAGCTGATGGACTACAAGTATGTCAACAACTACTTGCAGCTGCCCGTCATGGCTTCGTTCAGCTTCGGCGGACAGAAGTTGCGCGGCTTCTGCAACGCCGGCATCTATGGCGGCTACTGGCTCACCAGCGGCCGCGAGGGCTTTGAGACCAACACGTTTACCGACAGGGTCTATGAGTTCAGCGAGGACATCAATTTCAACAGCGAGCGCGACCAGCGCCTCGACTTCGGCTTCCTGGGCGGTCTCGGTCTTGAATACCGTTTCGCCAAGCACTGGGCTGCTCAGGTCGAGCTGCGCTACTACTACAGTTGCGTGAGCCAGCAGAAAGACTACATGCACGTGAAAGACCCCCGCTACAACTCCACGCTGGCCCTGCAAGCCGGTTTCTGGTATTGTTTTTAAGCGGTCTTGACGCAGCGATAATCGATAACGGATAATAGACAAAAGACAATGAAGAAGAACAAGATTATGATTTTGGGAGCCCTGCTCCTGACACTCGTGGCTACATCGTGCCATGAGGATGCCGACCCCATGGTGGCCTATGCTTTTACCGACAACCAGTCGTGGGCAGAGGCAAAAAGCAGCTATGCCGGCAAGTTCCGTGTGTTCTGGAAGGCTATGAACCAGAACTACACGCTGTGGGACTATGAGAAAGAGTGCGGACTGGACTGGGACGAGGTGTACGAGAAGTATCTGCCGAAGTTTGAGGCCCTTGACGAGCCCGGCACCGAGGTTAGCGACTCTGTGCTGGAGGCACTGATGACCGAGATGGTGGCCCCGCTGCACGACGGTCACATGAGCGTCACGTTTACGAATCATCAGACCAAGAATACTGTCAGCGTGTCGCCGGGATATAAGCGTTTTGAGGAGCGCGACGACTACAAGGTAGCCGCTAGTTTCTCGCCCGACCTTAGAGCCTATTACATGAACCATCAGCTGAGAGAGTATCAGACGTACGACTGCACGGCAGTAGGCCAGCTCAGACGTGTTGCGATGGAAAAGGGCCTCGGTCTGGACTGGGCCAGGACTCGCCTCAAAGAGCTGGAGGACCTGCCCAGACTCACCGACGGCGAGGTCAAGGAAATGATGGGTCTCAACGGCTTGGTGAACGAATTAGAGACGTTGTTTAAAAAGGACATCACTAAGGCCATGGTTAACGAGTACAACACCATCGTCACGCAGTATGACTACCTGGACGTGCCTTTCCTGGAGCCCGTCAACACCGCGTTCGTCGACGACGGCATACGTATCCAGTATGCGCTGACCACCGACAACATTGCCTACCTGAACTTCAGCATGTTCGGCCTGTCGCTCTATCTGATAGACGCGTATTTCAAAGAGGAGTTCCCCAATGCCACAGCCCGCGAGAAAGAGATACGCGACCATGTGCAGGTTATATGGAACGCTTGGTTTGACAGCATCCAGAGGCTGCACAAGAGCGGAAAGCTCAACGGTGTCATCATTGATGTGCGCAGCAATCCCGGCGGCATGATTAACGATGCGCGCTTCGTCTTTGGCGCACTTATGCCCGCCGGCGACTTGCAGTATGGCTGGGCGCGCTACAAGCGTGGCGTAGGCCGCTACGACTATACGCCGCTGATGCCCAAGATGAGCTTCACCATGGAGGACGAGCACGAAATCATTGACGACAAGCCCATCGTCGTCATGGCCAACGGCTTCTCGGTGAGCATGGCCGAGATGACATCGCTTAGCGCCAAGGTGACCCAGAACGCCACACTCATCGGCAAGCGTACCTATGGCGGACTGTGCGCCCTGAACGACAACAGCAACTTTTCTGACTATTATGCCGGCCACATCGGTGTGAGCGGCGAGACACCCGTCTACGTCTATCTGCCCACCGAGTGCATCTTCGACATCAACAAGAAACCCCTCGACGGCATTGGCGTGACTCCCGACATCGAGGTCGATTTCAACGAGGAGCAGTTTAAGGCCACGGGCAATGACAGCCAGTTTGACCGTGCCCTGGAATTTATTCGCACGGGCAAGTAGTATATAACACCTAACACACAGATAAAAGAAACGAAAGTTATGAAACACATCAAGATACAACACCTGCTGGGAGCAGTGGCCATGACGGCACTGCTGCTCACCGGCTGTGCGAAGGACGACAGCATGACGGACATTACGCCCGTAAAAGAGCAGTCAACGGACGATGCCAACGAGATTATCCAGGCCCTCAGCGCCGTTGAGGGCATCACCGACGTAGAGCTGCTATTCTCCGCCGACGGTAAGGACAGCATCTATTCCTTCTACTTTGTTCAGCCCATCGACCATCATCACCCCGAGAACGGCACCTACAAGCAGCAAGTATCCATGAAGTTCGTGGACTACGACCAAGATGTCGTGCTCTACACCCACGGCTACGACATGCCCACCTCGGCCGGTAAGTTTGCCGATGTCGACCTGCGCAAACACCTCAAAGCCAACTTGGTCAAGGTGGAGCACCGCTACTTTGGACTATCCCTGCCCGGAGCCCTGGGCGACCTGGACTACACCTTCTTAGACGCTGAGCAGCAGTCGCACGACCTGCACAACATTGTGCAGGCGCTCAAGCAGCATTTCTTCAAGACTGGCAAGTGGGTCAGCACCGGCACCAGCAAGGACGGTATCACCAGTGCCCTCTATGCCTACTATAGCGACTTGAACGGCTGGAAAGACATTGACGTCTTTGTGCCCTTCTGCGCTCCCTTCATGCCCGGCACCACAGAGAACGGTGTCTTCAGCTGCATGGACTCCAGTCCCAGCACATACCAGACTCAGGTGTGCGGTTCCGGTTATCCGGAAGGTTCGGACGAGGCCGTAGCCGCCATGCGCATCAAGCAGCTATACAACGCTATCTGCACCAATCAGGTGGTGCGCAATGCCTGTATCCAGACCGTCGGTATTGTCGATACAGAAAACTACAGGAAGATACTTGAACAGTATAACAACTACAGTCCCAACAGCACCGGAAACCTGACCAAGGACCTCACGGCACTGGTCTACAATCATATTTCCGAAAGTTTTTTCAATTTCTTCTCGTATGTGCCGTTCTCCGACTGGGCCACGCTGGTGCCTGACCCTGTGAAGGCTGCCACCGACGAGGATGAGCTGGAAGACCTGACCAACTTCATCAGCTTGAGCCCCGACGCGCTCGCGGACTCCGTCTCCACCTTGAAATTTGGAGGGGAAGAACAGCCCATTACCAGAAGCAGCGACAACAACTATAAGCGCTTATGGGAATATCTCAATGAGCTGCGCTACGAGTCGACGATGCCCTATGAGATTCACGCCTTCAAGGAGCTGGGCTATGCCGACTTGGACTATTCGTTAGCCGACGGCACCTTCCTGACTGCCCAGCAGATACAGAGTGTCATTTTCATCTTATGCCCCCAGTACAAGTATCAGTCGCTCTATCCGCAGGACAAGGGCACGCTGATGCGCAGCTTCCGCCAGTGGGTATATACGGAGAACACGCAGCCCATCATCTTCGTCTATGCCAAGAACGACCCTTGGACGGGTGCACGTCCGGACGATGCGGCCATCCAGCAGAACCCTATGACGAAAATGATTATCGACCCTATCGCCACGCACAACCACAGCTTCTTAGACCCTGAGTCCTACACCGAGACTTCGAAGCAGGCCATTATCAGTGCACTGAACACCTATCTGGGAACAGCAGCCAAATGACAGTAAGGTGAAAGCAAAAAGAAGGAGGACATCCACAGCGGGTGTCCTCCTTTTTTTCTTGTACGTCTTGTTTAGTTTGTTTTACAAATCAAAGCCCAGGCCTTTGAGCCACTGGAAGAGCTGGTTACGCTCAGAGGCGTTCCATGTGTCGATGGCATCGTTGTGAGTGCCGTTCTCAAATACGGTTGCCGGTCCAGGGGTCCTGCATGCCATAGACGAACATCATGTTGCAATTGGACTGCTTGATGCCGTCGAGGACTTTGCGGATATAGCTGCCGTTGTCGTAATTGAAGCCAAAACTGGCAGGGCTATTCATCGAAGTAAGGTAGTATTTCTCCAGGTCAGACAGCAGGTCGTCCACCCAGGTTAACGTAACAGAAACCGAGCCTAACTCTATGTAAGTTTGTGCATCGAACGGGTTCATACGCGAATGCTCTATTCCTGATGCACGGGTCATGCCTCTTGGCGTGTTGTCGAAGATGGTCGAGCTAGGCTCCAAGTCGTCCACGTAGTCCTGTCGGCGCTGGTAGTCGATATCTTTCTCACCCTGATACCTTGTCCTGTCATTAGACAAAATAAAGGTCAGGAACTTGTCGGCACCGTCGCCTTCCTTGGGCACCAGGGGCTCCCAGAGGCTATAGTGTACGTACGACATCCTCTTC
>CADAPC010000006.1 GCA_902789725.1 uncultured Bacteroidales bacterium
AGGTTTCATATCTGCAAAAGCGTCTTACACGTATGCAACTAGAGCTTTCTAACTGTGGATAAAACATGTCTTCAGGATATTTGTTATATAGAAGCGACCCCAACATAACCAGCGGTCGGCCTGCGGCCTCAAAATGATAAGAAAATTGAATAAGAAAATTATCAAAGGGCTACGCCATCGGCGGCAGTTCTTATAATTTTTTGAATAAATTTTTGTATAATTTTGAGCGAAGCGACCTTGAAGCCAATGGTATTAAGAGCTTGCGAAACTTGAACAAAAGGAATATAAAGTTAACAAGATTATGGCTATCATTAAGACCGTGTGTGGCCTGACCCCCCGATGGGGGAGCGGCTGCTATTTCAGCGAGAACGCAACCATAGTGGGCGACGTGCAGATGGGCGACCAATGCACCGTGTGGTTCAATGCCGTGGTGCGGGGCGATGTGAACTACATCAAGATTGGCAACCGTGTGAACATTCAGGACGGTTCGTGCTTGCACACTTTATACCAAAAAGCCGCCATAGAGATTGGTGATGATGTAACCATTGGCCACAATGTGACGTTGCATGGTTGTCGGGTGAAGAGTGGTGCCCTGATAGGCATGGGAGCCACCGTGCTGGACGATGCTGTGATTGGTGAAGGTGCCATAGTGGCAGCCGGCGCATTGGTGTTGAAAGGCACCGTAGTGGGCGACGGCGAATTGTGGGGTGGTGTGCCAGCCAAATTCATCAAGAAGGTCGATCCTGAGCAGTCGAAAGAACTGAATGTGGGTATTGCGCAGCACTACATCATGTATGCCGACTGGTATCGGGAAAGCACTCCCCAGCCATGATGTCGGCTGGGATTTCGTCGATTTTTGTAGCACCGTTCCTTGGGAATGTAACCTATTTGAAAATCCGTGTAACATGCATGTAGGCGTATCTGCGCAAAATGACGTAATTTTGCAGCGGAATTTTATAATTTTACGCCTATATGAGAACAAAACTAAAACGGCCTCTCGGTCTGTCCCGCTGGATTGGGCTGGCCCTCATTGCTTCGGCTGGGTTGGCGGCTTGCGAAGGCTACGACTTGGCAAAGGAGGATCCCAGTTGGTTGGGCTCAAGTATTTACGACTATCTAAAGTCAGAAGGCAATTACACTCAGGTGGTGCGAATGATTGACGACTTAGGCTATTCGGCAGTCCTTGCCCAAACTGGCAGCAAGACTCTTTTTGTGGCCGATGATGATGCTTACAATCGTTTTTTTCAGCACAACCCATGGGGAGTCCGTCGCTATGACGACTTGAGCACGGCTCAGAAAAAGTTGCTGCTGTATGGTGGCATGATTAACAACTCCTGCCAGGTGGCCTATTTGAGCAGTAGCGAGGGTCCTACCGAGGGCGACTGTATGAGGAGGCTCACGGCATCGAGCGAATATGATTCGGTGCCCGTGCTGACACCTGCCCAGATGCCTGATAATCCTTACTGGGCGCGTTATCGTGAGGGAAAAGAACCCATTGTGTGCATGAGCGACGTGACCGCTCCGCCGATGATTCACTTTATCGAAACCTTTTTGAATAACAAACTCATAACAAACGAAGACTGCAACTTCCTCTTCAACCACCAGACAGAGCGCCAGGCAGGCGATGCCAACGTGAACGGTGTGATGATGGAGCAGCAGAACATTAAGTGCTCCAATGGCTTTATACACAAAATGTCGGAAGTAATCACACCTCTTCCCAACATGGCTGACTTGATTAGCCAGAAACCGAACACTCAAGGCTATGCACGCTTGTTGAACCGCTTTTGTGCCCCTTATCGGCATAATAAAAATGAAGCCATTACTCGCGAATACAATAGATTGTACAATGCCGACATCGACACGCTCTATGAAAAGCGCTATTTTTCCGAGCGCAGCCAGAATGGTCAACCTTTGGACCTGACACCCGATGAAGGTCCAGTGAATGGCCTTTTGAAGTTCGACCCCGCCTGGAACCAATTCTACAGTGCCACCACCAACAGCACCTCGGCCAATGTGGCTCTTCAGGAGAATATGGGTGTGATGTTGGTGCCCAGCGACGAGGCTCTCAATCGGTATTGGAACGAGGGAGCTGGCAAGGTGCTCAAGGATTACTACGGTACGTGGGAAAACGTGCCCGACAAGGTGGTGTCGAAAATGATCAATGTGAACATGCTCAATTCGTTCACCAATTCTGTGCCCAGCAAGTTCTATACGGTGCTGAACGATGCAAACGACGAGCTTGGACTGTCAGAAGAGTTTGTCGATTCTGTCTATATGGCTTGCAATGGTGCCGTCTATCTCACCAACAAAGTGTTCAACCCTGTGGCATACGTCTCAGTCACGTTCCCCGCCCTCATTAACGAGACCATGAGTGTGCTCTATTGGGGAGTTGAGCAACTCGGTTTCGATGTCTATCTCAACTCTCAGAACACTTACTACAGCCTTTTCATCCCCAACAACACCTCGTTGCTCGATTACATCGACCCTTGTTCGTATGGTAAGACCAGCACGCAGCTTTTCCGTTTCCATTACAAATCCACGGCACAGACCGAGCCTGAAAAGGTGTGGGCCAGCATTTGGAATTACGACACCGCCACGGGTGTGGTGGGCGACTCTATTGGCGAGGCAACCTATGAGCAGATTACAAACCGCCTTGAGGACATCCTCAACACCCACATCGTCATTGGCAATGTGGAAGACGGCAACACATACTATCGTACAAAAGGTGGTAGTATGGTGAAAGTGCAGGATGCTTCGGCAGGTATTTCGGGCATGCGCGTTCAGGGAGGTTATCAGCTTGAAGCTGGTCGCAGCATCCCTGTTGTGGGCATTTACGACGAGTCGTTAGAAGGTAATGGCAAAACTTACATCATTGAGGAAGAACCCATCATGACTGCACGCAAATCGGTCTTCGACATCCTCTCGGAACATGAAGAATTTAAGGCTTTCCACGATTTGTTGCAGGGCTCTCAATTCTTGGAGACCAAGCATGTGATTGGCACCGACCAGCATGGTGCTCCCAGCCAGAACATTTCCCTTTTCAACACCTATCGTTACACCATCTTTGTGCCCACCAACCAGTCAGTCGCCGCACTGCAGAAGAGCGGGAAACTCCCCACCTGGGAGCAGGTGGATGCTGAGGAAGATGAGGTCGTGAAAGACAGTTTGCGCACCGAAATTGAAAACTTCATCAAATATCACATTCAGGACGAGGCATTCTATGTAGGCCAAGGGACGGACAGTGGAGAGTATGAAACGTCAGCCTACAAGGTGACAGACGGTAACTTGTCATATTATAAACTGAAGACTCAAGTATATAATGCAGGCATCACCATAGCTGATGGCGTAGGTCACACTTGCAAGGTCGATACCACCAAGGGACTCTACAACTTGATGGCTCGCGAGTATCAATACGATGCAAGCGATGCAGCCAATGCCCGGAACCTCTACACGTCCTCCTTTGCAGTCATTCATCAGATAGATGGAGCGTTACAGTATAAATGAAACAATTCACAATTAATAATTAACAATGTACATGAAAAAGTTTATCGCATTTCTCCTGATTGTCAATTGTCAATTGTCAATTGTCAACTGTCTGGCTCAAACTGCCGGCACCATGATTCATGGTGTGGTGGAGGACGACCTCGACCCCCTCATGGCGTGCAATGTGGTGGAGATAGACAATGCCAACCGCATTGTAGCACATGCCGTTACTGACATCAACGGAAACTTCGCCTTCCGCATAGTCAATCCCAAGCACCGCCTGAAAATCTCTTATGTGGGTTATGCCACCCAAATCATCCCCATCAAAGGCACCACCTATCATATTGTCATGAAAAGTAACACCCAGTTGCAAGACGTGGTGGTGGTTTCGAACAAAGTGGCGCAAACCAGTGGCCTTGCCATTCCTGAGCGTGAGATGTCCATTGCACATCAAACCATCGACGCCAAGGAATTTGAAGGACTCCCCATGACCAGTGTGGATGAAGCCCTGCAAGGGCGCATTGCAGGACTGGACATTGTGAGCAACTCCGGCAACTTGGGTTCAGGCACCAGCATGCGCCTTCGCGGAGTCAGCTCCATCAACGGGAGCAGCGAACCTCTCATCGTGGTGGATGGCAACATTTTCGAAAGTGATTACAACAGCAATTTTGACTATGCCAATGCCACCGAAGACCAGTTTGCCGAACTCCTTAATGTCAACCCCGACGACATTGCCTCCATCTCTGTGCTGAAAGACGCTGCCGGCACGGCCATCTACGGCTCGCAGGGAGCCAATGGCGTCATCGAGATAAAAACCAAGCGCGGTGCCCGTGGCAAGACGAAAGTGCAATACTCCTATCGAGCCACACTCACCCACCAGCCACAAGGCATCCACCTGCTGAATGGTGACCAATACACCATGCTGATGAAGGAAGCCTACTACAACCCCACGCTCAGCGATGCTGCTGCCGACATTCGAGAATTTAACTACGACACTTCGTGGAACGAGTACGAGATGTACAACAACAACACCGACTGGCGCAAAGCCATCCGAAAAACAGGTCTCCTGCAGAAGCATTACGTCAGTCTCTCAGGCGGTGGCGAGAAAGCCAACTTCCGCATAGCCGGGGGGTACGACCACCAAACGGGCACGGTCATAGAGCAAAAGCTCGACCGTTTCACCACCCGTGTGGCACTCGACTATTTTGTGAGCGACCGCATCAAGATAGTCACCAACTTCAACATGACCTACACCAACAACCAGAAGAATTATTCCGACCTCCTTGGCCTGGCCTATCAGAAGATGCCCAACCTCTCCATCTACGAGCAAGACGATCAGGGCAACGACCTGCCCCACTTCTACCACATGCTCAACACGGCATCGGCCGAACTGAAGAAAGACCAATACGGCTACGTCAACCCCGTGGCGCTGGCACGAGAGGCCAAGAACGATGAATCCACTTACCAAATTCAGCCTGAGTTTCAGCTGGTTTACAACCTTCTCGGCACTGGTGCAGAGCAAACACAGTTGAAGTATGAAGGGAAAATCCTCTTTAACATCTTCAACAAATACAACGACACGTTCTACCCCTCCAGCCTCGTCACCTCGGGGTGGTCAGACACCAATAACAATAAAACAACGGCCGATGCGCACAAAAGCACGGCCATCACCACCACCCATCGCCTCACCCTTGTGCCTCATTTCCGCAATAACGACCATTCATTGATGGCCATGGTACAGTTCCAGCTGACCGATGGCTCGTCGAAAGCCACCAGCTCCACCGTGTGGGGCCTACCCACAGGCGGCATCAGTTCGCCCATAGCCGATGGCATAGTCAGCGGTTTAGGCACATCATCCGGACAATGGCGCAGTGTCTATCTCACTTTCTCTGCACACTATGCCTACAAAGGCCGTTACATAGCCGACTTCAGTGTGCGCCGCGACGGCTCCACCAAGTTTGGCGACGATAGCCGTTGGGGCAATTTCCCCGCCCTCTCGTTCCGATGGAATGTGAGCGATGAGCCCTTCATGGAGCGTGTCCGTTGGCTCAACATGCTTTCCATCCGTCCCGGATGGGGCATTGTGGGTAGCCAGCCAGGAGGCGAATACCTCTACTTCTCCAAGTACTCAAGCAAAATCAGGGTCAATAATCGTGACGTGGACATCGACTACAATGGTCAAGGGGGTGTTTATCCAGCCAATATCCGTCTCAGTTCCCTCAAGTGGGAAGAGAAGCAGACTTGGAACATCGGTTTCGACATCGGTCTCTTCAACAACATGATTACTGCCGACTTCAATGTTTACACACAGCGCACAAGCGACCTCTTGATGCAAAACCGACGCATACCCACCACGTCAGGCTTCACGGCATTGGCCTATCAGAATGTGGGCAATATGGTGAACAATGGCTGGGAATTGAACGTGAATGGCCACGATGTCATCAAGGCGGGCAAGTTCCGCATGGGATTTAACGTGTCTTTTGCCAACAACAAAAATGAAATCACCAAGATGGACGAGACGGTCCTGGCATCGCTCAATAGCGATTTCAACAAGGCCAATGGCTCCTATCTTACCCGAGTGCAACTGCACAATGCCTTCGGCTCCATGTATGGATTCCGTTACAAAGGAGTCTATCAGTACAGCAAGTACTCAGTCACGGAGGTTCCAGGAGTGAGCGGTCCGAATGCACCCGTGGCCCATGATGCCCATGGCGATGTGGTGGTCGATAAGAATGGTTACACCACGCCTATGGTGTTCTGTTACGACAGCAACGACAAAACTTCCATTTACGAGTTTAAGGGAGGCGATGCCATCTACGAGGACATTAATCACGATGGGAACATCAACGAGCTCGACATCGTATATCTTGGCAGTTCCTTGCCCAAAGTAACAGGAGGTTGGGGCTTCAAACTTCAGTATGGCCGATGGACTTGGAACAATCAGTTCAATTTCCGCATTGGTAACAAGATTATTAACCGTGCCAGAATGTTAGCAGAGAACATGTATTCCAACAATAATCAATCAAAAGCCGTGAATTGGCGTTGGCGTGTGGAGGGAGACAATGCACAGATTCCACGCGCACTCTATCAAGAAGGGTACAATTGGTTGGGTAGTGACCGCTTTATAGAGAAAGGCTCGTACCTGCGTCTCAATTATAGCCAGATAAGCTATTCATTCGATCCCAAGCTGATTAAGAATTGGGGACTCTCTTCGCTCAGTCTCTATTTGAGTGCCAACAACCTCTTCTGCATCACAGGTTATTCTGGTGCTGACCCTGAAGTTGGTTATGGAGGCTATGGCGTAACTACTGATAATGCAAGGACTCCTAATGCACGTTCTTATACGTTAGGCGTGACTGTTCAATTCTAAAATGATGAGATTATGAAAATGAGAAATATGAATTCATTACTTTATAGTTGGGTAAAGGCACTGCCTGGTGCTTTGCTTATGGCTGTTACTTCATTGTCCTTATTGAGCAGTTGCGATGATTTTCTCTCCATTGAACCGCAAAACGAAATAGTGCTGGAAAACTATTGGACGGAGGAAAAGGATGTGAATAGTGTGTTGAATTCCTGCTATGCTCAGTTGGAGAGTCGTGATTGTATTAGTCGTATGATTGTGTGGGGAGAGTTGCGGTCGGACAATATGACGACTGGCTCTGGTACTTACCACAATGTGCAGCAGATATTGAAGGAAAACATCCTTGAGACGAATGATTATACAAATTGGCAGTGTTTTTATCAAGTGATTAATCAATGCAATACGGTTATTCATTATGCTCCTGGAGTGAATGCAATTGACCCCAATTTCACCGATTCTGAACTTCGTGCTACAATAGCAGAAGCCAAAACGCTTCGTGCCTTGTGTTATTTTTACCTGATTCGTACATTCCGCGATGTGCCATACGTAACCGAACCTTCAAAGGAAGATAGTCAAGATTTCCAAGTGGCCGCCACTCCCTTTGTACAGGTGCTTGATAGCCTGATTGCAGATGTGGAATCGGTGAAAGATGATGCGGTCAGAAGCTATGGTGAAGAAAGTGTGGAAAATACATGTCGCATTACTCGTTGGGCTTGCTATTCCTTGTTGGCAGATTTATGCCTTTGGAAAGGTGAATGGCAAAAGTGCATTGATTACTGTAATCTGGTTATTGAGCAAAAAGTAAGGGAATATGACGATGCTTACGAGAAGAATCCGACAACGTTGACGGTTGAACTCTATGATACGTATCCTCTGATTTCAGAGTCTGCCAGCGGCAGCAATTTTGCGGGCAATACATATAATGAGATTTTTGGTACGGGAAATAGTTTTGAATCTATCTTTGAACTGAATTTTGTTGAGAACCAAAATGTCACAAATGGCGCCATTTCAACGTTCTACGGTTCGACCGGAAACAAGACGGGGCAGATAGGTGTTCCCACTTTTCTCAACAGTGATATATTTGCGGATCAAAACAAGTATTTCCAAAAGACAGATTGCCGTGCTTTGGAAAATATGGTTGAACAGAATAACAAAGTGTATATTGCTAAGTATGTAAACCAATCTGTTTCCTTCCGAACCAGCACAACGACAGGTGCAGCACCCATTGTGAATGGGACAGTACGTTCATCCGCTTATGCCAATTGGATAATTTATCGCTTGACCGACGTGATGTTAATGCGTGCAGAGGCAGAGGTTGAATTGGCTGGTGATGTGGCTGAGGGAGCCGTGTTGACTGAAGAGCAGACGCAGCACTATCGGAATGCCTTCGATTGTGTCAGTGCTGTGTGGAAACGCGCCAACAACAAGCGTACATCCACTGTTGGGCTGTTGGTGTTTGAAGACTATGCCACTTCCCGTTCAACAATGGAAAATCTTGTCCTTGATGAGCGTCAGCGTGAACTGATGTTTGAAGGAAAACGCTGGTTCGATCTTGTTCGCCTCTCTCGGCGCGAAGGAGATAATTCCCGTCTCATCGAAAAGGTGTTGCCCAAGTTCCAGGAGAACACGAGTGCCATCAGAATAAAACTCTCGGCTGCGGATGTACTTTATTGGCCATACAACCGTGAGGAGCTGAAGCAGAATCCGAAGCTGGTGCAAAATCCAGCATACGTGACAGATAATACAGAACTAAACTTCTAAGAATTTATGAAACTGAAAAAGATATATCCATTCGTCGCAGCAATCACCCTTTCCCTTTTTGGAATGGGGTATATGACTTCCTGCTCTGATGAGCCAGACTCAGCCAATTATTATACCTTTACAGGTGAAATGGTGAGCGACTACCTTGACCATCGTCCCGAAATGTTCAGCGATTTCACCGAGATTCTTCATCGTTCGGGTTTGTATGGTATGATGGCCACTTATGGCACGTACACCTGTCTTGCTCCAACCAACGAGGCTATAGAGGCCTATCTGAGAGAACGGGGGTATAACAGTGTGGCACAGCTCTCTAAAGAAGAATGTGACACGCTTTCGTGGAACCACATCATTCAGGAAACGTATTTTACTACCGACCTGAGCGATGGTAATATTCCTACCGCTAACATGAATGAGCGTTTTTTGACATTTTCGTGCGACAGCAATGCAACCAATGGCAATGTGATGTATTACGTCAACATGGCTTCCAGGTTGGTGGTGCGGGATGACTCGGTGGAAAATGGTGTGGTGCACACCCTCGACCATGTCATTCAGCCCTCCAGTTCGTATCTACCTGAAAAGTTATTAGAAGATAAGAGCATATCCCTCTTCACTTCGGCGTTGACTCTGACAGGATTGAGCGACAGTCTTTACGAATATTTGGATAACACTTATTCCGTTGGACTTGACTCTATTAATAAAGGCATTCCCTTTCACCGTACAGGAGCTGAATATAGAATGTATTACCCTGCCACTCGCATGAAACGTTTTACGGCTTTGGTGGAAACCAATAAGGTGTTTGCCGATGCGGGTATTCATAATTTGGATGATTTGAAATCATACGCAAAGCGTGTTTATGATGAAGTGTACCCACAGGATGCCGGGCTTTATGACGATGATTGGACTCACCGAAAGAATCCTCTGAACCGGTTTGTCGCCTATCATTTGCTCCCTTATTATGGGGCAATCAACGACTTTACCATTTCAGAAAGTGGCATTGATTACAAAACGACCTGTGCAATGCCGAATTTGATTGATTGTACTGATTGGTACATTACGCTGATGCCGGGCACCATCATGAAAATGTCCTCTCCTTCGGAAGGGCTTTTCATTAATCGAAAGGGTGTAGCCAGTCGTTATAGTGTGCGAGGTGTGAAAGTCTATACACCGACTGAGATGAAAAAAATTCATGACCAGGAACTCCTGGAGGCAGGTCTTCCCGTTGACACCTTGAACCAGCAAGCATTAAATGGCATCTATCATTACATTGATGGGGTGTTGACTTATAATAAAGAAACGCGTGATGTCGTCTTTAATGACCGCATTCGTTGGGATGTGATTACCATGTCCACCGAGTTCTTGAATGCAGGTGCTCGTGGCAATACGAATGGGCAACATCTGGCGGGCTTCAAGCAGGTGGAGGGATGGAATTTCCATGGTATTGTCCCCACATTGGCTTTGCGTGAACGGGGAGTGTGGATGGCGACATATTCCGATGCGGTTGACTTGATAGGACAGTTCGACGTGTCCTTCAAGCTTCCTCCTGTGCCCGCAAACACTTACGAAATTCGGTTTGCGTATGGTGCTGGTAATGACCGTGGTGTGGTGCAGATTTATTTTGGTGAAAAGGATAACATGCAGCCGATGGGCTTGCCGATAGATTTCCGTATATGGGGCGGTGACCCAAGTATTGGATGGGTGGCAGACACGGATGATAATGAGGAAAATCGTGCTATAGACAAGGCCATGCATAATAGGGGCTTTATGAAAGACATGGACTCGTGGAATCAGGGTGGGAGCAATAATCTGCGTGCCAACAACGGAAAATACCGTAAAATTCTCACCACTCAGGCTTTGGACCCCAACAAGGAGTATTGGCTGCGTATTAAGCTGGTGATTGAGAATGCTGAGGCTGAACTTCCCATTAACTATTTTGAGTTCTGCCCGAAGAGTGTGTATGCAGGATTAACAGCAGAAGATACTCACTAACCAAGTTCAAATATAATAATTCATTATTGATTGCTGAGACTTTATCAGTTGTCACTTGTAATCAGACCATATAAGACAATGAAGGTTTCTAATATTTGTAAAATCATAGCTGGTGCCATGTCGTTGTCAGTCATTATCGGGTGTTCCGACACTTGGAATGACCACTTTGACGTGGCTGGAACGAACGGCTCTGAGTCGCTTCTCCGTATGGTGGAGACGAACCCTCAGCTGAGTGATTTCCACTCAGTGCTTAAAGCCACTCATGTGTATAATAATAATCACCGTACAGGGGTTACATTTGCTGACTTGCTGGATGCAGACCAAGCTCTTACGGTGTGGGCTCCCATCAATGGGGCTTTTCCTGTAGATTCATTGCTTAGACTCTGCCAGACCGAAAAGGGTGACTCTGTTGTGGGACATCGTTTCGTCATGAATCATATAGCTCATCATCTTTATAACATGAATGGGCTGGCAGGTGAACATGTGAAGATGTTGAATGACAAATTGCTATTGCTGAATGGCAAGTCTTTGGCGCAGGCGCAGGTGGAAGAAGGCCAATACAATCTTCCTGCAACGAATGGCTTGTTGCATGTGGTAGGCGATGAGGCGCAATATACTTATAATGTATATGAGGGGTTGACATCGCTTGATGAGTTTAGCCATGTGGGCGGGTTTCTTTCTCGCTTTGAGCATCAGGAGCTGGACGAGGAACATTCCATTCAGTCTGGCATTGTGGATGGAAAGAAGATTTATTCCGATTCTGTGATGGTGAAAGAAAATGCGTTGTTCCGTGTGTTTGATCAGATTATATCGGAAGACTCTACTTTTGTTATGTTGGTGCCCGACAGGGCTACTTGGAACCCTGTGTATCAGAGCACTCAAAGGTTTTTCGACTATGGGTCGATAGAAAAGGCTGACTCTATTTCTGAATATTGGACTTACGTGTCGCTACTCCGCGACTTAGTGTTCAATAAAAACATGCAGCGTTCGGAGGTGGATTCCGTTTTCTCCACGTCTTACACGCCTGCGGAATGGCCCTATCATGTGTTCTATAAACCCTATGCAGCAGGCGGAGTGTTGGATATAGCTAATGTGAAGGATACGTTGGAGTGCTCCAATGGCGCTATCTATCGCATGAAGCATTGGCAATTCTCTCCCGAAGATTTGTTTTTCCATCCTATTGTAACACAGGGTGAGAGGGAGGCCAGCATCATTGACTATAAGGATTGTACGTTGAACTATCGTAGTGCAATTGCAGATTCCATCTCAGGAAATGGTTATGTGGATATTGTGCCTCGTAACAGTAATAGTAATTGGAGCATAACCTATGAAATTCGGAACACGTTGTCAGGCACTTACGATATTTATGCCGTCATCTTGCCCAAAACTGTAGCAGATGTGAATAGTAGGAATGACAAACCGAATAAATTTGTGGCTACGTTGTCATACGTGGACGAAAAGGGGAAAAAACAAACTGAGTCGTTCGGTACTCCTGTGTCGAATGATGGTGTTACTGTAGATACAGTGTTGATAGGGCGGTTCACATTCCCTGTTTGTAATTATGGACAGCAAGATGCGACGGTGAGTTTGCAACTAAAATGTAATATGAGGAGTAGCGATACCGCTTATCATCGTGAAATGTTCCTCGATTGTATCTATTTAAAGCCTGTTTCTGATGAGGATGAAGCATTGGCTGAGGAGGCGAAAACAAGAAAGGAGGTACAAAAATGAAAAGAATAGTATTGGCATTGGCCGCAACGACACTCTGTTCTGTCTTGTCGGCTCAGGACGTGACATCCAATTCTTTGGCAGCAACTGAGGGTGGCTCTGGAAAGGTTCAGGTGGAACAGTCTCTTTCTAATGTAAAAAATGTAGTTTTGCATGTGGTGAAGGGGCGTGTTCTGGATGCAGCCACTGGCGAGCCGGCTGTGGGTGTGCAAGTGCAGGCATACAATCAACCGCTCTATGCTGCCATGACGGATGAGCATGGCGAATACACCATCAAATTGCCCGAATGGGTGACATCGCTAACTTTCTCGGCCGATGGCTACATTGTTGTTCAGCAGCCGATAGGCTCTACCCAATTAGTCCCTGCGGTGAAGATGTATTCAGCAAAGTTTGGCGAAATGTATGCCAAACAGACTTCGGCAGTAAGTAAGAAAACGACCCTTGCGGCTTTTAATAATAATGATATATCCATTGATCAGCAGATTCAGCAGAATTTGGGAGGTGATGTGTTGACTGTGGTTAGAGGCGGTCAGGCAGCGCAAGGTGTGAAGATGCTGATGAATGGCGTAAATTCGCTCAACAGTAATGCCCAACCGTTGGTGGTGGTAGATGGGGTGATTCAGAATATGCAATGGAATTCTCTTTCGCTGCATGACGGCTTCTTCAATAACATGTTGGCAAACATGATGGTGGAAGACATTGAGAAGGTGTCGGTTTTGAAAAATGGCACTGCCATCTATGGTGCACAAGGAGCGAATGGTGTGCTGATGATAGAAACCAAACGTAATAAGTCGATGGCTACCAAAATAGATGTGAGCATTGGCGGTGCATACGAATGGAAGCCTAAGTCCTTAGACATGATGGATGCGGCTCAGTTCCGTGTGTATGCGTCTGAATTGATTGGTACGACTGGAACAAAGAGCAACGCATTTAAGTTCCTGCAGATGGATCCCAATTATTACTACTACCGGATGTATCACAATTCGACTGATTGGAGCAAGAAAACGCAACGGGGAGCTTGGACGCAGCAGTATAGCATCAATGTGCAGGGGGGCGATGACATCGCCAATTACAACCTGTCGGTAGGCTATGCGGGTTCGGATGCTACAATAAGGGATTTCTCCTTTTCCCGGTTCAATTTACGCCTGAATTCCGACCTGACGCTCACTCGGAACCTGACGGTGCGGTTTGATGCGGCCTATTCGGATGTGACACGAAACATGAGGGATGATGGAGTGAAGGACAACGTGACGGACGGGGTGATTAGTGCGCCCGCTTTCTTGTCGTTGATTAAGGCTCCCTTCTTGTCGCCCTATGCATACGATTCGAATGGGCGGTTGTCTAATTATCTGGCTGAGGCGGATGACTATCTGTCCGATGTTGTGACGCAGCGGAGTGCTTATACGACGAGTCTGGCTAACCCTGTTTCCATTTTGAACAATGGGGAAGGAAAAAATAAGAACTATTTTGGCAACCGCATGGTGTCGTTGGCTGTTACTCCCAGGTGGAACATCAATAAAAACTGGACTGTGGCCAATCATTTCGCTTTCCAGTTGGTAAATACGGATGAAAACTACTATTTGCCTACTACGGGTGTGCCCAACTATGAAGTGAGGGGGGTGGGGCAGGTGGAAAACTGTGCAAGTGCTTTGGCTGGACGGCAGATTACCATCATGAACGACTTGAATCTTGCTTATAACCACAGGTGGAATGCTCATTTGCTCCAAGCGAAAGGTGGATTCCGTTACACGCGTGATACCTATAAGCTGAACACTCAAATTGGGTATAACACGGGCAATGACAAGACACCTAACATGTCGGCTTCACTGCAATATAAACAGACGGATGGCTTGGACAACAGGAATGTGGATTTGACTTATTATGTGACAGCCGACTATAACTTTGCTGAGCGGTATTATCTCTCAGCTACGCTGGCCATGGACGGTTCGAACAAGTTTGGAGTGGATGCTAATGACGGAATGAAAATTGGGATTTATGCCTTTGGCTTTTTCCCGTCGGTCGAGGCAGCGTGGGTACTCACTAACGAGAAATGGTTCACTCCCAACCGGTGGGTGAATTATCTGAAGGTGAATGGCGGTTTCGACTTTGTGGGCAATGACGACGTGAACAGTGTGGCATCGCGCACGTATTTTGTGGCTGGCAAGATGTTTAACACCATGACTGGGCTGACAATGGGTAACATCGGAAATACGCGTCTGCAATGGGAAACTACGGCACGCTTCACCATTGGAGCCCAAGGTGCTTTCTTTAACAATCGGCTCTTGTTAGGATTCAACTATTTCAATGGGAACACTTACAACCTGTTGTCGATGGGCACATTGTCTTACATTTCGGGCTTGGAAACGAACTGGCTGAACGATGGGCGTGTGCACAACCAGGGCTTTGATGTGAGTGCCGACTTGAAGTTGCTGGGTACAAAGGACTGGACGTGGAAGGTGGCGGCTTCGATGGGACATTATAAGAACACGGTGAAACGCCTGCCTGGTGGCAAAGCGATGATGGCTACCGATATGTATGGAGGCACCATCCTCAACAAGGTGGGCTGTGCTGCGGGGCTCTTTTATGGGTACAAGACGGATGGGGTGTTCGCTTCGGCTGAGAATGCTGCTCGGGCTGGTCTGTACCAACAGACAGAAACGGGTGCCAAGCAGTATTTTCAGGCTGGCGACATGAAGTTTGTGGAGGTGGTGGCTGATGGGTGCATTGACCAGAAGGATATGCAGGTGATTGGCAATCCTCATCCTGACATTTATGGCAACTTCTCCACCCAGCTTACGTGGAAGAATCTCTCTCTCTCCGTGTGGTTTAACTATTCGGTAGGCGGCGACCTCTACAATTATCAGCGCAGCGTGCTGGAGTCGGGGGCATACTTCTACAATCAGACATCGAACATGCTGGCGCGATGGACGCATGAGGGGCAGCAGACTGAGGTGCCGCGGGCTTCTTTCCTCGATGTGATGGGAAATGGCCGTTTCTCCGACCGATGGATTGAGGATGGCTCTTATCTGAAACTGAAAAATGTGACGCTGAGCTATCGCATGCCTGTGCGGAGCACTTACCTGCAGGGCATTACGGTGTGGGCGGCGGTGAACAATGTGTTCACTTTGACCAAGTATTTGGGCACTGACCCAGAGTTTGCTGCTTCCAATAGCGTTGTGGGAATGGGAATTGACCGCGGGCTGATGGCTCCAGGAAGAAGTTTCTCTATGGGTGTGAAGGTGAATCTCTGATGCGGTTGATAGATTATAGGATTAAAGTTTTCGCTAACAAAAAAGAAGATTATGAAAAAGATATATCAATTCGTTGTAGTGGCTTTCTTTGCCTTAGGGGTAGGAGATGGTCTGTCTTCCTGTGCTGAAGCTGACAGCGACTTTGTTGCTTTTGTGGAAGATGACCAGTTGAATTCGCCCAATGATACGGTGTATTCGCTCATGGGCATTGTGAATAAGTTGCAAGCTGTGGCTGACAGAACCATTCTGCTGGGCGAACTGAGGGGTGACCTGACTGCGCTCACCGACCATGCCATGCTGGATTTGCAGGATGTGGCTAACTTTACTGTAGCTCGGGGAAATGCCTACAACAATGCCCGCGATTACTATGGGGTGATTCAGAACTGCAATTATTTCTTGGCTCATGCAGACACGGCGCTGACAAAGCGCGGCGTGAAGGTGTTTGAGAAGGAATACGCTGTAGTGAAGGCTTATCGGGCTTGGACTTATCTGCAACTTGCCATCAACTATGGCTCTGTACCTTTCTTCACCGAACCGATTTTGGCTGAAAAGGATGCCAATCCAGCCCAATATGTTCACTATGATGTGAAGCAGATTGCCAATTATTTCATTGACGATTTGGCTCCATACGTGGATGTGGATTTCCCCGATTATGGCTCGGTGGGGGGAGTGAATTCGCGTCGCTTCTATATTCCTGTGCGTGTGCTGTTGGGCGACCTCTGTCTGTGGGCCGAACGCTATGGGGAGGCAGCAAGGTATTACCATGATTATCTGACTCGTCAGGGCGATGTGCACCCTACGGGCAATGCGGCTGTGCGGTGGATGACATCCGAGTTTGATGCCATAGAGGATGCTTACGCTGCGCAGTTCGCCCTTTCGTCGGCAGAGGTGCTGACGATTTTGCCGATGGAAAGTGAAGAGTATAATGGCACAGTGTCGCGTCTGCGCGATGTGTTCACCTCCACGGCCGACAACAACTATTACTATCAGGCTACTCACTCTGCGGCTTACGATGAACTTTCGCGGCAGCAGCGTTATGTGCTGGTGTATAACGACCCTGTCAGTCAATTGCCCGACACAGTGAGTCCGCCTGAGGCGATGGTCTATCAGAGCGAGTCGCAACGGGGCGATTTGCGGCAGCAAAGTATTTACACCCTGCGCAGTCAGGCATCGACATCTACGGCTCAGTCGGCGGTGCGGCAATCGTGCTACAAGTACCAGTCGGCCCATGTGAATCTTTACCGTTTGCAGCATGTCTATTTACGCTATGCTGAGGCATTGAACCGTGCAGGCTATCCAGAGTCGGCTTTCGCCGTGCTAAAGTATGGGTTGAATAAGTATAACATCGACCGTTACATCTCGGAACGTGAGCGTGCTGCGGCAGGAGACTTGTTGGCTTTCAGCGAATACACGTTCCTGCGCGAGAACACGATGGGCATTCACTCAAGGGGGGCTGGCCATGCTGAGGCTGATGCGGCATACATCATTCCACCATGTGCAACGGCTGCTGACAGCATGCTGTATGTAGAAGACCGAATTTGTGATGAAATGGCTTTAGAGACAGCGGCTGAGGGGTTGCGTTTTTATGACCTGATGCGTCTCTCCATGCATCGGAACGACCCAACGTTCTTGGCCGATAAGGTGGCACGCCGCAATGGCGCTACCAACTACGATGCTGCCCTTTTCTCACTCCTTTCCGACCCGAAGAATTGGTATTTGCCTCTGGAGTGAGGTGCCTTGTACTTAGATAGGTTTCATATACGGTATGTTCTAATAATTACTAAATCTGAGATGATTATCTTCCATTGTTTTTGTTGCTTTTGGGCATCTTTGGGCTTAATCCCTTGGGCCATAGCTCGCTTTGAAAGCTAATTTTTAGAACATACCATACAACAATCGGTCGTTAAGCCTAAGAACTTGATGACCGATTGTTTTTTCTGTACTTTTTTTTGGGGGGGTCAGCGGAGCATCATCTTCCGTGTTTGCCCTCCCTGCTTCACGAGATAAATGCCGGGGGTTGTGGGGTGGGGGATGGCTACTCCGCCTAAGGTGTAGTACAGGGCTTTTTCTTCGTGGCTGCAGGCAATGTCAGAAATGGCCGACAGGTCTCCTCCCATGAACTTAAACGACACGAGGCCGTCTTGTTCGGTGATGTCGGTGATGGGTTTGTTCATGGCAAAGCTTCCGTCGGTGTTGGCGTTGAAAAGGCTTCCGCCATGATCTTTGTGCGATTCGTTGTCAAGCACGGTGACGGATTGGTTGCCGGGGAAGAGCTGCGAGAGGTATTCAGAGGCTGTGACCCGGTATTGCATTTCGCCCACTTTGCCAACAGAGCGTCCGTAGTTGTTCCCTGCGGGGATGATGGTCATGCGCTGGTGGTCTTTGTCTGCGTTGACCGCATTGTTGCGCCAGCAGGTCTTGTCGTAATCCACATGGGTGATGAGCAGTCCGTGACACTGGGCTGCGGAGGTGCCCACGTATTGGAACCACCCATTGCTCTGCCGGTTCTCGATGAGAAAATATTCGTTGCGATTCCCTTCGTTGTAAATAATGTAGGCGACGGGTTCGTCTTGCAAAGCGGGCATGTTGGCGATGGTGCAGGGTGCTGACAGCTCGATGGGGGTGAGCCACCCGGCAAACCATCGCTCGTAGGCGGTGAATCCAGCGGGCTGTTCACTTTGGACGTACTGTCCGTTGTAGCTGCCTGAGTCCATCACGTCCCAGTAGTTCATGCCAAATCCGCCATTGTATTCAATGTTGTAGAAGTCAGGCAGTCCAAGGCAGTGGCTAAATTCGTGGCAGGCGGTGCCTATGCCGTTGATGGTGCTGCCAGTAGAGCCATGCAGTTCGCTACTCATGGCATAGGTGTCGATTTTGCATCCTCCCAGGATGATGGCTCCATCTCCATCGCGCGATTCTCGCTTGGCAGCACTCAATTCCCATTCATGGGGCCAAATGGCGTTGGCTGGTGCTCCCATGTTCTCGCCATAGCCGGCATAAATGATGTATATTTGGTCCACTTCTCCATCATTGTCCCAGTCGTAATTGCTCCAGTCGATGTCGAACTGTTCGTCTGCAAGTTTACACACTTCGGCAGCCAGTGTGGCCGTGTACTTATCGTAGCCTTCCTTGTCGTTGGCGCCATAGTAGGTGTAGTCTTTGGATGCTGTTATAGGACCATAGACATCGAAAGTGATGTTCAGTTGACCGTAGGATTGGTCGTAGAAATAGTCGTGCACGGAACCGTAGTGGTAATGGTCGTGGTACCCTTTCTCGTTGAACATGCGCTCGAAAGTGTTGCGCGTGTGAGTGCTCTTCATGCTTAGGTTGGGAAAATCGACCAGCAGCACAATGCCTGTTTTCTCCCCTACGAAGTTTGAGGGTGAGCCGAAAGCCTTCCTGGCAGTTCGTTTCATGTTGCGGTCAAGACGTTTTGCGTTTCTCCTGTAGCTGCGTTCCTTCCACTTTGTCAGCATAGAGTCGGCCAGTTCGGGCTTCAGTTGCCAATCACCATGCTCGTCCTGAATGGCAGGTGTACCGTCGAGGGTGGTGTGGAAGTGGAAAGCCTCGTCTCCCCTCAGCACCAGTGTCAATTTTGTGCCATCGCTGTTGATCACCGTGAAGGGGATGCCCTTGGCGGGCATGCCCCATACCTTAGCACAAATAATAAGTCCTGTCAGCAGACTACAGAAAAGTCTTGCTTTTAAGTTCATTCTCATTTGTCTATCTTTCTTTAATCTTTTAACTTGACCTTTCAATCTTCTGTGCAAAAGTACACTTTTTTTTGTGAAGAATCAACGAAAGAGGGAAAAAGCGTGGCGAAATATGGAAAAAGTGCCGTGTGGGGAGCGTGAATGAAAAGAATTTATGCTAAATTTGCGGAAGTAATCAATCCGAAAATCTATATGATATCTTATTTTCATCAAAGTAAGCGACCCATGTGTCTGCTGCGATTCTGGTTGTTTCTGTCCTTTAGCACAGCTCTGCTGACAGCAAGGGCTATCGATTTGAAGAACTGCCGCATTGTGGTGGATTCTGCCGATGCACCCTTGGTGAAGAAAGTGGCGAGTGTGTTAAGTGCTGACATTGAGCGTGTGGTGGGTGTGGCACCAGAGGTGGTGGGGCAGGTGAGCGAAGGATCGGTAGTTATCCTTACCACGCTTGATAAGGCTGCTCTTTTTGGTGTGAAGGCTGATGAATTGCAAGGGGCTTGGGAACGCTACAAAATAGTGACCCAAGGTAATCGCCTCGTCATCATTGGCAGTGACCCACGGGGCGTGGCATACGGTGCCATGCATGTGAGCGAGCGCATTGGCGTCAATCCATGGTATTGGTGGGCTGATGTGCCTGTAAAGAAAAAGAATGAACTTCATTACGAGGAGAACTATACGTCTTCATCCCCCACCATCAAGTATCGGGGCATCTTCATCAACGACGAGGATTGGGGAATGAAGACTTGGGCTGCGGAGAATTTCGAAAAAGAGCTGGGCGACATTGGCCCTAAGACTTACGATAAGGTGTGCGAACTTCTCCTTCGGCTGAGAGCCAACATGCTGGCTCCGGCTATGCATACCTGTACGGGTGCCTTCTATTCCCATTCCGAAAGTCAGCGAGTGGCAGCAGAGTGGGGCATCATGATTACGACCAGCCATTGCGAACCCCTGCTGTTCAACAATGCAGCTCCCTCAGAATGGGACAAAGAGCGGGATGGAGAGTGGAACTATCTGACCAACAAGCAGACCATCTGGAAGAAACTGGACAACCGCATCAAAGAAACCGCTCAGTACGACAACATCTACACCATGGGTATGCGTGGATTGCACGATGAAGCAATGAAGGGTTCTTCCGACCCCAAAGTGCGCGCAAAGACCTTGGAAGCCGTCTTTGCCGACCAGCGTCAGATTCTTGAAACCCACAAACGGAAGGCCGCCAGCACGATTCCTCAAATCTTTGTTCCCTACAAGGAAACGCTCGATATTTACGATGTCGGGCTGCGTGTACCAGAGGACATCACCCTTGTGTGGCCTGACGATAATTATGGCTACATGAAACGTGTGTCTAACCCCACGGAACGGCGACGAGCAGGAGGTAGTGGCGTGTACTACCATCTCAGCTATCTGGGCACTCCCCATGACAACATTTGGTTGGCCACCACCGCTCCAATGCTCATGTATGAGGAGCTGAAGAAAGCTTACGATGCGGGAGCCGACCGCTACTGGCTGTTGAATGTTGGTGACATCAAACCCATGGAGATGGAAATGCAGCACTTCTTCGACATGGCATGGAACTTCCACACATTCACCTACGAAAATGCCAATCGCTACCAAGCCAAATGGCTTGCTTCCCTTTATGGAGCACAGTATGAGAATGCCTTCCAGCGCATTCTCGATGCTTATTACCGTTTGGCTTGGGACCGAAAACCTGAATATATGGGCTACGAAATGGAGTGGGACAGTGAGGAGAATAATCGTCTGCACGACTCAGACTTCTCTTTTGCTACAGGTTCCGCCCAGCGTCGATTGGCCGACTACCAACGCATCTCTGACCAAGTGGAGGACATTGCCCAACAGCTCCTGGCAGAGCAACGCCCCTCCTTCTTCGAACTGCTTGGCTATAGTGTCAAATCGGCCTATCAAATGAACCGCAAGTTCCTCATGGCGCAGCGCAACCATGAAACAGGCAGTGCGGACGATGCTGCCGAAGCCGTGGCTGCCTACGACAGTTTGCAGTGCTTACTGAAAGAATACAATGCACAGCTTGGCGGAAAGTGGAATCGGATGATTTCGGAGATTCCTCCCGGCTTCTGTGCCAAATATCAAGAAATGCCCGAATTGGTGACAGAACCTACTGAGGCCTATCGCTTGCCTGCTTCTCAGCAGCGTGTGGAGTATGCTCACAAATTTTCTCTTTCCACACTCAAGCCAGCACATCCGTTCCGTTTGCTCGAAGGAGTGGGCACCGACTGGGTTAGTCTGCAAATGGGGCAACCGCTCGACCCTCAGCAAGACCCTCGCAGTTTGACTTCTTCCCACATCGACATTCCTTTTGAACTTTCCTCTGTGCCATCTGCATCAGCTGGGTCACGTACAGAAATTCGTCTCTGTGTCTCGGTTCTCCCCATGTGGCCAATAGCTACTGACCGTAGCAATCGTTTTGGTGTCAGCATTGACGGTCAAGACCCCCAGGTGTGCGAGAACTCCATTGTCGAGTGGTCGGCACCTTGGAAATTGCAGGTGCTGGAAAACCGCAAAGAGTTCACCTTCCGTCTGCCCATCGATGGCACGAAGAAACAACATACTCTCACCCTGATAGTAGGCGATCCGGGGCAGATTGTGCAGAAAATAACGTGGGAATGAGCATTTTCTCACTTTTCATTTCGTACATCTTCTTCCAAATGATTATCTTTGCCACCTAAAAAACAAAACAATGATATGAATATGAAACTACTTACTACTGGGCTGATGTGGCTCGTCGCCTTGATGGCAAGCGCCAATGATGGCGTGTTTTTCGTGAATGGCAATCAGATTGTGCCTGTCCATGAAACGGACGTGGCTGTGACCAAGGAGGTGCTTACCATCAGCATCTGCGACGATGGCTTTGCATCGGTTGATGTTCTCTATGAATTTACCAACCGTGGAAATGCCAAGGTGGTGGATATGGGCTTCGAGGCTCAAGCTCCTTACAACTCGGGAGAGAATCTCTTAGGCAAGAAAGGACATCCTAACATCCAGAACTTTACTGTCACCATGAATGGGCAATCGCTCACTTACAGCACCTGCCTTGTGCGTGCAGGTTCGGAGGAAACTTCCACCGACTTTAAGCCGCTCAACATGCAGGAGTGGCGACAGCCCAATTCTGACAACGCAGACGAGGAGGATTGGGGCAACAACCTTATCAACAAAAAGACAAAGGAGGACATCTACTGTTCGATGGCCTATCTGTTCAAAGCCAATTTCAAAGCTGGCAAAAACGTTGTCCACCACACCTACCGCTTCCAAATGTCTGTCGGCGTTTACAGCACTTTCGAGGTTCCCTATTGGCTTCTGCCTGCCATGCGTTGGGCCAATCATCAGATTGATGACTTCACCCTCCGCATCCAGGCCAAGAACACGGCGAAGCAGTTCTTCCTCTTTGACGACGGGCTTTGGGATGGAGCCGCATGGACCGTGACTGAGGGTAAAGGGAAAGTACACAAATATGTGCGCCCAGATGATTCTGAAATGAAGTATTATGAATTTTCTCTCCGCAATGCAACGGTGGAATGGCACAAGCAGAACTTCCGTCCTTCGAGCAACTTCAGCATCAACTCAGGCGATGCCATCCTCTTCTACCCCGAAGAAAATTTCAAGCTTGGTCGTTTCTACGACCGCAATGCCTTGGTGCTCGATCCTCGTGGTTGGAACAATGCTCCCAGCAAAGTGGATGATAAAGATGCTGAGGGCCTGAGCAGTGCGCGTATTCTGCGCAATCTTCCCTATGCCAACCGCGGCTATGTGTTCAAGGATCAGAAGCTTCAAGCTTACTTCAACTCCCTTTGGTGGTACATGCCAGACCCCACTTGGAAACAGGACACTTCCGACTTCACAGAGCAGGAAAGAACCTATATAAAATAGGTGTCTTTCCCACCCTCAAAATTCCTATATTTTTGGAGTGTTTCGTTCCTCTTTTTAAGACATTTCGTCCCTTTGTCTGAGTAGGCTCTCAAACCCATGCGGGATGGAACATTCGGAATAAAAAAAGAAACCTCCGCGAAAGTGGAAAAGAGGGGAAAGGCGTAACTTTGCCGGCGAAAAGTGAAACAGAAGCACGTTGTGTTTCAAAACAGTGAATGAATGAAGAAGTCTTTCTCCACCGTAACCCTCTTGTCTCTTTGCATGTTGACAGCGCAGGCTCAGCCTAAGTTTAGTCGGCAGCATGGACTCTACGAGGTAAGCAACCTTACCGTCGCCATCACCACCGAGGATGATGAGGCCACCATCCATTACACCACCGATGGTAGCGAGCCACTCCCCACAAGCCCAATGTACACCACACCGCTCGTGCTCAACACGAACACGCTTTTGCGGGCGGTTGAAGTGAAGGCCGACACGGTTGCGTCGCCCATCACCACTGCCACCTATTTGTTCATGAACCATGTGC
The DNA here is from genome assembly GCA_902789725.1 of uncultured Bacteroidales bacterium. Classification (GTDB taxonomy): domain Bacteria; phylum Bacteroidota; class Bacteroidia; order Bacteroidales; family Bacteroidaceae; genus Minthosoma. The sequence goes on from CADAPC010000006.1 coordinate 23,710, forward strand.
TCCGTCAGTCCGACACTCCCAAAGGCTATCCGACACAGTGGGGCAGTTTTACCCAAATGGGTGGCACGGCTCAGGCTGATTATGGAATGGATGAAGAAATGACTACTGATGTAACCTTGCGCCCAAAAATTGTGGAGGGATTGAAGAGCTTACCCATCTTGAGCATTGTGACGGACAAAGAAAACCTCTTTAGCCATGAGGCTGATTCGGCACTTGGCGGCATTTACATCTTCACAGGCCCTCCTGTGGGCGATGCTACGGGACATGGGTGGACACGCCCGGCCAGCATCGAACTGATGGGTGGAGGACATGACCTCTCTGCAGCCTGTGGATTGCGCTTGCATGGTGGGCATGGCCGATTGGCTGAAAAAAATCCCAAGCATTCGTTCCGTCTGGTGTTTAAGGACGAGTATGGCGAGAAAACCCTGAAGTACTCGCTGTTTGGTGAGGACGAACCTAACAAGTTCGACCAGCTTGTTGTGCGTTGTCACTTTGGCAATGCTTGGCAACACTGGTCGGAAAGTAATAGGCAGAAGGCTCAATACACTCGCGACGTGTGGGCACGGCGTATGCAGCGGAAAATGGGGCACACAAGTGTGAATGCACTCTATGTACACCTGTTTCTCAATGGTATGTATTGGGGACTTTACAATATTGCCGAACGAGTGGACGACCAGTTTGGCAAGGACCATTTGGGCGGCAAGAAGAGCGACATCGATGTGCTGAAGATAGAAGAGGATGGGGGCAACCACATCGAAGCTACAGAGGGGGACATGGAGGCATGGAACCTCATGGTGGAAACGGCTGCGCAGGCTGCTACTGACCAGGATGCCTTCTACCGTCTGCAAGGTTTGGATGCAGAAGGTAACGATGATCCCGATGCAGAGGCACTGTTGGATGTGGATGCGTTCATCGACTATATGCTCATTAATCAATATGGGGGTAACACCGACTGGGATCACCACAACTGGTATGCGCTGCGGCGTCGTGGGCCTGAAAGCCAAGGATTCCGTTTCTTGTGCTGGGATTCCGAAATCATCTTTGAAAGCGAACGGGAGAACGTGCTTGGCACAAACAATGGCAAGAGTTTCCCTACGGGCATCTTCCATAACCTCTTGCAGAACGAGAATTTTGCCCGCCGCTATATGCGCCGAGCCAAGGAGGTGCTGGCTGAAGATGGTCTGTTGGGAGAAGCATCGGTGGTGGCTGTTTGGGATAGCCTCTACCACACCATTCAGTCAGCACTTTATGATGAGGCAGCCCGTTGGGGCGATTATCGTCGCGATGTGCATCCTTACACCTCAAAAGGCTCGCTTTATACGGTGGATGACACTTATATGACAGAACGCAACCGCCTTCTGCAGCAGTATTTCCCTGTGCGGACAGAGCGTGTGCTGAACGACATTGTCCATCTGGTTGACATCGATGACTTTGAGGCTCCCAACGGTTGGACCGAGCTCCTGGCTTCCATGTTTGTTGAGTGGGACGGTAGCCGTGCGAATGCTCAACCCACCGGGCATCCTGTCACTGTCGATTGGCACATGAATCAAGAGGCTGGTGGTGGAACGGCAATCGCTGGTTTTGTTGGTGTGGAAGAAAACCGATTCGCCGATGTGGGACAATACGAGAAACTGGTGCTCCGAGGCACAGGCAGTGGCATCCGCATCCTTGCCAACCGACTGGTGCCGCATGGTCCGTGGAAACAAATCACGGTGTCGTTCAACGACTCCGACCCCTATTGGGATGCCAATCTTCAAGCCATCGTGCTTCCATTGGCCGACCTTCAGAATGCGCTCACCAGCGAAGGTGTTTCCCGCAAGGACAATTTTCTCCATCTCCATGCCATCAAGGTCGATTGGGGTAAGAACGCCCGTGTGCGTGCCGCCTATCTGGTGCCAGATGAAGAGACCTTGCCCGTTTGGGCCGTGGGACATGAGCCGCTTCATGACAAATACTACACGTTGCAAGGTGTGCAAATTGCTACTCCTACCCGTGGCATTTACATCCGCAATGGGAAGAAAGTGTGGGTGAAGTAGCCCCGATGTTACAAAATTGCAACTTTAAGATACATATTGTAAAGCTTCTTCCAAAAGAAAGGGGTAACTTTGCAGCATCTTTTTTACTAATCTATATCTAACGTATGTATTTGCAGAAAGTTTTTATCGCGATGGCTTGCTGGCTTCTGGTCGGCATAGGAGTGCATGCTCAGACGAGTGCGGATGTGCCAGGACCTGAGACGGAATTTGTGATGCAACTGAAGGTGAAGTTGGGCGAAGCCTATTCAGTGGGCGAAACTCCCAAGGGACGACGCACGGTCATCCCCATCACGGGTGGCACCTTTGAGGGGCCTCTGCTCAAGGGTACCATTCTGGAAGGGGGAGCAGACTGGCAATTGGCCAAAGGCAACCGTACGGAATTGGAAGCTATCTATAGCATCAAGACCGACGATGGTGTGTATATCCACATTCGCAACCGCGGCATCATTGCTGGGGGTGAAGGCGGCTTTTACTTCAAGGCGGCTCCTCAGTTCGAAGCTCCCGAAGACAGCAAATACGCTTGGCTGAACAACGCTCTGTTCCTTTGTGCCCCTGTGTGGGGACAAGGCGAAGGCATCACCTTAAATGTGTGGAAGGTGAAGTGAGAAACCGAGGAAAAGAAACATAACTATTTACACAATGATACGAAATCTCTGCTTTGCATTGAGCATGCTGTGTGCATCGGTGGTGATGGCACAGCCCAAAGGTCTTGACAACGACCAGCGACTTTGGTACGACCATCCCGCCACTTGTTGGTTAGAGGCACTCCCATTGGGCAATTCGCGCATGGGGGCGATGGTTTTTGGCGGAACCGACACAGAAGAAATCCAACTGAACGAGGAAACCTTCTGGAGTGGGGGACCATATAATAATAATAGTACAACGGCTTTGCAGCACCTTGAAGAAGTGCGCAACCTCATCTTTGCCGGAAAAGAGAAAGAGGCGGAAGACATCCTTAACAAAGAGTTTGTCAAAGGGCCCCATGGCATGCGTTTCCTGACGTTAGGCAGTTTGAAGCTGAACTTCGGACATCAGAACGTGGCTGACTATGTGCGTGAACTGGATTTGCAGACAGCTACAAGCACAACCTCCTACACATGCAAGCAGGTGAAATACACACGTCGTGTGATTGCCTCGCTTGCTGATGGGGTTGTTGTGATGCACGTGAAAGCCAGTCAGAAAGGGGCGTTGAACTTTGTGCTGGGGCAGCAATGCCAGTTTCCCCTCTCGGTGAAGACCGATGGTGACATCTTAAAAGCCACTATTCAAGGTGTGGACCAGGAAGGCATTAAAGCGGCTCTTACCGCTCAGTGCTGGACACGGGTCAAGTCAGACGGTACGGTGAAGGCCGAAGGAGAGACACTGCGTGTAGAGGGAGCTACGGAAGCCACACTCTACATTGCCGCAGCCACCAATTTCGTCAATTACCATGACGTGTCGGGCAATGCGTCGGCCAAATGCGAAGCCAGCTTGAAGCAGGTGGCCAATCAGAATTTCGACCAGCTGCTGAAACGCAATATGGCTCAATATCAGGCACAATACGAACGTGTGAAACTGAACTTGGCATCGTCCGAAAACCAGAAACTCCCAACCGACCAGCGTCTCGACAAGTTCTATGGTAGCCAAGACATGGGCATGGTGGCTCTTCTCTTTAATTATGGACGTTACTTGCTCATATCTTCTTCGCAGAAAGGCGGTCAGGCAGCCAACCTGCAAGGCGTGTGGAACGACAAGCGCAATGCCCCTTGGGATTCAAAATACACCATCAACATCAATGCCGAGATGAACTACTGGCCAGCCGAGGTGTGCAACCTGTCGGAGACAGCCGAACCTCTTTTCTCGATGGTGAAAGACCTCAGTGTGACTGGTGCCGAGACTGCCCGTGTAATGTACGACTGTGGCGGTTGGGTGGCACATCACAACACCGACCTCTGGCGTATTGCCGGTCCTGTGGATGGGGCTCCTTGGGGTATGTTCCCCAACGGTGGCGGCTGGTTGACCACCCATTTGTGGGAACATTACCAATACACGCTCGACAAAGATTTTTTGCGCGAATACTACCCCATCATGAAGGGGGCTGCCGACTTCTACCTCGACTACATGGTGGAGCGCGATGGTGAACTCCTCGTCGTGCCCAGTGTGTCGCCCGAACATGGCGGAAGGGGTAAGCAGACACCTGTCTGTGCCGCCTGCACCATGGACAACCAAATTGTGCGCGATGTGCTCACCCAAACCTTGGAAGCGGCAAAAATCTTGAACCAAGATGGCGACTATCAGCAACGACTGGCAAAAGCCATTCGCATGATTCCTCCCATGAAGGTGGGGCAATACGGACAGTTGCAGGAGTGGCGCGAAGATTGGGATGACCCGCGCGACGAGCACCGCCACATTTCCCATCTTTATGGTCTGTACCCATCTAATCAGATTTCACCATACGCCACCCCCGACCTCTGGAAGGCAGCTGGCGTCACCCTTCAGCAGCGAGGCGACCAAGCCACAGGCTGGAGTCTTGGGTGGAAAACCAACTTTTGGGCTCGCATGCTCGATGGCAACCATGCCTTCAAAATTATCAGCAATATGCTTCGCTTGCTACCCAACGAGGGCAGGGAACGCGAATACCCCAATGGACGTACTTTCCCCAACCTCTTTGATGCCCATCCACCATTCCAGATTGATGGAAACTTTGGTGTCACGGCAGGTATTGCCGAAATGCTCATGCAGAGCGACCCCATTACTGCAACCAAGCCAGCCATTCATCTTCTGCCTGCTCTCCCCGATGCTTGGGCCGAGGGAAGTGTCAGCGGACTCAAGGCACGTGGAGGCTATGAGGTAAGCATTGTATGGGCGGGTGGCACACTTTCCCAAGCTTCAGTCAAGGCACAGCAGACTGGCACGCTTCGTCTCCGTTGCAAAGACACGCTCACTGGCAAGGGCCTGAAATTGGTGAGCACTCACGATGGAGTGTATGAGTATGAAGTGCCTGTAAAAGCAGGACAGAGCATTGTGGTAAAGCACTAAGTAGTTTGTGGAGCCTATAAGTCCCATAAGCCCAATAAGTCAATTAACCCCTAAATTATAATTAATCGATGAAGAAACTATTTTCCATCCTCTTCTCGTTTTGTGCCTTGACAGCGTCGGCGCAGAACCCCTATCTCCCCCTGTGGGAGCATCTCCCCGACGGAGAACCTCGTGTGTTTGAAGACCCTGACAACCCTGGTAAGTATCGTGCCTATATCATTGGTTCGCACGATGTTACCTACACGGCCTATTGCAGCAATGACGTGCGCATGTGGTCGGCTCCTGTTGAGGACTTGAGCCAATGGCGTGACGAAGGCCCCATCTTCACCCACTATGTCGATGGCAAGTGGGACACGATGTTTGCCCCCGACCTGGTGGAGGTGAAAGACAAGCAAACAGGCAAAAAGACTTACTGGCTCTATCCCCACTCGCGCGGGTGGCGTCGTGTGGCTATGGTATGCAAGGGCGACCGTCCCAATGGCCCTTTCACTCCAGTCAACCTCACCCCTGATGGTCGCCAGTGTGTGGAGGGTTCGCTTATTGACTTTGACCCCTCGGTGTTCATAGAGAACATCACAGACAAGAAAGACCCTGACTACGACAAGGGTTACCGTGCTTATGTGTTCTATGGCTTCCAGCACTCTACAGCTTGCGAGTTGGACCAGAACACTATGTTCAGTAAGCGTCCTGGCACAGAGCTGATTGACCCCTTCATTCCAGCTTGCAGTTCCGACGGACGTTTGCTCGACAAGGCCGGAAGCGAGTATAAGGCACTCTATAAGGGCCAGAACCCACTCGACTTCAACTTTTTCGAGGCTTCCAGCATTCGCCAGGTTGGTAATAAATATGTGATGGTGTTCTCTGGCTATAGCGGCAAGGAATATGGGTTGGGCAACACTAACTCGGCTCTTCGTTACGCTTACGGCGACTCTCCTCTGGGTCCTTGGCGCAGCGGTGGTGTGCTGGTCGATTCGCGCGGTGTGGTGCTGAATGAAGATGGCTCTAAGCTGATTACTACCAATGCTGCACACAACACGCATGGTTCCATCCAGGAAATCAATGGTCAGTGGTACGTTTTCTATCACCGTCCTCCCCGTGGCTTTGGCAATGCACGTCAGGCCATGGTGGCACCTGTGAAGATTGAATGGGACAAGAAGTCGGTGGCCGATGGTGGGCAAGTGCGCATCACAGGCTATGACCCCTTTGTGAAGAACAATGAATGGACAGCTAAGGCCAGCGATGGCAACGAATACACGGGTGCAGAGGTGACCAGCGAAGGTTTCCAAATCTTTGGTTTGCCTCCTTACGCTTACTATTCGGCAGGTTTGGCTTGTTTCATGTATGGCCCCAACAGCAACCAATGGATGCAGGACAACCACGACATTTGGAACAATTCGATGGACCTTGCCGGCATTCAAAACGGTGGCATCGTCGGCTTCAAGTACTTCGGTTTTGGCGGTTTGGCCAAGGACACCAAAGGCGTGAAAGCTTTTGATGGCGCAAAGAAGGGCGACAACACTAAGCTGGAACTGAACCTGACACCCAGTGGCAAAGGAGCTTTCAAGATTCATGTGCGCTTGGATAATCCATGGAAGGGACAGGAGATTGGGCTCATTGATGTGCCAGCTTCTGCCAACAAAAAAGATGTATATAGCGTCAGTGTGCCAGCTGTGGAAGGTCTGACAGGCAAGCATGCCATCTACCTTGTGGTAGAAGGCGACGAAATCAGGCAACCTGAGCAGGCTCAGGGCCGTCCGCAGTGGGGTGGTGGCCGACAGCAGGGGCAGCAGCGTCCACAAGGTCTCTTCGACCTCCATGGACTGGGCTTCTCCAAGGGTGGTGGCGTTCAGGTGCCCGGTGTGCCCGCAGTCAACATCACGGTGGATGGTAAGGCCATCAACCTGCCCGCTGCTCCGATGTTCTCTACCAACGACAATGGCTATGTTAAGGCCGACCACTACCAGGCTTACGCTCCACTCACTGACAGGTCGGTCATAAAGGCCACTTCTACCGACCCATCAGTCACGTTCCAAATTGGTAACGTTGCCAGCGGACGTGCTGTGGTGAAATGTACCTACAAAGGGCAGACCAAATTCTACCTCATCAACTAATGTAATCTTGTCTTCAGGAATAAAATGCGGGGGAGCGGCTCTATAGTCGTTCCCCTTTATTGTGCTTTCGATTTACCTCCGTTTTACCTCCGATTTATTAATGCGAGGTACATGCGAGGTACATGCGAGGTACATGCGAGGTACTATAGGGATCCTTTTTGGAAAAATGTATGCCAGAATTGAGGATATCCTCCAGCTTGCTCATCTGCCCCTTTTGCGTTATAGATATGCATCACGTAAAAAATTAAGGAGACCTCTCTTCTCACGAAGAAAGGCCCCTTGCTTTTTTACTAACTAACCTATTTCCACAGTTTGCGTAGCATCTTATTCTTACTACTCTTTTACTAACCTTTAATTACTAACTATCCATAACTTAAAAACGATCTAACTTTACCTTAGCATGTATGGGATATTATGCTATGTTCCCCAATGTTCTGTACCTATGATGGTCGGCTCTGCTCCTCCTGTGCTTGTAAGAAAGGGTGGCAGGCTTTTTCTTTTTTTCTGATGCAAAGTTACGCACTTTTAGCAAAACAGGCTTCTCGTTGCGTTTCATCGTTTTTTGAATAGGTTGAAAGTGCGTGAGTTCGGCCGAAATGTAACATTGAAACAAGCGAATGTATCAAATCGTAAACTTTATGCTACATTTCTTAAAGTCCGTTGTCTGCTTTTTTCGTACCTTTGCAAGCAAGATGTTTAACTAAAACCTATTGGAGACATGAAAAAGTTATTTTCGCTGCTCTGTTTTGTGATGGCATTGACCGCATCGGCGCAGCAGATTCAAGTGAAGAACCCCTTCATTTGGGCCGATGCGCCCGACCCAGACATTATCCGTGTGGGCAATTATTACTATTTGGTCACAACCACCATGCACCTTTTTCCCGGTGCTCCCATCATGCGGAGTACGGATTTGGTGCATTGGGAGACTGTGTCGTACTTGTTTGATGAAATCAAGGATACGCCTCGTTACGACTTGCGCGAGGGTACTGTGTATGGACGTGGGCAATGGGCCACTTCATTGCGTTACAACAATGGCACGTTCTGGGCACTCTTTGTGGCCAACGATGATCCTCACAAGTCAATGGTGTTCAAGACCGATGACCCGGCCAAGGGCTGGAAATTGCATAGCCGTTTGCCCGCCTATCACGATTCATCGCTCTTTTTTGATGATGATGGGCGCGTGTATGTCTTTTCGGGAAGCGGCGACATTACGCTTGTGGAGCTCACTGCCGACCTCACGGCTGAGAAACCAGGTGGCATTCACAAGAAACTGCAGCTGAACGGGCGTCCACAGGGTTTGCATGAAGGTAGCCGCGTGATCAAGCACGATGGCATGTACTATCTGCTCTGCATCTCTTGGCCTAATACAGGGCGGCAAGAGATTGCTTACCGAAGCAAAAACATTGAGGGTCCCTACGATTCGAAGGTCATTCTGAAAAGTCAGTTTGGCGGATTCAACTATGCAGGACAGGGCACCATCGTGGACGGTAAGCATGGTGAGTGGTACGGTGTGATGTTTCAGGATCGCAATGGTGTGGGCCGTGTGCTCACCCTCGAACCTTGTTCATGGATTGATGGCTGGCCTATGCTCGGCACCAATGGCGATGGAATCATCCCCGAAACGGTCACTTTGGATGGCAACTGCCAGTGTCACAAAGAACCCGCTTACGCTGTGATTGAGAAAGACTATCAGTGGAACCACAACTACATAAAGGCTGACATGGCTCCTCTGCCTCAGAAAGGCGAAGCTCCACAGTTCGGAAAGCCTGTGCGCGATGCTGCCACCTATCGTCAGAACGCCTCGTGGGAGGGATTGGTGCTGAAGACTTCGGTGCTGGCTCAGAGCATTTATGATGCCCGCAACACGCTTACTTGGCGCACATGGGGACCTACCTGTTCCGACACCATTTGTCTGGATGTTCGCCGCATGAAAGATGGAGACTGTGCAGGTTTGGCTGCATTAAATGGCGATTCTGGCATTTTGACAATTAAACTAAATGGGGGTAAGTACAGTCTAACCATGAGTGAGGAGAGTGTGAGATTGACCAACAACACGAAGGAAATTACGAAAGTGGAGGCGAAAGAGGTGGAGACCGTGACAATTCCGAAGGGAAAGGCTGGTAAGATTTATCTCCGTTTTGACGGCGATTTCAATCCCGGGCGCGATACGGCCAATTTCTACTACAGTCTGGATGGAAAGAATTTCACTAAGATTGGCACCACTGACTACAAAATGCGCTTCGACTACACTCGACTCTTCATGGGTACACGCTACGCTGCCTTCTATTACCCAACCAAGCAAGTGGGTGGTCAAGTGACCTTGATGCTGTAGAAAGAAAGTTTTATTATTATACATCTATTTTATCTATTAACTTCACATTACAAAAAAATTTAATCAGTATGAAGAAAACTATCTTATCGGTTCTGTTGACATCGCTCGCCTTGACGGCATCGGCACAGTTTGGCAGAAATCCAGACGTGAACCCCGACAAGGGTTACAAGGACACCTATCAGGGCTACTTTACCGTAGGTGTAGCTGTCAACATGGGCAACATCAACGACCCTGCTCAGACGGAGATTATCAAGAAGAACTACAACAGTGTGACGGCTGAGAACGATATGAAACCCATCTCTGTGCATCCACGTGAAGGGGAATGGACTTGGGAAAAAGCTGATGCCATTGCCAACTTCTGCCGTCAGAACGGCATCAAGATGCGCGGTCACTGCCTGTGCTGGCACTCTCAGTTCTGCGACTGGATGTTTACGGACAAGAACGGAAAGGAAGTGTCTAAAGAGGTCTTCTATCAGCGTCTGCGCGACCACATCCTCACGGTGGTGAATCGCTACAAGGATGTTGTGTATGCATGGGACGTGGTGAACGAGGCCATGTCTGATGCTGGTGCTGGCCGTGGATGGGGAGGCAGAGAGCCTAATCCTTATCGTGAGAGCCGTGCATGGAAACTTTGTGGCGATGAGTTCATTGCCAAAGCTTTCCAATTTGCTCATGAGGCCGATCCCAATGCTATTCTGGTTTATAACGACTACAATGCCTTCCAGCCAGCCAAGCGCGACCGTATATATAATATGGTAAAGAAGATGCAGGAGGCTGGTGTGCCCATCACGGGTATTGGCATGCAGGGACACTACAACTCTTACGGCCCAGACGAGTCAGAGGTAGAAGAGGCTATCAAGAAATACTCCGAACTGGTAAAGCACATCCAGATTACGGAACTCGACATCCGCCTGAACGAGGAAATGGGCGGACAGCTGCAGTTCTCCCGTGGCCAGGAAGGGCAAGCTGCTCCCCACCTTGTGACGATGCAGACCGACCGCTATGTGAAACTGTTCCGTCTCTATCGCAAGTATAAGGATGTTATTGACAACGTGACTTTCTGGAACGTGTCGGACCGCGACTCTTGGGTGGGTGTGAACAACCATCCATTGCCTTTCGACGAGAATCTTCGTCCAAAACCAGTTTACTATGCCATCAAGAATTTTAACCCAGCGCTTGACAATGTGGCACCAGTGGAGGATTTCAAGCCCAATGAACTCAATCAGCCTGGTCAGCAGTATCCTCAGGTGAACTCGCAAGGGTATGCCCGTTTCCAAATTAAAGCTCCTCAGGCGCGTTCGGTCATCGTCAGCCTTGGACTGGGAGGCAGTGGTGGCACAGTGCTCAAGAAGGGTAAAGACGGTGTGTGGACAGGTACGACCGACGGCCCAATGGACGAAGGTTTCCACTATTATCACATGACGATTGACGGAGCGACAGTGAACGACCCTGGCACGAACAACTACTATGGTTCTACGCGTTGGGAGAGCGGTATAGAGATTCCTGCTCACGACCGCGATTTCTGTGCGTTGAAGAATGTGCCTCACGGCAATGTGACGGAGATACTTTTCCATTCGCCCAGCACCAATGCTGAACGTCGGGCATTCGTTTATACACCTGCCGAATATGACAAGAATCCTAAAAAGAAGTATCCTGTGCTCTATCTCCAACATGGTTGGGGCGAGAACGAATACGCTTGGAGCAATCAGGGACGTGCAGGGCTCATCATGGACAACCTGCTTGCTGAAGGAAAGGCTCAGCCCTTCATCATTGTGATGACCTATGGCATGACTAACGATGCTGGCTTTGGCACGCTGGGTAGCTTCAACTACAAGAATTTTGAGACGGTGCTGGTAGATGAACTGATTCCTTACGTGGACAGTCATTTCCGCACTATCGCCAAGAAGGAAAGCCGTGCAATGGCTGGTTTGTCAATGGGCGGTATGGAAACGAAGAACATTACGCTGGCACGTCCAGAGGTGTTCGACTACTACGGCTTGTTTAGTGGCGGCACTTACGCACCTGCCGACTTTGAAGGAAAGGCCAAACCCAAACTCATCTTCACGTCTTGTGGCTCGAAAGAGAATCCTGATGGTGTGAAGAAGTCGGTGGAAGACCTTAAAGCTGCTGGCTTTAATGCCTACTCATACGTGTCGGAAGGTACTCAACATGAGTTCCTCACTTGGCGTCGAAGCCTGAAAGAGATGGCACAGCTACTCTTCAAGTAAGCAATTTGGTGAATGCTAAACTAAGTGCTATTGAATTTGGCACTCTGGTACCAATTACACTGAAAGCCCTGAAAGTCTTAAAGATTTTCGGGGCTTTTATCGTTTTTTTTACGATATGTAACCTACTTGAAAGTTCGTGTAACCTTGTGGAAACTCTCTTCGTTAAACACTGCGTACCTTTGCATCGACGAACTCATGGCTCATTTTAAGCGGCTTGTGTTTGTCACCCCAAACGAAATGAGATTATCAACATATTCTTTCTAAACTTTATTAAAACTTTTCGCTTATGAAAAAGATTAACTTAATGATTGCAGCTGGTTTGTTGTGCGCAGCTTCTGTGCAGGCACAGACCACGATTGCATCTGTTGGTTTTGAACCAGGCGACACGAAGTACACGACGAAGTATGCTTATACTCCGGGCGGTACATACGGCAACTGGGTGAACCAGCAGGGTGGCGACGTTTGGACTGAACCAAACGATGGCGATGCCCACTCAGGTGACTACAGCTTCCTGATGAACAACACGGACCAAGTGGTTGGTAACACATGGGACCGCGGTTTCGTGATTGGTAACCTTCAGTTGAAGGAGAACACGAGCTATCGTGTAAGCTTTTGGGTGAAGGCTAACGAAACTTACATCAACCCCGAGACGGGTAATGAGGCAGAGACTCATGTGAAGTCTTCTATGGCTATTGGCCGTGAGTATTGCGACATGCCTATCTCTACAGCCAGTGGTTTGCAGTACTACTACAATTTCGCAGGCTTCAACAGTGAGTGGAAGCACATTTCTTACATGACTTTCTTCACTAACAAGGCTGATCAGGACAAGTATTCCATCAACTACACTGGTAAGGAAGACCCCGATGGCAACATCGTTTGGCCACAGAACACTCCTTTCCCCGATGATTACTTCATGATTATTAATATGTATAACCCAGGCGAGTATGTGCTGGATGACATTAAGATTGAGGAAGGCGTTACCTTCAACGAGGCTCTCTTCAATTCAGGTAACACTATCCGTCTCGACTTTGGCTATCCAACCAACATTGCAGACTTGGCAAAGGTGGGCGAAAACGATGTGGTGACACTGCCTACCTCTTGCGTGTCTGTAAGCGTGAACGGCAATGCTGTGGTGCCTGAGTATGTGGAAGGTAAGAAAGATGGTTATCTCTACATCTTCCTCCCCGAAGAAGTGGTGCTACAGGCAAGCGACGCTGTGTCTGTAAGCTTCACCCCTGCTGATGACTGTCCTATCATCTACAACAACGACCGTCGTCCAAGTGCTGATGTGACTACTGAACTGAAAGTGTTTGGCTTCGCTAACGAAACAGCTTACTTCGATGAAAGTATTGATGCTGTGCCAGCCGTTTGGGGAGCTCCTAAGATGGTTAGCTCTAATCCTGAGAACGAGAGCTTCGATCTTGACGCAGCTTCGTTCAATAACATTGCTGTTACTTACGACAAGGAACTGAGCCTCAAGACAGCCAGCGCAATTCTCACATGGGATGACAACTTCGGTAGTCATGAACTTCCTGTGACAGACAAGATGTCACTCTCTGCGGACAAGAAGACTATCAATATTGCTGTGTCTGGTTTGCAAGAGGTTGAATACACACTGACCATCTCCGATGTGGAGAATTCTTTTGGTATTCCAACTGCTGATAAACAGGTGATTATCTTCGCTTTGGGTAAGAGCGATGACACTGCTACTTCTGAGGTGATTTACGCTTCTGACTTCGACAATGATATGACTGATGGTATTCCTCCAGGTTGGAATACTTACAATGAAGCTGGTTATCACCTCTATGGCTTCAACGATGAGGAACGTACATCTCAGTACAACTACGGTTGGGGTGGAAATCCTGGTGGTGGCGGCACACGTCTCTATGCAGGTTTTAACGGTGACTTCAATAAGGCTATGTATTGGGGCTCTCGCGGTACCAACGAAGGCTATGCTGAGTATGGTTCATTGGTGAAAGATTATCTGAATGAAGATGGCACACTTAGCGATGACGCTCCAGAAGGTATTGCCTTGAAGCTCGAACCACGCAAGTATAACATTAGCTTCCTTATGGCAGCTTGGAAGGGTGAACCTACTTTCACTTTCACACTTGAAGACCTTGAAGGAAACGTGTATGCTAAGTTTGAAAACTATCTCGCTTCTCCTAACATGAATGGTAACACTGGTAAGGTTACTGGCTCTGTAAAATGTGAAGCTGACTTCACTGTCGATAAGGAAGGTTACTATGTGCTCCGCTTCACTGCCGCTGAAGCACAGTGGCAGGAGTATCTTCTTGCAAATGTGAAACTGATTACGATGCCATCTAAGTCGGCATACTGGAAGGGCGAATTGGCTAAGGAGGTTGAGAAGGTTCAGCCTGTGCTTGAAGAGGCAAGTGCTGCCGTTTATGATGGTGCTACGAAGTCTGCTCTTGCAGCTGCCATCGAAAAGGCTAATGCTGGTGGCTTCACTTCTGGTACTCAGATTCAGGCTCTCATCAATGAACTTGAAGAACTCAGTGCCGCTCTGACTACTCGTAGAGAAAATATCGACAACTACGACCAAGCTCTCCTCGAGGCTCAGGTGGCTGTAGAAACATTGGAAGGCAAGTATGTTGACGCTCCGCTTGTAGTTGAGGCTAAGGCTATCATCGACAAGTACAACGCTATTTCTGCTTCTACGCTCTCTGACGACGAACTTGCTGCAGCTGCTCCTGCTTTGGCTCAGGCTGTCAACAAGGTGAAGAATGCGAAGAACGCTATCGACTATCTCACATACGGTGTTTACAAGGCTGCTCAGACAGCTGAGAAGTTTGGTGTTGACCCAACAGAGGGTTACAATGCTACTTCTGATGACCGTGCTCTTGCTGCTGAATACAATGTTCAGGCTACGCTCGCTCTCTACAAGAAGATTGCTGCTAACGAGTCGCTCGACGATTTGATGAGCAAACTCTATGACGGTACAGTGATTGACAGCAATTTTGAAGAAGGCGATCCTAACTTTGACGAGCAAGGCCACCCACTCGTAGGCCAGGGTATTGACTTCACAGGTCTGATTTGGAATCCAAACTTCTACACTATGGGTACCGATGCTTCTAAGGTTGACTTCCCAGGTTGGACTTTCGAGCCTCTCCAGACTGTTGACCCAGAGACAGGCGAAGTAACTTCTACTGGCTCTGCCAAGATGAGTGCTGCTGCTACTTCTGAGAATCCTGTCATCGCTACTATGCTCAATGGCTATGGCGCAAGCTCGGAGTACAAGATCTATCAGGTGATTGAGAACTTGCCAGCAGGTGTTTATACAGTGGCTGTAGGTTCACGTACTGCACAGAAGAATCAGCCCGATGCTGAGGGCAACTACGGTGTGTTCAACGCTCAGAGCGATGAGACAGGTCTTTGGGACAAGTACGTATTCGTTCAGGTTGAAGATGGCACTCCACTTACAACCCCATTCGCTATCGGTACTATCGGCAACGTTTATCCTTCTCTTGTAAAGGATGTGGTTGTGAAGGAAGGTCAGAAGATTACTATCGGTGCCATCGAGCACTATGCTTCAGGCAAGGCTTCTGGTCACAACTGGGATGCAGAACTTGGTGCATACGAGCCAAAGGACTTCTGGGACACTAACTCTTACGTGGGTGACACGAAGATTTATTTCTCTGCTCCACTTGAAGGCTTTGACTATGCTGCTGCTGCCAACACACTGGAAACTGCAATCGAGACTGTTGAGGCTCCTGCCGCTGCTCAGGCAACAAGCATCTACAACCTCGCAGGACAGAAGGTTGACGCAAACTACAAGGGCATCGTCATCAAGAACGGCAAAAAAGTTCTGGTTAAGTGAGAGTAAAGAATCAAGCTCGCTTGAATTCTTTACCGAACGTGAAGAACTTGCGCGTAGCGAACGTTCTGGTTAAGTGAGAGTAAAGAATCAAGCTCGCTTGGATTCTTTACCGAACGTGAAGAACTTGCGCGTAGCGAACGTTCTGGTTAAGTGAGAGTAAAAAAAGAAACTCTTTATAGTACGCAAAATGAATTGAAAGGGTGGGGTAGTCGTGAGGCTGCCCCACCTTTTTGTTACAGCCCAACTTGACGTGTAATCTCCGTCCTTTTTGTGCAATGATGTTGATTTCGTCCGCAAAAATTGAAAAAAAGCTATTTTTTTTTGGTTCTTATCTCCCTTTTGCCTACATTTGTGGTCGATTTGTTACTTTTACTATCATTTTGCTAACTAAAAAGGGACTTGGCATGAAATGTCATCTTGGAATCGTTTTGCTGGCGATGCTTTTGGGCGTGCTTGGACTGAAAGCTCAAAATATGGTGTTTTTCACCTCTCGTAATGGACTATCCAATTCGGGAGTTCGTAACATTTATGAAGATAGTCGTCACAGCATTTGGGTGACTACGCTGAATGGACTGAGCCGTTATGATGGAGTGAAAATGAATGTGTATCGGCATGAGCCAGGTAATGAGGCTTCTCTGTTGCACGATGAAAGTACAGCCGTGATGGAGTATGACCGCAACCGTATTTTGGTAGGCACAAATATGGGTTTGCAACTCTACGATTACATGACGGACAAGTTTACAGAGGTGCCCCTTCTTTCGAATAGTGGAGAAAAGATGCATGCCCGTGTCATCAGTATGTCTCGTCTTCAAGATAATCGCATCATTATTTGCCTTGCTTCTACGGGACATGGAGAACTGGTGGTGAAGGATGATGGCTCAATGTCTATTAAGTTCTCTACCGAGTTCTTGTCAGGAAAGACAAATAGCAACAATCCCATTCAAGTATTTGACTCTGCTGAGAATGGACTGTGGATGATTAATTCGGCTGGCAGAATCTCTCGCAAAGGAAAGAAGGGCTTGAAAGAGTATGCAGAAATACAAAATGCGAGGAAAATATGTCAGAGCTCTTCGGGCAGGCTGTATGTCATTACCATTTATGATGGATTGTACTGCTATGAAAAAGAGACTGATAGTTTCAAGCAAATGGCTTCTGGCACTGACATCGGGGGAGCGGTCTATGGCTTCAACGCTTGGGGCGGAGGGCGTCTCTTTATCTGTACAGATGGCGCGGGACTACGCATTTATGACGAAAAGACTGAGAAGGTGACGCTCAGTTCCATTAAGGTGAATGACTTTGATTTGGCTACCAGCAATGTGAAAGATGCTATTTCCGACTCTTATGGCAATGTGTGGGTGGGCATTTATTGGAAAGGTGTGATGATGAAGTCTGTCAACCAGTCTGTGTTTGAATATATTGGACAACGTTCCATCACTAAAAATACGATTGGCACCAATGCTGTGTTTGCTTTGGCGGCTGCGCCTAACAACAAACTTTGGGTGATAGCTGATAATGATGGGCTATATCAAATTTCGGCTGACGGCACCTCTTCTGCTCATTGGAGTCAGGAAACGAACCCTGAAATGCCCCACGCATTTACAGTGGCGTGCAATGTGGATAGATCCACTGTTTTATTAGGCACTTTCTTCCGTGGACTTTGGAAAATGACTGACGGGCATTTCTCGCTTGTCACCAATGAAATCAATCAAATTTTTGACATTCAACCTGCTGCTGAAAAGGGTTGCTATTGGATAGCCACTGTTGGCTCTGGCTTCTACTATTATAATTATACGACGGGGGCATTTCTGAATTATAACGCCGATTGGAGCAAAGGCGAAGAGGGAGCACGTATTATCGGTAACTCGTATGTCTATACAATTCAGCCTTTGGGCAACCTCCTGTTTGTCGGCACATCGGGTGGCTTGACCATCTGTCATGTGGAAAAGGATGGTGTCATCAAGGAGACGAGTACCAAGATGCTGGACGGCATCTCGGTGTTCCATTTTGCTGTGTCTCCTGACAAAAGTACTGTGTGGGTAGCTACTAACTCTGGCCTGGTGAGAGTGGACGTGAAGAGCCTCTATGCCTACACCTATACGAAAGAAAATTCAGGTCTTCCTATTAATGGCATTATGTCTTTGTGCATTAATAATGGAAAATTGTGGATTGGAACGAATTTCGGACTCTGTTGTATGGAACCCAGCACTGAGAACTTTACCAACTTCTTTGCCGACGATGGCCTTCAGGACAATGAATTTAGCAGGGGTGCTGCACTTGCAATGGATGGGAAGATTTATTTGGGAGGAATAGGTGGCCTCACCTATTTTGACACGAAAGAGATGGATCAATGGCGCACAGAGGGCGTGCGTCTTCACCTGCGTTTTGTCGATGTGATGGTGGGTGGGAAAATAATTCATAAAGGCGATCTGTCAGATGGTTATGAAATATTACATGGAATGATTGATGATGTTGCCCAGGTTGATTTGAGCCACACCGACAACAATTTTACACTTGAATTGGATGTGCGTGAAATGAATGGGCAACGTGTGATTTATGAGTACAGTATGGATGACGGTCGTTGGATTGACCAAGGTGGCGATAACGATCGAATCATTTTTGCTAACCTTGCTCCAGGAGAGCACCATATTAAGGTGCGTGCACGTGCTTTTGGCACCATAAGTGATGAACGTGAACTGACAGTGACGGTACATCCTGCATGGTACGCATCGGTGTGGGCGAAAATTTGCTACTGGGCAATCTTCCTCATTGTTTGCTGGTTGATTTATGAATATGTGAAGCGTCAAATCCGTCTGCGTCGCATTATGGCCCGCAATCGTCAGCAACGTGAACTGAATGAAGCACGAATGCAGTTCTTCATGAATATTAGCCATGAGATTCGTACACCTATGACGCTGATTTTGGCTCCGCTGGAGAAGCTCATTGGGTCTGATAAAGATGCTGAGCGGCAGCGTAACTACGGACTTATTAAGCAGAACGCAAAGCGAATCCTACGGCTTATCAACCAAATGATGGATGTGAGAAAGATTGAACAAGGGAAATTCTTGTTAGATTATCAAGAAGTGGAAATGGTGGATTTCTTGCAAAACATCTATGATGTGTTTGCCACGAATGCACAAAGTCGGAATATAACTTATGTTTTCGAGCATCAAAAAGATAGGTTGCCTGTTTATGTGGATTCAGATAATATGGATAAAATAGTAATGAATTTGTTGTCCAATGCCTTTAAGTTTACGCCCGATGGCGGAAAGGTAACGATGCGTCTGACTGACGATGAGAAAACTTTCTCGCTGGAGGTGATAGATACTGGTGTGGGTATTAAAGATGAAGATAAAGAGAAAATCTTTGAGCGTTTCTATTCTGCTCAACATCAAAACGGATATATAGGCACGGGGATTGGCATGCATCTGACATCGATGTTGGTTAAGCTTCACAAAGGGAAAATTTCCGTAGCAGACAATCCTGAAGGGCAAGGTACTGCATTTACAGTGCAGATTCCCAAGGGAGATGATGGACTGCAGATTAGCAAACCTGAACCTGTAAAGGAAAGCGTTGAAGAAGCGAATTTGATTGAAAAGGAGACGGCTGAATTGTTAACTATTGATAAACCTTCCGATTCCCGCCGCCGTAATGCAGTACTGGTGGAAGACGACGAAGCCATACGTCAGTATGTACATAGTGAATTGTCAAAGGAATTAGTGATTCAGCCTTGTAGTAATGGACAAGAAGCATGGGATTATATCATGGAGCACAGGGGGAAGGTGGATGTGGTTATTAGTGATGTGATGATGCCTGTGATGGATGGCATGACGCTGTGTCAAAAGCTAAAGGCGAACTTTAACACCAACCATATTCCTGTGGTGTTGATGACGGCCTTGGGTAGTGATGCTGATCGTATTGCAGGGTTAACTAATGGAGCAGATGCTTATGTGTCGAAACCGTTTAATATTGATGTCTTACGAACTACTGTATTGCAACTGATGAAATCTTATCAGCTCTTGCAAAGTAAATTCAATGCTGAACGGCATCAAGAACTGAGTATTGATAAGGTGGAGATGGAGTCGCCAGATGAACACTTGATGGCTCGTGTGATGAAGGTGATTAATGAAAATCTCGACAACCCAGAATTGTCTGTGGAAGTGGTTGCCGATAAAGTAGGCATCAGCCGCGTGCATTTCTATAGGAAAATGAAAGAACTGACGGGGCAGGCTCCCCGCGATTTTGTAAAGTATGTGCGTCTGAAAGAAGCGGCACGCATGCTGTCTGAAAAGAAACTTGATATTACAGGTGTGAGTGTCGCTACTGGCTTCAAATCACTTTCAGCCTTCTCCACCAGTTTTAAAGCTCTCTTTGGTATGACTCCAACTGAATGGGTGAAAAAGGAATTGGGAGAAGATGTTGATGAAGAAGAGTAAAATAAAAACTCCTCATCTCACGATGGGGAGTTTCCCTGACTAACTAACTAATTATTAACCTATTTATGCTTTACTAACTTTTCTGGTGCAAAGTTACGGACTTTTCAGTTTATAGACTTTCTCTTTTGTTTCAAAAACTTTCGATTTTTTTGTAGCACCTGCTTTTTTTGCAATATAGGGGGGAGAAAACCTCAATTATGTATTCTTTTGTTTAATTAATATGGTGTTTCTCGCCTTTTATCCCCCTCCTATAACATTCCAAGAGGGAAAGGGACCCAAAAGGTGGCTAATCCATTAAACGCAAAAAACTCCCCTTCTCACGAAGGGAAGTTCTCTCGACTAATTAACTAACTAACTAATTATTAACCTATTTATGCTTTACTAACTTTTTCTGGTACAAAGTTACGGACTTTTTGCCATATGGACTTTCTCTTTTGTATCATATGCTTCAAGTATTCAAACATCCTCGCTTTTTAATTGAAATGTTACATATTTAAAAGGAAATGTAACATGAAGTGCCGTTTATGTACATACTTTTGCATTCGTTTTCCTTTTTTTTGCGGATTTCGTTTTCCATTTCATAAATTATGGCTATATTTGCAAAATGAAAAGGATACTTTCGTTCACCCAAAGAGTTATTTCTCTTCATTCCTGCGCTACACTGGATGAAAATGGATGAAGAAGCGGTCTGAAGAAAGATGATAAAATAAGGAAGTAGAACAGACTTTTTAAAATTTCAAGGATAAATTAGTAAAGAGAACAATGACTGAAACAAATCAGTATGCTATAAAATGTTTCCAAGATGAGGCGGAAGCAATTTTGGGATTGATACCTCAGCTGACGGACGATTTTTCAAAAGCTGTGGACATCATCTATCATTGTAAGGGCCGATTCATCATCACGGGTGTTGGCAAATCTGGTCACATTGGCGAGAAAATCGCAGCCACACTTGCCAGTACAGGGACTCCTTCCTTTTTTGTGAATCCTCTTGATGCTTTTCATGGCGATTTGGGCATGTTCACATCCGATGACGTTGTGTTAGCCATCAGCAATTCCGGCTACACAGACGAACTCCTTCGTTTTATACCATTGCTATTAGAGCGGCATATCCCAATCATCGGTATGTCGGGCAATCCCAATTCACTCTTGGCGCAATATTCCACTTATCATTTAAATATTAGAGTAAATCATGAGGCGGATTCTCTGAACTTGGTTCCAACATCGTCAACAGCTGCTAGTTTGGCGATGGGTGATGCCTTGGCTTGTGCTTTGATAAAAATTCGTAATTTTAAAGCTTCCGATTTTGCTCAATTCCACCCAGGGGGGAGTATTGGAAAACGTTTGCTGACCAGGGTGAAGGATGTTATGCTTTCTACAAACCTCCCCATTGTGTCTCCAGCCCAGAAAATATCAGACACCATCATAGAAATCAGCAAAAACAAGCAAGGTATTGCAATCGCTTTGGAAAACGGCAACATTGTAGGAGTCGTTACTGATGGCGATGTACGCCGCGCCATGCATGATAAGCAGGATCATTTTTTTGAACTCACAGTTCGTGAAATTATGAGTTGTCACCCAAAGACAATTTTAGAGTCGGCCAAACTCTCTGATGCTGAAAGGTTAATGAGGCTCTACAATATCCATTCGCTGATTGTAGTGAATGAAACAGGTGCTTTGGTTGGCATTATCGACAGCTTCAGTTGTTTGTGCTGAAATAAATTCATGTTGGGATATGAAAACAGTTGCGTTCGTGCCCATGCGTTTGAACAGTAAGCGTGTGGTGGGGAAGAATCTGAAAATGTTAGGCGATAAACCTTTGCTTCGCTACATACTGGACACTTTGCTGCAAGTAAGGAGACTTAACGAGATTTATGTGTATTGTAGTAGTGAAGTCGTTATTCCATATCTTCCCGAGAGGGTGACGTTTTTGAAACGCCCTACATACTTGGATGGAGACGAAACTTTAGGGAAGGATATTTATGACGAATTTACAAAAACCGTTGATGCCGATGTGTATATTTTGGCTCATACCACATCTCCTTTTATAAAAGCTGAAACTGTTGAGAATGCACTGAACAAAATTCTTTCTGAGGATTACGACTCTGCTTTTAGTGCTGAGAAAATTCAAACATTTGCTTGGTACAAGGGTAAAACTCTGAATTATGACTTGAAGGAAATCCCTCGCACGCAAACTATCGAACCTGTCTTTATTGAGACAAGTGCCTTCTTTATGTTCAAGCGTGACGTTTGGAAAGTACATAAACAACGAATTGGCTTCAAACCTTATATCGCCGTGGTTAATAAAATTGAAGGCATTGACATTGATTGGCCAGAGGATTTTTCTTTTGCAGAAAAGATACTAAAAGGGGAGCAACATTGATGTCGCTCCCCTCTTCTTTCGTAAAATGGGTACCGGAAGCGGGGCTCGAACCCGCACGGGCGCAATGCCCAAGGGATTTTAAGTCCCTCGTGTCTACCATTCCACCATTCCGGCACGGTTTCCTCAGTAAAAGTGAAAAACTAAAAACTAAAAGTGTGTGAGTTACATGTTCTCACGATGGTAACCTCTACTTTTAGTTTTTAGTTTCTGTTTCACTTCCTTGGTTGCGGGGGCAGGACTCGAACATGCGACCTCCAGGTTATGAGCCTGGCGAGCTACCAACTGCTCCACCCCGCGATGTAAATGTACTGTAGAGAACCATTATTTCTCTTTAGCGAGTGCAAAGTTAGTTCTTTTTAGGCATATAGCAAAACTTTTGTAAGATTTTTTGCTAAAAAATTGTAAGAATGCGGAATTTTCTGTTACTTTGTATGTGTTACATGCTTAAATCATTCTTGCTTCTATGTCTTTTTTCATTCGTTCATACTTTATGATAATCTGTCTTTGGATTTTCGCTGTCTTTTGTTTCGGACAGGAGCAATTTTCGACATGGGACCCCAAATATGACATGGTGTGGGGAAAAGGAACCACAGCAAATCCTTGGACTTGGGTGGACTGCACTTATGTGTTTCCTACTGATTCAATACAAGAAAAGGAGGTCTCATTTCCCATGGTGCTCATCAATCATATGAATATGGAGCAATCGGAGGAGGCTCCAGAAAGTCCGAAATGGAAATTGTATGAGACAGGCGATGCTACTTTTTATTCTGCTAAGACTCATGGAAGGATGATGGCATCGGGAGAGACATATGACAAAGAAGGTTTCTTTTGTGCGCACAAAAAACTTCCGTTTGGTACCCACATTCGAGTGGTAAATATGAAAAACCACAAAGAAGTTGTGGTAGTGGTGAAAGATCGTGGTCCTTTCGCCGAAGGTCGTGTTATAGATTTGAGCAATAAAGCAGCCGGAGTTCTCAGTATGTTACGTGATGGTGTCGTGCCTGTAGAACTTTGGATAGAAGTGGATTCCGAACATTAATCATAGCACTCATTCATGTCTAACTCATCATTTCTTCCACTTTCATGCAAGCTTCAGTCCATTCATCTTCTGCTTGTGTAAGTTTGTTTTTGAGTTCGCTGTATCGGATGCATAGGGATGAGTCTGACGCTCCTTCTTGTGTGGCAAGTTGAGTTTCAAGAACTGCTATTTCTTCTTCTAGCTTTGCAATTCTTTGTTCAGCTGCTTCCACTGCTTTTTCCGCTTTTTTGATGAGTTTATTTCGTTCTTTCTGCTCTGCGTAAGAGATGAGATTTTGAGTTTTGCTCGTCAAGTCCTTGTCAACTTTCATGACATTCTGAGTAGAGAATGATGTTTTATTTTCATGCGCATTCTCTGCAGGAATGGAGAAGGTCCCATTACCTGATGGACTCCCCTCTTTGCCAAGATTCTGTTCTAACTGTTTTAGGTTCTCAATCTGCTTCTTTTGCAAAAAGTCATAGATGCCGCCAAGGTGTTCGCGCACTTTGCCTCCTCCAAATTCATAGACCTTTTCCACTAAGCCGTCAAGAAAATCTCGATCGTGGCTTACAATAATAGCCGTTCCTTCAAAATCCTTGATGGCTTGCTTCAGCACATCTTTTGACTGCATATCGAGATGATTGGTCGGTTCGTCAAGAATCAGTAGGTTGACGGGTTCGAGTAGAAGTCGGATCATGGCAAGTCGGCTACGCTCTCCTCCTGAAAGGACTTTCACGTATTTATCTGAAGCTTCCCCTCCAAACATGAATGCGCCCAGGATGTCGCGAATTTTCAGTCGGATATCTCCTCTTGCCACGCGGTCGATAGTGTCAAACACTGTGATGTCTCCATCCAATAGTTGTGCTTGATTTTGGGCAAAATAACCAATCTGAACATTATGACCCACCTTCAGATTCCCTTCAAAGGGGAGTTGTCCCATGATGCACTTGACTAATGTCGATTTTCCTTCTCCATTATTGCCAACAAATGCCACTTTTTCTCCACGTTTGATGGTCAGGTTCACGTCGGCAAACACTTGATGGTTGCCAAAACTTTTCGTCACCTCTTCGCAGATGATGGGGTAGTCACCACTGCGCAGGCATGGAGGAAATTTCAGACGCAGCGAGCTGTTGTCCACTTCGTCCACCTCAATAGGTACAATCTTTTCCAGCATCTTGATGCGCGATTGCACCTGATTCGATTTTGTAGGCTTGTATCTGAAAGTTTCGATAAACTGTTTGATTTCAGCAATCTCTTTCTGTTGGTTCTCATAAGCACGTAGCTGTTGCTCCCGTCGTTCATCGCGCAGTTTTATATACTCGTCATATTTCACCTTGTAGTCGTTAATTCGGTGGCAGGTGATTTCAATCGTGCGATTGGTAACGTTGTTAATGAAAGCCCGGTCGTGGCTCACCAAAATGACAGCATTGGTACGTTGAGCCAAAAATTGTTCCAACCATTGAATGGAGCCAATGTCGAGATGGTTGGTCGGCTCGTCGAGTAAAAGCAAGTCGGGCTTCTTGAGTAGGAGCTTAGCCAATTCTATGCGCATACGCCATCCTCCGGAAAACTCAGCTGTTGGTCGGTCAAAATCTGAACGCTGAAACCCTAAACCTTGCAGAGTGCGTTCCAGTTCTGCGTGGTAATTGACACCACCCATCAAATTGAAAAGGTCATTCTTGTGTGTGAACCTTTCCAAAAGCTTCATGTAAGATTCACTATCATAGTCAGTTCTGCGTGCAATTTCATCATTCATCTTGTCCAGCTCTTCTTGCAGCTCATGGATATGGGCAAAGGTGGTCTCAGCCTCTTCTAACACAGTTCGGCTGTCGGCGAGTACCATCACTTGCGGCAAATAGCCAATGGTAATGTCTTTTTGGCGTGTCACTTGCCCATATGTGGGTTCCTGCATGCCGGCAATAATTTTGAGCATCGTACTTTTGCCTGCTCCGTTTTTGCCCACAAGGGCGATGCGGTCTTTGGGATTCACCACGAACGTGGCATCTAAGAAGAGGGGCGTTGCCGAAAATTCAACCCCCAGTTTATCAATCGAAATCATGAATCTTTTGTCCTTTGTTCTTTGTGAATTTTCCGAAGTGTATGGCGTGGTCCGGACACCGGTGATAGCAGCGCAGGCAACCTGTACAGTTTTCATGTTTCCACACCACATTCCCATCCTTGTCCATCACCATATTGCCTACAGGACATCCTCTTACGCAACGTTTGCAGTGGATGCACTGTCTGCTAATGACGTGGAAATATTTGTCAGTCACTAAAAAACGATTAAACGGTGGGCGCAGCACGTAAGTCTTTACCCATGCAAAAGCTCCTCTCACCACTTCGGTTTTCTTATCTCGTTTTCTGATGCTGTCAGCAATGGATGGTAACAGTTCCAGGGTCTCCTTTACTTTAGCCCCCGCCACGTCGTCCTTGTCCACATTGAAACCTGGCAGACACACATACGTGTTGGGCATGTGTACGGAAAAAACGGCATCCAGCTTGCCTTCTAATGTTTTTTTGAGAACTTTGTCTGCATAGCCTATATCATCGCCACAGGTCATGACTGCATAGACGTACTGAGCAGACTTTATCTCCTCGAGGTGCTCTTTGATGTACTTTTCCACCACTTTAGGAATCCCCCATCCATACACAGGAAATACCAATCCAAACACATCAGGTCCGTCCTTTACCATTCCTTGTAGCTTGTCTGCTACCCACTGACTGTTACCTGTACCAGAAAATACGTATATCATCAGTTTCAATCTTTTAGCCTGAACACCCGTATTCCCGTGTGTTTTGGCTGTTTCATTTCATACTCATAAAACGTCTCTTTGCTCATCAGCACTTTTTTCCCTAAACTCGAGGCGTGCAACAAATGCAGCCGTCCATTCTGCCAAAAAGCTATTCCGATATGTCGTGTGTCCAGTCCGTCGCTATCTGTCAGCATGGCCACGATGTCGCCGTCCTTCACGGTGCCAAGTGTTGTGCTTTGCCCCCATGCTAAGTTCTTCTTAGGAATGTAGCGGAACTTTCGTCCATTAGTGGCTTCTTCCATTTGTCTGATGGGAGCCACGAACTCTGGATGGTTCTTCAATTGCTTGTAGAGGGTGGGGTGGGCAGACATATAGTTAATGTTGATTGTCTGTACGGCTGTGAAAGCTCCCCAGGGAGCCTCTTGGGGAGCCACCTCCTTTACGATGCCCAGCTGTTCGTTGTCCTCCGCCCACCATGTAAAATAATGGAGGCGCGAAGTGTAGTCGGTCATATTACCTCCCCTGAAACGAATCTTTGTCAAGTTTCGGCAGTAATCGTCAAAAGTGCGGCGGTTCTCCTTGTCGCACAGGCTGAGGGCCGCCACCGTTTCCACAAATGTCGTGCAATCCAGTCCGTGCAAATTCACTATCAAATGCTCCTTTTCACCCAACTCCAGGGTGTGCGCAACGTAGGGAATGTCCAGAAATTTCTTGCCGAAATACATCACACGGTTCTCCTTGCCCCGATGGATGGCAGCTTCCGTCAGCAGTTTCACAACAAGTGCACTGTCAGCCTTTGTGTATTCTACGTTTTGTGCGAATGTGTCGGATGTGAAAAATACAAAGGCCGATATCCATATCAATAATCGTTTCATGTCGATTCTTCTTATAGGTGCCTCCCTTCCGCTCCTCTTTTTTTCTCTTGTTCCGCTATTTGAGCAGAGATGTCGGTCTTTCCATGTACATCCAATTTGCTATCAACCAGCGTTTGCATGAAAGTGCTGGCGCGGCTGAGGAGTTCATTGTCATCTGAAATAAGTCGAACAAGGCGTTCAAGTTCGTCAAGAGGTTGTTTCTTTTCCATAAAAGGGAGGCTTTTTGAGTTAATTATTTGCAAAGGTACGACTAACTGACTGAAAAAACAAATTAATTTTGTTTTTTCACACACTTAATCGTACCTTTGCACTTCCAAACAGGGTGCAACTATATTAGCAGATTATAATATTGAGATGTAAGACATGGATAATCATTACATATTTTAAAATGAAAACAAAACTCTTTATTCCTATGATTGCGTTAGCAATTTCAGCTTCAACTTCAGCCCAAACTATGGGCATTAAGTTGGAAAACATGGATCAGACGGCAAAGCCTGGTACAGACTTCTATCAGTATGCGTGCGGCGGATGGATGAAAAATAATCCGCTGAAACCCGAGTATGCCCGTTTTGGCAGTTTCGATGTGGTGCACGAAGAGAATCAAAAACGCATCCGCGAAATCATTGAAGGGTTGGCAGCTAAACCTCAGGCACATGGAACCCTTGGCCAGAAAATAGGCGATCTCTATGCGCTTCGCATGGACTCTGTGCGTCAGAACAAAGAGGGAGCCAAGCCCGTCATGGGCGATTTGGAGCGTGTAGCCAAAGTGCAAACAAAAGAACAACTCATTGCCCTTATCAATCAGATGAATGTGGAGGGGTGTGCATTCGGCGAATTGTGGGGCAGCTACATCAGCGCCGACATGATGTCATCGACTGAGAATATTTTGGAAATTTCACAAGGCGGCTACAACATTGAGCGCGACTACTATGTGAAGGATGACGAGGCCAACACGAACATTTTGGAGGCTTACAAGAAACATATTGTCAGAATGTTCCAACTCATTGGCGATAAGCCAAATGTGGCTCAGCGCAAGATGGAGAACGTACTCTTGATAGAAACTCGCATGGCAAAAGCGGGGCGTGACAATGTGGCCTTGCGCGACCCAGCAAGCAACTACAATAAAATGTCTTTCACCGATTTCACAAAAGAATATGTCGGGTTTGACTGGAAAACTTATTTCGACACACAGGGCATCACCGACATAGATTCACTTTCGGTTGGTCAGCCCGAAGCGGTGAAAGAAGCCTTGGCACTCTTGCAGGACACTTCCTTGGAGGCCCTCAAAGACTGGATGCAATGGCAAATTCTCGACAGTGCCAGTGGTGTACTGGGCGATGAACTCTATGAAGCGTCCTTCGATTTCTATGGCCGTACCATGACTGGAGCAAAAGAACCCCAGCCACGCTGGAAGCGCAGTGTTAGTGCGGTGAATGGTGTCTTGGGCGAGGCTGTCGGTCAGCTCTATGTCGAAAAGTATTTTCCCCCTGCCAACAAAGCGCGTATGGAACAGCTGGTCAAGAACCTGCAGATAGCACTCGGACAACGCATCGATGCGCAAGAGTGGATGAGTCCAGCCACAAAAGCTGCTGCTCACGAGAAGCTGGATGCTTTCTATGTGAAGATTGGCTATCCCAACAAGTGGCGCGACTACTCCAAAATGGACATCGACCCCCAGAAGTCGCTCTACGAAAATTTGAAAGAAATACGCAAATGGGCGCATGCCGACATGCTGGCACGCAAGTGGAAAAAACCTGTGGATAGGGACGAATGGTACATGAACCCACAAACAGTCAACGCCTATTACAATCCCACCACCAATGAAATCTGCTTTCCTGCTGGCATTCTCCAGTACCCCTTCTTCGACATGGAAGCCGACGATGCCTTCAACTACGGAGCCATCGGCGTGGTCATCGGACATGAAATGTCACACGGATTTGATGATCAGGGACGTCAGTTCGACAAGGACGGTAATTTCCGTGACTGGTGGGTCGAGGGCGATGGCGACAAATACAACCAGCGCGCTCAAGTTATTAAGGACTTCTTCTCAGCTATCAAAGTGTTGCCCGATCTCAATGCCAATGGCGACCTTTGCTGTGGCGAGAACTTAGGCGATCACGGAGGCTTGAAGTTCGCTTACACCGCCTTCAAGAATGCTACTAAAGACCATCCGCTGCCTGTGAAAGACGGCTTCACCCCCGAACAGCGCTTCTTCCTTGCCTACGCTGGTGTGTGGGCGCAAAACATCACCGAGGCCGAAATGCGCCGTCTCACCACTATGGATCCTCATTCCTTGGGTGAGTGGCGTGTCAATGGGGCTCTCCCACTCATTGATGCGTGGTATGATGCTTTCCACATCACTGAGTCCGATCCTCTTTTTGTGCCTAAAGATAAACGCGTCAAGATTTGGTAATAAAGAAAACCCGAATGAGCGAATCATTCGGGTTTTTCTGTGTTTTTACACTTTTTTGCTAAAAAAAGCGAGAAAAGTATTTGTTTTCAATTCTTTTTTAATATCTTTGCCCCAAACTCGGAAAACAAATCTTACTAACCATTAAAGCATAAATTGTTATGAAAAGAAATCTTTTACTCGTTTTGCTATGCATGGCATTCAATTTTGTCCATGCACAAGGACTTGACATCACCACCAAAGATTACGATGGAGGCTCCATAATGGTCATCAAACCCAGCATCTCCACTTTCATCACCCTGTTGAACTACAACGAGGCTCAGTTCCGTGCAGCTATGGAACGTTGCCAGTACAGTGATCAGCCTCCACGTGGCCCTTTCATCACTTATTGGAACGGCAGCAACGACAATTTTGCGTTCGCCAAAAGCGTGAATACCTACCTCTACAACAAAGAGACGAGCGAAGTGCACTTTGCTGTAGGCACCGACATGATCTACCCCCAAGGTTCCATCGCAGCCTTGTATCATGAACTACGTCCTTTTGAGAAACGTGAACAGGATGTGGAGAAAAAGGATCAACCTGTCGATGGAGATGATAAAGCTCAGAACGGAGGACCTGGACGTGAACATCGCCGCGGTTGGGGGAGAGGGTTCAACAGAGAACCCCTCAGTGTGTATGAATTGCCCATAGGCGAAAGCAAATACGAGTTCCGTATAGCAGCCTATCCCCGCTTCTTCTACATTGTGGTTAGGAGATTGTAAATCTTTTAATTTTCCACAGATTCCTCAGCTTGATACTGATTTTAATCGTTTAATTCTTTTTACCCTTTCACCACTGTTGTTCCCAACGAAAAGGCCTTTTCCAAGTTGCCAGTGTTGGTGAAAATATCTGCCTTGGCTGAAATGTTGTCAAGGTAATTGATGAGTTGTGCTTCTGGAATACAAGGCAGAACTGGACTTCCATACTCTAGCTGTCCGTGATGGGCCAGCACGCAGTGCACAATGAAATTGATTTCACGTTTGTCGCTTTCTGCAATCTTGCCCCCCTGATCCGTATAAAGTTCGCGCAGCAGGTTGTTTAGGTAATTGGCCGACATGTAAATGTGCCCCAGCAGATAGCCATTTTCCAACTTCTCCCCTTCTACGGTGTATTCGCACAGCTTGCCCCAGTCATGGAACAGGATGCCGATAATTACTCGTTCCACCTTGATGTCTTCAGGATAAGGATAGACAGGAAATACCCCCTCGAGCAGATGGAGCATTTGCCAGGTGTGGTTTGCCAGTCCTCCAGGGAAAGCATGGTGCACACTCGTTGCTGCAGGATATTTGCTGTATGGCGGATAGAGCTTCTCCGCATGCTGTTGGATGAATCCCTTCAGCCGTTCGTCTGTACAGAACGTCAACAGCTTCTCAATAGTGGCATTCCACACCTCGCGCTTGATGGGGCGTGGCACTAGAGCGTAGAGCGGATGCTCCTCCGTGGGGAAAGCCCCAACCCGCATGTCCGTGTTGTTGGCCGACTTCCTGTCCTGATAGTCGCGCATATTGACGAACGACACCAGTTGCCCCACCTTCGGCCCTCCCGCTTTGGGTACGTCAAACACGCTGATGGTTAGTTTCTCCTCCTTATTGGCAATCTTTAAGGTCACAAACGGAGCGTTGTTACGAGCCACGCTGTCTTGGCGGCTCAGTACGATGTATTCCTTGTTCATGGTTATAGCAATTTTTCTTCTTCTAAAACTCACCTCTTCAAGGTGTTATAAAAATGCCTCTGCTTTCGGGCAGCCGAAAAGTTTGTTGCAAAGTTACGAAAAAAAGAGTGAAGTGCCAAAGGAAAACTAATTTTTCTATGCACTTCCGGGTGAAAGTAACTTCGGTGTAGCCAACGTTACGTAAAGTTCATCAAATTTCAGAATGTTTTGTTTATATTTGTCAACATTTTTGACAAAATTTCTTTTTTTGAGGAAACCTAACATAAACCTAACATCCACGCAATTGTTGCATATTAGGTTTTATGTTAGGTGTTTGTTAGGTTATATGTTAGGTTATATGTTAGGTTTTTCAGAGATTTATCTCATTTATCCTCTTCATCAATAATGGGTTGCGAAAAATCGATGTTAGGTGTTGAAGAAAAACGCAACCAAATCTAAAACAGTTTTAACGTTTAACAGAGTCAACCAGTCTTAGGGTTAAGAAACATAGGTGGTCAACCTAAATCAAGGAAATGCAGAAATACAACAAATAGGTCATATTGAGCATCGAGCGCGTGGGCAGAGCCATCGGTAAATGTCCTTCTATATCCAAATACTACGTCATAGGCTGCATGCCCTTTGGGAATCCCTTGGGTGGTGTTTGTGCCAAGTTGATTGTTTTGCTGGCGTTCACTGGCTGTCGCCATTCAAAATGAACGCATAGTGGTAGGGCTGGTTGCCGTCAATGGTGTATTGGGGCAGGGTGCGCGAGCCCCAGGTGTCAACCCCGCCCACACCGTGGATGTTGAGGTCGATGTTGAGGTTGACGAAGCGGCCACGCTCTATCTCTTGGGGGTGTTGGGCTTCGTCGAGATTCTCCTCCCCGTAGTTCCAGGCACGAATGCAGAGGGGTTGGCATCCTTCGATGCGGAGGGTATGCTTGGGGCTGGAGAGAATGAACCAGCGCACGTCGCATCGGTTGCCGTTGTCTTGTGGGTGGATGTACTCTGTCTGGTATTCGGAGAGGGGCATCTTGGCATGCGCAAGGAACGCTCCATGCTTGCGATCGGGATAATTCTCCCGAGGCCCGCGACCGTAGTATTGCACCGTGGTGAAATCGGCTGGTAGGCGCATCCGCATGCCAAACTTGGGCATAAGCTGAATGTTGGAGGCTGTAGGCTTGTAGTCGGCTGTCACCATCACTTTCCCCTCATTGTTGAGGGTGTAGGTGAGTGTGTAGTCAGCCCCTACAGGCAGGGTCATTTCCACCACCACTTGCAAGGCATCTTTTTGCTTCACTGTGCGGATGGCTTTCACTTGCC
The DNA here is from genome assembly GCA_902789725.1 of uncultured Bacteroidales bacterium. Lineage (GTDB taxonomy): Bacteria > Bacteroidota > Bacteroidia > Bacteroidales > Bacteroidaceae > Minthosoma. The sequence goes on from CADAPC010000006.1 coordinate 56,157, forward strand.
GTTGCGCTCCAGCCTCTTTCCATGAGGAGAGCCGCTGGTTGTAGCCATTGGCATTTTGGTTGTCGTTGGCTGGTTTCCAGAAGTAAGGTTCCAGCGGTGCCTGAAGGAGTTGTTCACCGTCGAGTGTCCATGACGAGAGTGCCCCTGTAGGGTCGATGGTCAAAGAGCCTCGTTGGTGGTGGATGACAATGCCTTGTTGGGTTTTCTCGAAGGATGGAGCTGTGCCGCTGATGGTCTGTTGAAAAGTGTAGGGGAGGGTGATGATTTGCTCTTGGGCAATGGGAAATCCCTTGGGTGCCCAGGGAGTGTCTTTGCGCAGACGGGCTGCAATGTTGAGGGCGAGTTCGGGATATGGACCTCCACCCGCTACTGGAGCGGGGAGGGATGGGAGGATGATGGAATCGCCCTGAAGTTGGATTGCGCCCTTGTCGCGGACAATGCCGTTGGCGAGCAGCTCGTAGGTGTAGTCGTATTCATCTAGTGTTGTGAATTGGTCGCGGTTGATAAGATGGAGGGTGCGTTTGTCGTTGGAACGGATAAAGGTGATGGGTTGATAGACATGTTGCACCTCGTAGTAGTGAGGATGGGGTGTACGGTCGGGGGCGAGGAGTCCGTTCAGGCAGAAAGGTCCATCGTTTGGCCTGTCGCCAAAGTCGCCTCCGTATGCCCAGAATTCGTCCTGCTGCAAGGTGAGTGAGGGGGAAGGACGGAGCGGACTGTCGTCGATCGGTTTAGCGATACCCTGGTCCACCCAGTCCCAAATAGCAGCTCCGCAGATGCTGGAATCGTTGTAGATGACATCCCAGTATTCCTGAAAGTTGCCTACGGAATTGCCCATGGCATGGGCATATTCGCGCATCATGAAGGGACGGTCGGTGACGCTTTGGGCTTTCTCTGAAAAGACCGCTGGAGTCAAGTAACTGTCGTCGTAGATAGAGGATTGGTTGCGGTCGGTGTCGCAGAAGGGCAGACGTGTGGTGTCGATGGCCACGACTGCATCGTGCATGGCTTTTAGGTTGGGTCCCACACCCCCTTCGTTGCCCAAGCTCCAAAGGATAATGCTGGGATGGTTCTTGTCGCGCTGTACAAGGGAAACGGCACGGTCCACATGAGCATTTCGCCAGTCGGGGTCTTCGCCCATCACGTGGTTGGCATAGCCATAGCCATGACTTTCCTGGTTGGCCTCGTCCATTACGTAGATGCCATAACGGTCGCAGAGTTCGTAGAGGTAAGGGCGGTCGGGGTAGTGGCTGGTGCGCAAAAAGTTGATGTTGGCCTGTTTCATGAGGCGGATATCCTGCTCGTAGGTAGCATCATCGACATATCTACCTGTGCGCGGATGGTGGTCGTGACGGTTCACTCCACGTAGTTTCACATTCCGACTGTTAATTTTGAACACTTCGCCTACAGTTTCCACCTTCCTCACCCCAAGATGGTAGGAGAAGTGTTCATTGTTCGTGGTGTCTTTGGCTCCTAATAGCTCCACGGTGTAGGGGTAGAGATAGGGTTTTTCAGCCGACCAAAGGCGGGGATTTCTGAGGGCGTTGTAGGTGAGTTCAACGGTGATGGTGTCGCCCGCACGGAGTTCGGGTATGCGCTGGTTGGTCACCCACCATTCGCCAGGACGTTCGTTGATGCCGTAGAGTTCGGGACCTGCAATCTGCAACTGTGCCAAAAGGTTCTTTGCGGTTTTCTTGCCTGTGTTGCAAATGGCAATCTTGGCATGTATGCTGTGCTGGGAGTAGTTGACATTGGGAATGGACTCAACCTTGTAGTCGGCGATGTGGACGAGTGGACGTACCCACAGTTGCACTTCTCGGAAAATGCCACTGAGCCGCCACATGTCTTGGCACTCTAAGTAGCTTCCGTCGCTCCAGCGATAAACCTCCACGGCGAGGCGGTTTTTGCCTTTGCGGACAAAGGGAGTGATGTTAAACTCAGCTGGTGACATGGAGTTTTGGCTGTAGCCCACTTTTTGGCCGTTAATCCACACGTACATGGCTGACTTCACTCCGCCAAAGTGGAGGATGAGGTGTTGGTTGAGCATCTCGTTGGTGATGTCGATGTAGGTGACGTAGGAACCCACGGGGTTGCGATGGTCAAAGGCATACCAATCCCTTGCTGGTTCGCCTGTCACGCTGGGACGGTCACGATGGAAAGGGTAGGTCATGTTGACGTAGATGGGGCATCCGAAATTTTGCATCTGCCAGTTGCCTGGGACGGCTATGCTGTCCCATTGGTTTACGTCATAGCTTTCTTTTTCAAAACCTACAGGTCGCTCCTCGGGGTTGGGCGACCAGTGGAACAGCCACTTTCCATTGAGGGAATGGATTTCCTTGCACTCGTGCTCTCGGGAGGGCAGTTGGAGTGTGGAATGATAGGGCAGTTTGTTAATGCCCAACACGGCCGGGTTTTCCCAATCGTGGATGGGGATTTGGGCTTGGAGTAGAAGTGTCAGTGAGCTGGCAAAGATGGTTAAGATGTGTTTCATCTTAAGTAATAAATGCAAAGTGTATAATCTAAGTTTCCTTTGGAAATATGGAACGACTTATTGTTTTACTTTTTGATTTTCAATATAGGCATGATGTTGTTGAGGCTCTTCTCGGGTAGGGTGACGATAAGAGCATCGGGTGTGCGCTGGAACTTTACTTTACCAAAGCCAAGGAGTTCGACCGACTTAATGGAGGCGGGGTAGAGGGTGGAACCATCGGATAGGGATTTTACTCTGATTGTCTTGTCCTTTGGCCATGCAAGGGCTGCCACATAGAGAGCCTTGCCGGTTTGGGTGAAACGGATTTCCTCGCTGCCAGCCTTGCTGTACTGTCCGTCGTTAAAGCCTTGGTCATTAATCTTGATATCAGCATTGGCAATAGGTCCTTCACCGAATATTTGCCAAGGGCGCGTTTTGTAGATGGCTTCTCCGTTCACTTTCATCCAGGCACCAAACTCCTTCATGATGGCGAGTTCCTTTTCGTCGGGTGTACCGTCGGCGCGGAGAGGGACGGAGAGGAGCATGTTGCCGTTCTTGCTCACCACATCAATCAGGAGTTTAGCTATGGTAGCTGCACTCTTGTAGCCGTTGCGCTCATATACGCTCTGGTCGTAATGCCAATTACCGATGCAGTTGCAGCATTGCCAAGGGCGGGGCATAATTTGGTTGGGGGCACCTCGCTCCACATCCCACACAAGAGCATCTTTCATGTCTTCTTCCAGTATTTTGCCAAACACCACGGCTTGATTCTTCCCTTGGTGAAGGGCAGCGCTATGGTTATACATGTGAGTGGCGATTTTCATGCCAGCATCGCTGATGGGGTAGAATGGTAGGACGGTGACATCGAAGTAGAGCAGGTCGGGATTGTAGCGGTTGATGGCATCGAGGGTGCGGTTATAAAAATTGGTGACAAACTCTTGAGAAGGTCGTGCGGCTCCATTTTGCCAGCCCCACTGGTTGTGAATGGAACGGTTGTCCCATGTTCCTTCGGAGAAATCATGATCTTGCTGGTAGAGTTTCTGCGGATCAAGTCCTTTCCACCATTTCTCTGTGCCGTCGGAATTAAGCTTGTAACCGTCTTCCTTGGTCAGCCATCCATCGTACTTCACACCGCGCTTTTCACCTTTAAGGTCGAATCGACGAGCGGGTTCGTACCATGTCCATGCGTGGTCGGCATGGAAGGATATGCCGAAGGGGAGTCCGGCTTTCTTGGCTGCGTTAGCCCATCCGTCGAGAATATCCTTGTGTGGACCGATGTTCTGCGAGTTCCATTCCTGGTACTTGGAGTTCCAGAGGTCAAAGTTGTCGTGGTGGTTACCTAAGGCAAAGAAATAGCGTGCGCCACACTCTTCCTTGTAAAATTTTACCAGTTCATCTGGTGTCCAATGTTCGGCTTTGAAGAGAGGAAGGATGTCCTTGAACCCTACCTCTGACGGGTGTCCATAGTGCTCAAGGTGATATTGATATTTAGAGTTGCCCTCCATGTACATTTCTCTTGCCATCCAGTCGCCTGAGCCTTCCACGCACTGTGGACCCCAATGTGCCCAGATGCCAAACTTGGCGTCACGGAACCATTCTGGCACTTGGTATTGGCGTAGAGATTCCCAGTTGGGGGAGAAAGCTCCTGTAGCCATTGGCTCGTCATTTTCCAATACAGGAATGGGATAGTCCTGTGCTTGTGCAATCGCTGTGGCGAGAAATAGGATTGCTGCATATAGCGTTTTTTTCTTCATTGTTGATGAGTGTTCGTATGAATTAAAAATTAAGAGTAAAGACTTAAGAAGTAGGAGTTAAGAAAATTCTAATGGAGTGTTGGAAATTGAGGTGGTGAGGGACGTCGGATGGTGAGAGGGATGGCTTCTGGATGAGCTTGACAGAAAGTGGGGGCATCCGTAACGACGAGTGCTAAGTAGCCTCCCCCTCCAGCTCCGGGCATCTTCCATGCCAGTACATCGGGGAGTGCTGAATACAGGTCGATGTAGTCTTGCACTCCAGGTTGAATCATGGCAGGGAAGAGGGTGACTTGAGCTTTAAAAGATGCCCTGTATGCTTTGGCAAAAGCGGTGAGGTCGGTCTTCATGATGGCCTCCCAACATTCATCAGCAGCTTGGGTGAGTGCTTTCACGTTGGTCTCGTTGATTTGTTTGCCCTCAATCACAGAGCAATCAGGACGGCGTGGGAACATGGGAATCAAGCACAAATGCCTCTCTAACCAATGGAGTATTGTCTCGTCCTCGCACCGTTCAATCTGTTTGGGCCAATAGTGGGCATCGTAAAGGTGACGGCAAAGACCTGGAATGCAGATGCCGATGGCATCCTGTGCGCCGCTGATGATGCCATCCGTGCGTTCGGGGTCGTTTTCAAAGCAGAAGACCAGTTTGGCCAGCATTTCTGGCTCCATGTCGGGCAGACGTACGGGCCAAATGCGCTGAATCTGTTTGCGGGTGGATGTAGAGAGGCCGCAGCGCTCGCGAATCTCGAAGGTGGGTTGCAGTGAAATGGTGATGGCCCATCCTGGAGCAAAGGTACTCACGTAGGGTTGGTCAATCCATGTGCCAGCCAAGTCCAGACGGGTAGGGATGCCACTCGTCTGGTGGACATTGGCTTTCGAGAATTGCGAGTTGCCGTTCGCCAGCGTAGATTTGATATCGGTGCTGCTGCGGGCTTCAAGCCCTTCTGCGGGGGTACGGTTGAGGACAATGTACTCGATACCCCGTTCCTCACAGAAACGGCGCTTCTCCTCACTGGCTCCGTCGGCATTCACCACAAAGCGGTCTGGCTTTAGGGCTTCAACCGTAGGAATGAAATCCATCACGCCAGTGCCTTGGTTGATGACGGCATCTTTCACGTACCGTATGCTCTTCACCATGAACAGGCGTTCTTGTTCGGGGTAGAGAGTTTGGTGATTTTTATATTTCAATACGGTAGCGTCCGAACCAATGCCAACGTACAGGTCGCCATACTGACTGGCCTGTCGGAAAAACTCTACGTGACCGCTGTGAAGAAGGTCGTAGCAACCGCTGACAAAGACTTTCATTGAAAGTTAAGAGTTTAGAATTAAAAGTTAAGAACTTGTAGTGCCGTTAGACAATGAAAATAGTTTGAAATGGAGAACCTTTAGTGGCATAGCCAATAAAGCATTTTTGAACTTCCACCCAATCAGAACTTGACCAGGATTCGGAACACCTTGCCAGGGTTTTGGCTCCACCAGCGCATAGTGCCGAGGCCCTCTTCGGGTTGGATAACCTTGGTGATGAGCTTGTCAATGGGGCAAGTGCGGCGTTCCAGATAGTGGATGACGGCACGGAAATCCTGGGGCATGGCATTGCGTGAGCCACGAATGTCGAGTTCCTTCTGCACGAAGTATTTGGTTTGGAAACTTACCTCGCTCTTAGCATAGCCGATGCAGGTCACACGTCCCGTGAAACTCACCTCATTGACGGCCATTTGGTAGGTAGCAGGACTACCCACAGCCTCAATCACCACATCGGGGCCGAAACCGTTGGTCATTTCCGAAAGCCGCTGATGTACGTCCTCTGTCTTGGTGTTGATGGTGTAGGAGGCACCCATTTGCTTGGCAAGGGCAAGTTTCTCATCGTCAATGTCGGCAGCCACCACAGTGGCTCCACGGAGTGCAGAGCGCACAATGGCACCCATGCCCACCATGCCACAACCAATCACCATGACTACGTCGATGTCGGTCACCTGTGCGCGGCTCACTGCATGGAAACCTACACTCATGGGCTCGACTAAAGCGCATTCCTTGGGTGTGAGCAAACCTGCTGGGATTACTTTTTCCCAAGGCATGACGATGTATTCCTTCATGGCTCCGTTGCGTTGCACACCCAGCGTTTCGTTATTCTGACAGGCGTTCACCCGTCCGTTGCGGCACGAGGCGCACTTCCCGCAGTTTGTGTAAGGGTTGAGTGTCACCACCATGCCAGGCTCGAGGCTTTTGGGCACATCGCTGCCCACGGCTTCAATCACAGCTCCCACCTCGTGGCCGGGGATGACTGGATTGAGTGCCATCGTGTTGCGGCCCATGAAGGTGTTGATATCTGAACCGCAGAAGCCGACGTATTGTAGTTTAAGCAGCACTTCTCCGGCTTGGAGAGTGGCAGGTTTTTCCACTTCGATGATGTGCAACTCTTGCGAGTGCGAAATTTGAATAGCTTTCATCTTTATTTCTTATTTTTTACAATTGAACGATAACCATATGCAATGATGACGAGGAAGCACACTAAGGGCAATACGAAAGACATGTTGACGGCTGGGTGCCCAAGGATGACTTGTTGGTCAATCAGCTTACCCTGCAAAGGAGGCATGAGCGCTCCGCCCACAATGGCCATGACCAGGAAGGCGGCTCCCAGATGAGTGTCCTTGGAATCTACATTTTCCAGTGCGATGCCATAGATGGTGGGGAACATGATGGACATGAACAAGCTGATGCACACCAAGCTGTAGAGGCCCCACATGCCTTCGATGCATATAGCTCCCAGCGTGCAGAGGGAGGCTCCCACTCCAAACCACAGGAGCAACTGGCGTGTGTTGATGTAACGCATAATGAAGGTGCCGATGAACCTGCCTCCTAAGTTGAGTGACATAGCGACTATGTTGAACAATTGAGCCGTGGCCTTGTTGATGCCTAAGTGGTCAGCGTACTGGATGATGAATGTCCACACCATGATTTGTGCAGCCACATAGCAGACTTGTGCAAACACTCCCTCGCGGTAGAGAGTGTTGTGCCAAAGGTTCGAAAGGGTCTCCTTCACCGTGTGGGTCTGTCCGGCAGCCTTTTGCTCCTCACTCTCGGTTTTGGGCATCTTGGTCAGAGCGATGATGATGAACACGCACAACACCACCAGACCAATAGCTACGTAGGGGTTGCGAATCACAGCAAGGTCGTGCAGTCTGATGTCGGCCTTTTCTGCTTCGGAAAGGAGCGGGAAAATGATTTGTCCCGCAGCATCGCGCTTGTCGGACAGCAGGTGGGGCAATACGATGAACGATGCCACAGCCATGCCGCTGAGCGAACCCACGGGGTTGAATGCCTGCGCCAGATTGAGCCGTCGGGTCGATGTCTCTTTATCACCTAAGGAGAGAATGAATGGATTGGCGGTTGTCTCCAAGAAAGCCAGTCCGAAGGTGAGGATGTAGAGCGACACGCAGAAGAATGAAAATTCTTGCCATTCAGCAGCGGGAATGAACAGAAAGGCTCCGATGGCATAGAGAGCCAAGCCCAGCAGGATGCCGCTCTTGTAGGAGTAGCGGCGTATGAACAAGGCCGCAGGAATAGCCATTGTGGCATAGCCTCCGTAGAAGGCGAACTGGATGAGCGATGCTTTCGCAACCGACAGCTCCATGACGGTTTGGAATGCCGCCACCATCGGGTTGGTGATGTCGTTGGCAAAGCCCCACAGGGCGAACAACGATGTGATTAAGATAAATGTGAACAGGTATTTCTTCGATACCAACGGTTTCTTTGTTGTGCAAAGCGACTGAGTTGATGATTTTTCCATGTGATGGTTTGGTAAATAATCGTATTTCTTTTTCTAAAAAGTGCCAGCAGGCTTCACTCTGTCTTGATAGCCTAACGGCGAGCTAAAGGTTCTTAACTTTTACTCCGACATGTTCTTGATGTGGGGCAGTTCGGGTAAGTGCTGAAAACCATAGAACTGCTGCGCATTCTCTCCGAGGAACATGGCTTTTTCCTCCAGAGTCAGCTCTGGCGACTTGCAAATGAAGTCGTACGACATCTTGTAGGTGATAGCGGTGATGGTGCGCGGATAGTCACTTCCCCACATCAGACGATCCATACCCACCCACTCGGCTGCCTGCTTGATGCTGCGCACGGCAGAAGGGTAGGGATAGAACTCGCTGTTGAAAAGCCAGGTGATGCCGCCCGCTTCCACCATCACGTTCTTCCCGCATAATGCCAACTTCACTTGCCACTCGAAGGCATCAGTCGTAACCATACCGAAGTGACCAATGGCAACCTTGAGTGCGGGGCACTCCTGAATCACTTCCCTCATCTCTCCAATTTGCCCTTTGTCTTCGCCTAAGCACATGGACAGTACCATGCCCTCCTTTTCCATCCATTTGAAGATGGGCATGAGGTTCGTCAGCGATTCTTTCATACGATGGCCTGGGAAGGCGATGCCCTTCAAGCCAGCCTCATGCACACGCTTTGCTTCTTCCAGAGTCCACGCCATTCCCATGCAGAAGAAACGTTCGGGGTAATTGCGCTGCACCTCTGTCAAATAAGTGTTTTGGTTACCGTCGATGAGTTCTTGCACCACCACGGCTCCACCCACTTGGGCGTAATTCATGTTGGAGAGGAACACCTCTGCCGAGTTCACGCCATCCACCATGAACGGAGGAATCATCTGTACTTCCTCGCCCATGAAGATGCTTCGGCCGTTTTTTAATGACAGGATTCTTTTTCCGTCCACCCATGTGTCCTGCTTCAGCCATAGGTGGGAATGTGCGTCAATAATGGTCATAGATTAAAAAATAGATAAAGTGGAAAAGAGAGAAAGGAATATGTTATGAATTGGCCCAGGACACGCGCTGCTGATCTCCAATGATGGCCTGCACCTCCTTCACCAGTTCCCAATCGGGTTCCTGGTTTGCCCATTCGATGTTTCGTTTCACATTAGCAGGATTGGCAGAGGAGAACAATGTGCCAGCGATGCGTGGATTGCTTACGGAGAACTGAACGGCCAGCTTCTCAATGGCGTAACCCTTTTCCGTACAGTGCTGAGCCGCCTTCTGACAGACCGCTACCAAGGGCTTGGGGGCAGGATGCCAAGTGGGTACCCCTCTTTGCGAAAGTAATCCCATACTCAAGGGCGATGCGTTGATGATGCCGATGCCCTTGCTCTCAAAAAAGTCCATGAAATCGACCAGCTTGTCATCGTTCAGACAGTAGTGGCAAAAATTGAGGATGCTCTCTACAGTGCCTTCCTCCGTGTGTTCCACCACCCATTTCAGGTTCTCCAACTGCAAGTCGGTGATGCCCACATGCCCCACCACGCCTTTCTTCTTCAGCTCCACCAGCGCTGGGAGGGTCTCATCCACCACTTTCTGCAATCCTCCATCCATAGCTGCCTGGAACTCAATGTCATGTACATTAATCAGGTCGATGTGATCCACTCCTAACCGTTCCATGCTTTCATACACGCTCTCTTTGGCGCGCTGTCCTGAGTAGTCCCAGGTGTTCACCCCGTCTTTTCCATACCTGCCCACTTTTGTGCTCAGATAGTACTTCTCTCGGGAAATGCCCCTCAATGCCTTTCCCAGAACTGTCTCTGCCTTGTAGTGCCCATAATAGGGACTCACATCGATGAAGTTGATGCCGCCCTCAATGGCAGCTTCCACAGCTGCGATGCTTTCGGCTTCTTTTGTCTCATGAAACACACTTCCGAGCGAGGATGCTCCGAAGCATAAGTGGGAAATTTTCATTCCCGTTTTGCCCAAATCGTTATATCTCATTTTTGTCAGTTTTAGATTGTCGCGGCAAAGTTACAGAGATTTTTCGAATCGACCAAATTATGCTACGTTTATTTTCTCTCAATTTGCCTTAGGGGAGGGAATGTTCTTCTTCCAAGTTTCCTTTCTGTATCCCCAGTATTTCCTCTATGCTTCCTTTAATATATGGCTAATCGATGTGCAGTTGTTGTACACTACTTGTCTGATGTTTGGCTGGACAACGGCTGGACAAATGTGCGTGTTAGATGGGAGGTGAAATACAGAAACGAGAGCGCAATAATTAAGGTTTGGCAGCAAAAAACTCCCGCGCCATGAAAGGTACGGGAGCTTTTGTCATCCGTGTTGAGCTGTCTTGTCTTCGGGTGAGGTGGCATTACCACATTCTGCCTCCACCGCCGCCGTTGTTACCTCCGCTGTAGGTGGATAAGGTGGCTGAGCTGCCTCCACTGGCGCTGGTGGCACCCATGCCGTTCCAGATGGTGGTGCCACTCACACTTACACCCGATGACAGGGTGGCGGTACCAGAGGTGCTGACCACTAAGGCCGAACCACCGCTGCTGGGAGTCTTGAAGGCGATGGCGAGGGAGCCATTGCTGTAGAGGCCATACCAAGTGTTGGCACTCCACGATTGGCTGCCACCTCCGCCAAATCCTCCAAATCCGCCTCCTCCACCGCGTCCGTTGTTGCCACCTGAGGAGTTGGACGAGCCCAACTGGTAGCAGGTTTGCGAGAGGGTGCTCCCATTTTCCAAACCGCCTATGGTCGCCACGTTGCCACCAGTGAGGGTGAGGGAGAAGCCTCCTTCGGAGTTGGCGTCGATGCCCACTTCGGCACCTCCGCTGGCAATGGCATAGACGGTGCCGCCCTTGATGTAGAAGTCGCCGTTGGCATCTAAGCCGTCGTTGCCAGTAGAGTAACCGCACACTTGTCCGCCGCTGATGGTGAAGGTGCTGGCTGAGTTGATGGCATCGTCGGTGGATTGGGCATAGATGATGCCTCCGCTGATGTCGATGGTGCTCTTCGACTCGATGGCTTCATGGCTGGAAGCAGAGGCATTGAGCGTGCCACCAGTGATGACGAGTCCTCCCGTGAAGTCGTAGGCGGGATTGCTCTTCTTGTGGCTGTTGGCGGTACGGCCCGACTTGAGTGTTTTGGTGCCCACCTTGATGGCTTTGGCTGACGAGGTGAGACTGCTGCTGTACTTGTATTGCGAACCAGTAGCCGCGGCCGTTATGTTGGCATCGCCGCTGATGGTGAGGGTGCCGTCGCACTTGATGCACTTGCCGCCCGAGCCAGTGCTTTTCAGGGTCAACGTGCCAGCCGCAATGCTGATGTCGGCATCGGCACTGATGCCAGCGCAGGCCTTGGTGTCTTGGTCATCTTCGTCGTAGGTGCCGTTGCCGGTGGTGGTGATGTTGAGTGTGCCTCCCGTAATGCTTACGCTGCCTTCGGCTTTCAGTCCCTTGGTGGCAGCTCCGGTGGTGATGGTCAGCGAACCATCTTCAATGTAGAGATTGCCCGTGTCTTCATCCGAGTGGTCATCGTCGGAAGCTGCTGTGGGGGTGTCGCCATCCAGGTCGGTCTGTATGCCGTCATCGGCCACACCGTTGATGGTTACGGTGCCGCTCTTCATGAGGAAGTATTCGTTGCAGTTGATGCCGTCGTTCACCGCTCCAGTCACGTTGAGGGTGAGGTTCTTCACCGAGATGTAGTCGCCACTCTTGATGGCATGGGCGGTGTTGCCTTTCACGTTGAGCGTTCCGTTACCTTGCAGCTGAATTTGACCCTTGCTGTAAAGGCAAGCTTTCTGGGTTCCGTCCGTTCCATCGGTGAGGGTGTTCACTGTCCCCTTCTTAGCACTCACTTGTATGCGCTTGCCGTTGGTGATGTTGATGGCTGCCCCGCTTGGGTTGTTTAGTGTTACACCGTTGAGGGCTACTGTACATTTGTAAGAGCCAGAGAGGGCGAACTCGCCGTCGGTAGTGGTGCCTGAAAGGGTGTAAGTGATTTCGTCGCCATCCACAGCATCGGTGTTGCTTTGTGCGATGCTGACGTGACCTCCGCTGACCGTGGGGGTGACGTAAGTTGCCACGTTGCCAGCTACAGTCACGGCGGCTGTGTTACCGTTGTAGGTCACCGCCACTTGGTTGTCCTCTAAGTTGTCTGTCGCCTGTTGGTTGCTTTCCACATATATTTTGGTGATGTCGCTGATGGCGAAGGTTTTGCCTAAGATGGTCAGCGAGGTACCTCCGCTATAGGTCATGTCGCCCAAGCTGGCAACAGGGTACTGGTAGGTGACGTTGCCTGTGACTACGTTGAGGGTTTGTGCTTGGGCTGCTGCTGTGAGCAAGAGGGCTGAGAGGTAAGCTGCAATTCTTTTCATGGTCATTTCACGGCGATTTTAAGGGTTTTACTTGCACTTTTCACTACATAGATGCCTTGGCTCAACGAACTCTTGGCTTGTTGCAGCGTGTCGTATTTCCCAATGGAAATGCCCGTCAGGGTGAACACTTCCACTGGTTCTTGACTCATGTTCAGCTGTCCGTCTGCTTTCACGTCCTCAATGGCATTGGCATCGCCTGTGGTCGAGAAATACATTTTGCTGAGGTCGGTCAGGGTGAGGGTCTGGGTGCCTTCTGCATTGGTGGCAATGAGTTTGCCGTCTGCGAACGTGATCGTGAGTTCCGATGCTGTCACAGCAATTGTGTTGCCATCGGCTGTCTGGAACATCAAATAGGGATAGTCGTCAGCCCATGTCGGGTTGAATCCCCAGGCAGCAATGGCTGCCAGTAAAATTGTCCGTTTCATAATAGGTGTAGTATTTAGTTTGTTAATCATATTTGCTAAACATTGTTGACAATGGTTATCTACTCTGTTGTCTATTCCTGTGCAAAGTTAAACGTTTTTCTTCGTTTTTTCTTGCATAAGGAAAGGCAAAATAGGTTATCTCTTGCGCTTTTTTAACAGAAAAGCGAGATATTTTACATATTTATATATTTTCTTTTAAGAAAAAGACTTACATTTGTGGCTGATGGAAACGGACAATGTGATGAAACGGATTCAGAACATAGACGAGTATAACGCCTATTTTCATCAGCCCACATTGCACTCGATGGTGAGTGTGGGCGATTTGTCGCGTGCTGATCTCTCGCTGTTTCGTCCCACTGATTTTGGCATGTACTGCGTGGTGCTGATGGATGCTGATTTTGGTGCATTAATGAAGGGAGGGAAGAGCATGCGCTATGGAGCGGGAACGGTGTTCAGCATGATGCCGGGGCAGGAGGTGAGCGTGCAACTCAACCCCGATGTGAAGCCGAAAGGGTGGATGCTGGTGTTCCGCCCAGAACTGCTCATCAAGACAGGTCTTGGACGCGACTTCTACATGTTCAACTTCTTCAGTTACGATGTGCAGGAAGCTCTTCTGCTTTCTGCTGCCGAACGAAACATCCTTCTGAATTGTTTTGCTACCATTTATGCCGAACTCCACACGCCCGATGACCATCTGACTGGGCACATGCTTCGTCTGGGCATCGGGCAAATGCTCAGTTACTGCAAGCGGTTCTACGAACGGCAGTTTGACGTGAAGCGTAAAGCTAACAACGACATTCAGACTCGCCTGAGCACTCTGTTAGACAACTACCTCTCCAGCGGATTGCCTGAGCAGAAAGGGCAACCCACTGTGGCTTGGTGTGCTGAGCAGTTTCAATGGTCGTCCAATTACTTTGGCGATGTGGTGAAACGGGAATTGCACATCACGGCACAGGAATATGTGCAAGGCAAAATTATTGAAGTGGCTAAAACCATGTTGGTCAGCACTAACATGACGGTTACAGAAATAGCTCAGCAGTTGGGATTTGTCTATCCCAACCATTTTGCACGCCTTTTTCATCGGAAGACTGGTATGTCGCCCTCCGATTTTAAGAAGAACCTGAACAATTCGGAAAGATGATTTGTGGTCAATCCTTTATTTCCCTATTTGCACGCTATCACTTTCCAGAAAGGGCGATGTGGCAGTTACGGTGACGGGTCCATTGCCTTGGGCTTTGATGTAGGCAACGAGGCGGCCTCCTTGCACACGGAGGCGCGGGTTGCGCTGACTGAAGGGCATGCCGCCACCTTGCATGTTGCCGTTCTCCATGCCGAGGAGTCTGCCTCCGCGTACTCTCAGGGTCACTTCGTTGTCAGCCTGCTTCACCACATTGCCGTCTTCGTCCACTACTTCGGCAAAGATGTGCATGCCGCCATCGGTGGTGAGGCGCAGGGCTTTGGGTGCTTTGGTGGTCTTCACTTCGTAGGTGGCTTGATTGTCGGCTGTGCAAAGTAAAGTGCCTGGAGCATAGTCTATGTCCCAGTAGAGGATGTTGGTGTTCTCATCGCGCTGTGGCTCTCCACCGATGGGTTGACCATTGAGGGTGAGATGGGCGGACTGTGCATTGGTGTAACACACCACGCGGATGAGCTGCCCTTCGTTGTAGTTCCAAAGGTCGTTAGCATAGGACGATACTTGGGTGGTGCGCTGGTTGTTGTTGCGTGAACCATATCGTTGAGGACCTACTGGATAGGTGCCAATGTAGCATACAGGCTCCTCGCTCCAAAGGGATGCCCTATACCATCCGTTGGGCTTGCGCTGTCCAGCCAGATCGAGCAGTCCTGCGCTTGATCCGCGTGCTGGCCACACGCCGCTTTCGCCTAAGTAGTCGATGCCTGTCCAAAGGAACTGACCAAAGATGTGCTCGTTGTCGCGCACGGCTTTCCAGGCAGCAAAGTCATGACGGTTTTCTGAGCCGTAGATGATGCGCTGGGGATATTTCTGGTGGTCTTCATCATAACGGCTTTCTGTGTAGTTGTAGCCCACCACGTCGATGGCTCCAGGGTAGGCCGTTTCGTTCGACATGACCACTCCTGCCAAGGCACCTGTGGTGGGACGTGAAGAGTCGATGCCCTTCACAATCTTGGCCAGTCGCTGGGCGATGAGGCCGATGCGCTCGGCATTGGGCTGGTCGGGCTTGTAACCCCCATACATGGGCTGAGTGAAACCATTCGTTCCTCCGTCGAGCACGGGGTGGGAGTAGGGGTCGTTGGGGTAGTCCACTTCGTTGCCGATGCTCCAGAGGAATACGCTGGGGTGGCAACGGTCGCGGCGCACCATGTCGGCCACATCACGGTCTATCCATTCTGCGAAATAGGTGTATGTGCCCTCAAAGGCGGGTTTTCCCTGGTTCCATCCCTTCATCCATTTGCGCTTGGGAAACTCCCACTCGTCGCTGGCCTCGTCCATCACTAACAGACCTATTTCATCGCACAGGTCGTAAAATTCTGGCGCATGTGGATTATGGCTCAGGCGGATAGCATTGGCTCCGATGGCTTTCAGCTCGATGAGTCTCCGTTTCCACACCTCAGCTGGTACGGCTGTGCCCAGTACGCCTGCATCGTCATGTACACATACACCCTTTATTTTCATCCTTTGTCCATTCAAAGCGAAGCCTTTTGTGGGGGAAAATTCCAGCGTGCGCAGTCCTGCTTTCACTAGCGAGCGGTCTGCTTCTTCTGTGTCGTTCAGAAGGCGAGTGGTCAATGTGTAGAGATAAGGACTGTCCAATGTCCAGCGTCGTGGATTGGTGACAGAGAGTGTGACCGTCTTCTTTTCCTGCGTGTCGATGGCTGTCTTTGCAGTCGCAACGATGTTTCCACTTGCGTCGCTCAGCTCCACGATGGCTTGGAGTGAAAGCCTCTTTCCTTTGTCGGAACGGACATCACTGGTTTCCACATCTACTTCCACTTCGGCTTTCTTGGCTGAGATATGCTTTAGCCGATAGGCTGTGCCCCATTGTGCTAAATGCACGTCGGGGGCAGTGACCACCCACACGTTGCGGTTAATGCCCGAACCTGTGTACCAACGCGAGTCGGCTTCAGCTGAATGATCAATTCGCACGGCGAGTACATTCTCCTCGCTTTTCAGATGGGGGGTCATGTCGTAAAGGAACGAGGCAAAGCCGCTGGGACGCTTGCCCAAGAGCTGTCCGTTCACATACACTTCAGAGTGGTTGTAAGCCCCCTCGAAATAGATGTAGTAATGCTTCCCCTGTTGAGGCGTGAGTCTCAAATGACGGCGATACCAGGCTATGCCACCAGGCAAGTAGCCTTGGCAAGAGCCTTTGTCGGGCGACATGGGCTGCTCTACTCCCCAATCGTGGGGAAGTGTGATGCGTTGCCAACGCGAATCGTCAAATTGCGGGTCCTTCATCTCTGGCTTTTCGTAGATGTTCCAACTTGAATCGGCTCGGAGAAAGAGCCAGTTGTCATTCAGTTGTTCGGGGTGTCCAAACGATACTTGTGCCAGTCCTGTCACTGCGCAGCACAGTGTCCAGACGCTCAACAATAGTTTCTTCATGTGGGTGTTGTGTTGGGGTGGTTAATTTGAGTTAGTTTATTCACTTGTTAAAATTGTTGTGGCAAATGTAAAACAAATCGGTGGAACGTGCAAGGATTCCTGCAATTTTTCTCCGATTTGCAATGGAAATGTTTCACAAGACCCATCGATTGGGCTAATTAGTTATGTTTTTGAAAGTTTTTTTGCAAAAATGGTGTGCGTTTGGAAAGAAAGTGGTATCTTTGCAGCAATAATTTCAGAAAAATGACAATGAGCAACACATCACTATTAAACCTTCTGGTCCTGCGACTTACAGAGTCGGAGGTGAGAGAGGTGTGCATGTGTTATCAGGCATAACAATAGTAGAAGTATGTTTAACCTTTCTCACAGTCGTGGGGAAGGTTTTACTTTTATTTGAGTATGTGCCTTTTGATTGTGAGAACAATAATTAAATTAAATAAAATGGCAGACAGATTATTTATTTTTGACACCACGTTGCGCGATGGCGAGCAAGTGCCTGGATGTCAGCTCAACACGGTTGAGAAAATTCAGGTGGCCAAGCAGTTGGAAACATTGGGCGTGGATGTCATCGAGGCAGGTTTCCCTATCTCCAGCCCAGGCGATTTTAACAGTGTAGTGGAAATTTCCAAAGCGGTTACTTGGCCCACCATCTGTGCGTTGACTCGTGCGGTGGAGAAGGACATCGACTGCGCAGCAGAGGCTTTGCAATATGCCAAGCGGAAGCGCATCCACACGGGCATAGGCACATCGCCTTCACACATTAAGTACAAATTCAACTCTACTCCCGAAGAAATTATCGAGCGTGCGGCGGCTGCAGTGAAATATGCCAAAAAGTATGTGGAGGATGTGGAGTTCTATGCCGAGGACGCTGGCCGAACGGACAATGAGTACCTGGCTCGCGTGATTGACGCTGTGACTAAGGCTGGAGCTACGGTATGTAATATCCCCGATACGACGGGCTTCCGTTTCCCTGGCGAGTATTCTGAGAAGATTAAGTATCTGTATGAGCATGTAGATGCGTTTGCTGCAGGCAAGTCAATCCTCTCTACTCACTGTCACAACGACCTTGGTATGGCTACAGCCAACACCATCGCTGGTGTGCTGGCAGGTGCAAGACAAGTGGAAACAACCATCAATGGTATTGGCGAACGTGCGGGCAACACCTCGATGGAGGAGGTGGTGATGGCCTTCAAGACACACCCCTATTTCAACATCGAAACGAACATCAATACAACAAAGATTTACTCAACAAGCCGTATGGTGTCCAGCTTGATGAATATGCCTGTACAGCCTAACAAAGCCATCGTGGGAAAGAATGCTTTTGCACATTCGAGTGGCATTCATCAAGATGGTGTGCTGAAGAATGCTTCAACCTACGAGATTATGGATCCGAAGGAAGTCGGAATCGATGACAACGCTATTGTACTGACCGCTCGTTCTGGACGTGCAGCCTTGAAGCATCGTCTGCATGTGAACGGTGTGGAGGTGGAAGGTGAGAAACTCGACAAAGTTTATGAAGCATTCCTCAAATTAGCCGATCGTAAGAAAGAAGTGACCGACGATGACATTCTCGTGTTGGCTGGTGCCGACCGCTCAGAAACTCACAGTGTGAAGCTCGACTATCTACAGGTGACTACGGGTATGGGTGTGAAGAGTGTGGCTTCTATCGGGCTTGCCATCGCCAACGAACACTTCGAGGCAGCGGCATCGGGCAATGGTCCTGTGGATGCGGCTATCAAAGCTCTGAAGCAGATTATCAAGCGTCAGATGACACTCAAAGAGTTCACTATTCAGGCTATTTCCAAGGGATCGGACGATATGGGTAAAGTGCACATGCAGGTGGAGTACAACAACCACCTCTACTACGGCTTCGGTGCCAACACCGATATCGTTACCGCATCAGTTGAGGCCTACATTGATTGTATCAATAAATTCCGCAATTAAACTATGGGAAAGACTCTTTTTGATAAAATTTGGGATGCCCATGTGGTGCAGAATGTGGAGGATGGACCAACGCAGTTGTACATCGACCGCTTGTATGCACATGAAGTGACAAGCCCACAAGCGTTCGATACGCTGAGAGACAAAAACATCAAGGTGTTCCGTCCAGACCACGTGGTGGCGATGCCCGACCACAACACGCCTTCCGACCAGCAGGAGGTAATCCACGACCCTGTGGGGCGTAAACAGGTGGAGACGCTGAAAGCCAACTGCGAGGAGTTTGGTATCAAGCACTTTGCAATGGGTACGAAAGACAACGGCATCATTCATGTGGTGGGGCCGGAGAAGGCTCTTTCCCTGCCTGGCATGACTATTGTGTGTGGCGACTCCCACACTTCCACACATGGTGCTGTGGGTGCTATAGCAATGGGCATCGGAACGAGCGAGGTGGCGCAGGTGCTCGCTTCGCAATGTATTTTGCAGAGTAAGCCCAAAACAATGCGCATCAACATTGAGGGCACGTTGCCTAAAGGCACTACAGCGAAGGATGTGGCTCTGTACATTATGGCACAGATGACTACCAGCGGTGCTACGGGATATGCAGTGGAGTATGCAGGGGCTGCTGTACGCAATATGAGTATGGAGGGACGACTGACACTTTCTAACCTTTCTATTGAGATGGGTAGTCGTGCGGGTTTGATAGCTCCAGACGAGACCACTTTTGCCTATCTGAAAGGTCGTGAGTATGCTCCGAAGGGAGAGGCATGGGACAAAGCTGTGGCTGAATGGCGCAAGCTCTATTCCGATGCTGATGCAGTGTTTGATAAGGAGGTGACCTATCGTGCCGAGGATATTGCTCCTCGCATCACCTACGGAACCAATCCTGGTGCAGGCATTGCTATTGACGAGTGCATCCCCACGTTGGAAAAGATTCCAGAAGCAGACCGCGCCCAATTCCTCAGCATGCTTGAATATATGCAATTCGAGCCAGGTCAGAAACTCGAGGGAGTGCCAGTGGATTATTGTTTCCTTGGTGCTTGCACCAATGGCCGCATTGAAGACTTCCGTGCCTTTGCCTCTGTGGTGAAAGGAAAGAAGAAGGCTGACAATGTGGTGGCTTGGCTGGTCCCTGGTTCGTGGTTGGTGCGTCAGCAGATTATTGACGAGGGCATCGACAAGATTTTGGAGGAGGCTGGTTTTGAACTTCGTCTTCCTTCCTGCTCTTCGTGCCTTGCTATGAATCCTGACAAAGTGCCTGCTGGAAAACTATCTATCTCGACCAGCAACCGTAACTTCGTAGGGCGTCAAGGCCCGGGTGCTCGCACCATCTTGGCTTCGCCTTTGGTTGTAGCAGCCTCTGCTATTACAGGAGTAGTAACCGATCCAAGAAAGTAGAACGATATGAAAGAAAAATTTGACATCATTCAGTCAACCTGCATCCCTATTCAGATTGACAATTGCAATACCGACCTCATAATTCCTGCTCGCTACTTGGCAAGCACAACGCGCGACCCACAGTTCTTTGGCAATGCTTTTATGCACGACCTTCGGTTCGATGCTTCGGGTAACCCCATAGAAGATTTCGTGATGAACAAACCAGAGTATGCTGAGGCACCTTGCAAGGGTGTGCACGAAATCATTGTGGGGGGACAGAACTGGGGTTCTGGTTCCAGTCGTGAACATGCAGCATGGGCCATTGCTGGTTATGGAGTTCGTGTGGTCATCTCCAGTTCCTTCGCCGACATCCATCGTAACAACCTGCTTAACTGCTTCGTGCTCCCTGTTGTGGTGAGCAAAGCGTTTCACCAGGAACTCTTCGATTGTATCCAAGCCAATCCTCAAACGGAGGTGAAGGTGGATGTGCCTAACCAGACAGTCACCAATCTTGCCACTGGGCATTCGGAGCATTTCGACATCAATTCTTACAAGAAATACTGCCTCATGAATGCATATGACGATATTGACTTCCTGCTGTCGAATAAGGATAAGATTGAGGCTTTTGAGGAAAAGAATCAAGACAAAGGTATTGCTTCGTTTTTCGTTTCCTCTACCGATGGCACTCCCCAGTCTTAATCAGCCAAAGAAGTAAGTGACTCCTATTGAGGCGAGGCGACTGCTAAGGAGAAGGAACGTTGTCTGTTCTGAGAAATAAAGCCGAAAGTGGCGGTGGTGTCATCTTGTGTCAGACACTACCGCCACTTTTATGGATCGCGATGATGTAGATTATTCAGGGAAACTGAAGTCGGTCTTCTCCACTCCATACCCGTAGATGGTGCGGAAATCGTCGCGCATGGAGATGACGTTATAGCCGGCATCGCGCCATTTGGTGGCCAGATTGAGGGCCTTCTGGCGGTTTGCGTGATCGCGCACATCATCGTCGGCCACGAGCATGAAGGCAGCAGAACGATGTGTGTTGCTCAGACAGTAGTTGTGCATGGCTTGGTCGCCACTGCTGTTGCCAAACGAAAGGACGGGCACTTTGCCGATTTCCTGCGAAATCTGCAGCACCTTGTTGGTTTTAAGGTTCTTGATGATGAGTTCGTCTGTGCGGATTAGGTCTTCCTCTTTTCCCATTGTGTAGTCAACACCAGCCACATCGCCTTGGCTGGAAGAGACAAGCTTCACATCCATCCCGATGACTCTGTTAGGGGCGATGCCAAGTGGTTCAGCCAAAGCACGGCAGATGAAGCGGTCGCTTCCTGACACTACGTAGTAGGTGAACCCGTTGTCCTTCAAATACTCAAATACTTCTTTCATGGGTTGATAGATGGCACTTCCGTAAGTCATGCCTGTGAACCCATTGGCAGGTTGGGCAGCGTATGCTTTTACGTAAGCATCGAACTCCTTCAAATCCATTCCGGCATAGGCCTTAGCAGCTGCATGGGCATGAATCATGTCGAAGTGGTCGGGTAAGGCAGTGCCTTTGCGTACAAAATTGCGGATGTTCTGTGCGGCCTCACGCACATCTTCTGGTGCTTTGTCCTTGTAGTTGGGGTCGTCCAGGGCACGATATTCCAGCAGGTTATACTCAAAGTAAGATGGATAGAGCTCCCCCACGAAGGTACCGTCCATGTCGAAGGTGGCTATGCGGTCTGCTTCTTCAATGTAGTTGGGTGAGTTGGGATTCGTCACGTCCTCCACGTATTCCTTTAGGGCTGTCAGTGCAGGGCACTCATTCCACGAGGCGAAGTACTCCTTCTTGTTCACCGACGTTGAGTTGTCATCGTCTTTGCTGCACGATGTCATTGCAGGGCTGCAAATGAGTAGGACGGCAGCCAGCATCCATAACAGATTCTTTTTCATATCTTTTTCTTGTTTGTTATTCCGATGATTAATATTTTGGGGGCATCCACCATTTTGTCAACTCATAGACATAGGGATAGTGATAGCAAGATTCACCAGAGTGTCCAATGCATTCTATATGGAACCCCATCTGCAATAGCGTTAAAATCACTCTATATCATAGATGCTGATTGCTATTTGGGTACAAATGTAAGAAAAATAAAAGATGTAGCAAAGTTTTTTCAAGAAAAGTTGCGAGTAAATAAATTAAGTAGGCAAACAAAAATAGTTTATATAAAATATTCATGATAAATTCAAGGCCAATTCATGGCAATTCGTGTTTATATAAAACATAATTATCGAATTG
>CADAPC010000007.1 GCA_902789725.1 uncultured Bacteroidales bacterium
GCAAATACCTGACAGCAAAAGTATCATTCCATGCCGAAGGCGATAGCCGACGGCCATTTGTTATATCTCATTTTTGTTTGCCTTGTGGCAATGAGGACTTCGCTCAAAATGATAAGAAAATTTAATTTGAAAATTATATGAATGTTATGCGCCATCACCGTTCCTTATTATTTTCTTATTATTTTCTTGTTTCATTTTCTTATCATTTTGAGGCCGCAGGCCGACCCATGTAGAACAACCGAAACTTGTGTCATATTACTTTTTCTTGAATCGTTTTCCTATCACAGGGAGGGAGTGGAGGGGGAGGTCCTTGCGGATGAGTTCGAAGAGGAACAGGGCGATGAGGCCCGTGTTGAGCACAAGGTGCAGCCAGGTGGGCCAGGAGGCAGGGAGACTCTCCATGGCGACGAAGAGGACGGCGGCGAGGAGAATGTAGGTGAAGATGCCCTTGAGGTCGTAGTCGATGGGGTTGAGACGCTGTCCCACGAAGTAGCTGAGGACCATTGATGTGGCATAGCCTGCGAAACCGCCCCAGGCACAGGCCATGTAACCATACTTGGGAATGAAGAGGACATTGATGGCTATGAGCACGACGCAGCCGGCGAGGGAGAACCAGGCTCCCCAGGTGGTTTGGTCGATGAGTTTGTACCAGAACGAGAGGTTGAAGTAGATGCCCATCATGATTTCGGCAGCCATGACAATGGGTACTGCCACGAGGCCTTCGCGGTACTCAGCACCAATGATGAACTGGATGAGGTCCATGTAGCCCATCACCACGAGGAAGGCGAAGAGGGTGAAGATGATGAAGTACTTCATGGCATGGGCATAGTACTCCTTGGAGTCTCTGTCCTTTGCCTTGGAGAAGACAATGGGTTCGTAGGCATAGCGGAAGGCCTGGGTAATCATGGCCATGATCATGGCTACCTTCACGCAGGCTCCATACACGCCCAATTGTGCTTTGGCATCGGCTGTGTCGGACACCAGGGGGAAGATAATCTTGTCGGCTGTCTGGTTGAGGATGCCAGCTATGCTGAGCACCAGGATGGGCCAGGAGTAGGTGAGCATGCGGCGGAGCAGGGAAAAATCGACTTGCCATTTCACCTTGAAGAAGTCGGGGACAAAGAAGAAGGTGATGAGTGTTGTACACCACAGGTTGATGAGGAAGACGTAATAGACGGTGGTCTTGCCCAGCACCACGAAGTAGAGGAGGTTGAGGGCAATGTTGAGCAGGATGAAGAGGAACTTGAGCGAGGCAAACTTGATGGGCCGCTTCTGGAATCGCAGATAGCTGAAGGGGATGGCTTGTATGGCATCGAGTGCCACCACAGTGGCCATCATTTGCAGGTACTCGTGGTGGTCGGCATAGCCTAAGGCATTGCTGATGGGGTTGATGAAGCCAAACACACAGGCCAAGAAGAGGACGGACAGGCTGCCGACAACTGCCATGGCGGTGGAGAAGACGGTGTCGGGCTTTTCCCCTTCCTTATTGGCAAAACGGAAGAGGGTGGTCTCCATTCCGAAGGTGAGGATGGCCAGGGCTAAGGCGGTGTAAGCGTAGATGTTGACGCTTACACCGTAGTCGCCCGATTCTTTGGGCATATAATTGGTGTAGAGCGTTACCATGAAATAGTTCAGGAAACGCCCTACAATACTGCTTACGCCATAAATGGCTGTGTCTTTTGCAAGGTTTTTAAGATTGGGCATGGTGGGGTAATGGGGGTTTATGGGGGTTATGGGGCCTATGGGTCTTATAGGACTTATAGGACTTATGGGTCTTATAGGACTTATAGGCCCCATGGGTTTATTCCAAATACGTGTAGCCGTAGAGGCCGCTGCGGTAGGTGTCGAGGAACTCTTTGCCTTCTTCGAGGGTGATTTTTCCTTCTTTGATGGCTTGCTTGGCCCAGATTTCGAGGCTGCGCACGAGTTTCTTGGGTTCATACTGCACGTAGCTGAGCACGTCGGCTACGGTTTCGCCATCGATGATGTTCTTGATGTGGTAGCCATCCTTGTCGGTGGTGACGTGGATGGCGTTGGTGTCGCCAAAGAGGTTGTGCATGTCGCCCAGAATCTCTTGGTATGCACCTACGAGGAAGACACCGATGTAGTAGGAACCCTTCTTCTTGTCGAGCGAGTGGAGGGGGATGAAGTGGCTCACTCCTGTCTCGGTGGCGAATTGTGCAATCTTGCCATCGGAGTCGCAGGTGATGTCCTGAAGGGTGGCGTTGCGGTCGGGTCGCTCGTTGAGGCGCTGGATGGGCATGATGGGGAAGATTTGGTCGATGGCCCAGGCATCAGGCAGTGAGTGGAAGAGGGAGAAGTTGCAGAAATACTTGTCGGCTAAGAGTTTGTCGAGCGAGTGGAACTCCTCAGGCACATGTTTCATGGTGTGGACCAGGGTGTTGATTTCGCGGGCCACAGCCCAGTACATGCGTTCAATCTCGGCACGGGTTTTCAGGTCGAGCATGCCGTGGGAGAAGAGGTCGAGGGCCTCTTCGCGGATTTGCTGGGCGTCGTGCCAGTTCTCCAACATGTTGCGCACATTGATGTTGCACCAGATGTCGTAGAGTTCTTTGGCCAGGGAGTGGTCGTCCTGCCCAACGACAAACTCGTCGGGCATGGCGGGCACTTCGGTGGTTTCGAGCACTTCCATGATGAGCACGGAGTGGTGGGCCGCCAAGGAGCGTCCACCCTCGGTGATGATGTTGGGGTGGGGAATGTTGTTGGCATCGGCTGCGTCAACGAAGGTATAGACGCAGTTGTTCACGTATTCCTGGATGGAATAGTTGACAGAGCTTTCGCTGTTGCTGGAACGGCTGCCGTCGTAATCGACGCCCAGGCCTCCGCCGCAATCGACAAACTCCACGCCGTAGCCCATTTGGTGGAGCTGTACGTAGAACATGCTTGCCTCGCGCAGGGCGTTCTGGATGCGGCGAATTTTGGTGATTTGCGAACCGATGTGGAAGTGGATGAGGCGTAGGCAGTCTTTCATGTCGTTCTCCTCAATGTATTGTAGTGCCTGCAACAGTTCGCCAGAGGTGAGGCCGAACTTGCTGGCATCTCCTCCGCTTTCTTCCCACTTGCCAGAGCCTGAGGCGGCGAGCTTGATGCGGATGCCCATGTTGGGGCGCACACCTATTTTCTTCGCCATGCGGGTGATGATTTCCAGCTCGTTGAACTTCTCCACCACGATGAAGATGCGCTTGCCCATCTTTTGGGCGAGCAAGGCCAGTTCTATGTAATCTTGGTCTTTGTAACCGTTGCAGATAATGAGCGAGTCGCTGTTCATGTTGACAGCTAAGACGGCATGCAGTTCGGGTTTTGAGCCTGCCTCCAAGCCGAGGTTGAACTTTTTGCCGTGCTTGATGACCTCTTCCACCACAGGGCTGATTTGGTTCACCTTGATGGGGTAGATGATGAAGTTTTCCCCTTTGTAGCCATACTCGTTGGCTGCTTTGTTGAAGCAGATGGCTGTTTTCTCGATGCGGTTGTCGATGATGTCGGGAAAACGAACCAGCACGGGGGCTGACACGTCGCGCAGGGCGAGGTCGTCCATGACTTCTTTCAGATCGACCTCAACACCATCCTTGCGTGGTGTTACTGCCACATTTCCTTTCTCGTTGATGCGGAAATAGTTGATGCCCCAACCGTTGATGCCATAGAGTTCGTTGGAGTCTTCAATGCGCCATTTTCTCATACTTCTTTCACGTTCGCTATAGGTATGTTCTAATAATTACTAAATCTGAGATGATTATCTTCCATTGTTTTTGTTGCTTTTGGGCATCTTTGGGCATCATCCCTTGGGTCATAGCTCGCTATGCCCCTGCGGTCTTGCACCCAAATCTACTCCAAAATCAACTAAAAACAATTGAAAGCTAATTTTTAGAACATACCTTTAATTTGATTGACATAATTCTTGATTTGATCTTTGGTGTGAATCACCTCTATCTTGAGGGTGTGCTTGGCTTTCTGATAATAGGGCAACCGTTTTTGGAGCGACTCCTCGATGTAGGCGATGAGTTCTTCGGGGGTCTTCCCCTGAATGAGGGGGCGTACCGTCTTGCCCATTTGCAGGTGTTCCTTCAGCACGGTGGGAGGTGCATCGAGAAAGAACGTTTCTCCGCGGGAGTTCATGTAGTCCATGTTGTCGAAGAAGCAGGGGGTGCCTCCTCCGCACGAGATGATGACGTTCTCAAACTCTGCCACCTCGTGCAGCATTTTCCGTTCTATCTCACGGAAGCCTTCTTCGCCTTTTTGGGCAAAGATGTCGGGTATCTTTTGGTGGAAGCGGTCTTCGATGTAGTTGTCGAGGTCGTAGAACTCCATTCCCATTTCGCGTGCCAGCACTTTGCCGATGGTGGTTTTTCCGGCACCCATATAGCCTACCAAGATAACTCTTTTCATGTGGTTCACTCTTCTTTCGTTGACTTACGTGCACGTTTGGCCGCCTTGGCTGGCTGGGGGGTGTTGATGATGTTCATACACTCCTCGTAGGTGAGATTTTCGGGTTTCTTGACCGACTTGGGCAGCTTGTAGTTGGCACCTTTGTACTTGAGGTAAGGTCCGAATCGTCCGTTCATCACTTCCAGTTCAGCATCCTCTTCGAAGGTTTTCAGATGGGCTGAAGCCTCTGTCTTGCGGTGTTCTTCGATGAGTTTGATGGCATCGTCCAGGGTGGTGCTCATGGGGTCGGCATCTTTGGGCAGCGACACATATTTTTTGTTGTGCAGCACGTAGGGTCCGAAGCGTCCGGCACCGATGGTTACGGTTTCACCCTCGTATTCGCCTAAGGTGCGTGGGAGTTTGAAGAGTTCCAGTGCTTCCTCAAGGGTGATGGTGGCGATGCTCTGTCCCTTGTTCAGTTGGGCAAAGCGCGGTTTCTCCACTTCGTTGGCCACACCAATCTGTACCATGGGTCCGAAGCGCCCAATCTTTACGCTGACGGGCTTGCCTGTGCCAGGTTCTGTGCCCAGAACGCGTTCGCCCACTTTGTACTCGTTTTTCTCTTGCAGCGTGGCGTCCACCAAGGGTTCCAGCTTGCCATAGAAGTCGCGCATCATCTCGTGCCAGTTCTCCCGTCCATCAGCGATTTCGTCGAACTCCTTCTCCACGTTGGCGGTGAAGTTGTAATCGACAATGTCGGGGAAGGACTGCATCAAGAAGTCGTTCACCACCACACCGATGTCGGTGGGCAAGAGCTTTCCTTTTTCGTTGCCCATCACTTCTTTCTTGGTGGTCTTCTTCAGTTTGCCGGCAGACAGCTTGATGATGCCGTAGCTGTGTTCCTCGCCTTTCTTGTCGCCTTTCTCCACATATTCGCGCTGCTGGATGGTGGAGATGGTGGGGGCGTAGGTGGATGGGCGGCCAATGCCGAGTTCCTCCATCTTCTTCACCAAGCTTGCCTCCGTGTAGCGTGGGGGGTGCTGGGTGAAACGCTGGGTGGCGACCATTTCTTTCATGTCCAAAATTTCTCCTTGCTTCACGGCTGGCAACAGGCTTTCGAGCTCTTCCTGCTGATTGTCGTCATCGTATGATTCCCGATACACGCGCAGGAAACCATCGAAGGTGATGACTTCGCCTGTGGCCACAAAGGCGGCTTCGGATGCCACTTCGTCCTTTCCTGTGGCTTTGATGGTGATGGTGGTCTTTTCGGCTTCGGCATCTGCCATTTGGCTGGCTACGGTGCGCTTCCAAATGAGGTCGTAGAGGCGCTTCTCCTGCGCAGTGCCACTGATTTCGTGTTCCGACACGTAGGTGGGGCGGATGGCTTCGTGCGCTTCCTGGGCACCTTTTGAACTGGTGTGGAACTGGCGTGGCTTGGAGTATTTTTCGCCGTGGATTTTGAGGATTTCTTCTTTGGTGGTGTTGATGCAAAGCGAGGAGAGGTTCACGGAGTCGGTTCGCATGTAGGTGATGTGTCCCGACTCGTACAGATGCTGGGCCACAATCATGGTTTGGCTCACGGTGAAGCCTAACTTGCGGGCTGCCTCCTGCTGGAGGGTGGAGGTGGTGAAGGGAGGAGCGGGGCTCTTCTTCACGGGCTTCTTCTCAATGTCGGTGATGACAAATTCCTGGCCCTTGCATGCCATGAGGAATTGCTCGGCTTCGGCTTCGGTTTTGAATCCATGTCCTAACGATGCCTTGATTTCCTGTCCTTCCACCATGAAGATGGCACTTACTCTGTAGCTCGACTCGCTCTTGAAATTCTCAATCTCTTTTTCACGCTCTACAATCAGGCGAACGGCAACACTTTGCACACGCCCGGCGGAAAGGCTCGGTTTGAGTTTTTTCCACAACACGGGCGAGAGCTTGAAGCCCACGATGCGGTCGAGCACACGGCGTGCCTGTTGGGCATTCACCAATCCCATGTCGATGGTGCGGGGTGTCTCTATGGCTTTCAGAATGGCCGTCTTGGTGATTTCGTGAAAGACAATTCGTTTGGCCGCCTTGGGGTCTAACCCTAACACTTGGCTCAGATGCCAAGAGATGGCTTCTCCCTCGCGGTCTTCATCGGATGCTAACCAAACGGTTTGTGCAGCTTTCGCCTCTTTCTTCAGTTCTTTCACCACCGCCTCCTTGTCGGTGGGAATCTCATACTCTGGAGAAAATGTGTCGAGATTCACACTCATCTCCTTCTTCTTCAAGTCGCGGATATGTCCGTAGGAGGACATCACCTTGTAATCCTTGCCGAGGAATTTTTCCAGTGTTTTTGCCTTGGCTGGAGACTCGACAATCACTAAATTTTTCTGCATATATAGTCGTTTTGTTTTTTCTTCTTCAAGAAAATCGGGTGCAAAGGTAAAGAAAAAAATTCTTTCCTTATTATATAATGTGTTATTTTTTTCAAAAATTGTTTTTTTATTTTCTTAATTTAAATTATGCAAGTTTTCTTGTGGATGTCAACAACATTTGCTACATTTGCATCACAATAAAAGAAAATTATGGTTAAACACATCATCCTCTGGACATTGAATCCAGAACTCTCGGAAGAGGAAAAAGAGAATGTAAAGCGCGGCATCAAGGAAGGGCTGGAAGGGCTGGTTGGCAAGGTGCCTGGTTTGATTGACGTGAAAGTGAACATAGAGGGACGCTTGGCCTCGTCGAATGCTGACGTGATGCTCGACAGCACCTTGGAGTCGGAAGCTGCTCTGAAGGGGTATGCGGTTCATCCCGAACATGTTGCGGTGGCTAATGGTAAGGTGCGCCCTTATACGGTGCAACGCTCCTGTCTCGATTTTGAAATCTAATTAAACTTTCATTTTATGAAGAAATCGCAATGGATGGCGAGCTTTGTGTTGTGCTGCATGGCTCTTTTCTCATCTGCACAGACACAAGCACAGGAACTGGTGAATGGGCAACTCTGGATGGACACTGATGGGAAGCACATCAATGCCCATGGGGGGAACATCCTTCAATATGATGGCACATATTATTGGTATGGCGAGAACCGCCCCGACCGTGGATTTACGACAGAGGAGGGAGTGGGTGTTTATTCATCTGCCGACATGAAAACGTGGAAGAATGAGGGAATTGCTTTGGCAGTGAGTCAGGAAAGGGGTCATGATATTGAACGTGGCTGCATCATGGAACGCCCCAAGGTGGTATATAATAAGAAGACCAAGAAGTTTGTCATGCTGTTCCATTTGGAGCTGAAGGGGCGCGGTTATGAGGCTGCACGTGTGGCGTTTGCACAGAGCGACTCGCCCACAGGCCCTTTCCGCTTTATCCGTAGCACGCGGGTGAATGCGGGCAAATGGCCTTTCGACATGAACAAGCAGGCGCAAAAGGCGGCTCAGGGGACTGATGCCTCGAAGTGGAAAGACTGGTGGACACCTGAGTGGCGCAAGGAAGTGGAGAAGGGCATGTATCTTTGGAGAGATTTTGAGGGTGGACAAATGAGCCGTGACATGACGGTCTTTATTGATGATGATGGGAAGGCCTATCACATCACTTCTTCGCAGGAGAATCTGACTCTGCTGGTGAGTGAACTGACGGATGATTTTCTCGACTTTACGGGTAAATTCAACATGGTGGCTCCAGGAGGACAGAATGAGGCTCCCTGCATGGTGAAGCACAATGGTACGTATTGGCTCATCTGCTCGGGATGCACAGGATGGGCTCCTAACGAGGCGCGCATGTTCTCTGCCAAGAACATTTGGGGGCCTTGGAAGCAATGGCCATCGCCTTTTGTGGGGAAGGCCACGGGGTATCACGACATGCCAGCCAACAAGACGTTTGGCGCACAAGGCACGTTTATCTATCAGAAAGAGGGGAAACCGTTTTTCATGGCTGACATTTGGAATGACCGCCATCTTTCACAGTCGCTTCATCTTTGGTTGCCTATTGAGTTTGACGGCAATGGCACACCTGTGATTAAGTGGGTGGATAAGCTTTGAGGTGGACAGGCTTTTGGGCATCTTTGGGCTTAATCCCTTGGGCCATAGCTCGCTATGCCCCTGCGGTCTTGTACCCAAATCTACTCCAAAATCAACTAAAAACAATTGAAAGCTAATTTTTAGAACATACCAATACAGAGGGGGCTGCACGTTATGATGCAGTCCCCTCCTTTGATACAATAGGATTAGGTTTTATTCGTCTTCGGCGAGAATGATTCTTGCCTTGCCTCCTTTTTGAATTTTCTCCTCGATGTTGTCGGTCACGCAGATGGGCACTTCCTTTTTGATGCTTTGGTCGAGCGAGATGAGGGTCTCGGTGGAATCGACGCCTGTGATGCCCTGGATTTTGCGGTTAAGAAGGTCCATCAGTTGTTCGTTGTCGCGCGCATAGAGTTTCACGAGCATGGTGTAGGGGCCTGTGGTGTAATGGCACTCCACAATTTCGGGAATCTTGTTGAGTTCGCCTACGACGCGCTCGTACATGGAGCCTTTTTCGAGGCGGATGCCCACGTATGTGCAGGTTTTGTAGCCAAGGCTTTTGGGGTTGATGACATAGCCAGAACCCACAATGACGTTGGTGTCTATCAGGCGTTGTACACGCTGATGAATGGCTGCTCGCGACACACCGCAAACAGCTGCCACGTCTTTGAATGGTATGCGGGCATTGGCGGAGATAATCTCCATAATTTGCTTGTCAAGCTTATCGATTTTTTCCATCTTGGGTTGTTCTTTTGTTGGTTTAGTTGAAACAAACTGTAAACAAAAGTAGGTGTTTTTTTTCAGTTTGTCAAAAAAATAATGAAGAAAAGTGTGATTTTTATTAAAAATTCAAGAAAAATGAAACAAATATAAAAAGAAAGAAGTAATTTTACAGGCTGAAAATTGCAATTTTATTTTTTAGTATAAAAGTATAGAGAGACATGAAGACATTGGTATTTGCCAGCAATAATGCGCATAAGCTGGAGGAGATTCGCTCCATTTTGGGTGGAAGATTTGACGTGAAAAGCCTGAAGGATATAGGTTGTGAGGTGGAGATTCCCGAAACGGGAGCGACATTTCGGGAGAATGCGCTGCAGAAGGCGCAGTATGTGAAGGAGCATTTCGGCTTGGATTGTTTTGCTGATGATTCGGGTTTGGAAGTGGAGGCATTGGGTGGAGAACCCGGTGTTTATTCGGCACGTTATGCTGCGAAGAATGGTGTGGCTGTTCATGATAACAAGGATGATGTGAACATGGATGTGTTGTTGGGCAAATTGGTGGGAGAGGAGAACCGCAAGGCTCGCTTTTGCACGTGTGTGGCCTTGGTGTATGAAGGGGAGACGCATTATTTCGATGGCACTGTGGAAGGGCGCATCATTACAGAGAAGCGTGGAAAGGGCGGCTTTGGTTACGACCCCATCTTTGTGCCAGATGGTTATGAGCAGACGTTTGCGGAATTGGGCAATGAAGTGAAGAATGGTATCAGTCATCGTGCTCGTGCGGTGGCAAAGTTAGCTAAATTCTTGAAGGGGGACTTCCAGTGAAAAGTGAAGGGTGAAGGGTGAAAAAACGTACCGTTGGCTATGCCGAAGGTACTTATGTGCGACAATAAAAATGAAAAATAGGTTTTTTCATTTTGTATTGTTCTCACTTAATCGTACCTTTGCACCCACTAAATGTTCAGAAATGAAGAAAATACTATATTTTTCCTTGTTCTCGTTGTTGCTGATAGGGTGTAAAGAACAGAAACCTGCGGAGACGAATTATGTGTCTCCTGCACCGGTGTTCTGTGAGGATTCTGCTTATCAGTATGTGAAGGAACAGTGCGCGTTCGGTCCTCGTGTGATGAATTCAGCGGCTCACGATTCTTGTGGCGAATACATTGCACGGCAGTTTCAGCGTTTTGGCATGGTGGTTCATCATCAGTATGCCGATTCAAAGCTCTATGATGGGACACCCATCAAGATGCGGAATATCATTGCTTCTTATCGTCCTGAGGCTTCCACCCGCATTTTGTTGGCTGGGCATTGGGACAGTCGCCAATGGGCTGACAATGATCCTGATGAGAGCAATCATAACACACCTATTGATGGGGCAAACGATGGTGGCAGTTCCATTGGTGTGATGCTGGAACTGGCTCGTCAGTTGCAGTTGGCTAACGACTCTGACAAAGTGAAGATAGGCGTGGATTTCATTTGCTGGGACGCGGAAGACAATGGCATATCGGGCGGAGGAGATGAAAGCAGCTGGTGTTTGGGCAGTCAGTATTGGGCAGGTCATCATCATGTGGAAGGTTATTCAGCTCGCTATGGCATCAACCTCGACATGGTGGGCGGGCACCAGACGGTGTTTTATCGCGAACAGTATTCTATGCGCTTTGCTCCGACGGTGGTTGACAAAGTGTGGGCAGCGGCGCAACGCATAGGATATGGGAATTATTTCAGCTATGATGAGCAGGGTGGTTATATTACCGACGACCACCTGCAAGTGAATCGTAGTGGAATCCCCTGTATTGATGTGATTGGTTCAGATCGTGAGAATGGTGGCTTTCCTGCCACTTGGCATACGATGAATGATAATGTGAAGAATATCAATAAAGAAACCCTCAAGGCCGTCGGTCAGACGATGCTGGAGGTGATTTGGACAGAACAATGACGATAGAAGAATTGCAGCAAGAAGTCATCGAAGAGTTTGAAGAAGTTGATGACTGGATGGATAAGTATCAGATGCTTATTGATAAGGGTAGTGAGCAGGAAGCTTTGCCCGAGCAGTATAAAGTTGAGAGCAATCTCATTGACGGATGCCAGAGCCGTGTGTGGTTGCAAGCCGATTTAACGCCAGAGGGGAAAGTGCATTTCCAAGCCGAGAGCGAAGCACTGATCGTAAAGGGTATTGTAGCCTTGTTGATTCATGTGTTGAATGACCACACGCCCGACGAGATTCTTTCAGCCGACTTGCATTTTATAGAAGATATTGGGCTGAAAGAGCATCTTTCTCCCACTCGCAGCAATGGTTTGTTGGCCATGCTGAAGCAGATGAAGTTGTATGCTATGGCCTTCAAAGCGAAACAGGGACAATGAGAGACTTTTTCAGTCAGATGGGCAAGTATTTTGCCCGTTATAAAGGATATATAGCAGGAACGTTTGCCCTGAACATTTTGGCAGCACTATTCAATGTGTTCTCCTTCTCCATTCTTTTGCCTATTCTGCAGATTCTCTTTAGGGTGAATACGGAGCGGTATGAGTTCATGGAATGGGGTATAGGCGGAGTGAGTAACCTGGTTGAAGTGCTGAAAAACAATGGCTATTACTATTCGCAGGAGATGATTGCCCATTATGGCCCTTCCACCACACTGCTCATGCTGGGTGGCATCCTGGCGTTTCTCACCTTGTTGAAGACTGCCACTTATTTTGGCGGGTCGGCTTGTCTGATGCCTCTGCGTACAGGTATTGTGCGCGATATTCGCGCAGACATTTACAAGAAGATTCTTTCCTTGCCGCTCTCGTTCTTTTCCGAAGAGCGGAAGGGCGATATATTGGCACGTGTATCGACCGATGTGAATGAGATTGACAGCAGCATCACTTCGTCGCTCGACATGATGATAAAGAACCCAATCTTTATTTTAGTATATGTGGGCACGATGTTTGCCATGAGTTGGCAGTTGACTTTGTTCACTCTGTTGGTGGTGCCTTTGCTGGCTGGAGGGATTGGCCGTATCGGTAAGAAATTGAAGCAAAATTCCCTTTATGCCCAGTCGAAGTGGAGTGATGGAATCAGCCAGATAGAAGAGACCTTGGGAGGGCTCCGCATTATCAAGGCCTTTATTGCTGAGAAGAAGATGGAAGACCGCTTCATGGCGGTGAACAATGAGTACAGAAATGCCTCGATGCGAGTGGCCATCCGTCAGTCGGCCGCTCATCCGGTGAGTGAGTTCTTGGGCACTTGTATGATTGTTCTTGTGCTGTGGTTTGGCGGTTATCTCATCTTTTCCGGCAGCAGCCCTATCGATGCCAGTGGGTTCATCTATTACTTGGTGATTCTCTACACCACGCTTCAACCCATCAAAGACCTTTCCAAGGCAGGTTACAGCATTCAGAAAGGTTTGGCATCGCTGGAGCGCATCAACAAGATTTTGAGGGCAGAGAATAGCATCAGGGAGAAGGAAAACCCCAAGAAGATAGAGGCTCTGAACGGTTCTATCCAGTTAGAGCATGTTGATTTTTCCTATACTGATGGGCATCCTATTCTGAAAGACATCAATCTCACCATTCAGAAGGGACAGACAATTGCCTTGGTGGGACAGTCTGGTTCGGGCAAGAGTACACTGGTCGATCTCATCCCTCGCTATCATGACGTGTGTGGTGGGGCCATCAAGATAGATGGTGAAGATGTGCGCAATCTTTCGATTCGTTCCTTGCGCAGCTTGATTGGCAATGTGAACCAGGAAGCCATTCTTTTTAACGATACGGTGTTTAACAACATCGCCTTTGGTGTGGATGGTGCCACGCAAGAGCAAGTGGAGGCGGCGGCAAGAATTGCCAATGCACATGACTTCATCATGGAGATGGAGCATGGGTATCAAACGAATGTCGGCGACCGTGGCGGGCGTCTTTCGGGCGGACAGAGGCAAAGAATTTCTATAGCTCGTGCCATTCTGAAGAATCCTCCCATCCTGATTCTTGACGAGGCCACTTCTGCCCTCGACACAGAGAGCGAGCGTTTGGTGCAAGATGCGCTGGAGAAGTTGATGAAATCGCGCACCACCATTGCCATTGCTCACCGGCTTTCGACCATCCGTCATGCCAGCGAAATCTATGTGCTTCACGAAGGGCAAATTGTGGAGCGTGGCACACACGAAGAGTTGATAGCGATGAATGGCTATTACAAGAAGCTGAATGATATGCAGGCATTGTAAAAAGTAATCGGGAAAACTGGTCGAAGCAAGTTTTCCCGATTACTTGATGAGAGTCCTCCCCATCTATCTTTACAAGGGTAAGTCAATGGCTGAATCTTTGTTTGCCCATTTCATTGGCAGACAATACCTTCCCCCTCCCAGCGAAGAGATAAATCCCTTCATTTCAAGGTCGAAGATAATAAAGCTGGCTCGTTCATAGGGGATGTGGGTTTCAGTGACGATGTCATTGATGCACATGTCGTCTGCTTTCTCTAAGCAGTTCAGCAATGCACGTGTTTCCTCGTCGAAGTCGGTGGTGAAGAGTTCTTGTTGCGTGGCTTCAGGCTCAGAGGAATCGTTGTCCGACGGTATGGGCCAGTTCATCGCTTTCAAAAAGTCCTCAGCACTCGTCAATAGTGCGGCACCATTCTCCCTTATGAGGTTGTTACATCCTACGCTTGATTTGTCGCCAACGCGCCCGGGGAATGCAAAAACATTGCGGTCGTAACTAAGGGACAGGTCGGCAGTGATGAGCGCACCTCCTTTCTCAGCACTCTCCACCACGATGCAGGCATCGCACAACCCTGCCACAATGCGGTTTCTGCGCACGAAGTTCACTTTGTCAACCGATGTGTTGCTGAGGTTCTCGGTCAACAATCCTCCGCCCTGCTTCAGCATGTTTTCGGCTGTTTTTTTGTGTGCGGCCGGATAGATAGTGTCCAGCCCGTGGGCCAAAACCCCAATGGTGCTCATGTGGTTCTCCATTGCGGCGCGGTGGGCGCAAATGTCGATGCCGTAAGCAAGCCCGCTCACAACGACGGTGTCGGGATAGTAATGGTGCAAGTCCTTCACAAAATTCGTGACGAGTTCTCTCCCATATTCTGAACATTTGCGGGTGCCTACAATGTTGATGATGCGTTCACTGTTCAGATTGGCTGAACCATTATAGAAAAAAACCACCGGAGCGTCTTCACATTCGCGCAGCCGCCAGGGATAGTCTTCACTGTTCAGCGTGAGTGCTTTTATGTGCTTCTCTTCAATAAAAGCTATTTCCTTCTCAGCTCTTTCCATCGCCTCGTCCGTGTTGCTGAAAGCCTGAATCAGCCGTTCGGTGGCATCGGGGATATATTCCTTAATCTTGTTCTTGTGAGCAAACACCTCGCTGGCCGATCCTGCTTTGTCCACCAAGGTGCGAGCGTTCACCAGGTTCACCCCCTTCAGTTGGCTTAAGGCTATGGAATAAATAACTTCTTGAGTGTTCATGGTTGCAGGAATTGAGAAAATTTTTGGTTCAGTTCATCGCTTTCAGATAATTTCCCATCCACTAAGCAGACAGAATCGACTTGTGCACGAATGCACAACTTCATGTCGGGCAGACGGAAAATGTCCTGCATGAAGATGTAGCGGACATTCTCTTTCTTGAGCCAGAGCTTGGTTACATATTCATCGCCACTTTTCAGCGGCACCTTAAACTGCATGGTGAGTCGTGCCACTACGGCATCTGTCCCCTGTTCGTGCAAGCGGGCGAAACTGATGTCGTGAGCCAGCAGAAACTCGTGGCGGCAATGTTCCAGGTAATGTTGGTAATTAGCATTGTTCACAATCCCCTGCAAGTCGCACTCATAGTCGCGCACTTTATCCTTAAGTTCAAAGATGTAATTGGCCATATTCTTGATTATTCTGTGATTTGATTGCAAAGATACAGAAAAAATGTGTTACCTTTGCAACCGATTTGAAAAAAACAATCAACTTAATACAAATTATTTCGTATGGATAAACTTAGTTATTCATTAGGCCTTGGCATAGGTCAACAACTGAAGCAGATGGGTCTGAAGGGTAGCCTTGTGATTGAAGATTTCGCTGCAAGCATTCAAGATGTGCTCGACGAAAATCCGCTCAAGGTGAGTCATCAGGAGGGGCAGATGATTGTTAATTCCTTCTTCCAGAAGCTGGAGGCTGAGCAGAATGCTGCGAAAGCTGAGGCAGGAAAGGCTGCCAAGGAGGAGGGCGCGAAGTTCTTGTCCGAAAATGCCAAGAAGGAT
The DNA here is from genome assembly GCA_902789725.1 of uncultured Bacteroidales bacterium. Classification (GTDB taxonomy): domain Bacteria; phylum Bacteroidota; class Bacteroidia; order Bacteroidales; family Bacteroidaceae; genus Minthosoma. The sequence goes on from CADAPC010000007.1 coordinate 15,312, forward strand.
GGCATTATCGTGACAAAGAGCGGATTGCAGTATGAGGTGCTGACTGAGGGTACGGGCAAGAAGCCCAAGGCAACCGACACCGTAAGATGTCACTATGAAGGCCGTTTGCTCGATGGCACCGTGTTCGACAGCAGTTACAAGCGCAATGCTCCTGCCGACTTTGGCTTGCAGCAGGTGATTGCTGGCTGGACAGAGGGTGTGCAGCTGATGGGCGAGGGAGCCAAGTATCGCTTCTACATCCCCTACATGCTGGCTTACGGCGAAGGAGGTGCCGGAGCCATGATTCCTCCTTTTGCCACGCTCATTTTTGACGTAGAGCTTATCAAGGTGCTTTGATGTTGCCAAGACGAGGAAAGAGAGGGGTGCGGAACTGTTCCGCACCCCTTTATCGTCGGGCGATGAGCTGTTGGGGTTCCTTATCAGTGGAAGCCTGCGATGAGGGGGGGATTACTCACGCTTTCCAGCCAATCTCATGCGCACGGCCGAGGGGGTAGAAGGGGTTGTGATGTCGGCTGTGCGAATCATGTTCTGGTAGCCATCAATGTTGAATTGCAGAGTGGCTCCATCGCTTCTGACGTCGATGGTGACGGGAGCGCCCATCACGAGCGGCAGGTTCACATCGCCATGCCCAGCAGGGAATCCGCAGAGTACAGGAATTCTGTAGTCCTTCAGCATTTCGTGGAGCATCGCTTCCACACTCTCGTAGGTGAACTCTGTGCCGCAGTCAGAAAATTCGCCCAAAATGACACCCTTGCAGCGATCGAGCACACCGTTCATTTGGAGAATGCGCATCTGGCGGTCAATGTTGTGCATCGATTCGCCCACTTCCTCAACAAACAGGATCAGGTCCTTGCCCAGCGTGGCATCGGCCTGAGAACCAAGGTTGGGAGCAAACGTGCAGAGGTTGCCACCCACCAGCACGCCGCTGGCCTTGCCTTCAATGTTTTGGCGGTGAGCCGGCAAATCATATCGAGGCACTCGTCCCATCAGCAAATCGCGCATCAGCGTGCTTGTTTCGTCGGTGCCCCCCTTGGCCAGGAACGAACTCATGGTGCCATGTATGCTCATCACCCCTGCCCGGTTCCAAAGACCATGAAGCGTGGATATGTCGCTGAATCCCACCAGCCATTTGGGTGAGGCCTTCAGTTCGGCCAACGTGAGTTGGTCAATCAGCTGGATGGTGCCATAGCCGCCGCGGTTGCAGATGATGGCTTTGATGGTTGAGTCGTTGAGTGCCCATTGGATGTCGTAAATGCGTTCAGCCGCAGTGCCAGCATATCGTCCGTCCACTATTTTGCCCACATTGGGGCCAACGACAGGCACCAGGCCCCAGCTGAGCAACACGTCAGCGGTTTTGCCCACGTTCTCCATTGGTGTGAAATACGAGGGCGAGATGAGTGCCACTCGGTCGCCAGCTTTCAGGTAGGCGGGCTTCTCGCAGTCAATGTTCACCACTTCTGCTGAGCGGATGGAGGATGTCTGTTCGTCATCATTGTCCGAACACGAAGAGAAAAGCAAAAGACCACATGACATGAGGATGGTGGTCAGCATCCCAAATTTCATTAGTTTCATAAACTGAATCATATAAGTGTTTATTATTTCCATATTTTCCTATAGGTACCATCTTTATATCGGACGATGTTCAGCCCTGGCTGCAAATCGCTGCGGAGGATGCCGCTGACTGAAAACATTGCCTGGGGTGCCGATGAAGCCTGGGGCATTCCGCTAATGGCTGTGGATGTGCAAGCGTGTCGTCGTAGTTAATTCCATCGGCATTATTGACAATCTTCATCCAAGCCGTCACGCGGCTATCCTTGCTGATTTCATGGCCAAGGGTGTTGATGAACACAATGGGCAAATTCGTTTTGCCAATGTGGATGTCCTTTCTCTTGGGCGGAAAATTTTTCTCTTGGCAGACGCCCATCGCACTTGCCAATATGACAAATAACATCAAAAAGACTTTCCTTTTCATTTGTATTTTTTCCATAAATTCGCGGCAAAAGTACACAAAACATTCCACATGTCCAAATATGGCGATGGAAAACAAGAAAACACCAACTAAATCCTTCCGAATAAGTTGTTGTAATTATCTCTTGGTTGCAGTTCGCTCGTCGGTTGGAGTTTGCTTCAACATCATGCCATTTTGTGAGGTTTTGGTTGTACGAACCTTTCATTATTCACTCTCCACTCTTAATAATTCACTCCGAACGCTCAATTTTTCCCCTTTATTTCTTATCGTTTCAGGAATTATTTGTACTTTTGTGGAAAATTTTGTGACAATGAAACGACTGATTATTTTTGCATGTGTGGCACTGGTGGGTGTCAGCGTTTTGAAGGCCGACCCCGTGAGCGACTTTCTGAACCGCTATGAGTTGTTTGTCGATGGGGTGGCGGCGATGGACAAGAACACGGTGAATCTGGGCACGATGGATTCGCTGAAGGTGGTGTACAAGCAGTTGACAAAGGAGTACAAGACCCACAAGAAGCAGATGACGAACATCCAGTTGGAGAAGTACTACAACCTGAAGGCGAAGTACCAAAAGAGTGTGGCACTCATTCGCACGAAAAAGGGGGTAAAGGCTGTGAAAGGATGGGTGAATGGGGTGTTCGGCAAGAAAACCAAGGAGGAATGAGAAAGAAAACCAAAGAAGAATGCTGCTGATCTATTTCCCTGCAAAATTTTAATACAAACACTATGCTAACCTAAACGATTCATGATGAAGAAATCTTTTGTGACAGCTCTTGCAATGCTGACTTGGAGCGCAGGCACGATGACGGCTCAGGTGAAATTGCAACAGAACAACGTGGATGAAGTGCTCAAGGCCTACACCATCGACCTCATGCAGGGCCTTACAGAAGCCGGTTTGAGGTTCGCAGCTAAGAGCTTAACTTTGCAAATATAATTATTTAACTGGATGAATCAATTTGTAATTTCTGAGGCAAAAGTTGAGACCGCCGTACTGGTGGGTCTTATCACGCCTCAGCAGAACGAGAAAAAGACAGAGGAATATCTGAACGAGCTGGAGTTTCTGGCAGAGACGGCTGGCGCACAGGTGATTCGCCGATTCACGCAGAAGGTGAATGGGGCGAGCAGCGTGACCTATATTGGAAGCGGGAAACTGGACGAGATTGCGCAGTTCATCAAGCAGAAGCAAGACGAGGTGGATGCCTATTGGGAAGAGCAGATGGCACTGGGTAACTCTTATCAAACTACCATCGTCACGGGCACGAAGGCACGGCACGGCGATGAGTTTGCTGAGGAAGGTGCAGGTGCTCCCAAGAGTAGGAAGCAGAAGAAATTAGAGAAACTGCTCAAGGATCAGCAGGCAGTTCAGGCGCTTGTGCCCCAACCGGTGGGAATGGTGATTTTTGACGATGAACTCTCTGCCAAGCAGATACGCAACATTGAGCAGGTGCTCCAGGTGAAGATTTTGGACAGGACAAGCCTGATTCTCGACATCTTTGCCATGCGTGCTCAGACAGCCGCAGCGAAAACACAGGTGGAACTGGCTCAGTATCGCTATATGTTGCCTCGCCTCACCCGCCTGTGGACACACCTTGAGCGACAGCGAGGCGGTAGTGTGGGGCTTCGTGGACCTGGTGAGACGCAGTTGGAGATGGATCAGCGGATTATCCGTCACCGCATCTCACTCCTGAAACAGCGCTTGGTGGAGATTGAGCAGCAGAAGAACACCCAGCGGAAGAACCGTGGAAGGCTCATCCGGGTGGCATTGGTGGGATATACAAATGTGGGTAAATCGACCTTGATGAATCTGCTGGCCAAAAGCGACATCTTTGCCGAGAACAAGCTCTTCGCCACTCTCGACACTACGGTGCGCAAAATCATCATCGACAACCTTCCTTTCCTCCTTTCCGACACGGTAGGCTTCATCCGCAAATTGCCCACCGACCTGGTGGAGTCGTTCAAGAGCACGCTCGATGAAGTGCGTGAGGCTGACCTCCTGCTCCATGTGGTTGATTTAAGCCACCCCGACTTTGAGGAGCAAATACAGGTGGTGGAGAAGACCCTCGGCGACTTAGGGTGTGCCGATAAACCTCAGATGATTGTCTTCAACAAGATTGATGCCTACACGTGGGTGGAGAAGGATGAGGATGATCTCACCCCTCGCACCAAGGAGAATATTCCTCTCGATGAACTCATGCACACTTGGATGGCTAAACTCACTCCAGCTGGCGACCGCACGCCTGAGGACAACCGCTTAGGGTGTTTCTTCATTTCGGCGGCCAAGCGCACCAACATCGACGAGTTTCGGCAGCTGCTTTATAAGCGAGTGCGCGAGATGCATGTGCAGAAGTACCCTTACAATGATTTCCTCTATGAAACGTACGAAGAGAGGGGGAGTGGAGAGTGAAAAGTGAAAAATATTGAATACGATATGAGAGAACTGACTGTAAACGAAATCGCTCAGTTGGAAGAGCGTGGATGTTGGGCGGAGGATTGGTCCGACATCTTGGTTGACGAGAGTTTTGCGCCCTCGCAAATGTCTAACGTGTTGCTTTATGGGCATGTGGAAATTGGTGCCCTCAGTGGAGGGGTGGAGGTGGAAGAAGGATTCCGTCGCAGTTGCTGCATCAGGAATGCCACACTCAGGAATGTGGTGGTGGGCGATGATTGCCTTATCGAGAACGTGAGGGGCTACATCTCCAACTATCAGATAGGCGACCATTGCTACATAGCCAATGTGGGGGTCATCACTTGTCAGGAAGGAAGCACGTTTGGCAATGGGAATGCCATCAGCGTGCTAAACGAAGGGGGCGACAGTAACGTGGTGCTGTTTGATGGGTTGACGGCTCAACTGGCTTGGCTGATGGTCAACTTTCCCGCAGCCAAGAAACTGGCAGGCGAGCGTGTGTCTGACTGGGGCGGCATAGGAGCTGGTTGCCGCATTGTGGGGGCGAAGGAAATCAGCAATGTGAAGATAGGCGAAGGATGCGAGGTGCAGGGTTGCAGTAGGTTGAGCAACTGCACAGTGTTGAGTACGGACGATGCTGGCACCTTGATTGGCACCGATGTTATTGTGGAGAACAGCATTGTGGCAGCAGGAGCCAGTGTGACTGATGGGGCGAAGGTGGATAACTGTTTTGTGGGCGAATCTGTCCACATCGGCAAGGGTTTTTCGGCTGAGGCGAGTCTTTTCTTTGCCAACAGCTATATGGACAACGGTGAGTCGTGTGCGGCCTTCTGTGGTCCTTTTGCCACCAGCCATCATAAGAGTACGCTCCTCATCGGAGGTGCCTTCTCCTTCTACAATGCAGGCTCAGGCACCAATCAGAGCAACCATGCCTACAAGATGGGTCCCATCCATTGGGGCACACTGAATCGTGGCAGCAAAACGGCAAGTGGAAGCCACATCCTGTGGCCGGCACATGTGGGTTGTTTCTCGATGGTGATGGGCAAAGTGCAAACGCATCCGAGTGTGGAGAAGCTGCCCTTCAGCTATGTGATTGCCGAGGGGAGAGACACGTGGTTGGTGCCTGGCATCAACATCCGCACCGTGGGCACTTGGCGCGATGTGAACAAATGGCCCAAGCGCGATGTGCGTCCCCTCAGTTCGCGCAACGACCTCATCAACTTCGCCTTCCCCAATCCCTACATCATTCAGGCGGTGCTGGAGGGGAAGGAGATTTTGGAGAGCTTGCAGAAGAAGCATTCTGAGGATACGGAGGTGTATGAATACAAAGGGTGTAAAATCAAGCAGTTGGCACTCATCAAGGGCATTCAGTACTACGACATGATTATTAAGCTCTTCCTGCACCATTGTTTCCAAACAAACACGACGGAAACGGACGAGGCGAACGGAAGCCGCTGGGTGGATATGATGGGAATGCTGGCGCCCAAAAGCGAAATTGACAGTGTGGCTCGCGACATTGAAAAAGGTGCTATTTCTTCGGCTGATGAACTGAAGGACGTGCTTCAGCAGATTCATCGCAACTACAAGCAGCATGAGCAGGCCTATGCGAACTTCATCATGCAGAGTTGTGGTGGCAACATGTTCATCGACCGCGACCACTGGATGCGCGAAGCAGAAGAGGCTTATGCCAAGTGGCTCAAGATGGTGAAGGATGATGCTGAGAAGGAGCACCAGATGGGTGATGTGGATGATAATCAGTTAAGAGAATTTCTGGAAAAGATTCAATAAGGAACAGCAATTGCATTCACTCAAATCTGTTGTTTCATCTGCATTGTTTGAGTTCGTCCTTTAGCTGCCCGCGCGGAATGCCCAGCTCGATGGCGCGCAGGAAATCTTTTTGTGCCAGGTGCTTGTGGCCTTCGTGCAGATGAAGGTAGGCACGCGTGAGGACGAGGTTGGTGTTGGAAGGTTCCAAATCGATGGCTTTGTCGAGGTCCATCAGAGCAAGTTCTGGCTGATGGGCCTCGGCTTCTATTTCTGCACGCACAGCATAAAGTTCGGCCTTATTGGGATGTTGCTCAATGAGGCGACTGAGACGCGTGATGGCTTCCTGAGGCTTGTTCGCTTTCTGGAAGAGGATGGCGGTGCCGAGCAAGGCGGCATAGTTGTTGGGCGAGAGGGTGAGAAGCCGCTTGTAGTCTTGTTGCGCTTCTATGTATTCGCGCCGTTGCTGATAGATGTAGGCACGATTGAGCAGGGCGGTGGTGTCGTTGGGGTTGATGTCGAGAATTTTCGTATAGCCAAGAAAGGCTTTGCTTTGGTTGCCCATGCTCATGTAGAGGTTGGTTTGTGATTGCAGAATAGGCAAGTTTTCAGGGGCGATGCCTAAGGCGAGGTCGTAACTTTCAAGTGCTTTGAGTGGCTTTCCCTGCACTTCCTGAATGTGGGCGATGTTGGCATAAGTGAGTGCGTTGCGCATGTCGTTGGGAGAATGGCGCAGGGCTTGGCGGAAGTGCTCGATGGCTTCGTCGTAACGTTGCTCTTTAGCGGCTGAGAGTCCTTGCTCAATGCTTTGCTCGTAGGTTTGCGCTTCGGAGGGGATGGAGAAGACACCCGCCATCAGGCATAATAAGAGCAGGCACACCTTGAATGAGGAGCTTGCTTTCAACACAAAACGTTCCTTGGAAAGCGGGCACCCTACCTCAATTATCCGTTTAGAATGCAGGGCGGTATTTGTCTTCCTTTTCATCATTGAGCATAGAGATATAGGAGTTGTAGCGGCTTTCGGCTATGTCATGCCGTTCCACTGCCTCGCGCACAGCACAATGGGGCTCGTGGGTGTGGGTGCAGTTGTTGAAGCGGCAATCGGCCGAAAAGTGGAAAATCTCTTTGAAGTAGTGCCCTATTTCCTCTTTCTTCATATCGAAAGTGCCGAAGCCTTTGATGCCAGGCGTGTCGATGATGTAGCCGGGTGATGATCCTCCCTCTACCTCGTACATTTCTGAGAAAGTGGTGGTGTGTTTCCCTGTGTTGTAGGCCTCGCTAATTTCGTTGGTGCGCAGGTGCAGGTGGGGAAAGAGGGTGTTGATGAGGGTGGATTTGCCCACGCCGCTGTTGCCCGAGAGGAGGGTGATGCACCCTTGCAGTTCTGCTCGCAGTTGCTCCACCCCTTCGCCTGTGATGGCTGAGATGCGTCGGCAGGGATAGCCGATGGTTTGATAGAGGTGGATGACTCCATCAAGGTAGTCTTTCCATTCTTCGCCTACGAGGTCAATCTTGTTAAAGATGAGGGTGACAGGCACACTGTAAGCTTCGGCCGATGCAAGGAAGCGGTCGATGAACTGCAGGGGTGTTTCTGGCTGCTGAATGGTGACGATGAGGAAGCACATGTCCACGTTTGCTGCGATGATGTGCGACTGCTTGGAAAGGTTGGTCGATTTGCGGATGATGTAGTTTTTCCGCTCGTCGATGTCTGTGATGAGGCCAGAGGGAGCCGACGGCGTGAAAGTCACTCTGTCGCCAATGGCTATGGGGTTGGTGGTGCGAATGCCACGAATGCGGAAGGAACCTTTGACTTTGCAGTCGAAGACCTCTCCCGCATCCGATTTTACGCTGTAGCTGTAACCTGTGTTTCTGATAACAAGCCCGTGCATGGTGAGAATTACACAGTCATGATTTCTTTGTTCTTCGCTTCGAGCATGGCATCAATCTTCTTGATATACTTGTCATGCGACTTCTGTACCTTGTCCTCGTAATCTTTCTCCACGTCCTCAGGGGTGCCTGTCTTGATAGACTTCTTGAGCTTCTCAATGGCATCGCGGCGAGCGTTGCGCACACTCACTTTGGCTGTTTCGGCTTCCTTCGAGCATTGCTTGGTAAGGTCCTTGCGGCGTTCCTCGGTGAGGGCTGGGATGCCGAGACGGATGAGTTCGCCATTGTTTTCTGGCATGATGCCCACCGACGAGTCGATGATGGCCTTCTCGATGATGCGCAGCATCGATTTGTCCCAAGGCTTGATGGTGATGGTGCGGGCATCGGGCGTGTTGAGCGACGACACGTTGCTCAGTGGCACTTTGCTGCCGTAGGAATCAACGCGTACTTCATCGAGGATATGCACGTTGGCGCGTCCTGCGCGAATGCGGCTGAGGGCTTCTTCAAGGTGGAGCGCTGCAAATTCCATCTTTTCCTCAGCGTCTTCCAGATATTTTTTTACGTCTTCCATGCGAAAATAATTTATAATTTAGTGAAAAATGAATAGTGAAAAGTGAAAAATCTACGTTACTTGGTGGATGTTAGGAATCTATCGTTCGGAGTAATCGATCTTTTGTATAGAGAAATCAACCTTTTGGCAATGAGTTGAGCATCTTTCCCCACGCTAAAATTGGAGGTTCATCTGTGCGTCCTCCGACAGCTTGGTGGCGTCGAGGCAGAAAAAACCTCGCTTTCCTTCCACGTAGCCGTAGGGCGAATCGGCCTTTTGGCTTTCCCTACGCAGAAACTGGTAGATGGCCGACCAAGTTTCTTCATAGGTGTGGGGCGTGTTGAAAAGTTTGGGTTCCATGTTGCAAACGTTGAACACGATGTTGTTGATGCGTAGTCCTCCCTTGCCAGCCTCTAAGAGGAGCGACTGAAGATAGGGTTCAAACCAACGCTGTTTCATTGCCTGTTACAACTTGTTGCCAATTATTGATTTTGTTGATTACAGAATGGTGCATCCTGTGCAAGGTTTCAACTGCTTGAAGAAGTCGTTGCCCTTGTCATCGACCAGTATGAAGGCAGGAAAGTCCTCTACTTCAATTTTCCAGATGGCTTCCATGCCGAGTTCTGGATATTCCACACACTCGATGCTCTTGATGCTCGATTGGCTCAGCACTGCTGCCACACCGCCGATGGTGCCCAGATAGAAGCCGCCATGCTTCTTGCAGGCATTGGTCACCACGTCGCTGCGGTTGCCCTTAGCAATCATCACGAGCGATGCTCCATGCTCCTGAAACTCGTCCACGTAGGGATCCATGCGGTTGGCCGTTGTGGGACCCATTGAGCCGCAGGGGTAGCCTTCGGGAGTTTTGGCAGGACCTGCATAAAGCACTGGGTAGTCCTTGAAATATTGTGGCATGTCTTCGCCTGCGTCGAGGCGAGCTTTCAGTTTGGCATGAGCGATGTCGCGAGCCACGATGATGGTGCCCTTCAAGTTCACGCGGGTGGAAACGGGGTATTTGGAGAGTTCTTTCCTCACGGCATCGATGCCCTTGTTGAGGTTAATCTCGATGCCCTTGCCTCCTTCGCCTGGGCGACGGAGTTCCTCGGGGATGAGTTCTGTAGGGTTGCTATCCATCACCTCGAGCCAAACACCGTCCTTGTTGATTTTGGCTTTGATGTTGCGGTCGGCTGAGCAAGACACGCCCATGCCGATGGGGCAGCTGGCTCCGTGGCGAGGCAGACGGATGACGCGTATGTCATGTGCCAGGTATTTGCCGCCAAACTGAGCGCCCAAACCAATCTTGTAGGCTTCCTTCAGCAGTTTCTCTTCCAGCTCCACGTCGCGGAAGGCACGTCCCGTTTCGTCGCCAGTGGTGGGCAGCGAGTCGTAGTACTTGATGGATGCGAGCTTGACGGTGAGGAGGTTCTTTTCAGCCGATGTGCCGCCAATGACGAAGGCGATGTGGTAGGGTGGGCAAGCGGCGGTGCCAAGGCTCTTCATCTTCTCCACCAGGAAGGGGAGCAGTGTTCCCTCGTTCTGTATGGTGGCTTTGGTCATGGGGTAGAAGTAGGTTTTGTTGGCCGATCCGCCACCCTTTGCCACCATGACGAAGCGGTATTCAGCACCTTCGGTAGCTTCGATGTCGATTTGAGCGGGGAGGTTGCACTTGGTGTTCACCTCGTCGTACATGTTCAGCGGAGCATTTTGCGAGTAGCGCAGGTTGTCCTGAGTGAACGTGTTATAGACACCACGCGAGAGGGCTTCTTCGTCCTCAAATCCTGTCCACACCTGCTGTCCCTTTTCGCCGTGGATGATGGCTGTGCCTGTGTCCTGGCAGAAAGGGAGTATGCCCTTTGCTGCCGTTTCGGCATTGCGCAGGAACTGGAGAGCCACATACTTGTCGTTCTCAGTGGCTTCGGGGTCGCGTAGAATCTTTGCCACCTGTAGGTTGTGTTCGCGGCGCAGCATGAACTCCACGTCGTGGAAAGCTTGCTGAGCCAACAGGGTGAGTGCCTGGGGCGACACTTTCACAATTTCTTTTCCTTCAAACTCGCCTACGGTCACTCCCTCCTTCGTCAGGAGGCGGTATTCCGTTGTGTCTTGTCCCATCTGGAACATTGGAGCATACTTAAATTCTGGTGCTTGAGCCATAATGTTAGAGTGTATTTTGAAGTTTTACGTATTGTTTCATTCGCAAAGTTACACTAAATAAACGAAACGAGGAAAGGTTTTCGTGTTGTTTTTTGTGAAAAGAAGGTTTTTTCCCTGAAAAAGGCGCACGGAAAGCTATTTCTTGCGGAGGTAACCCCAACACTCATGCAGTATTTTTGCTCTTGTCAGCCACAAGAACCCCAGATAGAGGATAGCGGCCAAGAGGATACGGGTGAGGAGCAGAAGGAGCAGGCGGCCCATTCCACCTTCGTCGGGAGCCATCCAAAGGGTGGCGCAGTAGGTAATGAGCATGGTGGCGGCTGCAAGGAGCATGAAGGGGAGCATTTCTTTGAGGGCCGAGCGGAAAGGGTAGCTGATTTCGTGGTGGAGGAAACGGTGCCAAATGGCTGTCCACAGGATGATGATGGCTACGTAGGCAATGACCATGCAAGTGATCCTGTTGAGTGAAAAGTGAAGAGTGAAGAGTGAAGAGTGTTGAGTGAAGAGTGAAAAATCTAAGCTGCTGATGTCGAAAGTGGAAATGAGCAGGATGCTGCCCAAGATGATGCACCCTTGGGCGATGACGTTCCACATATACACGTTCGACTTGCCGCGCGAGATGATGAGGTTGTAGTAGAGGGTGGCAATGGGCAGAAAGGCACCTCCGATGCAGAGTAGCTGCATCAGATGAGCTGAGGAGAGCCACTTCTGACCAATGAGCACGACGATAAATTCAGGAGCCACCATTGCCAAGCCGAACATGACGGGAAAGCTGACGAAGGCCGTGAAACGCAGCATTTTGGAGAAGACGCGCCTGAGGCGGCTCATATCGTCACCCACAGCCACAAAGGCGGGTTGCGCCACTCCCTGCACCATGCCTGTAATGAGCGAGGAACCCATCGTGTTCCACTTGTTGGCTTGGTTGTAGGTGCCCACCGTGTGCTTGTCGTAAAGCTTGCCCAGCACTACTGAGAAGATGTTGTTGTTCACTCCGATGAAGATATTGGTGATGAGCATTTTGGATGAGAAACTAAACATTTCTTTGATGGGGGTGGTGCTGAATTGCCAGGTGGGTCGCCAATGGGAGAGCATCCAGCTCATGAAGGTGATGGTGAGGTTGAACACGATGGTTTGTGTGGCAAGTCCCCAGTAAGCCAAGCCCATGAATGCCATGGTGATGCCCACGATGCCCGACACCACCATGGCCGTGAGCCCCATGATGGTGAGTTCCTTCTGCTTGATTTGTCGGAAGAGGATGGCTCGCGGCACAATGCTGAAGGAGGCAATGAAAAAGCCCAGGAAGTAGTAGCGTGAAAGGGGGGTGAGGAGGGGTTCGTTGAAGAACCTGGCAATGAGTGGGGCGCACAGGAAGAAGAGCAGATAGAGCGTAAGGCTCACAGCGGTGTTGAACCAGAAAACGGAGTTGTAGTCGAGGTGAGTAGCATTGCGCTTGTTGGTCAGAGCAGTGACGAATCCGCTGTCTTGCAGCGAGTTGGCTATGAGGGTGAAGATGGTGAGCATGCCCACCAATCCGTAGTCGGCTTGATTGAGCTGATGAGCCAACACGATGCCAAACACAGCGTTCAGCACCTGCATGGCTCCGTTGTTCAGTGCTCCCCACAGGAAGCCGCGAGCTGTCTTGTCTTTCAATGATGATTCTTTCAATTTCTCTTAATTGTAGGCATTCACCATTTGTCCGTTATAGTTGATGCGGTAGCGGTAAAGCCCTCGCTTGGTGGCGGGAGGGTTCTTCTCGTCAATCTTGTAGATGACCCCGTAGTTGTTGAGGTCGAAGGTGGTGTTGCATTTTTCGCAGTGGGCATAGCCGTCGGCTGAGAGGGTAAGGCGGCGGTTGGCACGGTCGCAGATGGGGCATGCGAGGTCGAAGCAGAGCGGTTCGCCGTAGTTGTTGGTGCCCACGATAAGTCCTCCAAGCCCTAAGCTGAAATTCTTGTTGATGGCATCGACCGGGTAGTCGTTGGAGCCAGAAGCACTTGTTATGGTGAATTTGGTGGCTCCATCCACCACGTGCTTGCGGATGGTGGCAAATTGACCCATGTTTCCCATGGCGTTGAGCAGTTCAGGGGATTGGAGCACGTTGAAGTTGCAGTACACGTGCTCGCGGTTGGAGAAGGTGGGGGTGGAATCGTCACTGCAACTCAATAAGGCAAGCAGGGGGAGGAGGAGAAGAAGGGAAAGAGGATGTTTCATTGGGGGTGGGTCTTATTATCAGTTAAAACCACAGGGTGGGGTTGTTGATGATGGTGCTGATTTGCTTTATTTCTTCCTCGCTGAAGGTGAGGTTGCCCAGCGTGTCGAGATTGTTCTCCAACTGCTTCACCGACGATGTGCCAATGATGCAGCTGGTCACACGCTCGTCTGCCAACACCCACGCCAATGCCATCTGTGCGATGCTTTGGCCACGCACTTCGGCAATGACAGCGAGTTGTTTCACGGCCTCCACGCGTTCGGGGGTCACTTGGCTTTGTTGCAGGAATCCCGTGCTGCGAGCAGCACGACTGCCTTCGGGAATGCCGTTGTTGTATTTCCCTGTCAGCAAACCCTGCGCAAGGGGGGAGAAGCAGATGATGCCGCTGCCGTTGTCGGCTGCTATCTGGAAATTGTTGTTCTTGGCTTTGGGGTCGAACATGGAGCAGCGGTACTGGGAGAGGAGACACGGCACATGGGCTTCCTTCAGGATGTCATAACATTTCTGCTGAAGTTCGGGTGGATATTTCGAAATGCCCACGTAGAGGGCTTTGCCTTGGTGTACCAGGTCGATGAGTGCCTGCATGGTTTCTTCCACAGGTGTCTCGCCGTCGTAGCGGTGGCTGTAGAAGATGTCGAAGTACTCCAATCCTGTGCGCTTGAGGCTTTGGTTGCACGATGCTATGAGGTTTTTGCGGCTGCTATTGCCACCGTACACGCCTGGCCACATATCGTGCCCGGCTTTCGACGCAATGAACATCTCGTCGCGGTGGCTGGCCATCTGGTTTTTCAGTATTCGGCCGAAGTTCGTCTCTGCCGACCCGGGCACAGGGCCGTAGTTGTTGGCGAGGTCGAAGTGGCAGATGCCGGCATCGAATGCTTTTACCACCATTTGTGTGGCTACGGAGAAGTCATCGACCGAGCCAAAGTTGTGCCAGAGCCCCAAGCTCAGCACGGGGAGCTGCACTCCCGAATGTCCGCTGTATCTGTAAATCATATGTCTTATTCGTTTTCTTGGTTGCAAAGGTACGACTAATCTCCCTATTCGCCAAATTTTCCATCAACAAACTCATAGTCTTGTGTGGTCTTACGGCGTTGCCCCCGATGGTTTCGTGGCGGAATATCGGATGTGGTGCTTCCACTGCCCCTAAACCGATGTCGGGGATGTCGGTTTAGGGGTAATGAAAGAGCCGTTTCGGACTTTCTTCTTTTATGTCAATGGAATTTTACTTCATTCTCTCCAATAATCCTGCCAGTGCGTCGAGGTCTATCTGGTCGGCATTGACGTCAAGCAGTGTGCCATCGCGGTCGATGAGTTTGTAGGTGGGGTAACCATTCACGCCGATATAGTTTTCTACGGCACTCTGTTGCTCGTCGGGCAGGTTGTAGTGAACCACGTTGTTGCCCTCCACCTTGTACTCCTTGATGACGTTCTTCCACGACTCGTCGCTGCTGCGGTTGCAGAGGTAGAGATAGACGATGTCGAAGTCCTTCAGCCGCTCGTATTCCTCCTGCGAGTGGGAGAGGCGCATCTTGCAGGGAGCGCACCATGTGCCCCAAACATCGACGAGGATGATTTTGCCCTTGTAAGGCTCAATGATTTTGCGGAAAATCTTCTCGCCGTCACTCATGTTCTTCACGGCATCGTTCGATTTTATGTTGTCCTCGTTCGAGAGTTTGCTTTTGCCTATCTGCTCATATTTGTCGTTGATAGTATGCACGGCGTGGAGGGCTACGGGCATGTGGATATGCTCGTCGGCAAAAGCGAGAATCTCCTTGCTGAGCGGCTTGCGGGTCCAGTCAATGTCTTGGCGGAGGAGTCGGCAGAGCATGATGTCTTGTGCCGTCGCTGACCATTCGCGCGCGTTCATTTCTTTCACCATCTGCTCCAGTTCGCGTTTCCTGAACTTTTGGAGTGAGTAGTCTTCGTATTTGGGGCTTCGGTCTTGTATCGCGATGACGGCTTTCACAAAGTCGTTCTTGCCAAACTCATCGTCAATCAACTTCTCTTGCACGCTGTCGGGCGCATTCTGTCTCTTCTCCCAATAGGCAGGATATGCCTCGTCGTACTGCCTGATGGCTTCCCTGTCTTTGGCCGACAAGTTGACGATGCCGTCCCTCTCGGCTTGGTCCATAATCCATTTCACTGAAAAGTCAATCTGGTCATAAGCTGCATTGTTCAGACGGAAAGCATAGTCTTCGAAGAACATCGAGAATGTGTAGGCATCCATCGTGTAAGGCTCGGCAAATTGCTTCCAATACTCTTCTTCCACAACCTTGCTGTATTCCTCAGGCACCTTATAGTTAGGGGCGAGATACATGCCCTGTGTCAAGATGCGGGCGTAGTTAGTCAATATCTTGTTGCGATAGAAGACACGATACCGTTCTGAGAGTGTGGGATGCTGGCGGCACACTTCGTCCAGTTCCTGCATGGTCTCTTTTGTCTGCATCCTGACGCTGTCGAGGATGTCCATGACTGTCCCCATCTTCTCCAATATCTTCGCACCGTATGAGTGGATGGAGATGCTGTGGGCATTGACTTCGTTCTGCAGACGGGCGTTCTTGCCCATGAAGAGCTTCTTCCTGTTCAGCAGGTCAATCATCAGGAAATAGGTCTCGTTGGGCTCCGCCACCACTCTCGCCGACCATCCGTTGCCATCAAGATAGAAGGATGTTGTGTTCTCTATCGGTATCCGCAGTTCGAAATGATTGTAGGAATCTATCGGTGCCGTAAACGATGGCTCTTCGTCTGTCAGGATGTTGGCCATCATCTTGACGGACACCTCGTTGATCTTCCCTTCTTTCCCCTCTGCCTTGTTCTTCAGCCAGTTAATGACGGCAGGCAGAGGACGCACCCATCCGATGATGGTCACACTGTCGCCTTCACAATAATTATTATTGGCAATTGTGTCGCAAGTGTCCTTCTCGGGGTAGTCAGGCATATCCCAGCCATTGTCAATGAGGCTGCAATCATACTGCTTGCCTCCGATGCTGATGGTGCGCTTGCCGTCCTGCTCGTTGCCGATGCTGATGTCGATGCTGTTCATGCCGTAGTTTGCCTGTATGGTGTACGTCCCATCACGCTCTTCCATTTTCGAGATGCCCCACACCTTGCAGTCGTAGATTACTTTGTCCTCGGTCAGTCCTATCAGCCACTCGCCCGTCTTGTTGTCGCGCCAATAGGTGCCCGTGATGCCGTCGTTGCTGCATGCGCACAGCACGAGCAGCAGTATGGTTAGTAAAAACGTATTTAGTTTCTTCATAAATTTTTCGTATATTGATTATTTCATCTGCTCTAATAGACGTGCCAATTCGTCAAGGTTGCGGGCATCTATTTCCAAGTCTAGCAGATGGCCTTCACGGTTGAAGAGTTTGTAGGTGGGGAAACTGTGAACGTCAAGGTGACGCTCGATGGCTGATTGCTGCTCTTCGGGCAGGTTGTAGTGGGCTACGTTGGGGCCACTCACATTATATTCCTTGATGACGTTCTCCCAAGATTCTTGAGGACTTCTGTTGGCCAAATAGAGAAACTCAATGTCATAGTCTTTCAGTCGGGCATACTCTTCGGTGGAGTGGGAGAGGGCTTCCTTGCAGGGAGCGCACCATGTGCCCCAAATGTCGAGCAGGACGAACTTGCCCTTGTAAGGCTCTACAAGTTTCTTCAGCAATGCCTCGCCTTCGCTGAGTTCTGCGAGATTGTCAGATGACTTCAGCACCAGTTTGTCAAACTCGCGGTTCTCGATGGCAAGATAGTGGTTGTTTTGTTTTTCGATGATCTCGATGCAGATGGGGGTGCTCACCAAAGCCCTCAGCGTGTCTAAGACTGCTGGCTGTAGCGATGTGCGCTGATGGTCTATCTCGTTATAGACCATGCGGGTGAGGTGTAGGTCTTTGATGAACGAGTCGGCATGGAGCGAGTCGAGTGTTTGCAACTGGTCTTTCATGCGGCTGATGAGAAGGTTTTCGTTCATCACCTTCCAGGCTCTTGGGCTATTGATGATTTTGTTCACCTCCTTGAGCATATCAGCGTTTTGGGCATTGAGTTCTTCGGCTTTGTGCTGCTTGGCCTCGTCGGTGGACTCGGCATTGACGGCAGCCGTTGCCTCGTCAATCCATAGGCTCCATCGGCTGAGCAAAGCCAGTTCCTTGTCGTTCGAGGCTAATTCCTTATAGTGGTCTTTGAAGTTGAACGAAATGGAGGTGCTACGTTCTTGTACAGCATCGTCCAGATAGTCGCGCAGGAATGTGCTGAGTTCGCTGTGCAGGGTGTATGGCTTCTGTAGTTTTGTCCAAAACGTGTCGTAGGCATATTGTCGGGCATTGTCGGGTAGGTTGAAGCCTTTGGCTCTGAAACGTGCCTGCCCAAAGTCACATGCCTGTCCAGAAAGGGTCGCGCCTTTTCTGTAGAGGTTATAACGAGTGGAGAGTGTCGGGTGCGCCTTGCAGAGTGAGTCGGTGTAGGCATTTTGCACTTTGAGGAGGCTGTCAACCGAGGCAATGTAAGGTGTGAACAATGCTTCATCGCCTTCTCCTGCTCCTTTCCTGCCTTCATATAGGCGAACGGATTCCCAACTGAGCGGATACTTGAAGATTTCGTTCTGCAAACGTGCATCCTCTCCCATGAAGTAGCGGCGACCCTCCTTGAAGTCGTAGAGCATGAAGTAGGTCTTGCCCGCCTCCAACATGGTGCGGAGGAAGCAACGTTGCCAGTCGCAGCGGAACTCGGTACTGTTCAAGACGGGAATCTTCACCGTGAAGCGTCCCAACGAGTCCAAGTCGGCGTATGCAGATGTCTGGTCGTCTGTGAGGAGGTCGGTGTACAGCAGTTCGAAAGTCTTCAACTGCTTGTACTGTTCGGGCATATCCTTGAGCCAACCCACCACCGTAACGGTGTCCATCTTGTAGCCAGTATCGGCAAAGTCGGTGCGTGTGTCTTGGGTGGGGTAGTCGGGCATGAAGCGACTCGTTATCATGGAATAAGTCACTTTCTGCCGACCTATCTGCATGGTGCGCTTGCCCTTCTTGTCCTTGTCCACTGTGACCTTCAACTCGTCGTTGCCGTTGCGCATCACGATGGTCGCCTCGCCCGTCAGGGGATTCACATCGCACTTTTCGTATGTCCAGAACTTGCATTGGTAGATGGCACAATCTTCCAAAAGTGCCAGTTCCCAGTTGCCAGTCTGGTCATCGCGCCAATAGGAAGGTAGCAGTTGTTTCCAGCGTTCTTCCACAGGCTTGATGCCCTTTATCTGGAAGGCGCGGTCGCCATCCCCCTCAATGAAGTCGAACGACTTCGTGTCCTGCGGCAACGGCTGGAAGTGGAACGCCATGTCGCGCTTGCCGTTTTTGTTCGTCTGCACAAACTTGTTCAGTTCGATGCCGTCGGCAGAGGTGAGGGAGTAGCGTGTCTCGCCCACCTTCAGATAGATGTCTCCTACAAACTGAAAACTGAAGTCGGGATAGTCCGAACGCTGCATAGCCGTGATATATACCACGGTCTCCGTCTCCTTCAACTCCACCTTCGTCACATCGAGGGCAAGGTTGAAGAATCCATCGCCATAACTGGTTCCATACTCTGTGGTGGGCTGCTCCCACACTCTCGTTTTCTCCTTTGCCTGCCCTGCTATCGTAAAGAGGGCAAGCAGTGCGGTGATGATGGTTTGCTTGTTCATATCCATTTCGATTTATCGGTCCTTCCTTTATTATATATACGCAGGTTTTGCTGAAAATGTGACAGCCGATAGCGTAAATATCGTTAATATGTGATAAGAAGTGGCGCGGTACTGATATTGCATCCGTATTCTCGGCATCGCCAAACGCCTTCCAGCCAGATACAAGTCTCAGCCCGCGCCTAAAACGCGAGCATCAACTTCTATCATCTTGGCTGTGTATTTTTGGCGAAATTCAGAATACAAGAATCAAAAAGTCAACGCTTCTTTATGTTGTAATGTCTATGGGGCTATCTGTCCATTTTTATGGGTTGTTTAACAGTTTCTTCACTGCCTCTTCCATCTTCTGGAACTGGAAGCCGCTGACCACGTCGTCCATGAGGGCTTGTATCTTGTCGTTGCAGAGGTTGCCGATGGAGCCTTCGTGAGTGTGGTGGATGTTCTTGTTGGGGGTGAAGTTGCCTGCCTCGATGTCGAGTCCCACTTTCTTGTAGGCGTCGCGGAAGGGCATGCCTTCGCGGGCGAGGCGGTTGACTTCTTCGACGGAGAACATGGGGTCATAGATGGGGTTGTCGAGGATGTGCTCGTTCACCTCCATCTTATTGATGATGTAGGCTGTCATCTGCAGGCAGTCCTTGAGATCGTCGAAGGCTGGGAGGAATACCTCCTTGATGATTTGCAGGTCGCGGAAGTAGCCGACGGGAAGGTTGTTCATAATCATCGTGACGGTGACAGGCAGCGACTGGAGTTTGTTGCACTTGGCTCGGATCAACTCAAACACGTCGGGGTTCTTCTTGTGAGGCATGATGCTGGAGCCGGTGGTGCAGTCGGCCGGCAGACGAACAAAGCCGAAGTTTTGCGAGTTGAACATGCAGGCATCGAAGGCTAACTTGGCCAATGTGCCGGCTATGCTTGCCATGGAGAAGGCTACGTTGCGCTCCGTCTTGCCGCGCCCCATTTGGGCATACACCACGTTGTAGTTCATGGAGTCGAAGCCGAGTAGGTCGGTGGTCATCTGGCGGTTCAAGGGGAAAGAACTGCCATAGCCGGCTGCTGAACCAAGCGGGTTGCGGTTGGTGACTTTCCAAGCCGCCTGCAGGTACTGCATGTCATCGACAAGCCCCTCAGCGTAGGCACCGAACCACAAACCGAAACTGCTGGGCATGGCCACCTGCAGATGTGTGTAGCCGGGCATGAGCACGTGCTTGTAGCGTTCCGACTGGGCGATGAGTTCGTCGAAGAGGCTTTTCACCAGGGTGGCAATCTCCCTGATTTGGTCGCGGATGAAGAGTTTGAGATCCACCAGCACTTGGTCGTTGCGGCTGCGCCCGGAGTGGATTTTCTTGCCTATGTCGCCAAGCTTGCGTGTGAGCAGCATTTCCACTTGCGAATGCACGTCCTCCACACCCTCCTCAATCACAAACTCGCCCTTTTCAGCTTGGCGGTAGATGGCTTTCAGCTCCTTGAAGAGGAGCTTCAGCTCGTCGGCCGTGAGCAGGTTGATGGATTGCAGCATGGTGATGTGCGCCATTGAGCCGAGCACATCGTATTTAGCCAGATAGAGGTCCATTTCGCGGTCTCTTCCCACGGTGAACTTCTCTATCTCCTTCGTCATCGAGACGTTTTTTGTCCACAATTTGTCCATATGACAATGTTTTAAGTGAAGAGTGAAAAGTGAATAGTGAAAAATCTAAGTTACCTTTGGATAAGTGAAGAGTGAAGAGTGAAAAGTGAACCTTTAGCTCGGCGTAGCCAAAAATCTAAGTTACTGTGCAAATGGAGTACCAACAAAGCCGAATGGCAGGATACTTAGATTTTTCATTTTTCACTTTTCATTTTTCACTCATACGGTATCATTGCCAGCATGTCAGCAAATTTGTCCACTCCTTTTTCCAGATGGCTGCCCACCACCTGCTTCATGAAGAAGTTGAGGTCGGCATCGATGGTCACCTTCAGTTTGCTTGCCGTAGGACTTGTGGGCAGCACTTGAATCCAGAGTTTGAAGCTGACGGGCGAGTTGGTGGAGGTGAACTTCACGCACTTTTCGGGTTCGCGATCTACTATCTTCACGGCAATGGTGCCGATGGGTCCTGCGGGCGCGCTCACCGTGTCGGCGGTGAACTCCATTTGGCTCACGGCCTTGCGCACTTCGTCTATTTTGTCGGCAGGCAGCTGCGCCTGCACGTTGGGGTCGTCGATGCGATCCTTGATGACTGACAAGTTGGTCAAGTCAGACAGCTTGGCATACACTGCTCCCTGACTGTAGGGCACTTGCTTGATTTTGCTTTCGTATTTAGCCATAAAAACTAACTGTTTTTAAGTGAATAGTGAATAGTGAAAAGTGAAAAATCTAAGTTACCAGCCATTCGGGCTGTTGGCAACTCATCAGCAAAGGATTCTTAGATTTTTCACTTTTAGCTTTTCACTTATTTTCTCCATTCGCTTGGGTTGTTTCTCCACTCGTTCAGTACCGGGATTTGCTCTTCGGTGATGTAGCCCGTTTTGAGCGCCACCTCCAGCACTGCCTCGTAGTTGGTCAGCGTGATGAGCTTCACCTTAGCCTCGTCGAAAGCTTTCTTCGCCACGTCGAAACCGTAGGTGTAGCTAGCCACCATGCCGATGACCTCGCAGCCGTTGTTGCGGATGGCCTCGACCGCCTTGAGCGATGAGCCGCCTGTGGAGATGAGGTCTTCAATCACCACCACCTTCATGTCTGGTTTCAGTTCGCCCTCGATGAGGTTCTCAAGTCCGTGGTCCTTGGGTTTGCTGCGCACATACACAAAGGGTTTGAAGAGTGCGTCGGCCACCAGTGCGCCCTGTGGAATGGCTCCTGTGGCCACACCTGCAATGGCGTCCACGTTCTGAAAGTTCTCCTCGATGATGCGGCATATTTCCAGCTTCACGAAGTTGCGCAGTTCGGGGTAGCTGAGTGTTTTGCGGTTGTCGCAGTAGAAGGGCGACTTCCATCCGCTTGCCCAGGTGAAGGGGTTTTCTGGCTGCAGCTTGATGGCCTTGATGTTCAGCAGTTTCCCTGCAAAGATTTTCTCCAATGACTTCATAAGAAAAGATGAGTTTAAGTTAGAAATTCATGCAAAGGTACGAATAAGCAAGAACAAAACAAAAAGAAAACCGTTTTTTCGTATTTAATGTCTGGCGAAAAATTCCTCTGCATCCGACAGCGGCGCAAAAAAAAGACTGAAAAAAACATATTTGTTCAAGTTTCTTTTGCGGAAAAGAGAAAAATCCATAACTTTGTGCCATCATTCAAAAAAGGACACAAAAATGATAAAAATGATTTTGTTGGCATCCAGCCTTTTTGTCTTTGCAGAGAGCGGCGCGCAGACGTTCAGACACTATGTCACAACGGAGGCAGAAGCCTGGCAGCAGTCAAAAGTGACGCTCAGCGCAAAGGGGGCCAAGGAGCCTCTGCTGCAAGTGGACGGCACCGAGAAAGGACACGAATTTAGGGCATGGGGCACCTGCTTCAACGAGTTGGACCTTGATGCGCTGGAATTGCTCTCGGCCGATGCCCAGCAGGAGGTGATGCAGCGTCTCTTCTCGCCCGATGGCGAACTGAAATTCATGCGCGGCCGGTTGACCATGAATGCCAACGACTACAGCCGTGCATGGTACTCGTGCGACACGGTGGCAGGCGATTTCGGCCTCAAATATTTCAACATTGAGCATGACAAGCAGAACGTGATTCGCCTCATCCGCATGGCACAGAAGTGGCAGCCAGACCTCACTTTCTGGATGTCGCCCTGGAGTCCGCCTGCATGGATGAAAATCAACAACGACTACCCCGTGCTGAGCAGCCCCTTCAACCAGCAACCCAAAGAGAAGGATTATCTGCTCTACGATTCGAATGAGGAGACCGACCCCGACGAGATGAAACTTCTGGGCGACCGCAGCGGTGTGTTCCCGCGCCGTCTGGCCTCACAGAACTACTTCATCCAAGACCAACGCTATCTGCAAGCCTACGCCAACATGTTCTGCCGCTTTATCGACCTTTATGCCGCAGAGGGAATCCCCATCGACATGGTGATGTATCAGAACGAGGCCTACAGTTACACTCCCTATCCTGGCTGTGCCTGGACTGCAGAAGGCACACAGAACTTCAACCGCAACTACCTCCGCCCCACCTTGGCCAAACTGCACCCCGAAGTGAAACTCTATCTGGGTACATTCAACACAAACCGCATCGACTACGTGGAGAAGATTGTCGATGGGCTCAAAGACGAAGTGCAGGGGCTGGGCATCCAGTGGGAATGCCGCGAACACTTGGCGCGTCTGGGCAGCCGCTACCCTCATCTGCACATGATTTCCTCGGAGAGCGAGTGTGGCAACGGGTCGATGGATTGGACTCAGGGCGAACACACATTCCATCTGCTGTGCGACTACATCGGACGTGGATGCGACGAATATTTCATCTGGAACTTCATACTTTGCGACAACGGCCAGAGTCCGTGGGGATGGCGGCAAAACGCCCTCATTCAGGTGGACTCGAAAACGCGCCAGCATCGCTACACGGCAGAGTACTATGCGGTGAAGCACTTCTCCAACCTGGTTCCCCCTGGCAGCCGCATGATTGCCTACCAGAGCAAGGACGAAACACACGGCACACCTGCCATTGTCTTCGTGCGGCCCGACAACAAGCGTGTGGCCATTGTGGGCAACCTCACAGCCGAGCAGCGCGATGTGACGATTCAACTGGGGCGTAAGTACCTCAATGCCCCCCTCCCCCCACACTCCTTCCACTCCTTTGTCGAGCGGTAGTGACCTCCTTTGCCCCGTGGCGAAGCCTCCCGATGGCGAACCGTACCCCTCGACTACGGCATAGTGTACCCCTCGGGTACGATTCTTGGGCTGTTCCAAATTCTGTGTGCGTTTTCTTGGTCTGTTCAAAATAAAGTGGTAATTTTGCAGCACTTTATCCAAGAGGTTATTCACAAAAAAACGAGAATATAGATATGGCAAAATTCAAACGTATTCTGCTGAAGCTCTCAGGCGAGAGTTTGGCAGGCGAACAGAAGCAGGGCATCAACGTGGAGCGACTCAACGAGTATGCCCAGCAAATTAAGGAGATAGCTGAGATGGGGGTGCAGATAGGCATCGTCATCGGCGGTGGCAACATCTTCCGCGGATTGAGCGGAGCAGGCAAGGGATTTGACCGCGTGAAGGGCGACCAAATGGGCATGTGCGCCACAGTCATCAACTCGCTGGCCCTTTCCAGCGCACTGGATGCCGTGGGGCAAAAGAACCGCGTGCTCACGGCCATCAGGATGGAACCCATCGGTGAGTTCTACAGCAAGTGGAAGGCTATTGAGGCCATGGAGCGCGGCGAGGTGGTGATTATGAGTGCCGGCACCGGTTCGCCTTACTTCACCACCGACACGGGTTCGTCCCTGCGCGGCATTGAGATTGAGGCCAACGTGATGCTGAAGGGCACGCGTGTAGATGGTGTCTATACAGCCGACCCTGAGAAGGACCCCACCGCAACGAAATATCACGACATCACATACGCCGACGTGATTGCGCAGGGGCTGAAGGTGATGGACATCACCGCCACCGCCATGTGCATGCAGAACAACCTGCCCATCTATGTCTTCAACATGGACATTCTGGGCAACTTGAAAAAGGTGATGGAGGGTCAGGAGATTGGCACGCTGGTGCACAATTGAATGATTGAAAGAATGAATAGCTCCAGCGGTGGCTGAAGAAAAAGAAGTGGCAGTTGTCCTCTCGACAGCTGCCACTTCTGGGTTTTTGAATAGAGGATTGTGGTGTGCATTCCCCTTTCGTGTCATCAACACTACTGCCAGTCAGCAGATGTTGATGTTCATATATTCTGCAATCAATTATTTAGCGTACTTCTTCACACCGTTCTGGATGATGATGCCCTTGTAGTTCTTGTCCACACGCTGACCAGCGAGGTTGTAGATGGCATCATTGCCAGCTTGAGTGGCTGGAGTCACCTCGGCAATGCCAGTGAGAACATTCTTGAAGGTGTCGCCAGAGAGGTAGTAGAGTTCGAAGTCGTCCATGATGACCCAGTCGTTGCCGATGGCGTCAGTCTTGCGGATGCCCACCTCAAGCACGTCGCCAGAGTTGATGGTGATTTGCACCTTGTTGGTGACAGCCTCAGGCTTGTTGACGCACCACATGTAGAAGCCGTACATGGACGCTGGGAAGTAGTAAGTGTTTTCGCCCACTGTCAGTTTCTCGTCGAATGGGTAGCTGCCTTCGGCCACGTGGTTGTAGCTTGCAGTTTCCACGTCTTCACCTTCGCCTGTGGGAGCCATTGTGGTGATGTTCACTGGGAATGGTTCAGGCATGTCTTCCTCCTTGTCGTAGCGAGTCACCACTTCGGTGAAGGAGTTCTCGCTGCTGATGAGCGACTCGATGGCCTTGACGTAAGTGAACTCGTCGTTGCTGTCGCTTGTTCTTGCAAAGAGCTGTGCGTTGTGGTTGTTCCAAGTCTCTTCATCGCTAGCTGTCTGGTAAGCTTCGAAGCGCTGAGCACCCACGTCGTTACCATCGCGGTAGATGGCTTTGACGCGAAGTTCGTAAGTACCGGCTGGGAGACCTGCAATCTTCTGAGAGAAGGTGAATGGACCCTTGTTCCAAAGTTCGGCATTTTCACGTCCGTATTCGTTGATGGTAGCGTTGAATTCGCAATCCCAACCTGGAGCACCCTCTGTAGAGGTGTTGGCAATCATATCGCGGATAGGACCTTCGGCGAAGGTGGGGTTCTTCATCATAGAAGTGATGTCGAGTGGTTGAGCCTCTGTTGCATCGCCTGCACCCTTAGCTTCCATGTCGGCAATGTTCATTGGGAAAGCAAGTTCTTGAACGTACTTGTCAAGCACCTTTGCTTCCTGGTAAGCCTCTTTCAGCACGGCTGCTTGCTTGGTTAGGAGGTCGTTGAGGGCTGCGGAGTTGTATGCCTTAGCCTTTTCGTAGGTGGCCAGATAAGTGGTGTAGGCAGCAGCGGCTGTGTTGGCACCTTCTACCAGTTCGTAAGTGTCGCTCTCAGTTGTGCCCAGCATGATGGCATATTCGAGAGCCTTGGTCAGAATGGCCTGCTCCTCTTCATCTTCGTACTGAGTCATCAGCTCAGTGTAAGTTTGGTCGGCTTTGAAGTTGTTGATGGCCTTGTTAGCGTTAGCCACATATTCCTTAGCTTCGCCCAACACCACCTTGGTGAGCTGGAAGCTTGCGTCGTCGTTGATTTCGGCAGGTATGTCGGCCATAATCTTGTTGGCAGCAGCCTTGTCGCCTGCCCAAGTCAAACCATCGATGCTTTCCTTCACAGCATTGATTTCGGGCTGGATGAGTGTAGCATAGTCAGGAGTTTCGCCATAGTAGTAGAGGCGGAAGCCTGTCACGGCTGAGAAGCCGTTGTCGCGGCAAGCGATGAGGATTTCGCCATCGCTGACGAGGATCATGTCGGTTTCCAGTTCTTTCCACTGGTTGATGTCCTTGCCCCACCAGCCACCAGGCTCGAGGTAAGCTGATTCGGAAACGTTTTCGCCCGACTGGATGAAGATGCGGTTCTTGCAGAGCTTGTCGGCATCGTTCCAGTCGTTCATCCAAGTCTGTGCAAGTGCCTTCAGTTTGTAGTAGCCATTGGGCACACCTGTAATGCGCTGAGCAATGTCGCGCTGGTAGTCGTCAGCGTCGGTGTGTGGCATATCCCACTTCTTGGCGCAGCTCAGGTTGTCGTTCCAGTAGATGACGAGTCCGTTGTTCACCTGATACCACTGACCCACCACGCTGGAGTTGCTGGAGATGGTCACCTTGTCAGCAATAGGAGTGGCTTCGGCCTTTCCTTCGTCGCTGCGGCCCTTGCCAGTACCATCCACGTCATCATAATCGCTCCAACCGGCATCGAGAGCTGCCTGATTGGGTGCCCACCAGTTAGCACCAGCGTCCCAAGTGGGTTCAAATTCAGGATTGCAGAACCAAGGATATGCAATGAGGGAGGTGAAGTCGTATGCTCCGTCCACCTTGTCTTGTGTCTGCAGATAAACCACGCGGGCGGCCAATAGCTCGTTGTAAGCATTGTCGAACGAGTCGAAGTCGCCTTCCACGTCCTCGTTGTCGGGGTCAATCAGGCTTTGTGCATTCTGCAAAGCTGTGTTGAAGGCTGCTTTGCCAGCATAGTCAGTCTTAGAAGCAAGATTCTCCATTGCGGCAATCACGTCGGCCAGTCTTGTACGAGCTTCCTGAGCTTGGAGAGCCTTATCGTAGAGCGCAATGATGATGGGCAGAGCCTCTTCGCACTCTTCCTTCGACATGTTGGAAACAGTGCCGAACGCACCGTCAATCTCTTCCATGAGGGCATCGCCCAGCAGGGTGTAGAGCAAACCGCCGTCATAGGTGTCGCGGATGGCTTCCACCTTCTTGTAGTAGTCGGTGATGTCGTCCTGTAGAGCCATCAGTTCGGCAGCTTCACCAGCCTCGCCCATGTAATACATTTTAAAATTAGTGGCCATGAAGGAGTCGGCACTACGAACGGCTGTCTTCTTCACACCGATGCGCACGTAGCCGTCATCCACCAGGAAGAAGTTTACCGTGTTGTAAGTGACATCGTCTTCGTCGTAGGGCATGTATTTGCCTGCCTGGAACCACTTCAACGATCCGGGCACAGAGGTGGGACCCCATCCTTTTGCACCGTAATCACCGTCGGTCATGTCCCATCCTGGGTCGGCATCGCCTGCCTCGTGCATGTCGTAAATCTTTGTGTCCTGAAAGTCGAAGAGGCGAGGCATGAGCGGATTGGAGAAGGAACGCCCGCCTGTAAACTTGTCGCTGGTGATGTCGTAAGTGCCGTTTTGTACGTAAATCTCAGCGTTGTCCTCCCATCTGCTTTCATCCCCATAGCTGTTGGGGTCGTCGTCCCAAGAAGTACCACAGCGGTAGTAGCCTTGACACTCCACCTTGTACATACCAGCTGGCAGCTGCACGTACTGATAGAGGTCGGCGTTTTCTCCGTCGTAACATTCAAAGAGTCCACCTGTTGTGGTGGTCGTACCCTTGGTGCTTTCAAATTTCCAGAAGTCCATTGGGTCATTCTCGAAACTGAGGTTGCCCCAGCTCACTTGGTCAGTGATGTCATCACCCACCTTCCACTTCGATGCATCGGGCACTTGAGCGGAGAGCTTTGTCATGCCCAGCAAGAGGCATGATGTCAGAAGTAATGCTTTCTTCATAATAGATAATGTAAAAAGAATAGATAAAGTTATAAAACTTGGTTTAGGAAAAAACTATGCAAAATTACGTGCTTTCTTTCAAATGCGCAAGATGCTTTTTCAGCATTAAAAAAGATTGTTCCATTTTTTGAAGAAAAAATTGTTCCTTTTGTGTACCAATGTTACATAATTGAAAGTTTTTGTTTCATTTCTATAAAAAACATGAGGAAAATTACTCCTGTTTTCAGAAAAAGATGTACCTTTGTGTGCTTAAACTTTCAAACTAACTTAACTAATCACTCCATGAAAGGGTTATTTTTTGCTGCAATGGTGAGAAGAATGGTGGTGCCCATCTTCCTGCTTTTACTGCTTCCTACATATCAACTCCATGCTCAAGTAGCACGATTATACACGAACCAACACGGGCTGAGAACCAGCAATTGTCATGGCATCGACATCGACTCCAGAGGTTTTGTCTGGATTTCTGGTGCCGAATCGGTGGGTCTCTTCGACGGCAACCATTTCCAATACTTGCCCACCACTACCGATGGGGGGCGTGACTTGTTTCAGACGGCTTTCTGCGTGAAGGAAGCCGACGACGACCACTTCTGGCTCTGTTCCTCCCACGGACTTTTCCTCCTCAATGCCCGCACGATGAAGTTAAAACATGTGTTCCTGAGCGAGCAGGAGGACAGCATCTATGGGTTTGCCACCAACAATATTATCGACTATCCGAAGCCTGACTGCAAGCTGGTCACCACCGACGGGTTTGGCACCTTTGTGCTTAACACTAAGACACTGCAAGTGGACAAAAAACTCTCCAATCAGCTGAACAACGAAATTGGTGACCTCTTTGCTGCTGAACCCATGATTGACAGGCACAACCACCTGTGGCTTGCCACCCAGACGGGGCCCTTAGCTCTTGTGGATTTGAACACGATGAAGGCGAAGCAGCTGAATTATTCGCCTGAGGCCTCCTTGCTGGTGCATCACTACACTGTGGAGAGCCTCCTCGAAACGGAAGAAGGGCTGATGATTGGCACGAACCACGGACTCTTCAAGTACGACATGAAGCAAAACTTGGTGGAAAAGATTAATTTTCCCGATAACAACCTCTACATCACCTCCATCATCCGCACTCACGACAACCGCATTCTGGTGGGCACGGACGGGCGAGGCATCTGGGAGTACACCAACAAGGGGGGGATGCCTGCCTTGAGCAACATTTATGCTCAGATGGCAGGGTTCGCCATTGCTTACGGTAAGGTGATGGACATGAAGGAGGATCAGAAAGGCAATGTCATTGCCGCTCTGCTGCAGAAGGGCATCGTGGTTATCCCTCCACAGAGCGACTGCTTCCATTATCATCCCATCTCGCCCATAGCCAACGGACAGAATGCCACTTGTGTCACATCCATCGCCATTGACAAAGACAAAAACTACTGGGTGGGAACCGATGGATGTGGGGTGTTCACCACCAGCGGCATGAGGTTGGCAACAGCCCGTGCGGTCAACGAAGGGTTGAACTCTTTGCTGATTCAGGACATAAAAATTGATAAACACGGCACGGTGTGGGCATCCAGCTATGGCGGCGGCGTGCAGTATTTTGCCGATGGGCAATGGACTGATCAGGGGTTGTCGCATCTGAGCCAAGAAACGGTGATGACCATGTATTACGATGAACAAACCGACCAACTGCTTGTGGGCACCAATGGACACGGCATCTATTGCATTGATGTGGTGCAGAAGACTGCCGAGCAGCTCCACATTCCTTTCCCCTACAACCAGTGGATTAACAGCCTCTTGCTTGACACCAACCACACTCTCTGGATGGGAACAAGCAACAGCTTGGTTTACTATAATCAGCAAACAGGCAAGCATGGCGAAATCACCGCTTTGGGCGATAAAATATGCAATGCCAATGCAATTGTGCAGGATGGCGATGACATTCTTATTGCTTTTGACGAGGGTCTCATCATCTATCATACGAAAACCCAAACACAGGAGCAAATCTCCAAGGAGAGCGGGCTTTCGTGCCCCTCTGTCCGTGCCATCGTCACCACCCCCAACCACATTTGGCTGGCCACTCGCCTCAACATTGCCTCTGTTGACAAGAAGACGCGACTGGTGAAGAACTTCTCCTCCTTCAGCGGCTATCAGATAGGGGAGTTCCATCGCAATTCGGCAGTGAAGCCTGGCATGGGTTACATCCTCTTTGGAGGTGACAACGGCATCATCTGCTTCACACCAAAACTGATCAGCAACCGCCCATCGGAAATTAAGCATGTGTATTTCACCAACATCATCACGGCAACGCACACTGAGACACTGGATGCCAATATTCTTTATGCCAAGAACGTCTATTTGGAAAATGACAATGCTACTTTCACCATTGAGTTTTCGTCGGTGGAATTGGGCGATCCGGAGCGCATTCACTACGAATATTTGCTTGAAGGACTCGAAAGCCAGTGGCACACCGATATTCCTCTTCCATACGCGCGTTATTCCAATCTGACGGCTGGTAAATACACACTGCGGGTAAGGGCTTATTTGGAGGACAATCCGACGGAATATATCGAAAACAGCATCGACATTTATGTGGCTTCTCCTTGGTATGCCACCATTTGGGCGTTCC
Source organism: uncultured Bacteroidales bacterium (assembly GCA_902789725.1). Classification (GTDB taxonomy): domain Bacteria; phylum Bacteroidota; class Bacteroidia; order Bacteroidales; family Bacteroidaceae; genus Minthosoma. Next base: position 45,743 of record CADAPC010000007.1, read on the forward strand.
TCGTCTATGTCATTATTGCGCTGGCTCTTGCTTACTTCATCTATCGTCTCATCAAAGCTCGCAAGCATCAGCGCGAACTGCTAAGGGAAGCCGCAGAGCGTGGTCGCATGAAGGAAGCGAAACTGCAGCTCTTCACTTCCATCACCCACGAGCTGCGCTCTCCACTCACCATGATTGAGTCGCCCTTGAAGCAACTGATTGCTGAGGACACGAATGCCGAACACCAGTCGCTCTACACCGTCATGCAGCGAAATTGCGACCGCTTGTTGGGCATTGTGAAACAAATTACGGACATCCGCAAAATTGACGCTGGACAGTTGGCCTTGAAATTGGAGGAACAGGACTATGTGAAGTATAGTGACCAAGTGTTTGAACAGTTCAAGGGGGTGGCTTCGGTGAAGGAAATAGAATTTACCATCCATCATGTGCAGCCAGAATTGCCGATGATGCTGGATGTGACCCACTTCGAGAAAATCATCACCAACCTCCTCTCCAATGCCTTTAAGTTCACACCGCAAGGGGGCAAGGTGAAGGTGAAGAGCGATGTAGTGGACGGAAAGGTGGAACTCCGTTTCTACAACAGTGGCCCGCAGTTCAACGAAGAGGACCTGAAGCACCTGTGGGAACGCTTCTATCAGGGCAGTGCCAGCAGCGAATCGACGGGTTCCGGTATTGGCTTGAACCTTGTGTATGAATTGGTGAAAATGCACCACGGAACCATCAAAGCGCAGAATACGGAGCCTGATGGCGTGGAGTTCGTTCTTCACTTCCCTTATTTCGGCTCAAAGCCTGTAGCTGAGAATTCGTCAAAGGCGAATGTGTTGCTCGTTGATGACGATGCTGAAATGATAGAGTTCCTTAGCAATCAGCTCAGTAAGGACTACAACATTAGTTGTGCCTTCTCTGGCAACAGTGCATGGAAGCAGGTGCTTACACAGCGTCCTGATGTGGTGGTGACTGACCATCACATGCCCGATGGGAATGGCATTGAATTGTGTCAGCAGATTAAAAACCATTTGGAAACCAGAGACATTCCTGTCATTATGCTGACAGGCGAGGGCAACGAGATGTTGCAGCTGCGGAGTTTTGACATACAGGTGGATCACTATTTGGAGAAACCTGTCAACATGATGCTGCTCCGCTCTGCCATCAGCCATGTGCTGAATGTAAGGCAAAATTTGCGCATCAAAGCCAACCGTACGGAACTGAACAGGGATTTGCCTAAACCTGACTTGGAAAGTGCCGATGACAGGCTCTTTGCTCGTTGGGAAGAGGTGGTTAAAGAACACATTGACAATCCGGAACTCTCTGTCCAGCAACTCAGCGATGAGGTGGGCATCAGCCGTGTACACCTCAACCGCAAAGTAAAGGAACGCTATGGTGTGTCGCCCAACATCTTCCTGAAGACTTTCCGCCTCAAGCAAGCGGCCTATCTCCTTATTCATAATGACGTAAACATCAGCGAGGTGGCTTATAAGGTTGGCTTCAACAGCCATTCCTATTTCACCACCTCGTTCCACGAGTACTTCGGCATGTCGCCAAAGGAGTTCGTCACGTTCTATTCTCAGCCTGAGAACCAGGAGGCTCTCACAAAATTGTTGGATTAATGCACCAGCACCTTCTTGCCGTTCTTGATGTAGATGCCTGCAGCGGGTTGGAGCACGCGGCGCCCTAAGAGGTCGTAATAGAAACCATCTTCTATTGTGCCAGGGGCTTGCACCTCGTCAATAGCTGTAGTGGGAGTGGTGCCGTCTTGACTCAAATAAACATTGGTAATGTAGAGGGTTTGCGATGCATCTGTCTGGAATGCTACCATATAGATGTGGGTGAGGTCAATTGCCTTGCCGTTCGCATCCTTTAGGTTCTTCAGGTCTATCACCGCCTCTTTGTCTTTGTTCATTTCATAACTGAAGCAAGGATTGAGCACATCGTCTGTGTCGTAAATTTTCACTACCGGCTTGCAGTTGAACGAGCGAGCCAGTTTGACAACCAAATAGTTGTGGGAAGACAAATCTACACCCTTGCTGAAGCGCCAGCCTCCAATGCCACCATCCTGCCCGGGGGTGAAAGAGGCCAATGAGGAAGCGCCTACAAACTTTCCTCTGTACAGGAACGAAGGATTGAACGCATCCTTTTTCATGGGGAAGTAGGTTTCCGATGTGTCGAAGTCAATCTCTTTCTTCTGCCCTAAGAGTTCCAACATTTTTGTTGCATAACGCTTGCCCAGCTTGCGATAACCTTCTGCCGTGAAGTGTAATCCGTCCGATGCACCTTTACATCCGGCTGAGGAAATGACGTGCGCATTCGGAATAGCCTCTGGTGTCCAAGCTATGACATTGTTGTGGCCCCAGCACACACCGCCCATGTTTTGTGCCAGCAGTTCGCCAATGAGCAGCGGAGTCTCCTCCTCGTTAAGTCCTAAGTCGTGCAGCATGCGCACATACACACGCTTCACCTTGGCTGGCCAGTCTTGTTGCGAGTTGTTGCTACATCCCTGATGCAGCAGGATGCCTTTGATGACTCCCTGCTTCTGCGCCTTCTTTGCCAGCGTGATGAGCACCTTATAGGGGTCGTTGCCGTATTCCTTGCAGTAGTTCTTGAACCAATCGGCTTCCCCCTTAATGTAGTCGGCACAGGCATCTTGGTCGAAAAGTTCAATCCTCGCTCCGCCCACAGCCACGTTGATGACTCCCACGGTGATGTCTTCTGGCAAATTTGCCACCATTTCCCTGCCAAAGTAGTCGGCTGGGGTAAGTCCTGTGTAGTCGCGACAAAGGGGAGGGAAAGCCGTGTACCATTCCCCCTTCTTCCTGCCAGAAGATGGCATATCCACCGCTGCCATCATCTTAAATCGAGGGTCAACCCCAGTACGGTCCTGTGCTTCAATCTTAGCGTTTCCCTCCATGTTTGACTGTCCGAAGCAGAGGTAAATGTGGAAATTGGGGTCAAACCCGTCGGGTTGGTCAATGGCACCTGCATTCGTCACCTTCGTAACATTGGCACAATTCTTCTCAAAGAGTGAAATGAAGGTGTTCAAGTTTTGGATGGCCTTCTCCTTTTGGGCATTGGTGGTGACACGCTCTTCGGAAAAAGTTTCCAACGCTTTTTTCAGCGTTGTGTAAACGGCCTTGGATGTCATCTCGGGCGTGTCTTTCCATTCAATGATTAGGTCATTGGCTTTGTTGTACACTTCCTCATACTCTTCTTGTAACGACTTTAAGCTAAACCGTTTACAGAAGTTCCAAATTTCCCTTGCATTGCCATCCATGGGCCAGTGTCCGCCATTGTTGTAGGAGAACAATTCCACCACGCTGCCGTTTTTGTCACTGCTCCACACCTCTTTGTCGCCAGTAAACCAGCTGCCAGGATTGTAGTTCCGCAACTTGATGTAAGTGGTGAACTTGTTCATCTTTGCCATGTTCTCCACATAGCCGTGAATGTCGTAGTCATTGTAGTTGAACACATCGTCCCCATAGGCATGACAATGGATGAGGTTCACAGGCTTCTTGCACTTCGTCCAGGGCTGTTCGCTAAACTGCACCCCGCTTGTTGGGGCAAAAGCGGCAAACTTGTCTTGCACATTCGCCATGCAATGATACATCAGCATCGAACCCATTGAGAATCCTGACCAATACACGCGGTTGGTGTTGATGCCATAGCGAGTCACCATCTCGTCAATGGTCTTCAACACAAAGTTCTGGTCTTTCGTTCCTCCAATGTCCCATGTGTTGCCATCGCTTCGCAGATACGTCACCACAAATTTGGCGGTGTCAATCAGGTTGTAGAACTTGTCCGAATCGTATTGGTATTCAGGACTTTGGTTCATTCCGTGAGTAACAATCATCAATGGCATGCTCTTCTGTTGCACATTCGGCGTGAACACTACCATATTGCGTTTCTTGCCATCTACTGTAATGTCTATACTTTCCTGCTTGTAGGCTTGTGCCCACAGCGAAAAGCAGAGAGTGGCAAGGAGAAAAATATATATGCGTTTCATCATACGATATTTTTATATTAACTCTTAATTCACCAAAACTTTCTTCACTGTTCCGTCACTATATTTAACAATGTGGAAGCCTTTCTGAGTTGAAGGAATCACACGTCCATCTAATGAGTAGTGAATGGCCTGAGTTCCTTCAGCCATGGCTGCCTCAGGAGCAAGAATGGCATTGGCTTGTGTTTCTCCATCGTTTGACAGGAACACCGTCCTTACAAAGATGTTTTGGTCGGCATCAGGCGACGTGAATCCTGCAACGCGAATGTGCGTGGGATCGATGGGAGCGCCAGAAGCTGTCTTCATTTCGTGCAGGTCAATCTTGAAATCCTTAGCCGAACTCATATCTACAATGTAAGGTTCGTTGGCAATGTTCGAAGAGTCCCAGATTTTGAAATAAGTGTTTTTAGGTGCATTCCGCATAAGGCTGACGACTAAATAATTGTAGGAAGAAAGATCCAGCTCTTCTTCAAATCTCCAGCCTGAGCAGCCGCCCTTTTTCAGCGTAACCGACGAAAGGGTGGTGGCAATAGTGGCTGTGCTTTCGTAGAGGAGGGAGGGGTTGAAATATCCCTTCTGCATCGCAAACGGATTCTCAGGAAGTTCCTGCATTTCCTGATAGCGTTCGGCCGATGGGTAGTTTTCCTGTGCATATTTCTCATACCAGTCGAAACAAGCCACACCGCAAGCTTCGTAAGGATCCACACCGTTATTTTCCATTGCCACCTTGAAGGCGGGAGTCACTTTCTTCTTGTTGATGTAGTCATCAATGTCAATATAGTCACCTGTGCCAGTCAGCGTCATGGAGATATTGCCAAAGTGGTCGAGGATGGCTTTGTAAGCCTTGCCCCACTTGGAGGTAGAGGCAGTGGCCCAAGTGCCATAGTTTCCGTAGGTGGGTTGCCCCATCTCATTGTAGTTCTTAATGTTCTTCGAGTTTTGTGGACTCCAATCCACTTCGGTAATGACGATAGGATTCGTTCGGATGATGGGCACGGAATTGCCGAACTCCCTGATGGCATTGGTGGGGTCGCAGTGGTCGTCGCTGTTGCCATACCAGCCAGCGTAGTTGTGCACGGCATAGCCAATGTTCTCGCCTGTGATGGGGTATTTGGCATAGTCACGATAGTTGGATTGCCACCCTGATCCAGGCACCCAGATGATGCCATTGAATCCATTGGCGCGAATTTTGTCAACAATGGGTTGGAAGAAGTCGTGGAGTGCCTGCTCGCTGGCTTTTCCGTCTGCTCCGAGCACATTTCTGGGTTCGTTGGCCAGCTCGATGCTGATTTGTCCGCAATGCTGCTTCACTTTTGCGTTCTTGCTCACGCGGTCCCACACGTCTAAGAGAAATTTCTGATAACTGCCTCCCACGTGGATGTATTCGGGACACACGCCAGGAGGGCGCATGATAACATACAAGCCATGATCCATTGCATCCTCAGCCAAAGGTACAAACAGCGAGGAAAGGAATTTTGTCAGCCTTGTACCCGTATATTTGCTGATGTCGGCCTCACCGTCACCCTTCTCGTTGCTGTCCACCTTCCAAGCTCCACTGTTGCCGTTGGTCCATGCAGGATCCAAGTGCAAGCGGAACAGTGTGCAGTAAGCACCTTGTTCGTGGTCAGTAATGGCAGTGAACAGTTTCTTGAAATAAGCGCGGCAGTTTTTGGCGCCTGTGTCGTTGTAGTCGTCCCACCATCCTTGGGCTTTCGACCCCTGCCAGCGTCCGCCGTTAAAGTAAGTGTTGGGTGTGTCCATCACACCATGCAGCACCACTTTGTTGCCTTGTTCATCTTTCAGTTGGTTGCCATCCACATGCAAAGGAGGTAAACTGCCGTATGTCTCCTGTGCCACCGCATTCAGCGACAGCACCCATGTAGATAGCGCAATAAATGTACTTTTCAATTTCATGGATTAAAAGTTTTGGAAAAGATTATTCGATATAGTTTTTTAGTTTTCGGCTGCAAAATTACAAATAATCTACCAATTCACTTTTAAGACATGAAACACATTCTTTCACTTTTGTAACCTACCTGAAATAAATCTGCGGATTTACGTTTACCGGGGCATCGTGGTCGAGAAGTTCTCCAGCTGCGTCCCTCACTTCCAAACTGTCAATATGGGCAGCACTTTGTTTCCTTTCGATAAAATACTTCAGCAACGCATGCTTCACGCGTGCGCCTTCAAATAGGTCAATTGTCCGTCTGTTTACTTTTACTTTCATCTGTCTGTCCTTTCTCTTTAGGGGGTAATCAATAGGTTTCTTTTTCGTTTTTTCTCTGCTTTAGCCTTTCTGTCCGATAAGTCTTTGCTTTTTAAGAATAACGCGTGGCAAAGATAAGAAAAAAACGCATTCCCTCCAAATAAAAAATGCGGAATGTGTTGTAAAACATAAAAATACATGAAAAAATCCGCGCAAGACGGCTTGTTTCGCGTGGATTCCTTCAATTTCTCCGTATTGCAAATGCTTGTGTGGGGGCAATTTACGATGCAATGTAAAGCATAATCAAGTCCACCATTTCTTCTTCCGTCTTCCCGTCGGCTGAAATGACAAGTTGGTAGTTGCGGGTGTCGTAACGAGAAGTGCCCGTGTATTTCTTCACATAATTTTCACGCATCTTATCTACTTGCATGATAATTTTGCGAGCTTCTTCAGGAGTCTTGTTCTGCTTGCGAGCCACTCGTTCAATGCGGTAATCCATCGATGCCTGAATGAGGATGCTCAGGCGGTTGGGGTGGGAGCGGAACACGTGGAAGCCACTGCGACCTGCCACCACGCACGACTTTTCTTCGGCGAGGTTTTGTAGAAGTAGGGTCTCTGTTTGGAACATTTCGTCGGTGGTCAACACATCAGGCACGTCGTCCACCTGAGGTTGATAGTAGTCGGTGGTGATGCGTGTGCCAATCCTCAGTATCCGCTCCACGTCGGCCCACCAACTGTGATTGCGGCCTTTCAGATTCTCAATTTCATCGACAGTAAGCTTATATTTTTCCTGCAATGCCTGTATGACAGCCTTGTCATAGTAGGGGACATCTAATTTTTCAGCCAACAGACGCCCGACGGTACGTCCGCCGCTACCAAGCTCACGGTTGATGGTGATGACAAATTTCTCGTTCTTGTTCATGCGTTTTGTTTAGTGTTTTATACGTCAATATTTGTTTTTATCTGCGTCCGCCACCGCCTGCTCCACCTCCACGGCCTACAGTGCCTGCATTGCTGCGAGTGCCCATGGAGGCATTGCTGTAGGATGGTGCGTTGGTGATGCGAGTGTTTTGGCGCGAGGAGCTGTTCATATTGCTGCCGCTGCGCATGCCGTTTCCTGCGTTGGGTGTTGCAGTGCGCGGAGTGGCACTTGTGCGTGGCATGTTGTTCGTTCTTTCGCCACGGTTCATGTTGTAATTCATGTTCCCTCCTCGGTTCATGTCCACATTGCTATTGTGGTCCACATGGTTGTTGTAGCTGCCGTTGTAGCCACGACGGTTCATGTCAGGTGTGCCACCACGGGGCACTGCCACATGAGCGGGTGCCACAACCCTGCCACCTCTTGGAGCCATTCCGCGGAAGAAGTGTCCGCCTGCATATCCCCGTGCTATGGGGCGAGGTGCAGCATAATAGTAGCGGTGACGTCCATAGCGGTCGAAATCGTAGATGCTGAAGCGCCAGCCACGATTAGCAAACACGATGGGACGATAGAAATAGTTGTAACCCAGCAGACGGTTCCAGATGCTGACACCCAGCAAGTTGCGCAGAGCAATGTCGCGAGCTGTGCACACAGCCAGATAATCGTCATAGTAGTAGCCTAAAGCCACGTCGTCCAGGTATTCATTCACTCCCCAGATGTAGTCGTAGTTGATGCGATAAATCTCATCGATGAGGAATGGGTCGCGGATGCCCAGCGTGTATGCCATGCGGTCGGTCAAGAACCTCGCATTGTTCTGCATTGCCACGATGCTCATGCGCTGAGCGTTCATCGTCATTGCTCCTGCCAGGAGAACGATTGCTGTGAGTAGAGTTCTTAAAGCCTTCATAGTTTTTTCTGTTTTGTAGTCGCAGGTTTGGCAGACCTTGCTTTGTTTTTTCAACCTTAACAGCTGCTTTGCCGTGTGACCGAGTTAATAATCTTTTTGTTTACGATGCAAAGTTACGGCAAAATGAAATCTCTTGCAAATAGTGTTTTCCTATTTACAGGGGGATTTTCCCTAATTGGCGAAGGGGAGTTCGAGCTGTTTCGTTTGCAGAAGATTGAACGACAAGCGGTGATAGGGTGTAGTTCCGTGTCTTTCAATCCCTTGCCGATGTTCCTTGGTCGGATAGCCTGCATTGTGGTTCCATCCGTAGAAAGGATACTCCTCGTGCAGTTCCTTCATGTAGTCATCACGGTAGGTCTTTGCCAGAATGGATGCTGCTGCAATGGAAAGGAATTTTCCATCGCCCTTCACAATGGTGGTATGGGGCACAGTTTCACCATCTTTCTTGTAAGGAATGAACCTGTTGCCATCGATGATGAGATGCTCTGGCCTCACGCTCAACCCGTCAATGGCTCGATGCATGGCGGCGATGCTGGCTCGCAGTATATTCATTTCGTCAATCTCCTGAGCCGTCACAATGCCTAATGCCCAAGCCACAGCGTTGCGTTCAATTTCTTCGCGCAAGGCATACCTCTGCTTGGCCGTCAACTGCTTCGAGTCGTTCAGCAGGTCGTTGTGGTAGTCGGTTGGCAGAATGACCGCTGCTGCATACACGCTACCTGCCAGACACCCCCTGCCAGCCTCGTCGCAGCCAGCTTCAATAGCTCCTTTTTTGTAATATGGTAACAACATGTAGTTTTTGTTTTCTCTTATGGCCAAACTAACCATACATCGTGCAAAGGTACGATTAAGTGAGTGAAAAACCAAATAAATAATGCATAGTAGAGCCTATTGGCTGTTGCATTCCAACGCTTCTGTTCACGATTGCAACGGGCATCCTGTAGCGTCTCCTCACATTTTCCCCAATAAAGTGCAACAAGGGCTTTACGTTCTTCCTCTTTAAGACTCATAGAATTGCCTTTTTGTCATGTTCTACATTCTTGTAATAAGGTGTGTGCGATCGTGCCCTCCACTCCTCTACAATATAAATTTGAGGGCTAACGGAAAAGTCGTTTTTCCAACCCTCCACCACCAAGGGGTACGCTATGTTGTCCTCGTCAGCGGTAGTAATTTCAGGCTGATCTAAAAGAATGAGCAAATCCCAGTCAGAATCATCGTGGGCTGTGCCTCGTGCTCTTGACCCGTATAGCCACACATGCCCACCAGGAGGCACGACTTTTCTCGCCGTAACCCTCAGTTTATCCATCAGTATGCCTTCTTTCTGATTCATTTGACACAATCTTGCTGTTTGGCACACAAAGTAAGTGAATAAAAGTGAAACATCCAAATAAAACGTAAAAAAGTTTGCCTGAGACCCACAAACTCCTTTCCAAATGGGTGCGTGTGCGCACACAAGGGAACCCTCGTCGCACAAAAAAGGCACAAAGCCGAAACTTTGTGCCTGAAAACTATAATCCTTTTTAAATTCTGCAAATGCTTTCAACAGGAACAAAACCTAATGGCTATTGGGTGAGAGCTTTATGTAAGTTTGCAGTGCCTCGTTAGAAGATTTATAGATTAATCAACTTGCGAATCTTGAAATGGATATATAATATGGCGATAAACTAAACCGAACCAAGAAATTCTCCGAGCTATCACCTTAATTTTCTTTTGGTAGGCAATTGTATCTCTATTTGTAGTTCTATGCGAGTATTTTGCTCTTAAATTCGCTAAAAATACGAATTTGAGAATAAATTTCTATAAAAACCATCATTATTTGAGGAAAATATTTGGCTTGGTAAAATAAGAAGGGTATATTTGCAATAAATTTATGCTGGTATTCATAAAATAAACGAAGATGGCTACAAAAATACAGCAAATATTAGAGGCGGCGCCCAATGAATCGGTCTTGTTTGGTTCGTGGCTTTCAAGTCAGGGATTGGATGCTCGTGGTCAGTATGCTTATATGAAAAGTGGATGGCTTGATCGTATATCGAAAGGAGTTTATAAGATACATGGGACAGAACCAAGCTTATTTGCTGCTGTATCGTCATATAACACGCAACTCAGTAAAAGTTGTGTTGTAGGTGCATATACAGCTTTGGAACTTCGAGGATATTCTCATTACGTATCAATGGGGAAACCTACGGCTTATCTGTTTACAGACAAAAGCAATAAGTTGCCTTCGTGGGTGCTAAAAGAGGAGTGGGATATGACCATAAAATACA